>JAZUBR010000001.1:0-9833 GCA_045638625.1 Candidatus Gastranaerophilaceae bacterium
TTCACATGTAGCAGAAATAACTATTGATGTGAACGGAAGTAAAGCTCCAAACGAGGAAGGTAGAGATATTTACAAATATAGTATGGACAAATTTGGAAATATTCTTTTAGCAACTTTACCAGATGCCCCTGATAAAGAATATTGTCCAGATGGAGTTACCGTAAAGAACAGTGATGGTTCAAATTGTCCAAAGTGTACAGATGGTTCAATGGTAACAACACCAGATAGAAGTAATTGTCCAAAATGTCCAAATGGAACAACCGAAAGAAACGCAGACGGAAGCAATTGCGATAAGTGCGCAAACGGCGAGATGGCAAATGCCAACAGAAGTAACTGCCCAAAGTGTCCGGATGGAACGACAGAAAAAATAGATACTGCGGGTAGTAATTGTCCTGTAGAATGTAAGGGTAACCATGTAAAAGTTGGGAATGCTTGTCGATGTCCAGAGGAATATTCTATAGAAAATGGTGATTATTGCTATCATGAATGTGAGTATGTAATGTCAAAAATTCCAAAGTTGGTAACAGATAAATCACAATGCCCTGTAAAATGTGACGATGGTCAAGTTGTACCAACACAAGCAGATTGCCCAGTTTATTATAATGTAAAACTTTCTTCTAATACTAATGAAACGTACAATACTTATTTACTAGTAACTGTTGATGGAAAATCACATAAAATAAAATCTGGATATCCGACACAGTATTTGACTCTTAAAGTTAAGAAAGGGACTAAGATTAGATGTTATTTTTCTTGTGGATGTTCAGGCAAACCGATAAATTGGTGGTTGAATGGCAAAGTGAAATACCAAAATGGAGGAGATTCTAAGACATTTACAATTGAAGAAGATTCGGTTATTTCTGCAAATGTATTGTGTCCTAAAAACTAAAGTTTTAAACAAACCTTAATCAAATAAACATATATAAGCAGTGGGTTTCCTTCCGCTGCTTTTCTTTTTGTTATCGTGTACAAAAATTTCTGATTTTATTAAATTCTAAAATTCCGATACATTTTTTGTTCCAAGGGCTTAGGGCAACTTTTACTGCGTCTATATTTGTATCTAACATAATATTTGCAATTTCTATTATATCGTTTTGTGGATAGACTGTAATATCTGATTCTGTAACACCTTGGCTCATATAATCGCAAACTCGTAGTTTCATTCTGCTCTCCCTGATTAATTTATATTCTTAATTTAAGGCTATTTTTCAAGAATGACTACTAGTCGGGTGTATAGTCTACTGTCCTCTGTTTAGACTATTTTTATTGTATTTTATCAGCTGCATCTTCTGTGTTTTCGTTTTGTGGGTCTTTTACATCTACACCCATATCAATAAGTGCAGCTCTTGCTTTAGGGGCGAATGCTGTATTATTAAAGTTTTCAAGAACAGTTTGATAGCATTCTATTGCATCTTTGTTCATATCTCTCATTTTTAGAATGTTTCCTGTCTTGAAATAAAGTGGAGCTAATTCTGTAGCACTACTGTCTTGAACCATTTGGTTATCTAGTTTTATTTTTATTGTAATTAAGCTTTCGTTATCTTGAGGAGATAATAAAGCTCTTCCGTAGATTTTTGTGGTTAAGCGTGTAATTTCAGCGTCGGTTTCATCCAAAAATTCTTTAGAGATTTTGGATTTTTTAGAAGAAGACTTTTTTGCAGCTTGTGCATCTATTGCAAAAGCAGATGCTAAAAATATTCCAATTAAAGATAATAATAAAAACTTCTTCATATACTCACCCACGACTGATATAACCTACTATTATTAAATAATAAAAAATAAAAAAAGACCTCAATTAAATATATGATTCTTTTTGTTTTGGTCAATTTTCTTGGTTGCTTGTGGGGTTGCTAAAAAATCAAACTTGTATTAGAATGTACAAGAAGTTTGATTTTGAGGATAATTATTGATGAGAAATGCTTTATTAATCGTATCGGTACTTCTTGTAGCGATTATGTCTACAGCTTGTATTAATAATTTTGCAGTGCAAGAATTAAACAACAAGGCTGCTGAATATATGGCAAAAGGTGATTATACTGCCGCAATAGGTAGATTAGAGGCTAGCTTAGATATTGAACCTACAATTTTTGAAACTAATTATAATCTTGGAATTGCTTGCATAAGCGCCGAGGAGTATGAAAAGGCTGTAGATTCGTTGCAAAAAGCAGCATCCTTAAAGTCAGATGTATCGGATGTTTATTATTCTTTAGCTGTTGCCCAGTATAATTACGCTGAAAAATTACAAGAACAAAAAATATCTGAAGAAAATGAAAAACCTATCCAACCAGCTCAAGAAGATTTGCAAAAAGCGTATGATTTGTATGTAAAGGCAGTAGAATCTTTAGATAAATATTTAACATTTGCTGATGTTAATCCTGAAGCAAAATCTGCTGCAACATCTCAAATTGATTCAATTAAGTCAAAATTACCTGAATTACAAAAGAAACTCCCAGAAGCGAATCAAGTAAAAGAAGGTTAATTATGCCTGAACTAATCCTACATTCCCCAGGACGTGAACTTTTTGCTCTTGGAGGTGTCGAGATTTATACATACGGGGTAATTATGGCATTGGCTGTTTTTTGTGCAGTGATGTTTTCCAATTATTGCGCTAATAAAAATTCACAATTTCCTAAAGATGTTTTTATTTCATTGGCACCTTTGTTAATAATTACAGGGTTATTAGGTGCAAGGTTGTGGTATTGCATTTTGAATTATTCTCATTATCTGTTATGCCCTTTTGATATTTTAAATTTTAGAGATGGAGGGATTTCAATCCATGGAGCAATATTAGGGGGCTTCTTTGGGCTATTGTTTTATGCAAGACGTAAATCGTTATCGCTGTCTAAATTATGTGATTTCTCTGTTGTAGGTCTCGCACTGGGGCAAACGATAGGACGTTGGGGAAATTTCTTTAATAACGAAGCTTTTGGACTTCCTACAGACTTGCCGCTCAAACTTTATATTCCTCTTAATTCCCGTCCACAGGAGTTTATTCAATATGAATACTTTCATCCAACGTTTTTGTATGAAAGTGTTGCAGATTTTCTGATATTTTTAATGTTGTTTAGGTTGCTGAATGCTCCTAAAACTCCAGTAGGGGCAATTACTCTGTTTTATATCTTTTTATACTCTCTTGTTCGTTTTGGAATAGAGTTAATTAGAGTAGATTCTAATTTCTTTATATTTGGTCTTCCTTTTCCTGCATTTATTTCAGGGATTTTGGTTTTATTTTCATCATTAACGCTTTGTAGGCTTTTTACAAAACTTTACAAATAGGCAATTTTTCTATAAAAAAATACTTTTAAAAAGTATAGGATAATAGGAGAATTAGCTTGACTGGCTATTATGGTACAAATTTTAATCAATTTCCGTTGATGTCTGACGAGAATTATTGGATGATGCAGAGCATGCTTCAAAATCGTCAGGCTATGCCAATGTTCAGTCCAAGTTTCACAGGAAGTTCAATATTTCCTTTTTCTCCTTATGCTCAAACTCCTCAGGTACAAACTCAGGCACAGACGCAAACTCAACCTCAGTTGACTGTAAAAGAAAAACTTGAAATCGTAAATAAAAAACTTGATGAATTTAAAGGCGCAAAAACACAGGCGTTGGAAAGTGTTGCTGTACAAACAGCAGAGGGTGCTCAAATGGTGTCAAAAACACAATACGATGAGCAAACTGGCTATTATGCAACAGATGGTGCTAATGATGGGGAAATTAGCGGGTGGAATAAGTTAGCAAACTTTGGTAAAGGTGTTGCAAACCTCTTTACTGACATGTTTTTTGACGAAAAAGGCGAATTTAGCCTTAAGAAAACAATTACTACTGTGGCAATTGGTGCGGCTGTAGCAACTGCAGCCGCAGTGATACCTTTTGCTGCACCAGTATTGTTAGGTCTTGCTGTTGTAGGTGGCGGTGTAACTCTAGCTAAAGGTGCAATTAATGCTGCTACTGCAAAAACTGATGAAGAAGCAGAGAAAGCTTGGCAAGATATTGGGTCAGGTAGTGTACAAACAGCATTGTCACTAGCAGGTGTAAAAGCAACTGCTAAAGGTGCTGCAGTACAACTTGGTGAAACAGCTCCAAGATGGTATCAATTATCTAAATCTGTAAAATTGATTTATCAACAATCTGCAAATGAAGTTGCAGCTGCAGGTGGTTTTGCAAATGCTACAAATGCTCGTTGGGGACAGTTTAAAGGTACATTAGATGGTATAGCTAATAAAGTTACTAAGTCATCACACTATCATCATAAATATGAAAATAATATACAATATATTGATGAACAATTGGGACAAGCTACAAATAGTGGGCATAAGCGATTATTAGAACGTTTAAAAGCTGCTTATGAAGCTGTTTATAATGCAGCAGATGATGCAGCTTTGAGTAAGTCTAAAGCTGAATTAGATAAGGTTTCTCAATTACTTCAAAGATATAATGATAGATATGGAACTACTGATGATTTAGCAAATTCGTTAAATGAATTAACTAAGATTTCAAAATCTGTAACAGCAGAAAATGCTAGAAGAATTAGAGTTAGCAGACTAAAAGCTGATGATTATAAGGGTATTATAAATTCATTGGATGAAAAGATTAATGCATTACAATCAAAAGCGACAAGAACTGAAGCAGAGAATTTTGAGCTACAATTGCTAAGAAAAACAAAGGGTAGATACAATACTTTGTATAATGCAAAAACTCCTGAAGCTCAGGCGAGAGCTTTAGCAAATTTGGAAAAACTAAATACAGAAGCGATTGCCGAAATGAATAGAGTTCGTACTGCTACAGGAACAACTGCAGAGCAGATGGCAAAATATAATGAAATTGTATCTTCTACACAATCAAATGTATTTGCTGCGGATGCTGTAGTAAAAGCAAGAACAACATCATTGTTGCGTGCAAAAGAAGTATTGTCATCTTCATCATCAACACCAGAAGAAATAGCAGCTGCAAAAGCGACAATAAACGCTTATAAGCCAGCTGTAACACAGGAACAATATATGCAAGCAGTGGATGATATTATCTCAGAATTGAAATTAACAAAAGATTTAAGTATGTTAGAAAAATTCAATGCAGCTAAGTCTTCAGCTTGGCAAAAGACAAAAGGAGGAGTTTCTTCTACGGTATCTATAATAAAGAAACCAAATACATTAGTTACATCTTCTATAATGCGTGAGACACACCCTCAATCAACTTGGGGAGTAAGGCTGGAGAAAGCTACTGATGTAGATGCTTCTCAACAAGTTAACTCTTTGAATACTGCAATTCAAACATTAGACCAAATGCGAGCTAATTTAGAAAAAGGTTTAGACGTTGATATTTCAACAATAATGTAAGATGGAAAATAAAATGGCGACTATTAAAACTAGTCGCCATTTATTTTGTTTATTTTCTAGCAAATGCAGGTTTGTTATTGTTTGAAGAATCTCTGTGTGCAATTGCGTATACTGCTCCTCCAACAACTGCCGCTGCCACCGCCGCATAAGCCACATACTTAAGGATTGGTGGTTTTGGAGGTACCGGTGGTTTTGGCGGTACTGGTGGTTTTGGTGGTTCTGGGGGTACCGGTGGTTTTGGTCCAGGCCCTGGCGTATCTTGCTTTAATTCTTTTGCAACTTGTGCCAAGTGTTCTCTTAAAGATTTCAAGTAGTGAGTTCCGTACTTACTTGTATCTATTTCAGCCTTTGTTCTGAAGATTTTCTTATAAGCTTCGGCTGAAGATGTTCCTAAACCTGTTAAAGCTCCGTTAGTTTCCCAACCAGTTTTCATGTTAAGTTGGTTAGTAAAAATAACCTTCTTTTGCTCTGGAGTAAGATTTAGACCTCTTTCCATACAAGATACAACACCAATTGTTAAGATTAGAGAGCGATATTTATCTAACATGTTATCAAACTCTTCTTTGTGCTCAGGATTGTTGTCAATGTATTGTTGAAGAGTAACTTCTGGATGTTTCTTTTCATCTTCTGTACGTTCGAAG
This sequence comes from Candidatus Gastranaerophilaceae bacterium, assembly GCA_045638625.1. Taxonomy (GTDB): domain Bacteria; phylum Cyanobacteriota; class Vampirovibrionia; order Gastranaerophilales; family Gastranaerophilaceae; genus CALUTH01. The sequence goes on from JAZUBR010000001.1 coordinate 5,978, forward strand.
ATTGCAGCAGAAGCTTTTTTATTGTCCATTTCAGTTTGAACTTTATTTTGGAAAGCTTCAAGTTCTGCTTTCCAAGCTTCACCAATACCACTTTCTTGGAATTTTTCAATATCTCCTTGAGATAAATAGTATGGGTTAGGAGTTTTGAAGCTTGTTGCAATCTCAGCGTTGTCGCCTGGGTCGAAGTTCTTATCATCCATACCTTGAGCACGTGTAGCTGTTAACATTGTCAAGAATCTCATTGTTTCAAGGTCTGTTAACTCACAAGGAGCTTCTCTTGAAGGAAGCAATACTTGTTCTGACGCAGATGCCAGAATCTTATTAGGAGCAAAAGCTTCTATAAAGGTTACGTGGCCTGGGTATTTGTTTGATAATTTTTCTGCCTGTGCAAGGATTTTATTTGAATACTCTGTTCCAGGAGCTTCACCACCAAGAACTAATACATAGTTATCCTTTTCTTCAGGATGAGCTTCGCAGAATCTATCAAAGGCATCCATTACAACGTCAAGTGATTTTTGAGAATCTAAGCGGCCCCAGCTTGTATAAACCTTAATGTTGTCAATTTTATCAGGTGCAAGTAGTTTTTCATCAATGTTCCCGATAAGGTTAGCATTTTTTTGTTCTAGACCAACAACAAGAGTATTGTAAAGCTTTCTGTTGATAGCTTTAAGTCCGTTGAACTTTTCTGTTAAACGATTTAAGAAAACTTTCTTGTTGAAGTTTTTAACAGTTTCAAGATTTTCTAATGCTTCGTCGGTTACAGTATATTCTCCATTTTCAGAAACAGGGAATTTTGATTTATCAACTTTTGCATACGCTTCTATTCCGTCAGCGTAAGTTGCATAATCACCACCTAATTCTGTAAGTGCCACTTTGAGTTTTTCAACACCTTCTGGAGTGTATCCAGTCATTCCTGCAACCCCGTTGAAGATGTGGAAAGCTGGGTCTTCAAATGGATTTAGAATCCCGACTGCTTTTTTAGCGTCTACAAGTTCTTTCCATTCTCCTTGTAAAGCTGTTGGAATATTTGTATTGTTTGCAAGGTCGTCGCAGTATCCTTTTGATACCGTGTTAAGACCAGTAGAATATCCCTTAGCCCTTAAGTTGAAGGCAATTTTTGTTGGGTTATATGAACCTGAAAAATCGGTAACATCCTTTAAATAAGGGGCAAAGTATTCACCTAATGTTCCGTTTCTTTCTGCTGCGATAAATGCAGGGTCTTGTTTAAGGATTGTAATCTCATCTTTGGTCAAACCTAAGTTAAGAGCCATTTCTAAACCACCGCATTCGCCAGTGTAGCCTCTTCTTAAGTTGTGAATAACGTAAGATGCTGAAATCTCTTTTGGATCGTAAGATGGATTTTTATCTACAGCTTGATCTCTCATAAATGCGATTGTGTATGCAGTTTGTGAGTCAGAACAAACAACTGTTGCTGGTTTAAATTCTTTACCATCGTTAGTTTTTACAGCCTTACAGATAGCATCTTTAAGTTCAACAAACGCTCTGTTGTTTTCAGCGTATGGTTGCGGCTTGAATTTACTGAAAGCATCTGGATTGGCTTTTCTGTCAGAAGAATAAGAGCCGTCATCATATGGTTCTTTAAATTCAGCAGTACCCTTGGTGAATACAAAGAAATGGTTTTTGTTTTTTGTAACAGTATTACCATTGCTATCTTTTGATGTTACTGTCAAATCTTCTATTTTATAATCAACGATTTCATTCGGATTTTTTTCGCTGTATTGAGGAACAGCTTTTTTTACTTTAAATAATCTAATAGTTTGTTCTGGTTGTTCCCCGTAGGTAGCTTTTGCAGAAGAAACTTCTTCTAGTACTAAAATATTTTTCTTCAGTAAGTTTAAGTCAAGATTTTTTCCAGTTTCTATTTCTAGGTTCTCTTTTTCAAAGTTGAATTTGCTGTAGAAATATGCATTTTTTAGACCTTCGTATTTACAGTCTGGTCCAAATTTGTGAGGTTCAATAATACCAGTATATTTACCAAAGATGTTATAATCTTTTCTGCCTCGGTAATATGGTTGGACGATTACTGATTCTACTCCTGGCATCCTGTCGTAGTATCCCATAACGTTGGCAACGCCACCTTTTTTATCATAGTCAGGAAATTCTGCGCCATAAAAGATTACATGCTCAGGATTTCCTTTAAAATTCACGGTATATGGTGCAACAATTTGTTTCGATTGCTCGACCTTAACCGGTTTAGTGTTTGGCACGGTCATGCGCGTAGCACTAATCGCCTGTAATTTCATATTACCTCCTAATAAATTCTATAAATAAACACCATCTATACAAGTATAACTCCGTGAAAATATTTTTTTGCGTGTTTGTTAAGAAATATGAAGATAGTTTTTCTGTTTAAGTCAATTTTGTTGTAAAAAAATACTTTATATATATATAAGGTTAGTTTTATTTGTAGGTAAAGGTATATGTTGGTGTCAGGTAGCGTTCCGATAAGGAACTATCAAGATGTTACGTCTCAAAAAATAAGTACTCTTGCAACTCGGGAGGTTGCCAGATATGCAACAGCGTTTGTTGGTAAGAAGAAACAGCGAGCAAGAATAAAATTTAAAAAGATTAAAATCTCAGATAAGATTATCGCTCCATATGGCATGCCCGAGGAATATGCAATAGATGAAGATGAAGTCTTAAAGGCATCTTTGCTCGGTAATATTAGGCATTTATTTGCGCTTTCGAATAAAAAAACAACTTCTGGTAATTTTTTCTTATCTGGAATTGCAGAAGAAGCATGTCCTCCTACATGTTATTTTAATAATACTTATTTAATAACGGAGTTGGAATCTCCAATACCTCGAGAAGGTGCAGGCACGGAAGCTTTACAGGGGTTAGTTGAAAAAAGTTTATTAGATGATGAAACTCAGGGGCGGGTAATTGTTTATCTTGAACAGATTGCTCCTGAAGACACGTCGAGCATGTTCTTTTATAAATTAGGATTTAGGTATGCAGATGATGATTTGAATTCTATTGTGCATGACGCAATAGATAAAAATATGAGTGAATTGATTATCAAACCTGCGTACATGTATTTGCCAAAAGATAATATACAGCGGTTGTTGCGCTACGGGCATTTATTTTAGGAGGTTATGTGACACAAGCTTTATTACCATGCACATTGAATGTTCCAGCTGTGAGCGGTCCGTCAGGTCGCCTCGATAATACCTCTGTGTCTTATCAAAATACAAAATCACGAATAAGAGCATGCGATAGTCAAATACATGCTCAAGTGCAAAAAAGAGGTTATAAAAATCATGACAAAACTCCAACTACAATAAAAGTGTGTGGTGGAATTGCACTATTGGCGGGAGTTATATACTATATAAAAACAAAATTTAAAAAATAGAAAAAATATTGTTGACATCAAAAAATTACCATGATATTATAGGTCTTGTGCCGTTGAGGGAAACTTCAAGGACACCAATAACGGGATTGCCCGTTATTCATTTACACTATAGCCGAAATATTGAATACGCATTTACTTTTATAAGTATGTAACGAAATATTAATCTTCAAGAAATAAAACAGTTGACAAAGAAACTTGAAGATGTAGTATAAGAGAGTTGGTTGAAGAAACCGACGCTTGGGAAACGGAAGTTTTCTACTAGCGGAATTAAGGAAAAGCGACACATTATATAAATAGCGAACGAGAATGTGACTTTTGTCCGCTGGGATGTAAATCTCGAATAGATAAAGATGTTAAGTTGAACATTGACAACAGAATAGCTGAAAACAAAAATACTTGTTAATTCAACGAAAGATGAAAGACGGACAAACAAATAAAATGAAGTCGAGCATCTTATACAGTTAGCCTGTATAAGAGAAGGAC
>JAZUBR010000002.1:0-2180 GCA_045638625.1 Candidatus Gastranaerophilaceae bacterium
AACTCTTTACAAAACAAACAATTGAGCATGTTCATGGTATGATAATTCTAGAAAAAAGTGAGGATGTATGGCGAAAAAGACTTCTAATGGTACATTGAATATTGATAATATTTTATTCAATTGTCGTGATATTTTACGTGCGGCACGTAATTCAGGCTCTTTCTTTGAAAAAAGAGATATGATGCTAACACTAGTATTTTTACGTTTTATTGGCGAAAAATATGAAGATGGTGTTGAAAAACTTCGCAATACATTAATAGAACAAGGCTTGGACCCTGATGATGAAAACATAAGAGCAGCGTTTTTCGACGATACAACATTATCAGGAGGAACATACAATCTTCCTATTGAAGCACGTTGGTCAACAATTATCAATACTCCAGCACCAGGGCTTAATGTTGCGCTTGATACAGCTTTACATAGCATTGCAACCAGCTCGAGACAGTTAAAAGGTTGTTTTGTGGAAGGTACTTTTACAACTCGTAATCTTGGTGCAAATGATATTAAAAAACTTGTTGATGAAGTTAATAAAATCAGTCATAAAGCCTTTGGAGAAGAAAAAGACCTTATAGGTAGAGTTTATGAATACTTCCTTAAAGAATTTGCAGTTAATGCAACAAAAGAAGAAGGTGAATTTTATACCCCTCACGACGTTGTACAACTTATGGCATCTATGATTGAACCATACGAAGGTACACTTTATGACCCAGCTTGTGGTTCAGGTGGTATGTTTATCCAAAGTGCTGAATTAGTTAAGTCAAAGCAAGGCGATATAAACAGAATAAATATATATGGTCAAGAAAAAGATGCAGCAACATATCGCTTGGCAAAAATGAACTTGGCACTTCGTGGATTGAGTCATAATCTTGGTGAAACAAATGATTCTTCATTTACTCACGATCTTCATAAAGGTTTGCACTTTAACTATATTATGGCAAATCCTCCGTTTAATCTCAAAGGTTGGTATGATGACAATTTAAAAAATGATGCTCGTTGGGCAGATTATACAACTCCACCTGAAAGCAACGCTAACTATGCTTGGATTTTGCATATGCTTTCACACTTAAAGCCTACTGATGGTGTTGCAGGGTTCTTGCTGGCAAATGGTGCTTTGAATGATAGTGATACATTAGAAATTCGCAAAAAATTAATTCAAAAAGATAAAGTTGAAGCGATTGTTGTTCTTCCTAGAGAACTATTTATCACAACAGATATTAGTGTTACTCTATGGATTTTAAACCAAAACAAAGCAGGTGGAAATTATCACGGAAGAACTCTTAGAAATAGACAAAACGAAATATTATTTATGGATCTACGCCAATGGAGAGAAAATCCGGTTAAAAACGAAAATAAAAAGAAAATTCAATTGGTAACAGAACAAATTGAAAGAGCTTCTGAAATTTATCATACTTGGCAAAGCGAGGGAACGGATGGTGCAAATTATGAAGTTCCTGAATTATATCGCAGTGTAAAAATTGATGAAATTGAGCAAAAAGGTTGGGCTTTAACACCAAGCAAATATATTGAATTTATTGACCATGACTTAGAAATTGACTATGAAAAAGAAATGCCGCGCATTCAATCAAAAATGAAAGATATTATAAAACAAGAGAAAGAATCGCAAACTATGCTAGAAAATGCATTTAAGGGGATTGGCTATGGCATTGACTAGGTATAAACTTGGAGATTTAATCGAATTATGCGAGGCTAAAAATGAAACCTTGCAGTATAGTCTTGAAGATGTAAAAGGAATTTCAATTCAAAAAATCTTTATTGAAACTAAGGCTGATATGACTGATGTTTCTTTAAAGCCATATTATTTAGTCCAACCAGATGATTTCGCTTATGTTACTGTTACATCTCGTAATGGTGAAAAAATTACTTTGGCTCACAATACAACAGACAAAACTTATATAGTGTCGTCATCCTATGTTGTTTTTAGAGTTAAAGATAAAGAACATCTCTTGTCTGATTTTCTTTTTATGTACTTTAATCGTCCTGAATTTGACCGTTATTCACGCTTCAATTCTTGGGGGTCTGCAAGAGAAACTTTTGATTGGGCTGATATGTGCGATATAGATATTGATTTACCCCCACTTTCAATTCAACAAAAATATGTTGATGTTTATAATGCAATGTTGGAAAATCAGAAAAGTTATGAACGTGGATTAGACGATTTA
>JAZUBR010000003.1:0-3717 GCA_045638625.1 Candidatus Gastranaerophilaceae bacterium
GTTTTAAAGCGAAGATCGGTATAGTTTAATGAAATAATATTCATAGTTTTAAACACTCCGTTTTATCCTAAAAATTGCTCAAGTGGCATTCTAGTTGCATCTTTATTATTACCTCAACATGTGTCGAAGTTAAAATAAAGATGTATTAAATAATATTATCTGCTCCCAATAGCAAATTGTCAATTACCGGATGAATCATTGCTGTCTTTTCAATCTTGTTAATAGCGCATAGTTTTTTACCTGCATCCTTACTGGATGCACCACAATGATACGCTTGCTCTGTAGGTAGCCCATAATCTAAAATAATCAATCTGTCATGACAATCCGGATTTGATTTTATACGAAGTGGTGGATATTGATTGATAAAATCATTTACCACTGCTGTTGTCAGAAAACCTTTTCGACCATGCCCGTTTTCAGTAAATAGAATAACTTCTACACCTTGTTTCTTCTGTGATAAGAGCTGTAATGTTTTGGTATTCATGTAATCATCTACAACATAAATGCTTGTATTTGCCTGTTGATAAACATCTATGTATGCTGCATCTGCCTCAAACTTTTGGCCTTTATAAATGACAAAATTTTTGAAATCTTTGTCAGACACAAAATTCTCATTAATAATATCTATAATCCGCTGAATATCTTTTATGTTCTGCTCTGTCTTTTTTTGTTTATCAGACATACTTGCCATTTGTAAAGACATCTCTGACACTTTAGTTGTTACAAATCGCATTTCCGATTGTGTAACAAATTGCTGATTCTGTTTTATATAGTGACGCATTTCTCGGAATGCACGCATAATAAATATACTTTGTTGTTCAGCAAGTTCACCTCTGAGGACAGTTGCTAACATGTAGATTCCTTGTTCGGTAAATGCATGTGGCAAAGTTCTACTTTTAGGATTTAAATTTGCGGTCGAAAAATTCGACCGCAAATTTACCACCTCTGTCTTTGTTAACTGAAACATAAAGTCTTCCGGAAACCTCGAAATATTATTTTTTACCTGCTCATTCAATCGCTTCACTTCATATCCATAAATTTCAGCCAAATCGCAATCCAACATAACTTGTTGTCCTCTTATAATATAAACTCGATTGCATATATTTTCTATCGTCATTAATTCTGTCTTTTCTCCCATAGTCTTCCTCCAATCATTAGTCCTTAACCCGATGCCACAAAATTTGTGCAACAGGCTGTTGCACTTTTTACCTTTCTTTTAAAAAGTAACTTTAACCGTTTGTAAGCAATTCGTATAACGCCTCAGGTGTTCCCATATCAACTATGCCATTATCATCTGTTACATATCCCGGCTCATAATCTCTGCCAAAATCCAATTCATAAATGAAGTAAGAAATATCTTCTCCTTTGTCTCTCATTATTTTCTGAAGCAAATTGACTACAATTGGTTCATGAGAAATCTGTAAGCCAGCAGCATTGCAAAAATCACACTCTACGTTTTCACGACTCTTCCTGAATAAAGTATCCACCTGTTCTACCAAGTCGCTTGATTCACGAAGTCTGTTAATAATGTCTACAAATTCTTTCTTAGTAAGCAATGCTTGGTTTTCATTCTTTTTACACATAAAAAATTCCTCCTATCATCACTATTATCAGTTCTAATAAGAGGATAAATTATAATATAAAATTTGTCATTGGACAAAAAGTCCAATCACGCTACTTGCTGAACGTACTGCATATACAAACACAATCTTTTCTTCATCATGCAAGGTGTACTTTGCATGATATCAACCAATATATCCCGCTGACGCTCTGGTACAAGTAATTCTTCCATATGCACATGCAACAATTGGCTTAGCGCATAAAGATGATTTACAGAAGGCAATACTTTCCCCTTATACCATCTATAAATTGGTTGCGGACATGATAACATTAATGTTTCCTGTAGTTCCTTCACAGTGTATCCTGCTTCTCGCACCTTCTTTTTAAGTAAAAGTCCAGTTCTTTTCATATCTATATTAGGATAGTTGTAATCTTGCATATATGCACCTTCTTTCTGTAGTTGTATTCTTAACCGTCTCGAATTACACACGGTTAGATTCCCCACTTGACTTTTGTAGACCAAAGCCACATTCTCACTGGAAACAATAGAATTAAAAGTATTTCGAAATACTTACCCTTTAGATATAAAGACCATTGTCTACAATGGTGCAGACTTATATTTGCATCCATTATTCCTTTATTATTTTGATTCCAAATCCTTCAAGGAAATTCCTTTTTCATTTTTCCATGTACGAGGTCCACTGACACTATATCCTAAAATAAAGTCTGCTGCAGCAGATGAACTTGAAAACAAAATATCTTCCGTTGTTTTAAGATTATCTACCTTCCCTTCTTTAAACAATTTTTCTCTTAATCTCACAGCTCCTGATGTCAAAGATTTTTCAGAAGTATTTTCATTAACAGAACTTCCAGCCAACACAACAAATCCCTCTGTAGTTATAATACCTTTTGCATTTACAGATCCCGAATTAATATAGAGAATATTCTCATTTATTTGCGTTGTATTATGCCGAACTATCGCTTCAAAAACTTTATAACCCAATGCATTAATCAACACCCGCACATTGTCAATAAACTCTTCCATTACTGCAATTTGCGATTCCTTCAACACAGTTTTTTTATATGTTTTTTTTGTAAGTATCTTGTAACGATTACTTGTTTTTGCTATTTCTACAAAACGATTCTCTAAATAACGAATGTGAGCTTTATTCAAATCACGACCAACAAATATAACTGCTGTAGTCCAATAATATTTCTCTTCTTCTGATTGATATTCCTTTAAGTGCTGCATCAATCTCTCTTGCACATTCTCTGCTTCTCCAATATAAACAGAATCACTTCCATCTTCTTCCTTACAAAACAGAAAATAAACCCCGGGTTCTAAAAGTTCTTTTCGCTGCACAGTTGCTACTTCAATTCTTGGAATTTTTATTGCCTTCCCATTCCAATTTGACAGTTCAGCTGTAACTAGACTATCAGCCGTTCCATTTACAAGAAATAATTCTATCACTTTCCCATACATATTCTAATCTCCTTTTTTATTATGCTAGATGTTTCTATTTTGTCAAAACTCAATATAATAAACCACTTTACTCAAATTCTCCCTTGTAGCTTGAGATTCCATTGCTGAATTTCCTTTAACACCCATTCTGCTTACTGCACTATCTATCGCATACGCCGTTTTCTGGGACATCGTTGCAGATGATGCTCCTGACAACTCCAACGTTTCTGATTTGATAGAGTTGTCATTTTTACATCTCATCTCAATTAGTCTATTAATGTTTTCATCATGTGCAAACCACTTTAATTCAGGTTTCTTTGGGATATCACTACCTTCAAATTTTACTTCAATTCGACCATTTCTCTGATTGCTTCCTTTGTAAGACATACTACGTTCAGCACTTTCATCAGAATACATCACTGTTTTACTTATGCTCTCATTTATTTCAAACTTTCTTTTATCGACCGTAACCTCCACATTTGATTCACTAATCTCAATTGAACAAAACTTTGCACCTAATGAATAAGCAATGTGTTTTAATTCTGCTAATCTCTCCTCATGAGCTTTGCTAAAAATACAATCTATCCTAATAAAACGATTGCGGTCAAAGCTATCAATATAATAAACTGCATCACATGTAACAGTAGGTATGAATTGAATCCCACTTGTTTCAACTGCTTCGTCATAAAGGTAAA
>JAZUBR010000004.1:0-123952 GCA_045638625.1 Candidatus Gastranaerophilaceae bacterium
GCCATTAGTGGATTAGGATATGTTTGATTTATTGCTCACAAAATTAAAAAAAGTCAAAATTTTAACATTTTTCTTGAATAAATATGTAGATTTTTTTTATGTTGTGTGGTAGTATCCTACTATAATAATTTATATTAAGTCTATTTTATATTTTATTTAAATTTTGGAATCTAACTATAAAGGAATTGAGATGGAAAAAGAGAAATCAAGAATGAAGCGAGTACTTGCATCCGCTTTGCTTGTTTCATTGTGTTCTATGCAAGGTATTGCTCAGGCTACTCCTGTTGTAATGTCTATTGAAAAAATTGAAAATCAAACATTTGAGAGCCGCAGCAATAGTGTTAGTGGCGGGGTCCTAAATATTACTCAGGATACAAGTATTTCAGGTTCTACGTTTAGTAAGAACTTTTTGGGTACAAGCTACTATGAATTCCCTAAAGATGATACTACTGGAAAACTGACAGTTACGATGGATGATTTTGCAGTAGCTGATTCACATAACCCAGATGTTAGTGGTGGTGGGGCAATATTTATGGATGCTCCAGGGGTAACTTTAGATATCGAAAATTCGTCTTTTAACTATAACCAAGCACTAGGTAATCCAATCTATAATGATATTGATGGTGCTGCGTTATCACTTGTAAATGGTACAGTAAATATTACAAACTGTAATTTTGTTGGTAATGTTTCTGAACAAGGTGCTATTAACCAATATTCATTGAGGGGTGGTCTAAGAGAATCTGAACTGAATATTATAGGTTCAACTTTTACTAATAACATTGGTTTGGATGTTGGTGCTTTGGGTATTTTTAATAAAGCAACTGTTACTAGTACTACATTTGATGGTAATAGTACTGTTAATACAGCCGGTGATGGCGGTGGAGCTGTTTTCTTAGGATCAGAAGCAAACGCTACTTTTGATTCGGTGGATTTTATAAATAATTCTTCTGCTGCAAATGGCGGAGCGATCTCAATGAGAGACTTTATTCAAGGTAACAATAGTAATGCTAAGCTAGATATCATTGGTGGTTCTTTTACTGGTAACACTGCTGAAGGTAATGGTGGTGCAATCTATAATACATTCTTTAGTAGTAATGAAAACCCAGATTATGTAACTATTACTGCTGGTACAGTCTTTGATGGAAACCAAGCGGCTAGTGGTGGTGCTATTTATAACGATGCGTTAGATAATTCTACTGAAATTTCTAGTGCAATTATTGAAGGTGCTATTTTTACTAACAACATTGCTGATGAAAGTGGTAGTGCTATCTTTACAAAAGGTGGTATGAAAGTTGCTGATACCAAATTTGAAAACAACCACGCAAATGGTTCAGGTTACGCTGGTGGTGCTATCAAGATTAATGCTAAAGACAGCACTGTAGAAATTACTAATTCAGAATTTTCTGGCAATACTGCTGATAATGGTTATGCAGGTGCTATCTATCACAGTTATGGTGACGTGACTATTAAGGATACTATTTTTGATGGTAATTCAGCTGATGGTAGCGGTGCTGTTATGCAGGGTACAAAGGCAGGTTTGTTGACAATTGAGAATTCTACTTTCTCAAACAATGAATCAAATAAGGCTGGTGGTGCATTAGGTTTATTTAATGATGCAAAAATATCTAATACAGAGTTTATTAACAACAAAAATACAGCTGATTCTGAAGCGCTCGAAGGTGGCGGTGCGGTATTCCTAGGTTCGGTGTCAAATGTTACAGCTATTGAGAATGTTGTATTCAAGGGAAACACTTCTGGTTCTACTGGTGGTGCAATTGCAATGAGAGACCCTGTTAACGGGGATAACTCAGGTGCTTCTTTAGAAATTTCTGGTGCTATATTTGAAAATAATACAGCCGCAGGCAATGGTGGTGCCGTATATAATACTTTTGAAAATACAACTATTTCTAAAACAGAATTTGTTGGTAACAAAGGTGTTAACGGTGGTGCAATCTATAATGAAGCTGCAGGTCAAACTGGCGCTCAGTCTCCAGCTGCAGGTTTAACTGTTGAAGACGTAAGCTTTACTAACAACTCAGCTACTGGACAAGGTGGTGCAATATTTGCAAATAATGATGTAACTGTAAATGCTAAAGGCTCTGATGTAACATTCAGTGGTAACTCTGATTCTAATGGTGCAAATGACATCATTATGAATGCAGCAGGTTCAACTCTAGAATTGAACGCTGCGGAAGGTAAATCGCTTTCTTTAGGTGGTGGTGTTAAGTCAGGTAATGACGAAGATGCTGCTGCAACATATAATATTGCGATTAATGGTGCTACTTATGATGCAAACCAAGAAGGCTCTTTTGATGCAGTTGGTCAAGTTGTTTTAGCAAATACTGTGAACAATGCAATGATTGATGTTGCGCAAGGTACTTTAGGTTTATCAAGTGTTGCAAACGTAGATAAGTCAAAAGTTAATGTTCAATCAGGCGCAACTCTAGATACAGCTAACAATCAAATTGAAACTGTTGGTAGCAATATTACATTACAATCAGGCGCTGAACTTAAGGTTGATATTGATGCAGCAACTGGTAAAGGTGATGACTTTAGTGGTGCAACTCTGGTTGCTGATAATAATGGTGAAAAGAACGTTGTTATTAATGAAATCAATGCTGTTGGTGAAACTAATGAAACTAACTTATCTTCATTGAATATTGCTTCTGCATTAGGTTTAACCGATGTTGCTGATGTATCTGTATCAGCAGCGGCTATGGCTCAAACTTATACAGTAATGACACCAATCCGCAAAATGAATGGTATCATTGATGAAAATGGTATGATGACATTCGCTCCAACAGGTAATGGTTACAAAGACTTCAACCCTGCTGTTATGGCAGCTCCTGTTGCGGCTCAATTGGGTGGTTATTTAACTCAATTAAATGCTTACAACCAAGCATTCCATAATATGGATATGTATATGCTAATGACTAAGAGCCAAAGAAAAGCTCTTAAGATGGCAGGTAGAGTAGCAAGCACAAGTTTAGTTGGTGGTGTTGAAGCTGCTCACAAAGATAACAATATGTGGTTTAACCCATACGCTTCTTATGAGAAAGTTGATCTAAACCACGGTCCAAAAGTTGAAAATACTGGTTATGGTATGTTCTTCGGTGGCGAGTCTGATTTGAAAGACCTTGGCCACGGTTGGGACGGTGTATTTGGTGCTTACGTTGGTTACAATGGTTCTCACCAATCTTATGATGGTGTGAGTGTTTACCAAAACGGTGGTAGCCTTGGTTTAGTTGGTATGGCTTATAAAGATAATTTCTTTACAGGTTTAACAATCAATACAGGTGCTAATGCGGCTTCTGCTAATACTAGATTTGGTGATGAAGATTTCGCAATGTTAATGGCGGGTATTGCATCTAAGTCTGGTTACAACTTCGAATTCAAAGATGGTAAAGTGATTTTACAACCAAGCTTATTAATGTCATATACAATGGTTAATACCTTTGATTATGATAATGGTGCAAATGTAAATATCACATCTGATGCATTGCACGCATTCCAATTAGAACCAGGGGTTAAAGTTATTGGTAACTTGAAGAATGGTTGGCAACCATACGCAGGTGTAAGCTTTGTATGGAACTTATTTGATAAAGCAAAATTCCAAGCAAATGATGTTTCTTTACCACAAATCAGTGTAAAACCTTACGTTAAGTATGGTGTCGGTGTAAGAAAATCTTGGGGTGAAAGATTAACTGGTTTCTTCCAAACTTATGTTACAAATGGTGGTAGAAACGGTGTGGGATTCCAAGCTGGATTCAGCTTTGCAATCGGTAAGGATTCAGGTAGCAAAGTAAATGCTACAGGAAAACTTCCTGAAATCAAAAAATTAGAACTTTCTTTAAAGAATTCAAATCATTCATAATAAAGAAAATCTAAATAACACAAAGGCGGCGGACAGGATGTCCGCCGTTTCTTTATGAGTGGAATTGTCATCTCACCCTCAATCCCTCTCCTAGCAGGAGAGGGAAGGATAAAACATTTTTCAAATCAGAAGGATTTGGAAATCCAGTTATAAAAATTTTTAGAGTGAATTAATCTTCTGATTTTTCTTGTGGTTTGTCTTTTGCGCCGCCGTTATCAATCTTAAGAGTTTTAACCAACGCTCTGATATCGCCTTTGAGTTTAAAATACTCTGCGAATTTTGGGGTTGTTTTTATGTTGAAGGAACGTCCGTTTTTGTCTCTTGTTTTAGATACCATACCTTTTTCAACAAGTTCAGCAACGTGTTCATAAACGTCTCCGCCTCTTAATTCTTTTAAATCAGACTGGCGAATTGGTTCTTTTAATGCAATAACTGTAAGTGTTTTGAGTACAGCAGGTTTAAGTTCTACAGGGCAAAGCTTTTCTACAATATCAAGGTGTTCTGTTTTAACCTGTAGAATATATCCATTCTCGTCATCAATTTCTAGGGCACCTTCACGAGCAGAATAATCCATAATAAGCTCTAATAAAGCTTCTTCTACTTGTTCTGCAGGTTCACCTAAAATTTCTGCTATCTCTTCAATCTGTACCACTCTTGCGGTAATAAAAAGTACCGCCTCAATCCGTGATTTCAGTTGTTCCATTTGACTTTCCTTTCACCACGTATAAATCTGAATAAAAATCGTCCTGAACAAGGTCATAATCACTGTCTACTGTTAAGAATAATAGTGAAATATAAGCACTAATTCTATCCATTCCTAAAAGTGTAAGTTCATTAAGCTCTATTTTGTCTTGGCGTTCCAAAATTTCGCCAAGGTTTGCTCTTAATCTTTCAACACCTTGTTCGATATACTCATCGTGAGCAAGATTAACAATATCATCAGCTGTTAGTCTTGCATAGTTTCTAACTCTTCTTTTTGCTCTTTCGTGTGCATTTTTTAAGGATTGCTTTTTGTCGAGCATTTCATAAAATTCTAATTGACGAACCAAATCTCTCAATGTCACAACACGACTGTGATTTAGTTTGACACTGGTTCTACGTTGTAGAACTTCGTCAATAGAAACAACGTTACTTGTTGGATAGTCAACATCATAATCTAATTGACTATCGTCATCATAATCTTCAATATTGTATTCTTCTTGTTGTTCAAAGTCAGTTACTTCAATACCTTCAAGGATATTAGATTTTAATTTAAGAAGTATTGAAGCAAAAAGAATTGTTCTTCCTGTGAGTCTAAGGTTCTGTGACTTAGACTGAAATAAATGTGTTAAATACTTGTCTGTAACATCGATGATGTCAATGTTCCAAGGATCAATTTTTCCTTGCTTTGCCATATTAACAAGGATTTCTATACCGTCAACTTCTTGGTTTTGGCCTTCAGTTACGGGTTTTGTTTGCTCTATTCCCTGTTGTAATGTCTCTATATTATTAACTGCCATTTTTCTCCGATACTTTGCCCTCGTCCGCTCCTTAGAGGGTTGTGGATTGACTCCACTTTATTTTAATTTATTTCCCTAACTGTTTACTCCTCTGTTTTAATGAAACATAGGAATTTTAATCTCTTAATTTTACACCTGTAACTTTAGAGATACCTTTTTCTTTTTGAGTAACCCCGATTGTTCTGTTTGCAGACTCAATCATAGGTTTTCTGTGTGATACAACAATAAATTGTGTGTCTTTTGCTTGTAGTTGTACAATGTTTGCTAATTTTTCTACGTTAATACCGTCTAAGTTTGCATCAACTTCGTCAAACGCATAGAAAGGTGCTGGCATATATCTTTGAATCGCGAATACAAAAGCCAATGCTGTTAATGACTTTTCACCACCGGACATACTTTCCAGACGTTGTTTTTTCTTATCTCTAGGCTGAGCTTCAATTGTTAAACCACCAGTAAATGGAGAGTCCATGTTTTCTAGAATCAATGTGCCTTCACCATCTGATAATGCGTGGAATACTTCTTTAAAGTTGTTGTTGATATTGTTGTAAGTCTTTAAGAAAGTTTCCTTCTTCAAGTCTTCATAACCTTGCATTCTTTCCATAATCAACAAACGTTCTTTAGAAAGAGTGTCAATCTGGGTTTGAAGCTCTGTTTGACGAGAGACCATATTATCGTATTCTTCAACAGCACGCATGTTAACTGCACCAAGGTCATCCATCTTCTTTTGTAGTTTTGTGATTTGAGCATTGATTTCTTCAATGGACATTTCTGTTGGTTCAAGTTCGCTAACTTGAACACCAGCATCTTCAAGCTCTTTTCTTGTTGCTTCAAAAACTGGTTCAAGTTCTCTACGACGAGCTTTGAATGATTCGATTTGTTCTGCAGTTTTTTCAACGTCAGCAATCTTTAAGTTCTTTTGTGTTTCTAAATCAATAAGTTGTTTATTGATTTCATCACGTTGTTGCATCAAAGCTCCAAGTTTTTCAGTGATTTCTTTTATTTGTTCTTCAAGAAGTTCTAACTGTTCTTTGATACCTTCAATCTCTATTTGGAAATTCTTTTTGTCTTTTTCAAGATTTGCATTATTTTCACTGGTTCTCGCAATATTATCATTGTGAGTTTTGATTGTAGTTTCAATAAATGCAATCATTTGATTATTTGAAAGAATGTCATTATTAACACTCATTTTGTGAGATTCTAAACGCTTGATTTCAAACTCAACACTTTCGGTTTGTTCTTTTAATTTCTTTAATTCTTCGTTGTTCATTAGTTTCTCAACATCAAGAATTTGAGTGTTGCAGTCAGTCATTTTTTCAGAAAGAGAAATCATTTCTTCTTCCATTTTATCTAGCTTTTTAGAAATCTCTTCGATTTTAGGTTCTGTATTTTTGATGATTTCTGTTTTTTCGTCAATAGAAGCTTGGTTTGTATCAAAGTCTTTGTGCATAACTTTTAACTCAAGCTGTGCTTTATTGTATTCAGTCATAGAAGCTGAATACTCAATTCTGATTTTATCAAGCTTTCTTTCTAAGTCTTGTTTCTTTGTTATTAAGCTTTTGTAATGGTTTTCCATTTCTTCAAGCTTTGCTTTAAAGTTTGTTAATTCTTCATCATCGTTTTGAGAGAACTTTAGACCTGATTTTTTACCAGTACCACCAGTAATTGCACCAGATTTTTCAAATAATTCACCGTTAAGCGTAACCATACGGTATTTACCGATTAATTTTCTTGCTGTTGCTTGGTCTTCAACAATAACAGTGTCGCCTACGGCGTAGAAGAAAGCATCAATATACTCATCATCAAAATCAATAAGGTTGATAGCGAAATCTATTACACCTTTTTCTTTTGGTAGATGTAAACTTGCCGGAGTTTTAACAATTTTGTTCAATGGAATAAATGTTGCACGTCCTGCTCTTGCAGAGTTCAAAACCTCGATACATACAGATGCAACGTGTGGGTCATCAACAACTATATGCCCCATTCTACCGCCGACAGCGATTTCTAGTGCAGTAGCATATTCTTTATCAACTTTTCCTAAGTCCATCAATGGTGCGTGTACACCGTTGATTTTAGCACCCATAATAGTATCAATAGTGGCCGATACATTACTTTCTCTACTAGCCTGCTTATTTGCTTCGAGTTTATAAATCTTGCTTTGTGCAGCTCTGATATTGTATTCCAAATCTTCAATCTCGTTCTTGGTTTGGTCTAAGCTACGCATAGCACCTTGTTGAGCTAGTTTTAAGTCTTCAATGTCCTTGCCTAACTGCTCAACCATTAAACTGTTTTTATCTTTGTTTGATGAGAAATCTGTTTTGAATTTTTGTAATTTTTCAAGCTGGTCTTTAGAGTCATTAAGTAGACGTCTAAGGCTTGCTAGCTCAGCTTCAAGAGGAGCTTGTTTTTGGATAAGAGATGTTTCTTTATCTTTTAATGCTTCAAGCTCTTTTCTTAAAGTATTACGTTTTTCAACATGCTGTTCTGCAGTTTGGTCTAAGCCGGTCATATCTTCCAAAATCTTTTTTAACTCGGCTTTGCGCTTGTCAATATTTTCTTGAATCCCAAGAACTTCTTCCTGTTTTAATTGGATTTGAAGTTGGGTATCTTTGATTTTTTTCTCTTGAGTTTCAATACCGTTTTTGAAATTCTCGATAGATTTTAACCCGTCTTGAATCTGTTTGTCAGCATAAACAATGGCAGACTCTTTACGAGATATTGCACCTTTTAATTCTTCTGCTTGTTTTTTTACTTCAATTTGGTGAGCTTCGCCTTTTTCACGCACCAAATCACAAATATCTTGGTATTCTTTTTTGATAAGTTTTAAGCGTTCATCAAGGTCTTTTACTTTAACTTCTTCTTCTTTTTTCTTTTTTGTGAATTCTAAGATGTTTTCGTGCGCCTTTTCTAAGTTTTTGCGTAAATCAAAGAATTTTACAGTAGTAACTTGACCTTCTAGCTTAACTTTGTCTTCTCTTAGCTTTTGGTATTTTAGGGCGATTTCACGCTGTTCTTTGAGCTCTTCAATACGAGCATTAACTTCGTTGATGATAAGCATTGCTCGTTCAACACGTTGTTCTACTGTAGTAAGCTCCCCTGTTGCCTGTTCTATACGACGGTCAAAATCTGCAACACCTGCGATTTCGTCAATGATTTTACGACGCTCGTTAGGGGTGCAGTTTGTGATGCTTGTAACGTCACCTTGCATCATTACGTTGTAGCTGTTAGGCGTAATGTTGTACTTTTCCAATTTTGTATGGATGTCTGTTAAGGTAACGATTTTGTCATCGAGATAGTAAATGCTGTTGTATCCTTGGGAGGATTTTTTTATTTTTCTTGCTACTGAAAACTCTGCTCCTTCATCGTTTTCAGCAAAAGTAACTTTAACGAAAGCTTCGTTTTTCTTTGTGTATGTGGATATTAAGTGGAATAACTTTTCAGCACGAAGTGTACGGGAAGTTGATAACCCGAGGGCGAACAATACACTATCAATTA
The DNA here is from genome assembly GCA_045638625.1 of Candidatus Gastranaerophilaceae bacterium. Lineage (GTDB taxonomy): Bacteria > Cyanobacteriota > Vampirovibrionia > Gastranaerophilales > Gastranaerophilaceae > CALUTH01. Next base: position 8,866 of record JAZUBR010000004.1, read on the forward strand.
TATTACTTTTCCCTGAGCCGTTAGGTCCTGAAATTGTTGTAAACCCTTTAAGCAATGGGATTTCTATTTTATTGGCAAACGACTTAAAATTGTCGATTTCCAGTTGTTTTATATACATAATCCTTCCCAAAATGACAGCCAAAAGCTATTCTCTGTCAATTATAATTACACAATAAAAAACAGTTCATGTCAAATATATTACAAGATTGTAACCAAGTTTAGAAATTGCAAACATCAACCCAGGATTCATATTTGCATAAGGTTTCTAATTCAGAACAAGTTAGTTTTATTGCAGAGTTCGAGCTCCCGCAGGCAGGAAAAACTGTTTCAAACCTTTTTAGAGATTCGTCGAGGTAAATTTTTACGTCGTCTCTCGTAATTCCAAACGGACAAACTCCTCCAATTTCGTGGTTTGTGTATTCTACGACCTCGTCAGGAGATAGCATTTTTGCCTTTAGTCCAAAAGTTGTTTTGAATTTTTTGTTATCAACTTTTGCATCTCCTGCGATAACGATAACTATTGCGCCTTCTTTAGATTTGAAAGAAAGTGTTTTGGCAATTCTTTCGGGCTCTACTCCGAGAGCTTCGGCAGCAAGTTGTACAGTTGCGGTGGATTGCTCCAGTTCTATAATCTCATTTTCTCTATTGAAGTTCTTTAAATATTCTCTAACGATTGATATTGCCATTCTTCTCTTTGTCCTGTAATTTGAATTTTAAACATAAAATATTTAAATGTGGGTATATTAGCACGAAACAAACAAGGGCTATGAGGCATAGTTTCATTAATAAAAAGTTTAGAGCAATTATTGTAGAAACGATGAATACAAGCCATAATTCCCACCACGCACTACTTCTTGCAATATTTTGTTTAACAATTTCTCTGCTTAAAGGAATATCTGTAGTTTCACAGCCGATAAGAAGGGTTTTGATGGCGTTGTGGTTCCATACCAAAATCTTATTTGCTGCTTGTTTTATTAAACTCGGGTCGTCGAGAATATATCCTTCCTTAAAACTAAAAGGATAAAAAACTGTTCGTCCATCTTTCTCGATACGGAATTGGTTCTCCATTCTTTTAGGGAAAATGTACATAATAACAATCATTGTATAAATAAATATAAGTAATTCAGAAATCAAATTAATTCCCTCCAATTTCAGATGCTTTGTAAGAACTTCTTACCAATGGTCCAATTTGGAAGTTTTTAAACCCAACTTCTTTTGCGAGGGCTTTAAGCTCTTCAAATTCTTCTAGTGTGTAGAATTTGCTAACTTCCAAGTGTTGCTTTGATGGCTGAATATATTGTCCGATGGTTAGAATATCACAACTGACGGAGCGCAAATCTTCTAATGTTTTTCTAATATCGTCAAAACTTTCTCCAAGCCCGACCATCAAACCAGATTTTGTTTTTATGGAACTGTTTTCCTTGATGTATTTTAAGACTTCAAGTGAAAGTTCATAATTTCCTTGTGGACGAGCGGTTTTAAAGACGTTGTGAGTAGTTTCAATGTTATGATTGAATACTGTTGGAGCAGCATCGATAATTATATCAAGCGCTTCTTTTTTACCCTTAAAATCAGGGGTTAAGATTTCTACCTGAACGTCTGGTGTCAGTTCTCGGATTTCTGTTAAGCAGTTTGCAAAATGCTCTGCTCCGCCATCTTCTAGGTCATCACGTGTAACGGAAGTGATGACAGCCCATTTTAACCCGAGGTCTCTGATGGCTTCTGCTACGTGTTTAGGCTCTTCTAAATCGAGTGGCTCTGGACGGGCGGTGCCAATGTTGCAGTATCTGCAGTTTCTGGTGCAAACATTTCCCATAATCAAGAAAGTTGCAGTGTTGCGCTGATAACATTCGCTTTTATTGGGGCAACGAGCACCTTCACAAACAGTGTTTAAGCATTTGGTTTTTAATATTCTTCTTACAGTTTTTGTTTTTTCAGTGTCTATAATTGGACGTTTCAAATAGTCTGGTAATCTTGTCATAGCCTCATTAATCCTTCAAAAATACCTTCTGAATACGTTGGATGCGCCCAACAAACCTCTTTTAACCTTTCGACAGGGATGTCGTTTTGGATTGCGATAACAAGCTGTTGTATTAGAGCAGAAGCTTCTTTGGAAACTATGTGAGCACCAACGATATGTTTGTTGTCTAGGATGAGTTTTATAAACCCTTCTGTAGCGTTGTCACATTGTGCCTTGCCTAAAGCTGAAATCGGTAATGTTACTTTCTTAAACTCTCCGTCTTGTTCTCGTTTTCCAACCCAAGCTATTTCGGGCTCTCCATATACAACTGATGGAATTAGGTCCTTGTTGTAAGGGATTCCTAAAATAATGTTTCTTGCTTGTGATGTTGCATAATGCGCAAGCTGAATCTCTCCACAGCAATCCCCGATTAAGTTTTCGCCGTCGATGACGTTAGGAATTCTACCTGCCGCAACAAAGAGGATGTCTGTTACTATGGTTTCGCCATTTGAAAGAGTTACTGTTTTTGAGTTTTTGTCGGCACTAACTACACTTGTTTCGGTGTAGTATTTGATACCTTGTTTCTTGAAGATTCTTTCAATACGTTTTGACACTTCGATGTCTGCAAGTGGGAGCAGATTTTTTGCCATTTCTACGATGGTTACTTCTGCATCGAATGCGGATAAGATTCTTGCCCATTCGATTCCAATTGCACCTGAACCGAGGATGACGATTTTTTTTGGACATTCTCTTAAGTCTAAGATGTTGTCAGATGATAGAATAAATTCACCATCAAATTCAAACCCTCTTAGCTCTTTTGGTTTGGCACCAGTTGCGGTAATTATTTTGTTGCATTCGTAGAGCTCGTTGTTTGCAAGGATTTTCCCGTCTTTAATGCTTGCTTCTGCATTAATTACTGTGATTTTCATTGTTTTTAGAACAAGTTCTAGTGATTTTCTAAGACTGTCACATACACGAGTTTTTTCGTCAGCAACTTTTTCGAAATCAAAGCCAAGCTCAGAGGCTCTGAATAGTTCTTTTTTTACACCAGATTTGAACTCAGAGTATAGGTCAGCCCAGTGTAGGAATGTTTTTGTAGGAATGCAACCACGGTTGAGACAGGTTCCCCCGATTTTGTCTTTTTCAAATAGAACGACACTTTTGCCTTCTTTTGCGGCATAGATTGCAGCAGAATATCCTGCAGGTCCTCCACCGATAATTCCATAATCAAAAACAGTCATGTACTTTCTCCTCTTTTGACGTGTGATAGTTTATTTTATTTTAAATCAAAGAATGTTGAAAAGGACGATTCTTTAACTATTGTAACGGTTTTTTCATACCTCACCCCCTGCCCCTCTCCTACTCTTTAGGAGAGGGGTTTTTTTGCGGTCATTCTGGGAATGCAGGTTTTAATGTGCGTCATACTTGATCTTTGGTTGGGGATTCATATAGAGAAACTAATTTAATAAGATGGTTTAAAATATTTGTTCGTGGTATTATTTTAGTGTGGTTATTAAGAGTAAATTACATCCCTGCAGAGTTTAATTCTTGGGGGAATGTAAGAGGTTTTCGAAAAAGAAATTATGACTATTTCGGTAGCGAAGAATCCGGAAAGTTTATTGAAGTTTAAAGTGTTGGGAGATTTGACTTCTTGGGCTATTCCGAATAAATCTTTGAGAGCTAAGTATAAAACTTGGCTCAAGCTGCTTGATATGCGAAAAATTATTCCACAATTAAAGAAAAACTATTCTGAGCTTTTAACTCAATTCCCAACCTATTCAGGGAAGATAAAGGTTTTGTTTTTGGTGAGTGAAGTCTCAAAATGGAAAGCTCAATCTTTATACGATTTATTAGCAAAATCAGAAAACTATGAGCCTTTAGTGACACTAACTTTGGCGGATTATCAACATAGTTTGTCTGATGAAGAAAAAAGAAGTGTTCTCAAATCAAACTACGAGTTTTTTGCTAAAAAACAAATGTTTTGTGATTACGCTATAGATTTAGAAACCTTAGAACCGCTTGAGTTAAAATCTTTCAATCCGCAAATGGTGTTTTATCAACAGCCTTGGTCTATTTTTGAATGTCAAAAACCGGCTAAAGTTTCAGAATATGCTTTGACTTTCTACATTCCTTATTATGTGCAGAATTATGGACATATAGGAAACGAGTGTTGTCAAGAATTGCATCAAACAGTGTTTAGATATTATATATTAAATAAGCAGTGGGAAGATGATTATGCTTCTCAGTTTAAGTATGCAGCAGGTCAAATCAAGGGGCTTGGGCATACGATGTTAGATGTGCTTACTGCGAATCAGGGAATTGAGACTAATAATAATTATATTATATATGCGCCTCATCATTCGTTGAGTAATTTTGAAAACTATGCGACGTTTTTACAGAATGGAAAAGAGATTTTAGAGTATGCAAAGCAGCATCAAGAATTCAATTGGGTATTCAAGCCTCATCCAAGTTTGAAATATGCTTTGAAAGAGCACGGCGCAATGACTGATTCTGAGATAGAAGAATATTATTCAGAGTGGGAAAAATTTGCTGTAGTTAGCAATGATTCTGATTATTATAAATTATTCTTGGATTCGAGGGCATTAATAACAGATTGTGCATCTTTCTTGACTGAATATTTCTGCACAGGAAAACCGATTATACATTTGATTTCATCACGTTCTAAGATAAAACCTTATCCGTCTTTTAAGATTATTTTGGATGCGCTGTATGGAGTTGAAAACCTCGATGATATGTATAAATGTTTTGAAGAAGTTTTGGTTAAAGGCGAGGATGTCTTAAAGGAAAAAAGATTAGAAACTCTAAATTCTTGCGGGTTATTGGGAGCTAATGCTGCGCAGAATATTATGGAAGATTTGGAATTGATACGAAAAGGAGATATATAGATGGCTAATATAGGATTACTTATTGCTGGTGGAGTTGGTTCGAGAATGCAAAATGCTATTCCAAAACAGTTTATGACTGTGTTTGACAAGCCAATTATTGCATATACAATGGAAAGATTTGAGAAACATCCATCGATTGATGCGATAGCAGTTGTATGTTTGAAAGGTTGGGAAAATATTCTTGAAAGTTATGCAAAGCAATATGGAATTACTAAGTTGAAATACATTGCGCCTGCAGGTAATGTAGGTCAGGAATCTATCAAGAATGGTTTGATGGAATTGCAAAAGTATTGTAGCCCTGATGATATTATTCTTGTTCACGATGGTAATCGTCCAATGATATCAAGAGATATTATTTCTGATTGTATAGCTGTTACAAGAGAAAAAGGGAATGCAATCGCATGTATTCCTTGCCAAGAAGCAATGCTTGAAACTTTTGATGGCGAAACGTCAGACTGTTCAAGACCAAGAGAGACATTAAAAAGAACACAGACTCCTCACGGATTTAGATTGAAAGACTTGTTGGCGGCTCACGAAGAGGCGGGGGTTAAAGGTATTACCAATTCTGTGGCTAGTTGTACTTTAATGATTGAATTGGGTAAATCTGTTAATTTTTCAGCAGGTTCTGAGAAAAATATTAAACTAACAACACAAGAAGATATCGATATTTTTAAAGCTTTGTTAAAAGGAGAACAGAATGCGTAAAGTGTTGGTCCAAGATTTTGAGCAAATATGTGCCAATTTATCCTTTGACATTAAGACGATAAACGGAAAAAGCTTTTTAGTAACAGGAGCAAATGGGCTAATTGGTTCATATCTTATATTTTTCCTTGATTATTTGAACAAGGAGTATAATGCAGGCATAAAAATATATGCGATGTCTCGTTCAAAAGAAAGGTTGGAAAAATCTTTATCAGGGGCTGATGTTAATATTATTGAGCAAGATCTTAATGAATCTTTAAAGCAAGAAATAGCTGCTGACTATATTATTCATGCTGCGAGTAATGCTCATCCGCTTGCATATTCAAAAGACCCTGTTGGTACAATGAAAACGAATCTTGTTGGGACAATGAATTTACTTGAAGGTATACAAAACCCAAATTCAAAGTTTTTGTATATATCAAGTGGTGAAATATATGGTAGTAATGTTGACCACGCATTTACAGAGAATGATTTAGGTATAGTTGATACTAAGAGTGTACGTTCTTGTTATCCAGAGTCAAAAAGAGCGGCAGAAACCTTGTGTATGGCATATAATGCGCAGTTCGGTGTACATGTTAATGTGGCGAGATTGTGCTACGTATATGGTCCTACGATAACAGATTCCAACTCAAGAGCAGATGCGCAATTTTTGAGAAATGTTTTAGATGGTGAAGATATTGTAATGAAGAGTGAAGGTGCTCAGAGAAGGACTTATTGCTATGTTGCGGATACGGTAGCTGCTCTTCTAACAATACTTGTGAAAGGGGCTGATGCTGAAGTTTATAATATTGCAAACCCTAATTCAATAGTCTCCGTAAGAGAATATGCGGCAACACTTTGTGAAATAACAGGTGTTAATTTAAAATTTGAACTTCCAGATGAAGTTGAAAAAAGAGGTTATTCAAAATCTTCTGATTCAATTCTAGATGCATCAAAACTTATTAATTTAGGTTGGAAACCTGTTTATGGAATAAAAGACGGATTAACTCAGACAATAGAATCAAAAAGATAAAGGTAAGTTATGCTTGATATAAAGATAGAAAAAGAAGATATACGACATTTTTTCTGTAAGAAAAGCCGAGAGAATTATGTGACATCGTTACGTATTCTAGGGGTAACACTTCAATATGTGAATGGTAAAAGGTACAAGAGCTTTATTGGTGCTCTGAAGTATGCAAAAAGCTTTGTTGATTGTGACAATATAGATACTCTTATTGAAGATTTTAGGAAGAAATCTAAAAAGTCGAAAGTTGCTGCGCACACTTATCGAGCTGATTATCAGGCTGTAGCTGATGTCGTCGAAAAGATTAACCCTGCTGACCTTCCTCAGAGCTCAGGTGCACTGAGAGAACTGCAGTTGGCGACATTGGGATTTGCAAAAGAGATTCTTGCTGATATAAAACAAAATACTGATGTGGATGTCTGGTTAGATGGAGGCTCTTTGTTGGGTGCGGTTCGTCACAAAGGTTTTATACCTTGGGATGATGATATGGATTTTGCCCTTCTAAGAGCGGACTATATAAAACTTGTCAAATACTTTGAATCCAAGTATAGAGTTGTGGATACTTCTGATTGGGTAAAGAAAGATTATTCAAGGAAGATTAAGGGTATTGTTGCTCAGTTTCCTAATGAGGTTCTTGCGGTCAAAACCTTTGATGCGTACAAAATTATTAGGGGTACTGCGGAACAGTTCGTGATTTTAGACTTCTTTGCTTGGGATTATTACGATAATTACCACAATGTAGAGACATTGCAGAGATATTCTGATAGATTTAGTGCAAAAATGGATGGTCTGAAGAGTTATAAAGATATTTTTGCATTTTATGAAGAAGAATTCAAATCAGGTAATGTTGTAGAAAAGAGCGACGTAATAGCCCCTGGAATTGATAACCATGGTTTTTGTTGTTTAAAACGTAGAGATATTGTGAGACAAAACGATATTTATCCTCTAAAACAACTCAAGTTTGAAGATTGGGAGTTTTGGGCACCGAATAATTCTCATGTTTATTTGAAGTCGCTTTATAACTTCTATAACAAAATCCCAGTTGATGGGGTTGCTGTAGCTGCACACGTGAATGTAAAAGAAATGGATGTTTAAGATATGCAAAAAATTAGGAATATCGAATTTTTAAGGGTTATCGGGTGTCTTGCTATTGTTGCTTTTCATTTATTTAATAAGTTGAATGAATATTTTGGTGACGTGAGTATTTATAATCAGTTACACACCGCAACTTCTAATGGACAAAAAGCTGTGGAGTTATTTTTTATAATTTCTGGTTTCTTTTTTGCATTAAAATTAAATCTTGTACAATCGTTGTGGGATTTTGTAAAGGCGAAAGCTCTTAGATTTTATCCGATGATGATATTTTCAACAGGGCTTGTTTTATTGTTTTATTGTTTGCATATTATAAAATATAAGATTTATCATATATTTGTAAATTTCTTGTTTTTGAATGGAACCCCTCTTGTTATGTCAATAGGTTTCCCTGGGGTATTTTGGTATATTTCGTCTTTAATGTGGACATTTATTTTATATTTTTATCTATTGAAGAATTTCGATAGAAAAATAGTTAACTTAATAATTGCGTTATTGACTATTTTGAGCTATGGAGTGGTCCTTCATGTTTGTGATGGTGGTATTTATGGACATTCTAAGGTTGTAGGGAATTTTATTAATCTTGGGATGCTTAGAGCTTTTGGAGGTGTTGGTTTAGGTTATTTCATTGCTCAATGGTATAATGCAAACATTGAAAAAATTAAAACGCTTTCGTTATCTTTAAAACAGAAGTTTTTGATAACTTTGGTAGAAGGATATTGCTTATTTTTTATTATTAGGAATCTTTTTATTCATAAATTAAATTATAATAATCATTTTATCTTTGTAATCTTTTTTGTTTTGACAATTATGTTATTTCTTGTTAGACAAGGTTTGATTTCAAAACTTTGTGATAATAATTTATGTGTTTTTTTCTCAAAATTTACTTTTGCATTTTATACAACACATACGGTTGTTTTTGCCGTATTACATAAAACTTTATGGACAAATATTTCTTTGGTGCAAGCAAATCCAATTCTAAATATAATAATTAGCTTGGTAATAGCTTGTTTTGTTTGTGTATTAGGATATTATATTGCGGATTGCCAATTAGCAAATTATTTCAAAAAACATTTTCTTAAAAACGGGTCAAACCCAGTAATAGCAAACGGAGGGGCTATTGATTCTTCCTCCGCTCAGAGTAGCATGAGGGGGAATTAGATGCCTAAAGTATCGATAATTATACCAGTATATAATGTAGAACCTTATCTTCGAAAGGCTCTTGATAGCGTTGTTAATCAGACATTAAGAGATATTGAGATTATCTGTATCAATGATTGTTCTCCTGATAATTCTTTGGCAATTCTGGAAGAATATGCTCAAAGAGATAGCAGAATCAAAATTATTAATCAGGAAACTAACCAAGGTCAAGGTGTTGCAAGGAATCTAGGTATTGATATGGCAACAGGGGAGTATTTGACATTTTTAGACCCAGACGACTGGTTGGAATTAAATGCCTGTGAGTTACTATATAATACTGCTCGAGATAATAATGCAAAAGTTGTAAGAGCTGCTTATACAATGCATTATTTAGATAATGATAAGGTTGAATATGTGGATTATAGGAAGGTTTATGAAAAAAGAGATGGAATAAAAATTCCAGATAATGATTTTTTTGATGTACGTAGTGAAAAAAACTTTATATTTTATTTTACAGAACAACATCCTTGTTTTCACTTGTATTTAACATCTTTTATCAAAGATAATAATTTCAGGTTTGCTCCATATAGAAGAGCGGAAGACCATCTTTTTGCGATTGATGTCAAGTTATCTACTCCAATTTTTCAAATAGGGGATTCAATTTATAACTATTTTATAAGAAAAAATTCTTCCAGATGTTATTCTATATTGTATGAGGAAATTATTGAGCCTATTCGTATTCTAAGAGATCATAAGTACAAACATGATGAATATGCAAAAGATAGATTGAATGACTATATTTTAAGAAGATATGATTTAAAATATAGGAATTTGTATAATTATTGTTTTCCTCAAAAATTTCTTAATGACCATAAAGGAAAAATTGAGCCTGAAATTTATACAGAATTGTCTAAGATGGTTTGGTGTGAGTTCATAAAGGGTATCTTGCATGTTATTTTTTCTTTAAAAAAGCGGATCCATAATAATCATAAATATAAAGTTTTGACAATTCTAGGAATTAAATTCAAGTGGAAATGTAGTTAATAGAAAAGGTTACAGGTTGTATATGGATAGTATAAAAGTTTTATCAAGTGATAAATGTTGTGGGTGTGCATCTTGCATGAATATCTGTCCGGTTGGAGCGATTTCTATGCAAGAGAATCAAGAAGGTTTTTTGTATCCACGGATAGATGATTCAAAGTGTACTCATTGTGGTCTCTGTGCAAAATCTTGCCCTGCAATCAAGTCCAAATATGAAAATGCAAAAAAGCCTGCTTGTTATGCTGCTATGGCAAGTGATGAATTGAGGTATGATAGTTCTTCTGGTGCGATTTTTCCTTTACTTGCTTACCATATTCTTACCCTTGGAGGTTATGTCGCAGGTGCAGTATGGGAAAAAGATGGAAGAGTAAAGCATATAGTATCAAATGATAGAAATGACATTGAAAAAATGCGTGGTTCAAAATATTTGCAGAGTGAAATTCAATTTTGTTTTAAGGAAATTAAAACTCTGCTTAACAAGAAACTGATTGTTTTATTCACTGGGACACCTTGTCAAGTAGCAGGTTTAAAAGCTTTTTTAAAAAAGGATTATTCCAATCTTTATACTGTAGATTTAGCTTGTCATGGTACACCATCTCCAAAGGTTTTTCAAAAGTATTTGGAACAAGAAATAAAAGATGGTGCAAGTTTTGTTAATACAAACTTTAGAGATAAGATTAACGGGTGGACGCCAAGCTTAACTACTACTACTACTACTACTACTACTACGTTTTCCCGCCAAGCTAAGGATGATGATTTTATGAATGCGTTCTTAAAGAACCTATGTTTAAGAGAATCTTGTGGAAAATGTGCTTTTAATAAACTTCCTAGACAAGCAGATATAACAATTGCTGATTTCTGGGGAATTGATAGATTTAATAAGGAATTAAATGACCAAAAAGGAACATCCGTCATATTAGTTAATAATCCAAAAGGGCAAGAGCTCTTGAAAAACATTAATAAAGAGTTAAAGCTTCTTAAAAAAGTTCCTTTAAAGTATGCCCTAAAAGGGAATCCTGTATTTGTTAAACCTTGTAAACACCATAAAAATAGGTGTGACTTCTTCAAGGATATTAATGTTTTAAATTTGAAAGATGCAGTTAAGAAAAATCTTTCTGAAAAGTATGACGGGGTGATTTTAAATTTTTGGTATTCGGCAAATAATTATGGAGCTGTTTTAACAGCATATTGTTTGCAGGAATACTTAAAAGAGTTTGGTAAAGATTACAAGTTAGTCAATTGGAAGCCTGAACTCTGGAAAAAGCGCTTCAATGGTTCGTTCTGTGAAAAATTCTCAAAAGAACATTTAAGTTTGACAAAAGAATTTGAAAATAAAGCTCAATTAAAAGAGTTGAATGCTTATACAGATAATTTCATTGTTGGTTCTGATCAAGTTTTTAGATGGCAATATACAAAAGAGGATTTGGATGTATATTTATTAAAATTTACAGACTATTCCAAAAAACGTATTGCATTTTCAGCTAGTTTTGGAAAGGATACTTATGAGGGTGACCAATTAACAACTTATGAAACAAAGAAAGCTCTGAAAAGGTTTGATGCAATTTCTACAAGAGAAATTAGTGGTGTCGATTTATGCAAAAATACGTTTGGTATTAATGTTGAACACATTATTGACCCTGTATTTTTAGTCAAAAAAGAATCGATTGAAAGACTTGTGGATAAAGATATGAATAAATACAGAGGCAAAATTGTAACTTACGTATTAGACAATCGAGAGGTTGTAAAAACAAATATTGACCTTTTGGCTACGAACCAAACGAAAGAAATTGTTTCTATTGAAGGTAAAAATATATCCTTGGAAGAGTGGTTAAGCGCAATTTACAATTGTGATTATTTTGTGACGGACTCTTTCCATGGGGCTTGCATTGCAATGATTTTTCATAAACCGTTTGTCTGTTTGAAAAATATTGCAAGAGGGGTTGCAAGATTTGAATCTCTACAAAAAACATTTAATATAAATGACAATTTTATTTATGATGCGAATTTACTTAGTAATTCTAAATTTGCAAGCATTTGTATAGATTGGGAAATACTGGATACGATAATCTTAAATGAACGTAACAAAGCTAAAGAATGGTTGGAGAATGTATTGAATGCGAGTAAAACTCAAGAGCATTTTTCAGCAGAGTTAGATTTTGTGCAATCGAAAAACCAAGTAGAAACTAAGCAACAAGAAAATGTTGAAAAGAAAGAAAAGTTTATTGAAAAAATATTCTCAATAAGGAATGCTCTAAGTAAAAGCAAAAAATACAAAGTTGTAAAAATTTTGGGAATAAAAGTTAAAATAAGGAAAGGTAAATAAAAATGGGTAATTATATTGTAACAATAATATCTCCTTGTTTTAATGGTGAAAAACATTTAAAGCCATATTTTGAAGGTTTATTATCTCAAACTTATCAAAATGTTCAATATATTTTTGTCAATGATGGTTCTATGGACAAAACAGAGGAGATAGCATTAAGTTACAAAGATTCAATTGAAGCAAAGGGTTGGGAGTTCAACTATATTTCTCAAGAGAATAAAGGACAAGCTGCTGCTATTAATAAGGGCTTGAAAATAGCGATTGGGAAATATCTTTCTTGTATTGATTCTGATGATATTTTAATGCCAACTTATATAGAAGAAATGTCTGAATATCTTGAAAATAATTTCGATTGCGGGATATGTTTCCCTACAACGGAATTTATAAAAGAAGAAGATCATAGCCATATCAATTACAGAAAAAGGGTTATTGTCAAAGGCTGCGTAGATAATTTTGTAGAAGAGATGTTCCTTAAAAGTGCTAATCTTCCTGCATTTTCTACTTTTATGTTGAGAATGGATGATTTTAAAAAATATACTCCATCAGGACAATTATATGAAGGTTTTTCAGGGCAAAATCCACAATTGATTTTACCGATAGCCTACAACACAAGTGTCGGTTATCTTGATAAAGTCTTAATCAAGGTGGTTACTCGACAGAATTCGGATAGTCATACTGATTTGATAACAAAATCATACAATTGGGAAGATTTGTACTGTAAAGTTTTGGATATGATTCCCAATATGCCTGAGCATGAGAAAGTTTATCTTTATTCAGAAATTAAAAAACGTTGGAGTAAGTTTAGAGAAAATAAAGTTATTGAATTAAAGAAGGAGAGCCACAAAGTATTAGAGTTTTGTGGTGTGAAAATAAAATTACGTAATAGACCTAAAAATCCTCCAAAACTCAATAATAACAAGCCTTGCGGGGGGGGGGGTAGTGCTAGTAAATCTTCCTCTGCGTTTAGTGGCGTAAGGGAAAATTTAAGCTGTTGTTCTAAATTTTCTGAAATAATTTTTTCTGTCAAAAATGAAAAACGGAATGGTTGCAAACACCGAATTGTTACAATTTTAGGGTTAAAAATAAAATATAAAGTCAAAAAGAATCTTAAAAAGTTTTTTAAAAAAGCTGTTAAGAATTCTTTTTTGCCTGCCCAAAAAGCTCATCAAGAGACTATTAAAAGATTGCAAGAAGAGGTTAAGCATAGAAAATTAAGAGTATGTTTTTTGGTGCAAGAGACTCAAAAATGGAATGCTCAATCACTGTATGATGAAATGGAAAAGAGTGATATTTTTGAGCCGTTTGTAGTAGTGACAAGATTGCCTGATAATAATTATCGTAATAGTTTTGAGCATAATGTAGAGTTTTTTAAAAACCAATGCAAAAATGTAGAAATTGGGTTTGATGAAACAACAGAAACTCCAATTGATATCAAAAGCTTCAAACCTGATATCGTATTTTATCAACAACCTTGGGGGCTTTTTTATAATCAAAACCCTGAATATGTCTCACAGTTTGCACTGCCATATTATTTCCCATATTCTATAGCGAATACACCTCTAGGATTAGAAAGTCGTATTGAACCTTTTTATCTCAAACTCAGGAAACATTTTGTATTTAGTTCAGCTGAAGAAAAGCAATATGGAAAAATTTTTGGATATGAGGGGTTAAATATATCTATAGTTGGGCACCCTAAAATGGATATATATAGTAACTATAAAGAGGAGGCGTACGAAAGAAAATATGTAATCTATGCTCCTCACCATTCATTGGAAGAAAAATATTTATGCTATGGTACATTCCAATGGAATGGAAAATATATTCTGGAATGGGCAAAAGCTCATCCTGAATTCCATTGGTTGTTTAAACCCCATCCGAGGTTAAAAATTGGTCTAATCAATGCAAAAATCATGACTGAACAAGAAGTTGAAAAATATTATAACGAATGGGCTAAAATTGGTTCATATTACGATGATGGTTCGTATTTTGATTTGTTTAAAAATTCAAAATGCTTAATTACTGATTGTGGATCTTTTTTGACAGAATACTTGCCAACAAGGCAACCTGTGATACACCTTAGAAATCCGAAGTCTAAAAACTTTTCTGCGACAAATGAATTAATAATGAAATCTTATTATAAAGCATGGAATTTGAAAGATTTGGATAAGCATTTAAATAATGTATTGCTGAATGGACAAGATTGTAAGAAACAACAGCGTTTAAATATCTTGAAAAGTTTAAAACTAGATAATATGAATGCTACGGGAAGAATTATAAATGAATTGCTAAAGGATATGAAAGTTGAAATTAAAGGAGAATAATAATGTCAAAAATAGTTATTGGTTATACTAGTGGAGTCTATGACTTATTTCATATTGGTCATTTGAATTTATTAAAGAATGCAAAAGGATTGTGTGACAAGCTTATTGTTGGTGTGTCTGTTGATAAACTTGTTGAATATAAACATAAAAAACCTGTTATACCTTTTGAAGAAAGAATTGAAATTGTAAGGAATATTAAATATGTTGATGCTGCAATTCCCCAAGAAGAATTAGACAAATTTAAAATGTGGGAAAAGCTTCATTTTGATGTGTTGTTTGTTGGTGATGACTGGTTTAATGCTCCAAGTTGGAAGGAGATGGAAGAAAAATTTAATCAAGTTGGTGTGAGAGTAGTGTATTTCCCATATACGAAAGGTACAAGCTCTACTCTTATAAGTAATACGCTTAAAGAATTAAGGAGTGGGACGTTAGAATCCTTATCCCTTTAAGTCTATATAGATATTATTTTACGCTGAGTAGTCTCGCAGTTAGGTCAGGGAATCCATTTAGTTTGGTTCACCCCCCCCCCCTTAATCCCCCTTCAACTAAGGAGGACTAGTTTCGCTTGTCGTAAAGTAAAAACACTGGCATGTTTATAAACTAATTGCTATAATAATTCCCACAAGGCGCTTAGAGTTTAATTATGGGGTATGAAAATGGCTAGTACAAATTCCAAAACAAAAAAAGACACCCTCGTTATCATTGGCAATGGGTTCGATTTGTGGCAGGGGCTCAAAACCAGTTATAAAAATTTCTACAATTACTATAGGCAACATCGGTTTGAAATTTGTAAAAAACTCAATATCCACGAGGTTACATCCTCTTATGGTAACAAAACTTTCCGCTTCACCCCAGTAGAATTGATTTATGGCGCTATAGATGACCACAATTTGGGTTATTTTGATTTTTGGAACGCTTTTGAAGATTCACTCGGGTTTATAGATGCTTATGAACTTAATATGCTTTATGGCAAAGAGCCAGAAGATTTAAATGATTTGCTTAAGGTCGGGGAGAATGCTCAAAAAATTCTGAATTATGCCTTCTCAAACTGGGTCTATTCTCTCAAAATAGAGAATCAAGCTAAAAGTAATATAAGATTCAAGGACAATTGTCTTTTTATCAATTTCAATTACACCCCCACTCTGGAAACTCTTTTTTCGGTACCTAAAGAAGATATTATCCACATCCACGGGGTCGCAAATGATAGGGAATCTTTAATATTTGGGCATTCCATTCACCCCCACAAGCCTGAAAATTTCTTGCAAGACAACAATAGTAGATTCTATGGTTTGTATATCATTGAAAAATTACTATATGAAACTGATAAGCATGCAAGGGCAAACATAACTAAATTGATGCTTGAATTATTGTTGGCAGGTGTGAAGCTTGAGGATATCAAAGAGGTTTATGTTCTTGGGCATTCCTTGGGTAGTGCTGATTTTGAATATTTTAGATATTTGAAAAGTATTACAAGTTCAAAAAATGAATATCAAAATGAATCAAAAATAAATTTAAAAAACTACCATCCTGCAAGAGAAGCGTTTTTGAGATTACAATACGCTATAAAAAAATATGGCGGGGATTACACTCAGGATGACCGTCCTACCAAAGCTGAAAATCTTGCAATAAAGAAGAAATTCCTATTCGATAAACGATATACAGATGCGGAAATTATGCAGAGTTATCTAGAGAAAATCTCTAGAGTGCTAGGAAAAGATTTGAATTCATGCAAGGAGATTCAAGAATTGCTTACTACAAAGGTTTCACGCAAACAAGATGCGACTTGGCATATTTCTTGTTTTACCCCAGAAAGTTTGAAAAATGCTGAAACTCTTATGAAAAACATACATTGTCAGAGTTACAAGCTCTATAACAGTATTGACGACACAATTAAAAATATTATTGCCGACTAGGATTTATGCACGTTGTCATTCTCTTCTTGTCACCTCACCCCTAGCCCCTCTCCTAACAGGAGAGGGGAATACAACTCAGACCTTCTCTTAATCTTTAGGTCTGGGAATCCATTTATTCTATGGATTCCCGAATCAAAGATTCGAGGATGACAACATGTATTTGAGAGTCTGTTGTAAAAACGTCCTCTATATAGACCACGACTCGAATAAAAAAATATGTTATCCTTGTCATAAAGTAGTTTATAATGAGGTATAAGTACTATGGCACAAGTCTCAAGACAATTGATTGTAGGAAGGCCAGTTACGCTTCCCGAAGATGAGAATGATGATTTAATATTTGACATCGATGTCGTACTTGCAAATGAATATTGTAAGAATAAAGATTTTGAAAAAGGGTTTGAGCTCTATGAACGTCTAGTTCGTAAAGCTTTTGGTGATTTGCAATTAAAACAAACCTATGAAAAATACCTAATGGCATACATTTCAGGATTGATGAAGGAGAAAAAGTATGGCAAAGCATTAGAGTATTTGAAAAAGCTCTTAAAACTAAGAACCAATGACCCTTATGTGTATAAAACTGCAGGGATTTGTTTAAACGAACTTGGACAACAGCACCGTGCTTTCCGTTTCTTCCAGAAATACGAAGAAAATGCGCTTGATAAAGATGAAGTTTACAAATATCTTGCTGATATCTATTATGAAAACTTCAACAATGGTGACAAAGCCATTGAATACTATGAAAAACTGCTTGTTAAATATCCAGATGATGCTCATATTAACAACATGTTAGGTCACTTGTATTCAACTTATCGTCAAGATAAAGACCAAGGTAAGCAGATTGCATATCTTAAAAAGGCTTGGGAACTTGCTCCGAACAATAGAGTTATTACCAAGAACTTGGCTTACGTACTTGGTAAATTCAGAATGTACGAAGAAGCAGACAAATACTATGCAATATTACAACGTCTTAATCCTTCTCACTCCGACTTGCACAGTTACGGTGGTTATCTTGTTAGTAAAGGTGAGTTTGAATCTGGTTTCAGATTCCTTATGCACAGATTCACCAAGGAAGATTTGGACGATGGGGCTTTTCCAGCTATCTTTATGGATAAGAAGCTCCGTTGGAATGAAAAAACTAATTTCGAAGGTAAGTCTGTTATCTTGTACTTTGAACAAGGTTTCGGTGACTCTATTATGTTCGTAAGATATGTACACAAAATGAAAGAAATGTGTGCAAAAGTTGCAATCGTACTACAAAGACCTTTGATTAGTCTATTTGAAGATTCAAATCTAGGTGTTCCTATCTTTGCAGACGTAATTCCTGATGATTACGAATACGACGTTATTGTTCCTATGATGGACTTGCCATTGGTATGTAAAACAACCCCAGATACAATTCCTTTACCAGAAGGTTACTTGAGTGTTTCACAAGAACATATCGATGCGTTTCGTGAAAAATACATCAAAAAGAACGATAAATTCAAAATCGGTATTGCGTTCGAAGGTTCTATCATGGGTAAAGAAACTGACCGTGATATTCCGTTAAGATTCATGTATCCGTTGATGGAACTTCCAGGGGTTGAAATCTATTGCTTCCAAGTTTCTGACCCAAGTAACCAGATGGATAACGTACCTTCAAACCTTCATTTCACTAGATTAGGTGACAAGGTTAAGGACTTCCGAGACACTGCAGCGGGTCTAAAATGTATGGACTTGTTCATTTCTTCAGATAATGGGGTTATGAACTTGGCAGGTGCGTTAGCTGTTCCTTCAATTTGTGTGTTCAACACTATTCAAGAATGGCGTTGGATTGATACAAACGGTGATGACGTTGCTTGGTATAAGAGTGTAAAACCAATTCAGTGTCCGACTTCAAGACAATGGGATTACACAATCAGAGAAGCAATCAAAATTATTGAGCAAATGCAGCTTGAAAAGCTTAATAAAAAGCTTAAAATGACAACTCCAAAGGGTTCCATCAAATCTAAGAATATCAGCCCGAATGCGATGATTTCTTTGAATCAAATAGAGGGACTGTTACAAGAAGAGGAAGCTGCTGAAAAAGCTAAGAAAAAAGCTGAAAAAGAAGCAACCAAGAAGAAAACTACAACTAAAAAAGCTTCATCAACAGCTAAAAAAACTACTTCAAAAACAACAGAAAAAAAGCCAGCTGCGAAAAAAGCTCCGGCAAAGAAAAAGAAAACTGAAGAATAGTTTGAATAATATAAAAAGCCTTCTCTTTAAGAGAGGGCTTTTTAGTCTAAAAAATAAAAAGGACGCCACAAAAGAGCGTCGTTTAATATAAGGAAAAAAGGGAATAAGGAAAATTTATTTAATTGATATCAGAAGAGTATTCTTCCAATACATAGTCTTCATCTGGTACAGTTCTGCTTACTGAATCATAGTAAATTTCGGCTCTGTTACGAAGTTCATATTTTGCATCATCTCCTGATAATACTGCAATGATTTCGCAATCTTCTTCTTCTGATTCTACGGAACGTTTATTGCCATCAATATCTTCATCCACTATAGCGCTATCTTTGCTTGCAGATGATTTAGGGTTGTATATTTTAAGTCTTCCAAGTTTTTCGTTTCTGTACATACAGCCCATGAAAACAACGGCTGTTTCAAGGCCTTTTACATTAGGAAGTCCGTTTTTGAAATTGTAATATGCTGTTTCAATATCCATTTCAAACTCGTCACTGTATGCTGCAAGAAGTTCTTTTGCAATGGTATTAAGCATAATTCTTGATTTGTAATTATCGTTTTGTGCGGAAGCAATACTAAGTTTTAAAGAAATTTCTGGGTCATAGCCGCCAACTTCTAATGTATCTGAATGTGCAGAACGTGCAATTACGTGTTTTGCCGCTGCTGTTAGGGATGCAAATGTGTGTTGACTTACTTTGGAGTTGTTTGAATCGAAATTCCCGCCCACTTGTGATGAACCGTTAATATTGTTTGTATTGTTCCCGTCCATTAAATATCTCCTGTTGTTTTCTATAACGACCATTTTGAGAAAAACTTTAATATTTTAGAGATATTTGTTACATAAGTTTACAAATAAAACCTGAAATTCAGGTGTAATTTGAATTGTATTGTTTTTATTGTATAATCAAAAGTCGGGTAAGAAATTATGAAAAAAATAAAACTCACAAGCTTGATATTTATAGCACTTATTTTAGGTATACTTGTAGGCTGGCTAGCGCCTGATTTTGCAAGACGTTTACACGTGCTTGCTGATGTGTTCCTAAGAATGGTAAAAATGATTATTGCGCCATTATTGTTTGCGACTCTCATTGTTGGGATTGCTGGACATGATGATGCAAAAGGTATTGGTAGACTTGGCCTCAAAACAATTGTTTATTTTGAGATTGTAACGACCTTTGCGTTGTTTATTGGTTTAGCGGTTGCTAATATCTTTAAATCTAGTTTTGAGATGAAAAATCTTTCAATTGTGACATCTGGATTGACTCATATTGATCCGATGATTTCTGCCACTCGTCACAGTTCTTTGGGTGAAATGTTATTAAGTATTTTCCCAACAAGTATTGTGCAGTCTATGGCAGAAGGTAACTTGTTGCAGATTGTAGTTTTTTCAATCTTCTTTGCGTTGGCAATTCGTTCGGTAGGACAAAAAGCAAAACCAGTGTTGGATGTTTTGCACAGCGTTGCTGCAATTATGTTTAAATTCACAGAGTTTGTAATGTGGTTCGCTCCTGTGGGGATTTTTGGGGCAATTGCTTATACAATCGGACAAAATGGGCTTGCGATATTGAAAAACTATGCTTCAATTATCGGCTCTTTATATTTAGCGTTGGCAATATTTGTAGTATTTGTACTATCAGCAGCTTGTTGTATAGTAAAGATTTCTTTAAAAGATTTGGTAAAAGCTTTGCATGAGCCTGCGTTATTAGCATTTACAACAGCAAGTTCTGAAGCTGCTTTACCAAAAGCTATGGATATAATGGAAAGATTTGGAGTTCCTAAAACAATTGTTGGGTTTGTAATGCCAACTGGTTATACTTTCAACTTGGATGGCTCTACTTTGTATCTCGCAATGGCAGTAATTTTTTCTGCTCAGGTTGCGGGTATCCCTTTGACTTTAGAACAACAACTGGTTATCATGGTTGCTCTTATGTTTACAAGCAAAGGTATTGCAGGGGTTCCAAGAGTTGCTTTGATAGTATTAGCGGGAACTTTGACCAGTTTCAAGATTCCTATCTTGGGTGTTGCAATCTTATTGGGTATCGACCAAATCTTGGATATGGGTAGAACAGCTGTAAACCTTATTGGAAACTGTGTTGCAACAGTGGTTATTGCAAGATGGGAAAAGCAATTTGATTATGATAAAATGAAATCATTCGTAAATAGTTTAGGCAAAGAAGAAATGATAGAGGCGAAATAATGAGTGAAGTAACTGAAAAGAAAGATTTTAAAGACACATTAAACCTTCCTAAAACAACCTTAGAAATGCGTGCTAATGCTGCTGTTAAGGAAGTAGCTACCCAAAAATTTTGGGAAGATAACAAAATTTATGAAAAGAATTTAGCGCAAAGAGATAAGGCGAATTCTTTTATTTTACATGATGGACCTCCTTATTTAAGCTCTGATAAAATCCACATTGGTCACGCTTTGAACAAGATTCTTAAGGATATTCTAATCCGTTATAAATCAATGCGTGGTTATTATGCGCCTTATGTTCCAGGATATGATGCGCACGGTTTGCCTATTGAAAATGCTGTTGTGAAAAACATTAAAGGTGGTAGAGAAGCTCTTACTCCTGCTGAACTAAGAGCAAAATGTAGAGAATTTGCTCATAAGAATTTAAAGGGACAAGAGGCTGAATTTAGACGCTTAGGTGTTTGGGGTGATTGGGAACATCCATATTTAACAATCAATCCTGAATTCGAAGCTGAACAAGTTCGTGTATTTGGCGAAATGTTCAAAAAAGGTTATGTAGAAAAAGGGCTTAAGCCTGTTTACTGGTGTGCAGCGTGTGAAACAGCGTTAGCTGAGGCAGAAGTTGAATATGCTGACCATACATCTACTTCTATTTATGTAAGATTTAAGTTTGATGTTGATTCAACAAAGAAAATTTCTAACCTTGTTGAGTTAGGTGGCAAAGATGTTTATGCGGTTATTTGGACAACAACTCCTTGGACAATCCCTTCAAACATGGCTATTAGTATGCATCCTAAATTTGAATATACATTCTTTGACTATAACGGTGATGTTTACGTAATTGCTCAAGGTTTGTTGGCATCTTTCTTAGCAGATGTTGCGTGGGAAGAAAAAGATATCAAAGTTCTAGGTTCTTGTGTTGGCCAAGATTTGGAATTGTTAACTACAAAACATCCGCTTGTAGATAGAAAATCTCCAATAATCTTGGGTGAACACGTTACACTTGATGCAGGTACAGGTTCTGTTCATACCGCTCCTGGACACGGTCTTGAAGACTATGAAGTTGGTTGTAAATATAATATCGAAGTATTCTCTCCACTTAATTCTAAGGGTGTTTGGGATGAATCTGTAAATGATAAAGATTTAGAAGGTGTACCTTATTATAAAGGTAATGCTATTGTTATTGAAAAACTTCAAAATTGTGGCGCTTTGCTTGCTCAGCAAGATATTCAGCACAGTTATCCACATTGCTGGAGATGTAAACACCCAGTAATCTATAGAGCGACACCTCAATGGTTTGTAAGAGTTGATAGATTCCGTAAAGAAACTTTAGAAGCTATTAAGGATGTTAAATGGATTCCTGCTTCAGGAGAATCAAGAATTTCTAACATGGTTGAAGGACGTTCTGATTGGTGTATTTCTCGTCAAAGAGCGTGGGGTGTACCTATTCCTGTGTTCTATTGCGAAGATTGTGGAGAAGCAATTGTAACAGACGAAACTATTAAAAGTGTTGCTGATATTTTTGAAAAAGAGTCTTCTGATGCGTGGGTAAAATACTCAGCTGAAGAGCTTTTGCCTGCCGGTTTTAAATGCCCTAAATGCGGTAAAACTCACTTTAGAAAAGAAAGTGATATTATGGACGTTTGGTTTGATTCAGGTATTACTTGGAGAGCTGTTGTTGAAAAACGTTCTGAACAATTAGGTCACACTCCTGTTGATATGTACTTGGAAGGTTCTGACCAACACAGAGGTTGGTTCCAATCTTCATTGTTAACTTCCATCGCTACTCAAGGTAAGGCTCCTTACAAATCTGTTCTTACTCACGGGTTCGTAATGGATGGTGAAGGTAAGAAAATGTCTAAGTCTATCGGTAATGTTGTAAAGCCTCAAGAAATTATAAAGGTTTATGGTACTGATATTCTAAGATTGTGGGCAGCATCTGTTGATTACAGGAATGATACCAAGATAGGTGATAATATCATTAAGCAATTAGCAGAAATCTTTAAGAAAACTAGAAATACTGCAAGATTCTTGCTTGGTAATATCTTTGATTTTGACCCTGCAGTTGATTATGTTGAGTATAAAGATTTGGCTATGATTGATAAATTTGCACTAAGCAAGTTAAATAAGCTTATTGAAGAAGTTACTGAATCGTTTAATAATTACGAATTCTATAAATACTTCCAATCATTGCAAAACTTTGCAAGTGTTGATTTAAGCTCATTCTATCTTGATATTGTAAAAGACAGGCTTTATACTTCAGGCAAAAAATCGCTTTCAAGACGAGCTTGCCAAACTGTGCTTTACGAAACATTGCAAGCTTTAGTAAGAGTATTGGTACCTGTTATGCCTCACCAAGCAGAGGATATTTGGCAAAATACTCCTGAAATTCAGCGTGGTGGTTTGGAAAGTATCTTGCTTGCGGATTGGCCTACAGTTAAGCCTGAATGGAGTGATGAAAAATTAGAAGCAGAATTTGCAAAGATTTTAAAAACTCGTGAGGTTGTAACAAGAGCGATAGAACCTTTAAGAGCTGATAAGAAAGTTGGTAGCTCTTTGGAAGTAGCTGTTTACATAAAATCAGAAGATGTAGACGTGTTAAAAGCAAATGAATCTGAATTATGTAATATCTTTATTGTTTCTCAAGCTCACGTTTCTGAAACCGCATCTGCTAATGTTCTTAATGAGTATTCTGAGAACGGAATGACTGTTTGGGTGACTCAGGCAGAAGGTGAAAAATGTGAACGTTGTTGGAAATATCGTAAATTAGGTTCACATGCTGGCTTTGAAACTGTATGTGATGATTGCTATGAAGCAATAAATGGTTAGGCTTGATAAATAACTTGATAATCGGCGGGGGGAATCTCCGCCGATTTTTA
The DNA here is from genome assembly GCA_045638625.1 of Candidatus Gastranaerophilaceae bacterium. GTDB lineage: Bacteria > Cyanobacteriota > Vampirovibrionia > Gastranaerophilales > Gastranaerophilaceae > CALUTH01. The sequence goes on from JAZUBR010000004.1 coordinate 32,547, forward strand.
TATTAACTGTTTAAAGTTACTTTGTTATGTAAAAAAATATCAGGGTAAATGTATTGCAATTAGATGTAGGATTGGAGACCTACAAAATTGAGGGTAATTGTTATTTGTAGAAAATTAATTTGTTCTCTCTTGATAATCTATTAACAATTTACAATGTACACTATAATATGACACGTGTCAATATGCATGTGTAATAATTATTTACATTTGTAAACTAATATGAGACCCAAAGTGAGTCATAGTAACCCGTGCTTTGTTCTAAAATCTCGTCTATGAATTTGCTTGTTTCTTCCAGCCTTGTTTTCGTATCAGGAATTTCTCTACGTAGTTTTTTTAGTCCTTCGATAATTTCTCTGGGTTCGCAAAATTCTTCGGTTACATTGCGCCAAGTATTTGTATCAAGGGAGCTGTTGGCTAGTGTTAGATTATACTTTTCTCCTGCTAGAATAATCTTTTTAAAAAGCGCCTTTCTGTTGGCTTGATTTGTGATGTTTTTAGGTGCTAGGTAATCTAGGTCCATTTTTTCTAAAAGTAGTCGTAAAAGCCCTGCTGTTGTGTTCTTATTGAGAGAATATGAGTAGTCTAGTTCATCTACTATTCTAAGGGTATTCTTTCCTACTAAAATGATATTGTTTGGGTTTATCGTGTCAAATGTATATTTGTTACCTTGTTCACTTATTTTATTCAATGCAGAAAAATCTTTAGCTAATGCATCAAAACTTTTCTGTGGTAATTCTGCAAATTTAGGAAGGTAGGTATTGCTCCAATATTCTTGTTTTTCTCCATGTGTCATCATTGTAGATTCTTTTTCGGGGATTCCTGCACAGAATTGTTTTCCATTGCTTGAAACGTTTCTTAGAATCTGTATACCATTATTAAATGTAACAACAGCTCCTCCGTAGTATGATTGTAGACTGCTAAAGTCGATAGGGGAATTTTGTTTTACGCTTTCCAATTCTTGGTTGATGTGCTTAGAACGTTTTAGTGCGTATCTGTCATCAATTTTATAAACTATCCCCCTGAAGCCTTCTCCTAGAAGTTTCTTGGGTTTTGCTAAAAATGCATTGATATTGGAAATTAGCTTATTAATTCCATCTTCTGCCTGAGGTGCTTTTACGTATCCATCAATACAATACCCTAGCTTAGTCCTTCTTTGGAAAGTTGGGTGTTGATGTTCTTGTTGTATGGAAAAGTTGTTGATTTTGTTTATTAGCATTTCATAGATGTTAAAGTTGCTAAATTCTGTAAATTGCTCTTTATGTGTCTGTAATTAATAAAAATTTACAAAATAAAAAGGCTCTGAAATCCAAAGCCTTACCTTAAAAAGTTTAAACAACAATTCACAATCTCTAACCGATTTTAACCATAATTTGAGCAACATGCCAACTTTTTTACAAAACTTAATATAGTTATAAATCATGTGAACATGCACCAATACATGGTTACGCATGTATTATGTGGCTGAAACCCATGTGGTGACCATGAAAGCATGGTTTTAAAAGCTTGTAATGACTGTGGTTTGGAGGTTTGAAGCTTATTAAAACATGTGTTACAATTGTTAATAAAAGGGTTGTAAATACACCCTTAATCCTTATAATTAAAATTAAGGTTAAGAAATGGGATTCAATTTTGACTAACACAACGTCAGTATAAGTAATTTTTTTGGGGAGGAAAAGTGTTACGAAGTCGTGATATGGGAAGAGCTATAGCTGTAAAGAGATGGACACCTACGGCTATTGAGTGTTATAAACGTGGTTGTAATTGTGAAGGTTGTTTTTATAAAGATTTTTTTAGTGGATCATCTCAAAAGTGCCAAATGAAGGCTTCTGTTTTGGAGCTTGTTAGAGCAATCGGAACTCCGAATGTTGAAATTCCGCAAATTATTTCAGAGTAAGGGCTTTAAAAATTTTGAAAAATGTTATATACTTAAAAAGTATCACATGTCTCGGAGGTTTTTAATTAATGCGTATTTATGTGAATGGAAAGAACATTGAAATTACTGATGCAATCAAGTCTTACGTTAAGGAAAAGCTTGGCAAAGTAACAACTCACTACGATCAAATTACCGGGCTGGATGTTATTCTTTCTGTTGTAAAGAATCCAGCAGCATCTGAAAAACACGTAGCAGAAGTTTCTTGTAAGCTTAATTCCGGTGTAATTCACCTTGAAGAAGCAGCAGAATCTATGTACGCTAGTATTGATTTACTTGCTGACAAATTAGACAGACAAGTAAAAAAATACAAAGATAAATCTCTTTATTCTGATAAATCAACTATCAGAAACTCTGAGGTTGCTGAAGACGCTGAGGCTGTTGCAGAGTAAAGATGATTAACAATAAGAAAGTCGTTGTAATAATGCCGGCATATAACGCCGAAAAAACTTTAGAACAAACGTACAACGACATCTGTCAAGATTTCGTCGACGAGGTTATTCTCGTCGACGATTTTTCGTGTGATGCGACAAAAGAAGTTGCCAAAAGGTTAAATATTACTACGATAGTTCATGACAGAAATATGGGCTATGGGGCAAATCAAAAATCTTGTTATAGAGCGGCTTTAAAGGCAAATGCAGATATTGTTATTATGGTGCATCCTGATTATCAATATACGCCGAAGCTAATTCCTGCAATGGCAACGATGATGGCTTTTGAAGGTTATAATGCAGTATTGGCATCAAGAATGCTTGGAAATGGTGCATTAAAAGGTGGTATGCCGTTATATAAATTTATTGCAAATAAATTTTTAACTGCTTTTGAGAATTTGTTTTTGAATGAGCGTTTAACAGAATACCATACGGGGTTTAGAGGCTTTACAAAAGAGGTTTTGGAGACTTTACCATTAGAAAGTTGTAGTGATGATTTTAGCTTTGATAATGAAATGTTGGCTTTGATATTCTGGAATAACTTTACTATTGGTGAACTATCTTGTCCTACAAAGTATTTTAAAGAAGCTTCATCTATTAATTTTGTACGCTCTTGTAAATATGGTATTGAGGTCCTTATTATAAGTGTAATGTATCGACTTGCAAAAATGGGCTTGAAACTTGGTGTTTTTAAATCAGGTTTGAAGAAGCTAGATTTAGAGCGTAATATCGAATATTATTTTAAAAAGTAACAGGTTGGAGAATATGGCTGAGATAAAATTAATCGGAACAGATGTGGATGGAACTTTAACTGATGGTGGGATGTATTATACCGCTGACGGTGATGTTATGAAGCGTTTCCACGTACATGATGGCATGGGGTTAAAAATGTGTCAGGCTGCTGGCTTAAAAGCTGCGATTTTAACTTCTGAAAATACTCTGATTGTTGCTAAACGTGGTGAAAAATTGAAACTAGATTATGTTTTCCAAGGAATGAAATGTAAATTAGAAGTGATTACAAAACTTTGTGAAGAGCTTGGTATCGGTTTGGAAAACGTTGCATATATAGGCGATGATGTTAATGATTTTAATATTTTATCAGCGGTTGGCTTAAAGGCTTGCCCTGCAAATGCTGTTGATAAGATAAAATCCATTCCTGATATAAAAATAATGTCAGCAAAAGGTGGAGATGGGGCTGTCAGAGAATTTATTGACAAGTATATATTAGTAAACTAATTTTAACCCCATAGTAAAATACAAACGACTGTTGTTAATACACCTGTTAGTATTAATGCAAGTGTTGCCATAACCAATTGCTTACGTTTGTTTACACAAGTAGATGTTCCTAAGACGTGGCTTGCTGAGCCAATAGCAAGCCCTTTTGCGATATCGCTTTTTATTTTTAGCAATTGTAATATTTTATGTCCAAAGATAGCACCATAAATACCTGTTAGGACAACCATACAAGCTGTCAATTCGGGAATTCCGCCAATTACTTTGGAAATCTCTACCGCAATAGGTGTTGTCACGGATTTGGGCATTAAGGACGTAACTATTTGTATATCTGTATGGAAAACCTTACCAATTATTATTGTTACTGTAAGGGCCGTAATAGTTGCAACTACTAGTCCAAAATACACGGCTCTTTTATTCTGGGTTAGTAATTTAAGATTTTCTACTAGAGGATAGGCTAATGCTATGGTTGCAGGTCCTAATAGTATTGTCAGTACGCAGGCGGATTCATTATAGCTGGCGTAATCAATATTAAATACTTTTAGTATTGTGATTAACAGTATTCCTACAATAACTGTTGGTGGAATTTTTCCAATGAATTTGTAGTTTTTAAGTTTTAAAACTCCTATAAAAATCACTAATGTGATGGTAAGCCCCCATAAGTTAATCATTTTTATGCCCTCTTATTTTATAGAATCTTACAAATTTAATAACGTTTTCTACAAAGAGAGCGCTTATAATAATTACCAAGGATGTAGTAATTGTAATGTTTACTAAAATAGGGATTAGGTTTTTTTCTATGAGAGAATAATATACGATAATACCAACAAACAATGGTACAAAAAATAATGGCATATATTTTAGAAATAGTTCACAAATATCTTTAACCCATTCTTTTTTTATAATATTAAATCTAAGCAAAAAAGCTAAGACAATAATTCCCATAATTGGTGCAGGAAATTTGATGTTTAGGGCTGTTAAAGCTAAATTGCATACAGTTTGAATTAAACATAAAATCCCAAACCCTAAAACAAGCTTTAACAATTTCATACTATTCTTCCGTTATTCCTTCTGTGTCATTAGGAGTCACTACTTCAAGTTTATAGTTACATTTACGGCTTGAACAAACAATTTTGTCGCCACCTTTGCCTATTTTTTTGACAAGTAGCTCTCCGCATTTTGGACATTTATCTCCTGTTGGAGGGTCCCACAATGCAAAATCGCAAGTTGGGTATTTATTACATCCGTAGAACACTTTTCCGTATTTTGATTTTTTCTCAATAATATCGCCTTCACCGCATTTAGGGCATTTAACACCTGTTGAGACAATATATTTTTTACGATTTTTGCATTCTTTGCATTCAAGATATTTACCGTAAGGTCCAGTTTTTAGGACCATTCCGCCTTGGCATTTATCACATTTTTCCTCTACAGCGACTTCTTCTTCTGGAGTTTTTACTTCGCCGTTAGAATTCATTGATAATATTGTTTTACATTCAGGATAGCCAGAGCAACCTAAGAACTGTGAGCCAAATCGACTGGTTCTTACAAGCATCTTTCTACCACAATTTGGACAAACAACGTCACTTTCGATTTGGACTTTTTGGGCAGTTTTCATTACTGCATTAACCTCTTGCATGAAAGGTCCGTAGAAGTCGCTTAGAACTTGGTTCCAAACAAGTTTTTGTTCTGCAATTTTATCTAGTTTTTCTTCCATTCCTGCAGTGAATTTATAATCCATAATGTCAGCAAACTGTTCGCAAAGTTGCTTTGAAACTGTTCTCCCTAGTATTGTTGGGTGCAAAGCTTTTTCAACTTTTTCAACATACTTACGAGTTTGGATAACCGTAATAATAGTAGCATAAGTTGACGGACGTCCAATTCCATATTCTTCTAATGCTTTAACCAAAGACGCTTCATTATATCTTGGTGGTGGTTGAGTAAAGTGCTGTTTAGGTAGGATTTCTTTGCAAGTTAAGGTATCATCCTGTTCCAAGTTAGGAATTTTTACATCTTTACCTTCTTCATCATCAGAGTCAGAGTCATTATAAAGCTTTAAGAACCCGTCAAATAGGATTTTGCTTGTTCCTGTTTTTAAAGTGTAATCGCCAGCTTGAATTTCGACTGTTCTATTGGCAATATTGGCAGGAGCCATTTGAGATGCCATAAATTTATTCCAAATGAGCCTGTAGAGACGGAATTGTTCGCTAGTTAAGTATTGTTTGATACTTTCAGGCGTTTTATCAGGATAAGACGGTCTGATGGCTTCGTGAGCGTCCTGTACGTTTTGTTTTCCTTTTTGGTAAATATTAGGTTTGCTTGGATAGTATTTTTCACCATAATTATTTACAATAAAATCTTTTGCTGCCGCTTGAGCGTCATCAGAGATACGAGTTGAGTCGGTTCTCATATAAGTAATCAAACCAACGGCACCTTCTCCTAGTTCAATACCTTCATAAAGTTTTTGCGCAACTTGCATTGTTTTTGAAACGCCGAAGCCTAATTTTGAACTGGCTTCTCGTTGCAATGTTGAGGTAATAAATGGAGCGGTTGGTTTTCTTTGCGTTTGGCGGTCTGTTACTTTACTTACCGCATATTTTAAACCATCTTGAAGCAGATATTCTTTAATTTTTTCAGCTTCTTCTCCATTTTTGATTTCAATTTTTTTATTTTTGTATTTAGTTAATTCTGCTTCAAAAATTTTGTTTTCTTTTTCAAGGTTTGCATGAATAGACCAATATTCTTGAGGCACAAAGTTTTCAATTTCTTCCTCTCGTTCGCAAATCATTCTTAGAGCAACAGACTGTACACGGCCAGCTGATAAATGATAATTCCCCATTTGTTTCCATAACACAGGGCTGAGTTTGTAACCCACTAATTTATCAAGGATTTGTCGTGTTTGTTGTGCTTTTACCTTGTCCATATCGATTTGGCGATAGTTTTCCACTGCATATTTTACAGCTTTTGGTGTAATTTCGTTAAATTCGATTCTAAAAACTTTATCGTCGTCAACTTTTAATATCTGACGAACGTGCCACGCAATTGCTTCTCCTTCACGGTCAGGGTCGGATGCAAGATAAATTTTATCCACACGTTTTGCAAGTTCATTTAATTTTGTTACAACTTTTTTCTTCTCTGGAATGATTACATAGGTTGGTTCAAACCCATTTTCTGCATCAAACCCGAGTACGTTATCAGGTAAATTCCGAATATGCCCAAAACTAGCCTCAATCTGAAAACTATCACCTAAAATTTTTCTGATAGTTTTTGACTTGGCAGGAGACTCAACTATTACTAACGCTCTTTCTTGTTTTTTTTGTTTTACGGCAGTCATTCTATTTTGTACCTATCATCCACGGTCTGTGTAATTACTGAGTTAAGCTCTAACGTTGTGAGTAATTCCAATAGGGTTTCTGTATCAAAGTTTGTTTCTTTTTGGATTTCATCAAACGTTTTAGGCTCTATATTTATTGTATAAAGAATTTTTTTCTCGTCAATGTTAAACTTGTCAAAACTCCGCTTTTCAGAAGATTTTTCCGCTGTTTTAATTTCCCAATTCAAAGTGTTAAGAACGTCCTCAGCATTTGTAACAATCGCAGCGCCATTTTTTAACAATTTATAAATCCCTTCAGTATTAGGATTACTTATTAAGCCTGGGATACACATTAGTTCTCTACCTTGTTCCAAGGTAAGATTAGCGGTAATTAGTGCCCCGCTTTTTATTGCTGCTTCAACAACAACTGTGCCAAATGATAAGCCTGAAACAATTCTGTTTCTTTGTGGGAACCTGAATTTTATCGGTTCAAAAGTTGGAAAATATTCTGTAAATATAACACCTGAACCTTCTTCGATTTGTTGGTATAATTTTTTGTTCGAACTAGGATATACAAAATCAACGCCACTCGCAATAACCCCAATTGTTTTTAATTCATTTTCAATTGCGGCTGTATGGGCTACTGTATCGATTCCAGCTGCTAAACCTGAAACTATACAGACATCTGTTCCTTTGAAACCCTTTATAACTTTTTTAGCAGAATCTTTGCCGTTCATTGAACAGTTTCTTGAACCGACAAAAGCAACTGTTCTATTAAGATTACAATTATTCAAATCACCTTTATAATATAAAACCATAGGTGGGTCGTGAATCTCTTTCAGGATTTGTGGATAGTTGGGGTTTTCAAATGTAAGAAATTTTACCCCTCTATCTAAGACATCTTGAAGTGCTTTATCTGGATTGATGGAATCTCTTTTTCGGAGAAAATTTTCGACTTTTCTTGTACTTAAGCCTTCAATAGATTTTATTTCAGAAGCTGAGGCACAGAAGGCTTTTTCTGCGTCACCAAAGAACTCAAGTAACGCTCTAAAAAATAGTGCGTCTAATTGTTCAATAGCAGAAAGTCCTATCCAAAATTTATCTTCCATCTCTCCATAGTACCATAAATAAAAAGGTTGTGAGAGTATAAGTATATTCAATTTGGAGTTATACTTATAACCCTTTTGTTAGTTCATTAATATCAATTCCTAAAACTTTTGCAATATCGACGACAATGAAACAAGATGGAGTTTGTATCCCACGTTCAATTAAGCTAACAGTACTTTCACTGACATTTATTAGCTCTGCTAATGTAAATTGTGATAATCCTTTTCTATATCTTTCAGCTTTAATATTTGCTGCTAAAATCTTATTTCTTGCACTGTTCATAATTAAATTATCAAATACAGGCTATGTTCCCGCAAGAGAATATACTATTAACAACTAGCAGTATTCTACTAGCAGGTAATATTTTCTTCTTAATTAAAACCGCTGACTTAATCAGCGGTTTTCCATTATACTTTTAATTTTATTCTTTCAATTAAATTCCTAACATTTATTTTTTCTTCTTCAGGAATATCGAATTTGATGTAATCTTCAAAGTATTCTAGAGCATCCTCGTAATCTTCTCTAGTTAAGAACATTATTCCAACTTTTTTGTATGCTGGATGGAATTTGTCATTGACTGCAATTGCTTTTAAGTAGTTTGAAATTGCTTTGTCGACTTCATTATTACCTTCGTATGCTTGAGCTAGATAGTAATATAATAGTTCATTATTTTCTTTATACTCAATTACGTTTTCAAAGTTTGCAATTGCACCTTCGTAATCACCCATCTCAAAAAGTACTCTTGCCATATCATAATAGGCATCGTAATTTTCAGGTTGTTCAGCTAAGACTTTTTCTAATTCATCAATTGCCATATCCCAACGTTGGTCTTCAATGTAGACTCTTGCAAGCATATGAGCTAATAACATATTGTCAGTTATCTCATAAGTTCCACGCTCTAAGGTTCCTATTGCATGAGCAATGTCGCCTTTTTTGTAATATAAATCAGATAAGCTTATGTATGGTTGAACTAGTTGTGGGTCAAGTTCTATAGATTTGAGAAAGAACTTCTCTGCTTGTTCAAATTCGCCTAAAGCTGCATAGGCAACAGCCATATTATTATAAACATCTGCATTATCGGGTTCTGTTTCTAATACTGAGCTAAAGGCATCAATACATTCTTTGAATTTCTTTTCATGAAATAACTTTACTGCTAAATCTATTTTTTCAGACATATTATAGTCCTTCCTTGCTATCATCTAATGAATTTACGTTTCTAATGACTGTTCGTACATTGCCGATTGCTTCAAAATTCTTTGGTTCCATTGTCATTTTGATGCTGTCTGCGTGAATATCTCTTACGCCCTGTGTAATTACTGAACGACCAACCATTACCATTTCATTTGGTTTGCCTGTTTTCTTGTCTGGATAAAATACAACCTTAGGACCTTTTGCGGTATAGTCTTGGTAATTAATTACAACGTGTCCGCTGCCCATAAAAGTATTATTTTTTCTATCATAGTGCTGATAATCAGCTTTTAAGACCATAGTGTCGCCTTTATCAGAAACTGATACTGATTTGGTATGTCCTTTAGCTGTTAATTCTTCGGTGGTAGCAGAATAAATAAAGTGGTCAGCATAAGATGTGTTTTTTTCTTCTTTTAAAATAGCTCTTCCAACTAAATCAATTTTTTGCAAGTCACCCTTTTTATTTGTTACTAAAATTGCTTTGTCTGAGAAAGTTTCAATATCTTTGTATTTGATAGTAACTGAACCAGTTGCAATCATTATATTATTTTTGGTGTCATATTCCTGCTCATCAGCATTAATTACTGCAACTGGGATTTTGCCGTCGGTTACAATAGTCTGACTATCACCTTGAGCCTTAATGGTTTTGTTTAAAAGTGAGAGTTTGAGGATATTTGCTTTAACTTCTCTTTTTTTATTATCTTTAACTTCGTATGCATAGGGTTTATCGTAAAAAGTTACGATGTCAGGTTTCATGTTTGGAGAAACTGTTACATCAGCTTGTTCTCCAACGACTTTAACATCTTCAATTTGCACGTTAACGTTTCCTTCAAATTTAATTTTGTTGTCGTGCTCTGAATATGTTTGAGTTTTAGAATCAATTACCAAATCTGCTGCAATTGCTCCTATTCCCAAAGTTAAAATAGTTAAAATAAGAACTAATTTTCTCATTACTTCTCCTTATTATAAATCTTTGTGCAAGATTTACCTTTAATCTTAAATTTATCAAAATTTGGTGAAATAATTGCGTGTTCTGAATTAGCAACCATTTCTCCGTTACGTTCAATAAGAACATTTCCGTTGGCAAGAATATCTTTATCATTTCCTTGCCATATTAGTTCATCACATTTTAAGGATGTACCATCCTGAATAACAATGAACACTTTTTCTTGTAATGTAATAGTTTTATTAACTTCGTCATAAACACCAGATGTTGCTGAAAAGCTCATAGAGATTTCATTTTCTTTATAGAAGTTCCCTATGATGTTTTCTAAGTGAGCTTTATGGTCAGTGTTGTTGTAGCCACCTTTTTCGCCATAAATTTCCCAGTATTTCTTTTTATCCTTGGTTTCGGTTATGATAATCCCTTTTGTTTTAACTTCTTGTTTGTCTGAAGCGTTTTTAACCATGTTACGGTTAAAATCGTTGGTTAAAATACCTGCAGTGATAAATGCCCAAAGCATTATTCCGACTACAAGAATGAATCCGATTATATATCCCTGTTTTTTCTTATCCAAGCTCTGAAATTTTGTCCAAAGTTGTTTAGATTTTGACAATAAACTCTTGATATCCATACAGATATTATCACACAAAAATATTTCAATAGAAAGAGACACCGACCTAAGTCGATGTCTCTTTTTGTTAGTTATTGATTATGCACTGTAAACGCTAACTTGTTTTCTGTCTCTTCTATGAGATTCAAACTTAACTTGACCGTCAATCAATGCATATAGAGTGTCGTCGCTACCGATACCAACATTGTTGCCTGGGTGGAACTTAGTTCCTCTTTGGCGAACGATGATGTTACCAGCCTTAACTAATTCGCCACCAAACTTCTTTACCCCAAGACGCTTGGCTTCGGAATCACGACCGTTACGGGTTGACCCCATCCCTTTCTTATGTGCCATTTTTATATTCTCCTATGATTATTGTTTTAACTATGCTTCTGCTGATTCTGCAGCTTCTGCTGATTTTGATTTTTGAGCTGTTGTTCTGATTTTGTTAATCATAACTCTGCAAAAACCTTGTCTGTGACCTTGTTTTCTTCTGTAACCTTTTTTAGGTCTTTGTTTGAAAACAATGATTTTCTTTGCACGGTCATTCTTAAGAACAACACCTTCAACTGATGCGTTTTCAACATAAGGTTGACCAACTTTAGATTTTTTGCCATTAACTAGCATAACAATCTTATCAAATACTACTTTTGCGTCTTTGTCAGCACCAAGAAGTTCAACATCTACATAGCGACCTTCTTCAACTTTGTACTGTTTTCCGCCTGTTTCGACTATTGCGTACATAATTTTTCCTTTCTACTGAGGAATCGTATCCAGTTAAGGATTTTAAAACGATTTACCTATCTAATACTATTCATAATAATTATGCCTGACTCAAGCTTAACTGTCAAGTGGCTGAAAACAACGATTTAACCATGTTTTCATGTGAATTTGAATAAAATCTCCTAATAAAAAAAGCCCCTGTCCGAGGGGCCAAAATCCGAGAGTTATCTAATTCGTCGTCACTTCTTAGAGTGACAAAGTTCTCTCAATTTCGTAAATTCTGTACAAAAGACTGTCTATTTGGTCTTTTAGCCATAGTGTGTATAGCTTGATATTCTCATGAAAACTGTATGTTCCAGGCCAATAGTAGTTATTGTTCATTAATTTATACTCCAAAAAACTTCAACATCATGTATATCGACACAATTTAGAAAAACTTTAATGTTTTTGAATAAATATTTACAAATCGTTACAAAGTGCGACGGAAATTCATATCAACAGCTTAGTGTCAATAATAAAAACCTGTGTTATAATCAGACTATGAAGAAGGGATTGGGATTATTAATTTTAGCTGTAGGAGTCGTTTTAGCAGGGAATGTTGCTTTTGCTAAAAGTGCTTATACTATTGTGCCTATCCCTGATACTGTAGTTCAGAAAACACCGTTAGATGCTGCTATTTATACTAATACAGCTGAATTTTTTACTCCATATATCGTTAATGAAATTAATAAAACTCAATTTATGCATGCGCCTACGGTTACAGATGTAAGAAGCAAAATACAATCTGATTATTGGTTAACTAAAACAACGACAAAAGCGATGGATGATTTTCGTCGATTCTACAAATTAGATTTTGAATTTGCTAAGAAAATGGCGAAATTATATGACACAAATTATGTATTGTTAATCACTTCTGCAACTGATAGCACAAACTATATTACACGCCGTACTTGGTGGGATTTTTTCAATGTTCCTGGGGCATCTGTTTTGGATCCTGCTTATAAAATAAATATTTATGCGGTTTTGATTGATACGGATAATGAACTTATCGTATGGAATAAAAGTTATCAAAAAACAATAAGTGTTGTAGAAAATAGAATTGTTGCTACTGGTTATGCTCCTCAAACAGAGCAGTTACAAAAGATAAAAGACTATTCTGTATATCTAGCACCAAGGGTTGCAAGAAGCCTACAAGATACCTTGTTAACTCCTGCTCAAAAAACCGTTGAAGCAAACCGTATTCATACGGATTATGGCTCTATTGATAATGTATTTACAAAAAAATATCGTGGCTTAAGACAAGAGATTATCGACGCCTCTGTTGTTCCTGCAGTAAAAGCTAGAGAAGGTTATGGTGTTGTAAAAGAAAAATATAACGAGTCAAAAGAAGCTATTCAAACAAAACTTCAAGAGAATGCTCAAAAGCGAGATAATACGGATTCAAATCAAGGGATTGTGCCTTTAGGATTCTTTAAAAAGTCTAAACCAGTAACAGTAACTCCTGTTGTTGAACAAGAAATTCCTGTTCAACAATTAGAGCCTGTTGAGGTGATTAAGAACAATGTTCAAGAAGTAAGTAAAGATGTTGTTCAATCGATAGAGTCGGCATCAACTACTGTTGTAGAAGAGGTAAAGACTCTTCCTGAAAAGGTTGAGCAAGTTCTTAATATTCAAACTTCTGAGCCCGAAGTTAAGCAGGCGCTTGTAGTAATCCAAGCGGAGGTTATTGCTCCTGTTAAGACTGTTGAAAAAGCTGTTAATAATGCTCAAACTCTACCAGAGGTAGAGTCTGTGAAAACCCCAGAAGTTATTTCGGTGGCACCAAAGGAACTTAAAATAGATAAGGATATTGATAAAAAATCCCAAGCAATACTTAAAAAAGCTTTCAAGAACAAACCTATTGATGGGAATGAATTGCCTGTAGATTCTATGATTTATACAAGCCCTTCTGATTATTTGCCGACAAATTATTTGCCAATGAAGCCAAGGTTAAGAGAAATTAATACAAATGATACGTATAACGCATTTTAGTGTTATACTGGGCTTATGAACAAGAAGGCAATTGTAGCAATGAGTGGTGGGCTTGATAGCTCGGTTGTTGCTCTATTATTAAAACAACAAGGTTATGATGTTATTGGTGTTACAGGGAAGATGCTCAATACTCCTTGCGCACAAGAGGTCTGTAATAATGCCAAGGTGGTTGCGGATAAACTTGGTATTGAACACCATACTATTGATATGTCAGAAGTTTTTCAAAAAGAAGTTGTCGAGTATTTTGAAAATTCATATAGAGCAGGGAAGACTCCTAATCCTTGTATTCAATGTAATAAGTTTATTAAGTGGGGCTTGTTATTTGATATTGCAATGCAGAGATTTAATGCGGATATATTTTCAACTGGTCATTATGCTCAGATAAAATTTGTTGATGGGGTTGCAAAGCTTTATCCTGCAAAAGATACTAAAAAAGACCAGCTTTATTTTTTATACAGATTACCACAAGAAGTCCTTAGAAAAACGATATTTCCTTTGTTTGATTATGAAAAAGAACAGGTAAGGGAATTGGCATACAAATATGATTTGCCTTCAAAATCTGCAAAAGAGAGTCAAGATATTTGTTTTATCCAGAAGCCATATACTACAAAAAAATATTTAATTGAAAAGTTTGGGACAATGGAAGGTACTTTTGTAGAACGTTCTTCTGGAAAAGTTATTGGTAAACATGATGGGTTTTATCAATATACAATAGGGCAAAGAAAAGGTATTGGAATTGCGTATCCTTATCCGCTGTATGTACTTGATATTGATAGCCAAAATAATATTGTATATTTGGGCAAGGAAGATGAAAATTATTCAAGTGAACTGGCAATAAAGGATTTGAATTTGTCGTATTCACAAATTTCGCATGAATTTTCTGCAATGGTGAAAATTAGATATAATATGAATGCAGTGCCTGCAAGGGTTGTTTTAACAGAGACAGGTGCTAATGTCTTTTTTGACTCTCCTGTCAACTCTGTTACGTCAGGTCAGGCATGCGTTTTTTATGATAAAGTCGATGGTCATTTAATCGGCGGGGGTGAAATTATCTAAATAGAGTAATTGTCTTTTTTCTTATTCTACGCTATTCTTGTATTAAGACACAGGAAGAGGTTTTTCATGAGTATTATTGACAAAATTATTAGTATTAACGGTGTTTTAAAAGAGATTTTTGAATATCTACAAACAGATGATGCCGTAAAATCAGATTTTAGCGAGTATTTAGCTACAATAGGGGCAAAAAATGTTCCTGCATCTCAATTGGAGAAATTTTTTTTACCATATATTTTTGAGCGTGTAATAGGGAAAGACAAAAAAACTGTAGTGGAATTGTTCCATGAAGCAGGAATTTCTAAAAAGACTGATATAACAAAATCTTTTTTAGAAAACTTATATTCAATTTTTGTTATTAAAAGAGTACTTAAAAACGGTTTTGAACTTCACAATTTGATTAATGAAAGAACTTATACTGTTAATTCTTTAACAAAAATGACAAATTTGAGAGGTATATGCGCAGGGCAATTTTTGGTAGCTCGTATTATTAATTCTGATAATGAATATTATTTGGTAGAAATTGCAAATGTTCTTTCAGAATCTCAAAAAAGTGAAGCGTTTAAGTACGCTGTAATGAAATCTGTTCAGAACCCAGAATTGGTTTACAAGGATAATCCGGAAAAAGAGAAAGAAATTAAGTCAAATATTGCGGATATGTACAAAAAGTTTGTTAAGAAGTTTGATACTGATGAAATTATCACTTCTAATAAACATGCTGATGACATTATCGGTTCGTTTTGTGATGATGAAGTTGGTGATTTGAGAGAGAAAATTGTTCCTGTAGAGGAATACAAGTACTTTACAGTGCCTGAATTACAAAATACATACAACAATTTTATGGAAAACTCTGTTGGAGGTTTTGCGACTCACAATGCGACTTATGATGTTGGGATTGTATTTGATAAAGAGAAAGGGCTTTATGCTATACCTTTCTATCAAACTTTCTGTAAGATATTTGAAGGCGAAAATATTGAAAATAAAGATGCTTGTATCAAGTATTTCTTAACTAATGATGCAGTTTCAGACAGATTGTTGAAGAGAGTGGCGGAAAAAACAAGCGTTGCGAAGTTTATGGAGATTATAAATCAATCGTTGGGTACAAGCCTTTCTTTTGATGAGTTAATCAAACAATATAAATCATACTATTTGGAACATAATATGTATTCTTCTGCAACAGTGTTGTATTCATCTCAAGCTTTCTCAGGAACTTTTGATATTATGGAAGCAATGATGAATAGACCTGCTCCGACAAATACTTCAAAAGACATTGGTAGAAATGACCCTTGTCCTTGTGGTAGTGGGAAAAAATATAAAAACTGTTGTATGAATGCGGTTGTCTAATAGGATTATAAAAGCTAAAAACGGAACGTTTAACGTTCCGTTTTTTTGTTTTTAGTTATTCTAAAATATTATCAAGAGATTCATTTAATTCTTTATTTTTGAAACACTCGTGGTATTTTGCGGCAACAAAACTTTTTAATCTATGTAGAAAATCTGTTTCAACAGCGTAAGCTGTTTCAAAAGTTTCCGGATGTTTTACATCAATGATGTCTTTCCCTCTGTATTCATAAATCTTTCCGTCTTTTACTTCTGCAATTTTCTTTAGAAGAGTAATTGTTTCAAATTTCTGAACGCTGTTATAGCGAGAAAAATCATTTAATAACTTAGGGGTTTTTCTAAATACTCCTTGAGAATTGGGCGCTTGACTTGATTTCAAATCTACTCTCATATTAACCTCTCATTTCTTTATAATACAGTTTTACCAAATCCCAAAAATTCTGGCAACTTATAAGAGAAGGCTATCATAAATTGTTGCATAAATTCCTTTGTGTTCAATATTATCAAAGTTGTTTCGTGAAAGATGTGAGTCATTTATATAAATTACACCGTCGACTTTTTTTAAACTCCCTAAATCTGTAACATTTGACATCCTAAAAGTTACATCTCCCTTTATCTCAGAAATGTACTGGAATAGTTTGTTTTCATCAATTCCAAGAGACATATATGCGTATGATTTATGTGGTTGTTTATAATTAGTTACGGTTAATAACCCATCATCATTAACTACTGCAGAATCGGAGAATCTGTTAAGAATTGCTTTTGCATCATCAATAGAATCAACAGCCCTATGTTTTTCTAAAAATTCTTTATTTGGGTTATAAAAGTCTCTAAAATCGGTGGCTTTAAAGTACTGAACTTCTGCATCCAAAGTAAGTCCTAGTCCGTAAGTCTGAAAATAATCTTCAAAAATTTCTAGATACTCAATAGGAATATGTCCGTCATTTCTTTCTCCTTGGACTTCTTCGATGTCCAAACCTGTCATTCTTAATCCAAGTTTTGGTTTGCCATTCTCCAAATAAATACTAAAATCGGTTGTTTTTAAGTAATCTTCTGCTGTATAGTGTTTGGTACACCAGAACTTGTGTGATAGGATTTTTAATAAATCCACATTCTTTTTGTAGTTTTTAGGAGAGTGCTCTTTTGAAAAAATCTCAATCCAGCCAGTATAATTTCCACCTATACCATATTCTTTTAAAAGAGTATTTTTTAGTTGGGTGTCATAAAGTTCTCTAAAATTGAATTTTCTCTTTCTGTCAGTAGATAGTTCTTGTTTTAGGTCTGTGACAACACTTGAAAGTACATTATGATTTATAGAAGGTGGAATATCATCGGTATTTGGTTTTAGACCTGCCGTTATTCCTGATAGTATAAGGAGTTTTTCTGCATTTGAATACTTTGAGCGAGTGTTGGTTAGACATATTGCCCAGTCTTCGATTATATTTTGTCTTGGAGCGATTGATTGTTCGCTTCTTCCTCCAAAATTTTTTAATCTAAGTTTCTCAAATTGTGTTTTTGCCCAAGTTTGGAAATCTTTATGAGTGTTGAATTTTTCAATCGGAGCTTTGAATTTTTCTACAATGAAGAAGTCTAAACCACTAAATTGTGATTTTTTCATCGCTTGAAAATTAGGGTTATTATAATTCTGTTGTGGAGTAAATGTTATTCGCATTATTTTTCTTCTGCTATATCTAGTCTTTTCCCAAGATAGTGGTCATAAATGCCTTGATGTTCAATGTTAGCAAAGTCTTCTACTTTTAATTTTGAATCTCCAATATAAATTTCACCACCAACTTTTTCTAATTTCCCAAGATCTGTAACATTAGAGCAAGTAAAATCAGCGTTGCCTTCAATAATTCTTAAATTTCCTAAACTTGTTAAAGGGGTATGTGAAAGTTCGATTTCATAACATTCTTCCAGCTCTCCGAGATTTTCGATTTTAGAGTCGCTTAAAACTACCTCGCCACAGGTTTTTAGCTTCCCTAGATTTTTTACAAAAGAATTACGTAGGTAAAGACCCATTTCTATATCCGATACATATTCAAGAATTTTATCTATATTAATACCGATGTCTTCATAAAAAAATGTGTCACTAGGTTCTCCAATAACAGTGGCTTTGATTAAACCATCTTCTCCTATTGTGGCAGGCTCGGTTTCAAAATTAGAAATTATTTTCAAAGCATCTTCTACAGAATTGATATCAGTTTTATAATTCATTGCTTTGCGGAAGTTATATATTTCGTACTCTGCATTATAAGCGTTTTCCATTTCATCTTGAGCATTCAGACTTAAATTTTTATCTGGACCTTCATTGTAGATATAATCTTTTAATTTATCAAAATATTTTAATGGAATAGAATTATTATTCCTTTCACCTTGAATTTCTTCTATTTCATCGCCAATAAAACGCACTCCTAGCTTAGGTTGACCATTTTCCATATAAATAGCAAACTTGCCTTGTGCCAAATATGGTTTCGCATTAAAAGACCTGGTACACCAAGCACTATGGGAGAGTTGTTTCAATCTTGCAACATTTCCTTCAAAATTATCGGGTTCTTCTTCATATGAAGGAATTTCTACCCATCCCGTATAATCATTCGACATCCCAAACTCATTCATATACTGATTTTGTAGGGTGGTTTCATAAACATTGTTAAAATTAAATTTTGTTTTTGGATTTACTTTAACAACCTCTTCCAAGGTTGATATTGTATCAGCTAATACGCCTTTGTTAAGGATGGGGGGTAAATTATCATTTGTTGCTTTCAAACCCGCTGTAATACCTGTTAGGATTAATAATTTATGAATAGGATTGTATGCAGAATTGCCGTCGGTTACATAATTAAACCATTCTTCTAACATAGCTTTTCGTTGTGTAGTTCCTTCTGGGGTTCTACCCAAGAAAGATTTCGACTTTATGTTATCAAACATTTTTTTAGCCCAGTCATATAAATCGTTATGAGTGTTAAACTTTTCAATTGGTGCTTTAAATCTTTCTACAGCAAATAAATCAAGTCCTTGGAATTGGGTTTTTCTCATTGCGGTAAAATTAGGATTTTGGGCTTTTGATTGATAGTGGTTAGTTGGCAAAAATGTAATATTCATAAAATCTCCTTAAGTTTTATTGGAAATAATTTTCCTGAAGATGTTAAATTGCTTAAATTTAGAGCTCTTGTTACAAAACTTAAAACTTGTGATATGATGATTTTATAATTGAGAGTTTCTGATGCAAATTAATATTGGGTTTGGAATAAATAATTCTTATGTGAAATATACAGGTTGTGCAATGGCTTCAATTTTAGCAAATGCTAAGGATGAAGATTCATACAAGTTTTTTATTGCTTGTGATTATATTAGTGACGAGAATAAAACAAAATTAGAGTCTTTGAGATATATAAAAGATTTTGATATTGAATATGTGCAGGTAAACCCAGATGAATTTAAAGATTTGTTCTCTGCGGAGTTCATAGACATATAAGTTTTCTATCGATTGCTTTTGTTTTCTTTAGAATCTGTGGACAAAATCTTATATTTAGATTCTGATATTACTGTAAGAACAGATGTTGCGGAATTGTATTCTATTGATATCGAAGATTATTCTTTGGCGGCAGTAGAAGATGTTTTTGCCGAAACATTTAAGAAAAATTTTCGTTTGTCAGAATCAGCTATTTATATCAATAGCGGGGTTATGTTATTAAACCTCAAGAAGCTTTGTGAAATTGATATTATTGCGGAATTACAAAATCTCCCAGAATGTTTTGATAATGTAGTTTTTGGAGATCAGGATGTAATAAATCATTTATTTCAGAATAAGATTTTAATTTTGAATTCCAGATGGAATGCGGCTAAAGACGTATTTTATGAGGAGTTGGGGCGGGAAGATGTCCCTTCGATTATCCATTATATAACTAGTGAGAAACCATGGAAACTAAATTCGAATGCGTATTCAAAGGAAGAGTATTTTAAATATCTAAAATTAACACCTTGGTATGGTGATGTGATGCCAGTATCTAAATCTGAAGTTATCATTAGAGAGAATATTTGTGATATTTTTGAAATCCAGTGTTCTCAAGAGAATGCGCAAAAATACAAGGATATTATTGAAGAAGTTAAGATGATTATTACCCAAAAGCTAAATCCACTTTAAACTTTCTTGCATAAAAAACCATAACGTTTGTTTTTGTAAGTAAAAAATTCGCTTGTCACTTCACCAAGCTCTGTATAAGGTATTTTGAGTTTGTCTAAGAGCTCTTTTTGGATATCTCGTTCTTTTTCTCCTTGGTTTATTATAAGCATTTCACCGTTGGTGTTTAGTAAGTTATATGCGTGATATAATAATTTTTCTGGACAAAAATATCTTTCAGGTAAGCCCCAGAGTTTTAGAGGTGTTTTGTGTACAAAAGGCAAAAACCAAGTTATATAATCATATTTATCTGTTAGGTCCAAGAGGTTACCTGCAATGTAATTTACATTCTTGAGGTCTTTAGTATAGAATTTTGCGACTTCGTACCTTGAATAAAAATTGCTATACAGGCGGTAGGCATCAAGCTCTACTCCATCAATAGTAAAATCGTTAGTGATTTGAGAAAAGAATTTATATTGTCCTTTTGCATAAAACCAGTTTTTACAGCCAATATCAAGGGTTTTTATTTTGTTTTTAACGTTTTTATTAAAATGTTTGTTCAAAATATCAAATGTATAGTTGTTTTCTTGTTCAAGCCGCTCTAAGTTCTCAAGGTTAGTTTCTACAAAATTTCTTCTAGAAATCTTGAGGTTAGAACGTATGAAAAAATCTATATTATTTCTTATATTATCAAACATCTTAAACTAATTCATCCAAGTATTTTGTCGCACGTGCAGAGAAAATATTTTTCCCGTGAGTGTCTGTTCCTCCTGTTTCGTAGAGGTTGTATTTTATTGCGGTCTTTTTGACTTCATCAATTATTTTTTCTAACTCACTTGTCTTTATAAAATTGATGTACTGATAATTAGATTCAATTCCGTCTATTCCGATTTTTTTAAGATATTCCATAAACTTGGGTTCAACCCCATTTCCTTGGAGGTGTCTTGAAGGGTGGGCATAAGATAATATGGCACCGTCTTTTTTTATTATTGGGATATTATCAATCAGATTAAAGTATCCTGTGTTGTAGACAAGTTCTTTATCATAAGGATTCACACCAAGCCCGACAACTTCAAAGGCAGGGAATGCAAATCCGTTATGCTTATCCATAAATAGAAACTCGCAGCCAGCCACAAATTTTAAGTTCTTGTATTTTTCGGGTTCTTCTGCAATTTGAGCAATGATTTCTGCGCTTGCTTTGAAATCGTTGTGGTCAGTTGTTGCTGTTGTATATGGAGGTAGATTGTCGTTGTGATTTAGTTTTGCGACTCTATCTGCGTACGCCTTAGACTGCTCTAAGAATTCTGTTGGGCTGATATGACCATCAGAACATCTTGTGTGAGAGTGGAGGTTGACTCTAAAATCTCCATTTTTGATGTTTTCAAATTTCTTTCCATTTGCATCCACAGAAAAATGCTTGCTGGTGAATTTTTTTAATAAGTTTTTAAGCTCTTCAGGGGCAAGGACAGAACTTAGGTTTTCGACTTTTGGGGTGAATTGATATTTTTGTTGAATCCCTTTTATAAGCTTTTGTTTGTACACTAAATCAGCAGGTGATAAAGCTGCTTTGAAAGTTCTATTAGGTGCTGATTGAATCCTCGCCACGTCCATACAAGCTATTATAATGGAAAGACGAAATCGTGTAAAATTTTAGCAACAAAGGGTTGTATAAAATAGTATCTAATGTTATATATATGAACAAGGTGTTTATTAAAATAAAAAAACGGGAAAGGGAATGGGGTAATGCAGATTTCTACAAACTATTCTATTAATCCAATCAGAAAGAACGGATTAATTAACGGTGCTAACAAAACAAATGCTAACAAAAGAGAGACTCATCCTGTGAAGGGTGAGTTTTCTTCTTTAAATTCGCCGAATTTTTGTAAAACTTATGTTGTACCATCAAGCTTTGGTCAAAAGCTCCAAGGGTATCAAGAGTATGCGAAAAACTTGTCACTTGAAAGCTTGAGAGCAGAGCTAGCTGGGTTAGAAGAAGCTTATAAGAGCTTTAAGAGGATTTTTGAAAACAAAGAATCCCAGATTAAAAATGCACCTTGGTGGAAATTCAAGAACAAAACCAAACAAATTAATGAGATTAAGAGAGAGTTTTTGAAACAATTTTCTGAAAATGTAAAGATGAGGAGTCTTTTGCAAGAGCAATTCCAACAAAAACTAGCACAAGCAAATGATTTGCAAAAAAGAATTCTAGGAGAGATAGAAAATCATAAAGCAAGCACTATAGGCGCTGCTAAATCAGAGCGAGCGGATGAGTATGCAAGGATGAAACACCTTGATAAAAAAGGCTTTGATTCTATTGCGGGGTATGATAACGAGAAGAATATTCTTAATTTCCATGTTATTAGTGCAATTAGAAGAGAACAAGCAGGAGAAAAAATAAATGTCCCAGGGTCAATACTATTCTTTGGTCCACAAGGAAATGGTAAGAGCTCTTTTGCAGAAGCTTTTGCGTATGAGTCTGGGGCTAGGGTAGAAAAATTCCCTGTTAGAAATAGAAAAAATTGTGATGAACTATTTTTTAATAGATTAATACAAAAAGCGAAGGAATCTGAAAATTATTTTCAAACAAGTGGAGATAGACAACGTACTATTTTAATAATAGATGAAATTGATACTATTACGGGGAAAAACTCTACCATTAATAAAAAGTTGGCAGAGTTTTTAGAAACCTGTTCTGACAAATACCATTGTACAGTATTTGCGACAACCAATTATCCTGAGAGAATCAAACTTAATCTCAAATATGATAGTGGATTGTTCCCAGTGAGAGTTGGGATAGACCCGCCTAGTGTTGATTATAAGGCAAAAGTCCTAAAGTTTTATGGTGATGATGTTATAAAAGAACCGGTAGATTATACTGCAATTGCACAAAAAATTGAGGAAAGAGAAAAAGAACTGGAATCGGTTTATAGTAATGCTCGTTTAAAAAGAATAGCTTTGAGTTCGAAGAATGAAAAAGATATAATGGAGAATATTGAAAAACTTCAACCTGATATCAGTAAATCTGCGCTATTAAATTATAATAAGATTTCTGAAATGTTATCAGAGGGCATGATGGAAATATAGGAGCTTTGATATGATAAACTCTGTTTCTTTTACTCACACTTCTCCTAGTAGGCTTCATCAAGATAGTTCTAAAAAGCCCCAAGTTCTCAAGACCATGGGTGCAGTTGGAACAGTTGCAGTAGGGGCTTTGGTTGGTGATGTCTATGGGACCTTGAAGGGGGAGAAGGTTCCAATGGATAAAGAATTGTTGAGATTGGAAGAAGAATTGGAGTCCAAATCCTCAGCAATTCCGGAAAAGATGAGGAAACTGACCAAAGATATCAATGATTGGCGAGAAAGTGGCTTACGCAAGCTGGTTGATAGAACTATTTTTTCACCATTATACAATGACCCAATCAAACCAAATTGTGTATGTATCGATGGCGGAGACGCCTCTGAACGAGAAGTGATTGTTAGTTATATCAAAGAACTACTAAATATGAAGGAAATAGAAAAACATAGATATATAACAATCAACTATGCAGATGATATAGTAGAATTTTTGGAAAAGAATGAGGAACAATACCAAAAGACAAAAGGTCATACGGTAGTTGAGGTTAAAGGACTAGATAAGCTTATTCATACTCAAGTATCAGATGAAAGAATGATTGGAGCTATGAAATCAATAATGGATGATTGCGCCAAGGATTATCATTCAACATTGTTATTCACAACTCAGAACCCAAATGAATTAGACCCAATAGCAATGGCAGATCATCGAGTCACACAAATCCCGATAGACAAGTATGCGGAAGATGCTAAGAAACTGCAAGAAGAACGTGCATTGATAGACAAGCAGTTTCAAGAAGTGATAGAGAAAAAGAACGATTTTATGGCAAAAATGCTCAAGAAACATCGTAGACAGGGAGTTATACTTGGAGCAGGAGTTGGTTTGCTGGTTGCAATAAGCGGCTTGTTATTATTGAATTGTGGAAAGAAGAAAGAAGGGGTTGATATTAATGCATAATTCAATTCAACCAATTAAATATTCTCAACCTGCTTTTGGAATCCACTCAAAAGAGAGTTCTAAAAAGCTTCAAGTTCTCAAGACTTTGGGTGCAGTTGGAACAGTTGCAGTAGGCGGATTTGTTGGAGATATCTATGGAACCTTGAAGGGAGAGAAGGTTCCAATGGATAAAGAGTTGCTGAGATTAGAAGAAGAATTGGAGTCCAAATCCTCAGCAATTCCGGAAAAGATGAGGGAACTAACCAAAAATATCAATGATTGGCGAGAAAGTGGCTTACGCAAGCTGGTTGATAGAACTATTTTTTCACCATTATACAATGACTCAATCAAACCAAATTGTGTATGTATCCATGGCGGAGAC
Organism: Candidatus Gastranaerophilaceae bacterium; assembly: GCA_045638625.1. Classification (GTDB taxonomy): domain Bacteria; phylum Cyanobacteriota; class Vampirovibrionia; order Gastranaerophilales; family Gastranaerophilaceae; genus CALUTH01. Next base: position 56,964 of record JAZUBR010000004.1, read on the forward strand.
GCCTCTGAACGAGAGGTGATTGTTAGTTATATCAAAGAATTACTAAATATGAAGGAAATAGAAAAACATAGATATATAACAATCAACTATGCAGATGATATAGTAGAATTTTTGGAAAAGAATGAGGAACAGTTCCAAAAGACCAAAGGTCATACGGTGATGGAAGTCAAAGAGTTTGAGAATCTAATCAATCCTAAAATAGCTAATGAGGAAACAATTGCAGGGACTAAAAGATATATGGGGCATTGTTCAAATAAATATCACTCTACGATATTATTCACAACTCAGAACCCAAATGAATTAGACACAATTGCAATGGGACCACATCGAGTTACACAAATCCCGATAGACAAGTATGCAGAAGATGCCAAGAAGCTGCAAGAAGAACGGGATTTGATAGACAAGCAGTTTCAGGAAGTGATAGAGAAAAAGAACGATTTTATGGCAAAAATGCTCAAGAAACATCGTAGACAGGGAGTTATACTTGGAGCAGGAGTTGGTTTGCTGGTTGCAATAAGTGGCTTGTTATTACTAAATTGTGGAAAGAAGACAGAAGAAAAATTTGATATAAAAGTATAAAAAGTTATAGATATGAGGAAAAAGAAAGGATTCGGGGAACAAAATGATTAAACCTATCAGTGTTTTGGATAATATATCCAAGGCTAACAAAATTAAACAGAGAGATAATTCTCAAAAGAGCTATATCGCTCAACTACCGAAAGACAAGGCGGATAGTTTTGTATCATCTTCGCAGGTAGCGTTTGAAGCGAAAAAGGTTAAACCAAAGGATATTGAAGAAGTGTATGCACGTCTTAATGCGGATTTGGTGAAAATAAATTCTTCTCTAAAAACGTATATTGATAATGAGCTACCCAAAAATAAAGTTTTAAGAGGTGGGCTTGCAGTTTTGACATTGTGGTTGAGTGAAAAATATGGTCAGGTAAAAGGTAAACAAAGTCAGCAAAATAGTATAAATTATACTTTAGAACAAGCCAGAAGAGTCCAAGCTGATTATATGTATGAGATGGGTCAGGATATCCAAAAGAACAATAATAAAACTGCAATAATAACAGCTGATATGAAGGCTGTTACAGATTATTACATCAAAGTGGATGAAATAGAACGGAAAAAATTAATCCCTCTTATAATAACACCGCTATTAAACCAAACAATGGTTCCCAATTGTATTATGATATCAGCAGGAGATGAGGCAACCTCTAATCAACTGATTGATTGGACAAAGAACAATGCTTGGGCAAATGTTGTTATGATAGATGAAAAACATGATATTGTTGACTACCTAGAACAAGCAGAAGAACATTACCAACAAACAGGAGAGAGAACTCTACTACATGTCCAAGGATTAGACAACCTTATAAACTCTAAAACGTCAGATGAAAGAATGATTGGAGCTATGAAATCAATAATGGATGATTGTGCAAAGGACTATCACACAACAATCCTCTTTTCTAGCAAGAACCCTGATGAGTTGGATGAGATAGCAATGGCTGATCATAGGGTCTCACAGATAAGGAGTGATTTAGTGCAGCCAAAATTGTTGAAAGTGGCTCTAGCGGAACAGAGATTGGCACATTCAGGATTGTATGTTCATGCGGAGACGTATAGGACCCCAGAGTTAGCTCATGAGGCATTAATGCAGAAAGTTAGTGATTACATCGAGGCTGCATATACAGTTTTGGGGCTTGATGAAAAAGGCTGGACTGTTCCAGAAAACCTTTCTAAAGACAAAGCGTTGGAGATTTCTCTAAAATTGTATGATGAATTGGCTAGTCAGTTTGCTGAAAAACTAAGAACTCCGAATATAAATTATACCTATGATGTAAAACCTGAGACAATATCTTTAAATCAAAACGGAAAAATTGAGCAATTCGAAGGATACAGGCATGTAATAAAGTTTGATAAAGAAACAATTGCTGATATGACATATCGAACAGATAGTATCCCGGAAAGTGTAGATTTAGAGAAAAACTTGGAGTTTTCATTCTTTTCAACTAAAAAACAGATAGAAAATCTTCCTATTCATGTGGCTCTTTATAATGCACTGTTTAAAGGTACTAAAGAACCCGTGGAACCTTCTGTCTATAGGTATAGTAGTGAATCAATGCATAAATTTTTGCCTGACTCAAGAATGTTTATGGCAGAACGTCAGATTTGGGGATTTGACTGGTACCCTGAAAAAGATTATGACAGGCAATTTTTGTTAAAAATGGATGAAGAGTTTTTTAATAAATATAAAGACTCGTATAAAACAGGAATTGAAACTATTGATAAATTGTACATGAATCCCGAAACATCACCATTTTCGTTGAATGGGCATAGAAAATGTTTCAACCAAAGCACTGACTGGCACATTCCGAGCTATACAAAATATGAACCTAAGGAGTCTGTATTCAAGTATGACTTATTACATTCCTATGGTGATAATGGAATCTTTCTTACTGAACCAAAGTCAACTTTCGCATTGAATGGGCCTGCGGTTGCTTGTTTAGGAAACTTCTATGATTTGAGTGATTCTAAAGATATGAGAGAAGCAATCAATAATCTATGGAATTGTGTAACAGAAAAATACCCCAATGAAATTTTGAAAAGAAATATGTATAAAGCTAAGTTAAAACCGGTAGAGGTAAACCCTAAAGATTTAGAAAAATTCAAGAAAGAAACTCCACTGATATCTTCTTCTGAAAAAGTACTTTCTCCTGATGAAATTTCAAGACTTGAGGTTATTTCTAGGTTAAGAGATAAAAAAAGGAATATTGAGTCTCCTGTTGATGCCTTAAGGGATGTATTAGTCTTAACAGGAATGGATAAAAAGATTAATTTGAGCAATTCCCCATCGGAGGAAGAAATGGCATCTGTTCTGCGGGCGGTTAGAGATGATATTTTAGAATTGACTAAAAAGGAATTGATGAGCCTTCCTCGTTTAGAAAGAGAAAAGTATAAGGTAAGTGAAAATTTATTGGATGGCGAAGGTTATGCTCAAAGATATGACAATTACAAAAGATATTTTGTGGAATATGACAGAGGTGATTTATTAGCAGAAGATTCTTGTAATAATCGTTATTTTGGGCTTCCTGCGTTATTATTGATTGCTGATGAGCATTTGGCTAATAATAAAGATGGGAATTTACCACTGTCAACGTATGATAATCATCATGGTACAGAATATAATTATCATAATACAGGAGCCTTGTTTGCTCTTGCGAAAGATCTGCCAAGTTATGAAGTTATAAAAACTGCATCCGATGCGTTAGAAGGGATTGCAAGACGACCAATTTGGTATTCTGAAAAAGCAGGGATTAAGAAAAAGTGGTAATATGTTTAAAAACAGAGGATGGTGAAAACCATCCTCTTGTTTTAAACTCTCAATTCAAATGTAGACTTGAACACTGCACAGCTGGCTTTGTATGCAATCTGTGCCATTTTTATATTACAAGCTTCTTGGACACTTAGTCCGTCCTCTATTGCTGCAGTCATAACATTATCTAGGTTTTGGGCTGACTGTATAACGTTCTCCCCAGTAGTAATAAGAGGGTCTCCAGAATGCTCTTCTGGTGGGGCGTAGTTACTAAAATTATAGTTGGAATAGTCATCTTCAAAGTCATACTCAACTGGTTCAACAGGTTTAAATGACTGCGGTCTGGCAGTATTGACGGGGTAGCTGTTGATTAAATCAGTAAATAAAGAGTTATTTAGTGATGAGATGGATTCCATACGTGTTTAACCTTATATTATCAGTTTAACCTATTTTTGAACTTTTTCAAGGGGCAAAAATAGATTTTGGGAACCTCGAACTGATAAATTAGATTTTAGAGAGTAATCTAAATAAGGACTCTAGGTCTTTTTTTCTTGTCCCAAGACCAGTGAGTAACATCACAGATTTTTCGTTTGCTTTTTCATCTTCAACTCCTTTTGCAAAAAGTCGTTCTGATAATTCAAATCCGGTAAGTCCTTCTTTCTTTACTAAAATTTTTGTCATATCTCCGTCAAAGACGTCCACATTCTGGCATGTAGATTTAAAATCTTCTATCTGCTGAATTAGGTCTGAAATTTTTCTACGTCCTTTTTTAGAATTTAAGTAGTTGATATTAGCTTCAATACTTGCTAATAAAGGATAAGATGGAGATGTTGTATTTATTTTTGCAAGCGCAGACGTAATATCGATTGATGTCATTGTATGCAAAAGAGCTGTTGGATTGAGTCCTCCTGCAGTTTTGTGAAGTGATTGTACTGTAAAATCAGCAATATTAACAGCACTTGTAGGTAGTTTCTCGCAGAACGGATATAATGCTCCGTGAGCTTCATCTACAATTAAGTACGCTCCATGCTTGTTACAAAGTTTTTTTAAAGCTTGGATATCAGATACAACACCTTCATAATTAGGAGATGTTACAATGACTGCTTTTGCACCTTGTTTTAATCCTTCTTCCAATAATTCAGGTGTAACAGCGGATGGAATCTCCCATTCTGGTATTAGTGGGATAGAATATTCTATTATTTCTGCTCCAGCCAGTTCTGCGGCGTTTCTGTGGCAAGGATGTGAGTTCTCCCAGATGAGGATTTTTTCGCCCTTTTTTATACACGCAAGAACTGCGGTAATAATCCCGCTGGTAGAGCCGTTAGTTAAGTATTTTGTACAAGTGGTTCCATAGATGTCTGTTGCTTGTTTCTCTGATTTTAATAGTGCATCTTGCGGGTTATGTGTATCTGTTTCAGAAATATCGTTTTTATAAAACTGATAAAATTTATGATAAATACATAGTTTGCCACCGTGGCTTGGAGTTGTAAATAGTCTATTTGTATTTTTCTTTTTAAGAACACTATTAAGGAAACTCATTATACTATTGTTCTCCATTATTTTGCTCTGGTTGTGCTTCTGGAGCTTGGATTTGAATTTCAGGAGGAGCTTCTTCAACTGGTTTTAATTTTTCGTTTAAGTCTGCAAGTGTCATTTTTCTATCATATTTTTTCAAAGCCTTTAGGACATCAGTTTGATAATCTGAATCTGCAAGGTTTCTTGGACGGTCTAAAATCCCACCCATAATACGACCAAGTATTCCCATTACAATAGTAGCAGGAACGGTTCTAAGTGCTAGTGTAACAACTGAATCAACTCCAGTTAGGTTGATTTTTGTAACAGAAATAATTGATAAAATAATAAAAGTGACTGCCGCAAGTGACGAGCAAAATGAAGATTTTAAATCCATTATTTATTAATATTCTCCATGTTTTTCTTCATACAGAATTGTACTAATGTCATTTTGTCGATATTACTTAAGCAAGTAAATCTGCCTGAAATAGTGTATATCCCTGCATCATTCTTCTCAACTCTGATGAGTTTGTATTTACATTTTACGGATAGTTCACTTTCTAATTTTAAAGTAACATCATATTCATACTCAATATTGATGTTTTCCTTGGTAGAAAGTTTCATACCGCCAGCAGAAATATCAAGTGTTCTTGCTTTATGAACAACACCTTCTCTAGAAAGTTCAATGTCTGCTAAGAATGTAATACGAGTGAACTTACGACGTTGTAGAAATCTATGCTTTATTGGGTTTGCAATGGAAATTACATTATTTTTTAATTCCTTGATATATGACTCAAAGTATAAATACCCGTTGTCTGTTAGGGAATAAAAATCACATATATGATTTTGTAGGAGTCCTTTTGGTGTGTATTTTAACTCCATTGTAAAACCTTCCATATCAACATTCAAAACTTTTCCTTTATTGGAGTTTTTAAAATCTTGTGGAACGATATCTACAATTTGGTCTTTTTTTATAAGTTCTCTCATTTATTTTCCTTTCTGTTTTTGCTTATAATCTTACAAGCCCAACGGATTTTGTTTTAATATTCTGTGTAATTTCATTATATGACATAGTTGTAATTTGTGGGTAGGTTCTTTCAATAATTCGTCTGAACGCTAGACGAATTGGTGAAGAACAAAGTATTACAGGCTGATTACCTGTCGAAGTAATTGCTTTTTCAAGTTCAATATTAAGCTTATCAAGTAATCTTCTTGTAAAGTCTGGGTCAAGTGTAATGCTTTGACCATCTGGGCTAACACCTTTTGCAATATTGTTTTCAACATCTGGTGCAAGGGTGATAGCGAGAAGTTCGCCAGTATCTGCAAGGTTTTGGCTACAGATATTACGTGCCATTGCTTGGCGAACATGTTCGGTTAAGAAGTCTAAGTTTCTGCTTGTTTTTGAATATAAGCTCATTGTTTCTAAAATTGTTTTTAAATCTCTAACAGCAACGTTTTCTCTTAAGAGATTTTGCATTACCATTTGGACTTCTGCAACGCTTAAGTCTTTCATTACGTCTGAAACATAATCTTCTGAAACTTCTTTTTTAAGGTTCTCAATTAATTGCTGAACGTCTGCTCTTGATAGAATTTCTGCAGCGTTTCTCTTAATAACTTCTGTTAAGTGTGTAGATATAACTGCAGATGCACTTACAACAGTGTATCCTGCAAGCTCTGCCATATCCTTATCTTTTTCTTCAATCCACAATGCAGGTAAGCCAAAAGCAGGTTCGATAGAATGAATACCGTTTAACACAAGAGCTTCTCTTGTTTCACCTGCGGACATTGCTAAGTATCTATCAGAATAAACTTCACCTGTTTCTAGGGGAACACCTTTTAACTTAATTTGATACATATTAGGTGCTAATTGAAGATTGTCTCTAACTCTGATTGATGGTAGTACAATCCCTAAATCCAAAGCGGTTTGGCGTCGGATTTGCGCAATACGTTCCAATAAATCTCCGCCCATTTCTATATTCAAAAGTGGTACGATTCTGTAGCCAACTTCGATTTCAATTGTATCCACGTTAAGCAATTCCATGATACTTTCTTTTGTCGCTTTTTTGTCTCGTTTCCCAAGTTTGTCTCTAGCTTCAGCTTCTTGTTTTGCCGCTTCAATAGGTGCAGCTTGTTTTTTCTCTTCGGTCTTTTTAAATGCAAAATAGCCTGCTAAAGCTGCAATCCCTAGAAATGGGATTGTAGGCATTCCTGGAACTAACCCCATAAAGCCTAATAAACCTGCAACAACACCCATAATTCTTGGGTCAGAGAACATTTCGGTTTTGATGTCTTCTGATAAAGATTCATCTTTACCTGTCGCACGAGAAACAATCAAACCTGTAGCGGTAGAAATCAATAATGCAGGAATTTGTGATACAAGACCATCACCGACTGTTAATATTGTGTAGGTTCCAAGAGCTGATTGGAATGGCATTTTTAATTGTAACATCCCAATAACCAAGCCCCCAACAATGTTAACGATAGTAATAATAATACCCGCGGTAGCATCACCTTTTACGAACTTAGATGCACCGTCCATTGTACCGTAGAAGTCTGTTTCTCTTTCAAGTTTTCTACGACGTTCTTTTGCTTGATCTTCGTTAATTAACCCTGCGTTTAAGTCGGCGTCAATACTCAATTGTTTACCTGGCATCTTATCCAAGGTGAAACGTGCTGATACTTCTGCAACACGTGTTGCACCACCGGTAATAACCATAAAGTTGATTAATACCAAGATGGTGAATATTACGGCACCGACTACATAGTTTCCACCAACTACGAATTCCCCGAACGCTTGGATAACGTGACCCGCCTCCCCGTGTAAAAGAATTAATCTGGTAGAACTGACGTTAAGACCTAATCTAAAAAGGGTTGCAATGAGCAGAACGGTAGGAAATGATGAATAATCAAGAGGTTCTTTGGTGTATAAACAAACCAATAGAATGATTACCGCAAGTGAAATGTTTATGGTTAACATAAAGTCCAGTATTGGTGATGGTAGCGGAATTACCATCATACATACGATAACAACAAGACCTACGGCAAGGACAATATCATTATTCTTAAGTAATGATGAAAGCTTTCTTAAGTCCATTATTTACCCTTCCTCCTGTTGTATACGTAAGCAAGAATTTCCGCAACTGCAACGTATAGGTCTGATGGTATTATACCATCAACTGGTACAGAATTGTAGAGGGCACGTGCAACTGGTCGGTTTTCTACGATAGGAATGTTATGTTGTTTAGCTATCTCACGTATCTGAAATGCAACATAATCAACACCTTTCGCCAAAACTATAGGTGCAGGAGCCTTGGTCCTATCGTAAGCAATAGCTACTGCGTAATGTGTAGGGTTTGTTACAATTACATCCGCATTCGGCACTTGCGCCATCATTCTTCTTTTTGCCATTTGCATTTGTTGTGAACGAATGCGAGATTTAATGTGTGGATCCCCTTCGATATCTTTCAATTCGTCTTTGACTTCTTGCTTGGTCATTTTAATTGATTTTTCGTATTCGTAATCTTGATATTTTTTATCTAAAAGCCCAAGAATAATCATCGCAATACACATACTTATCAGCATTTTGAACATAATCTCGCCAATAACCACAAAAGAGTCTGCTAAAGGTTGGCCGATGATTGCGTATACAGCATCAATATCTCCCATTAAGGTTGCGGCACCACAAAGCGAAACGATGACAATTTTAAGTATTGATTTTGCGAATTCAACAAGTGTTCTTGGTTCAAATGGGTTAAATAATCTTTTTGCGTTTTGGATGATTTTACGTGGAGAAATATTCTCAGGGTCGAATTTTGCACGTTCTGGAGCAAATACGTGCCCGATTTCCATTCTTATGATAAGTATTGCTGCCACTAAAAGTAAAACCATAAAGGGTAGCATAATAGCACCTGCGGTTTGGGCATAAGGAGCTATTATCCCAAGGATATCGTCGGTATTTATTTCTTCAGGATGGATGTGAGTAAAAGCGTATCGTAATGATTCTTGTATACTACTGTTGATTGGTCCTGAAAATACGCTCATGAGAACGACAGCAATCGTAACAACGAACGCTGATGCCATATCCTTACTTTTGGATACGTTCCCTCGTTCTCTTTCCTTACTCCGCCTACGGGGGGTGGCGGCTTCTGTTTTTTCTGCTGCTGATTCGTTTGCCATACTTTAAAATACCGCCATTATTTGTGATAAAACTCGTTCTACAATTACTTCAGTGTGTTCTGCCATAGCTTTGGTGAACATTATTGAAAGCACAATCCCTAAATATAGTTTTAAAGGCATTGAAACCATAAAAATATTTAATTGTGGCATCATTTTTGATGTAAAACCTAATAGTACATCGGTCATAAATAGTATTGCGAAGATTGGTAGAACTAGTTCCATTCCGACAATAAACATTTGAGAGGACATGTGTACAATTTGTTCTACAATCTGTGGTGAAAAATCGAATCTAAAACCGATAGGCATACTTACAAAGCTATGATATAGCGAAGAGAACATTAAATGATGCCCATCAACGCATAAGAAAATCATTCCTGCGAGAAGTACGTAGGCTTGGGTAATAACAGGAGAAGCACTTCCTGATAAAGGGTTAAGAGCTGTACTAATTGAAAGACCCATCTGGGTTGAAAACAAGTTTGCGCCTAGTTCGACCCCAATAAGAATAATATTTGCACAGAAGCCTATGGCAAACCCGATGAGAAATTCTTTTATTAGGATAACCATTAACGCTGGAACTGCTGTTGGAATAACAAAGCCCGTAGAGGCCTTTATTACAGGGAATAATACAAACGCTATTGTCGCTGCTAGCCAGATTTTTGCTTGTCTTGGGATAGGATAAGTTGAAAAAAATGGAGCACTCGCTAATAACCCTGATAAGCGGGTTATTATTGCAATAAATAAGACCAGATTTGTTGGTGTTAATATTGTTCCTAGATTGTACATTAGCCCCTGCTCGCTGCAATTAGTTGTGGAATAACGTCCATAAATTCATTTGTGTATGATATAAATAAATTTATCATCCAAGGCATAAGAATGATAAGAATAATAATCCCGCCTACAATTTTAGGTACAAAAGTGATTGTAGATTCTTGGATTTGTGTAACTGTTTGGAAAATACTGATTGCCAAACCTATGATTACCCCTGATAATAATACAGGTAGTGATGTTAATAGTGTTAGAACAAACATTTTTTGAATAAGTGTGATAACTATCTCTTGGTGCATAATTACCTCGCAAATCCTTCTACCAGAGATTTAACAATCAAGTACCAACCATCAACCATAACGAACATAATAAGCTTGAATGGTAATGCAATCATAGTTGGAGGAAGGAACATCATCCCCATTGCTACCAGTATACTTGATACTACAATATCAATTACTAAGAATGGTAAAAATATTACGAACCCGATTGTAAAAGCTGTTTTTAATTCACTTAAAATAAAAGCTGGAATTAGTACATAGGTCGGGATATCATTGGTATCTTTGGGTTTTTCTAGTTTTGCCATTCTAACAAACAATGCAAGTTCTTTGTCGCTTGTTTGTTTAAACATAAAGTCTCTAACAGGTTGAATCCCTCTTTCAAGAGCTGCCTGCTGAGTAATCTGGTTTTTCATGTATGGTTGAAGAGCTTCGTCGTTTATCTTGGTGAATACAGGTGACATTATAAAGAAGGTTAGTATTAATGCCAGGCTGGTAAGAACTTGGTTAGGAGGTAGTGTTGCAACCCCAATTGCCTGTCTTAACAAAGATAACACAATAACTATCCGGACAAATGATGTTGTCATAATCAAAATACTAGGTGCTAATGTAAGTATTGTTAACCAAATCAAGATTTGCATACCGTTTGTGAAATCTTGTGGTGTATTAGCAGGTTGCATTCCAATATTGATATTAGGGAAACTCATTGCACAAAACGATGGTAGTGCAGAGAATATAAAAATCCCCAAGACAAGCATTATCTTTTTCATTATACTAAACTTCATTTTATCTCCTTAAAAGGGCACATTATCCCAATAATATTGTACCAAATCAAGGAGAAATTTCCCAATAAGTTAAGAATAATGAAGGGTAAGATTTCCTCTTACCCTTCTTAATTTTAAAGTCTTAGATTCTGTGTTCCCAAACACCGCCGTTACGGTCAACAACACCGTCGTAGCAAGACCAGATTCTAAAGATACCTGTCAAACCTAGTAAAGCGTGAGTGATAACTTTCTTATCAGTCTGACCATTAACGATTTGACCTAGCCCTGGCCATACGATTAAAGAAAGAGCACCTGCTCCAACTGATTTCCAAGAAACTTCGCCGTTAGTACCGTGTGTTCCAGCAAATGCAGGTGTCATAGACATTAATAAACCTGATAGTAATGCGATTGATAATAGTTTTTTCATACTTCCCTCCTTTGTCATTATTTTAACATACAATCTTTATATCGTAAATTAACAAATGATAAGCCACAATAATTGTTTCAATAGGTTTGCAATATAGATAGCAATTGTGCTGAAGATTATGTCATAGAAAATCTTTACTCCGCTTTGTGAACTAATCCAACCTGTGATAATATCTCCAGTTGTGTGGAATAGAGTTGAAATAAACAACATATATACAACACCAATTAAGTGTATTGCAAAAACTCCAGCAATTACGGCTTTCAAGATATTCAGAATGTGAAAATTATGTTTGATGATAGTTGCTGTAAGGAAAGCTGCAGGTATGTATGCGATGATAAACCCGAATCCATATTCATAAATATAGTGAAATCCTCCCCCCATTCCAAAAATAGGTATTACGAATAAGCCTAAAAGAATATAAAGGATAATAGCTGTAAGTCCGTAACGTCTATCTAGTAGCGCAACTGTAAAAAATATTGCAGGTAATTGGGGGATATAGCTATAAATAGAAGAATTTGAAAGATAGTCGCTTAATAATAAGCCAGTTGAATCAGTGCCTTTATTAAGATTGAAAACGTCTATTATTGGTAATTGAGTAAAGGTTGAAATTATAATTAAGAAGATGCAAAAAGCTACCATTACAAGAGTTCCAAGAGAAAATTTAACAGGTTCTCCTGAATATTTAAAGCTTGCTACTTCGTCTTTTGTAATTTTTGTCATTCAATATTCACCAATTTTTTTAGCTTTGAAAGGTTTTGTTCATATCCACTTTTGAATTTATCCCAAAAAATGTTTTCTGTCCACATTATAAGAGCATTTTCATTATTATCTTGATAATAACCTTTTCTTACTCCAAAGGACTTGAAACCGTATTTTTCATACATATTAATTGCAGGAGTATTACTTTCTCTTACTTCTAACGTTAAATATTTTGCCATGTCCTTGTAGCAATCCTCTATAATTGCAACCAATAAGGCTTCTCCTATATGTTGCCTTCTATAGTCAGGGTCTACAGCGATTGTAGTTATGTGAGCTTCATCAATGATGCACCAACTGCCTGCAAAACCAGTAAGGACTCCTTCTGGACTTCTAGCCGCATAGTATTTTGCCAAGTTATTGGAAAGTTCGCTGTAAAAAGCATCTTTTGACCAGTGATGTGCTCCATAAGCTTTTTGAGCAACAATATCAACTTCATCAATATCTTTTTTTTCAAGTCTGCTGATTATAATGCTTTGTTTTTCTTTTATGGACATAGAGCTTCCCAGTCGATATCGTCTTCAGTTTCTTCTCCGGGTTCTACTATATGCTCGCCGTCTTCAAGCATAAGTGTTAACATTAATCGGAGTTGTTTTTTATAGTTTTCAAGCGCTTTTTCTCTTGTTTTTGCACAAAAAGTAAAGCTTGGAATCTCTTTTATTTCAATGTAAAAATAAGGATTCCCGTTAAAATCTAAATCGGTACCTTCTATTAATGTCCAGTCAAGGTTTACATAATATTCTAAGTCTTTTTCTTGTTCTGTCACTGTAATGACTCCTTAGAAAGTGGTTGTGTAATCATAATACCTTCGCCGCCGAAAACTTCGATTTGGGCTCCGTTAATAAAGAGGTATGTTGGTATTTCTGTATTACTTTCAACTGTATTAATCAGTTGAGAAAGTTTGCTGTAAATACTTTCGGTACCAGCACCTGTATTAAATTCAGAAGTTAGGTCGATTATGTTTTTATCTTTACTTTCGATTACTGCAATAATTTGTGTCCCTACTGGGATTTCAGAGTAGGTATTTAAAATTTTTTGTATTGTAGATGGCCCTTTGATTAATTCTGTTATGGCGCATTTGAATCGAGTTCCGTTTGCAGAATTATAAGGGTATTTTACAATTTTATCTTCACCGTTTTTTGTTAGGAAGTGAACTTCAATCCCGTCTTTTATTAATTGAGGAAAGAATTCATATCTAAATATCCAAGAAAATCCTAATATAGCAATTGCTAACAATATCATTGTCAGTGAAAGCCCTAAATTTTTCTTTTTTGTTTTTTTCTTCTTAGCCATTTTAATCCTTGTATATTTTAATCATACCAGATATTTTGATTTTGTCATTAACAATATTTATTGCAGAAGGCTTGATGTTTAAATTAGAATTTCCAAGGGCCTTAATCGTTGTCTTAAAAGGGTTCAAACCTTCAAGACTAGTGTAAATTGATGTAGAAAAAATGTTTTTGGCAATTTTACCGAGCTTAATATCTTTTAATATAATTTCTCCGTTTTCTGTAACTACTTCTGAGGAAGTAGTTGTAGCCATTTTTATCCCAAAGGAATTTGCTTGAAGTTTAATAAATAATCTGCCATTTTCACAGTAGATATCCTTGATATCAATGGTTATGTATGGTGCAAGCTGCGAATTAATTTTTGCAATTTCGTTTTGGTAGATATTAGAGTTTAGAATCTGTTTAAGATTTTCATTTGACAAAAGTGCGGTAAATTGGGCATCGATAGTTGATATCAGATTAATGTTTTTGACGTTTGTAATATCCAATTTGTTTTCTGTAGAAATGGTTTCAAGTTCTATATAGGATATAGGAATTTCCTTAATGATGATATTATCAAGTTTAAGGTTGGCAGATTTAAATATCCCGTTTCTCAGAGCTTTTGCTCCATAAGATTTTATTTTTATATCAGCATTACCGTTATATTTGTTTTCAAGTTGTGATGCAATTGTCTTTTCAAGGATTTTGCATTGTATGAAATTTAAAGGACCTTTGAATCCGTACTCAGCTTCTGCTCTTGCCATATTTATTGTTAAAAATAATGATAATATTACGATAAAGAGTTTTTTCATACTCTGATTATAGCATTATCAAAACAAAAGAGGATGATTATTCAATCATCCTCTTTATAAAAGCCTTAAACTAAATCTTAGAATAAGATTGTTAATTCTTCATCACAGTTTAAGCTAGAAGAGTTTGAGTGGCTTGGAAGTATGCAATAAACAACTTCATCACAGAATTCGTAGATTACACCGAAAGTACCAGAAACGATAACTTTAGAGATGTCATATACACCTTTAAATACTGTAACTACGCCTTGTCCGAAGCTTGCAACACCACGTCCTGGGTGTAAGCAAGTAGTTTCAGCAAGAGTGTTGCCTAATTCAGAACCAAGTTCTTCTAAGCCGTTACCTGCAACATCAATAATAGCTGCACCTGAACGACCAACAACACCAACTGTTCTACCAGCTGCTGTGAAAGGAGCGCTTAGGATTCTAGAAACAATGTTAGGGCTCTTCTTAACGTCTGCTTCTACGCCAGAAACTCTCTTAGGAAGTTCTTTTACGATGTCATCGTAAGAGATAGTTTCAAATTTAACTTTTACATAACCAGGATTTTTTACCCCAGGTCTATTTACTGCAACAACTTTACCTTTTACGATTGAACCAGCAGGGAATGATACGCCGTCAATAGTAGCTGCTTCAGTTGTTTTAGCTTGGAATGCTTCGCCGATGTTAGAGTGTTTTGCGCTCAATCTATCAAGCATTTTGATTTTTAATGAACCTAAAGAGCTTGCGCAAACATCTTCAAAACCAGAATTAGCAGTTAATTCTTCCCAGTTAGCTTTTAATGAGCTTACTAAGTACGCAACTTGTTCTTTTGTTAAGAATTCGTTTTCGATAACACCTGATTGATCAGGAAGAGCTTTTAATAAGCCAGAAGCGATAACTTCGTTTGTGCAGTTGTAAGCCCAGTCAGGGATAAACTTAACTGCTTCGCCTGAGTAGATTGGTGTTCCGTTGCTGTGTTCAACGTTGATTAGTTGAGCAATTGTAGCGAAAACTTCAGCCTTAGTGATTGGTTGATCTGGTTTGAATACGCCTGATGGGTAACCAATCATAATACCCTTTTCAGTAACTTTGTAGATTAAATCTTTTGCCCAGTATCCTGATTCGATATCAGAATATGGTTTGTAGTTTTCAGGAGTTGCAACTTCTAAACCTTCAGCAAGGATAGCAGCAACTTCTGCACGAAGTGTTGGTGCTTTTACGGCAAATTTACCTTTGCCAGCTTCTTCATGTCTTTTTGAAACTTTCTTTAATACGTCTTTTGCATAACCTGCAACAAATACGTCTTGTTTGTTGCTAATGCCGATAGCCATGTGAGGCTTAACAGCTTTTGCGCCAGTAACGTAAATGGAATCAGTGTCAACCAATTGCTGAGCTTGAGAGCGGAACAATGTTGGGTGCGCATAAGTTTCCACTTGAGGAATCTTGTGGCAAGGTCCTGCTTGTACCATTGAAGCAACTCCCATTACTGCAACTGCAGTTGTCAAAAATTTCTTCATATTTCTTCTCCTATTCTTCTCGTCAACCAGACAAGTATACAAAAATTATCTAAGAATCGAAGCCCTCTGTCAATACATGTAAAAACCCTCTAGTCCCTGATTTAGTCATAATTAGGCATGGTTTGTAAATTTTTGTAAACTTTTTAAAATTATGCTTTCTAAAAAGTCAATTATTCAGAGTAAATACACTTTATATACATATAAGAGCACGAGTATATTATGTCAGATTATCAATTTTTATTAAAATTTAAAAATCAAAGCGTAAACCCTGAATGCCAAACAGGCGTTGCGACAGCTCCTGTTCAAAATGCTCAACCTAAAAATGTGCAAATGGTATCAGCAGGTGCTATTGATACTGATATGTCTGATAAAGTTGTTAAGTCATCTACTGCCGCAAAACAAGCAGCTCAAACTAAAATGACTGTAGAAGAAGAAAGTATTTGGACATCTGCTTGGAATTGGGTAGAACAAAGTGCCAAGGCAGGGGTTATCATTGCTAACGAATATATGGATATTCAGGCAATTCACGATAGTGTTAAAGAATGGGAATTGGATGATGATAACAGAGAATATGCCGCTGACATGAGTGCAGCTTCTGAAAACGCTGATAATAAAAAATATACTGCTGTACATACTTCAAAAATCCAAGATAGTGTTAGACAATTGGAAGTCGCTCACCGTCATATTCATAACTGTGATGAACATGTTCGTTGTGGTTATGCAGAACATTACCACGAAATGAAACCCGAAAACCAAGCTCCAATCGCTGGAGAAGTTGTTAAATGTGCAGAAAAAGTAGAAACAGCTCAAAAAGTTGTAGAAAATATTTCAAAATGTGATAAAGACGTTCAGGCAGATGTTGTTGCTCAATCAGCAAAAGGTACTGTTGCTAATAAAAACTTCTCTAGAGAAGAAAAAGGACAAGTTGGTAAAAATATCGCTATCGAAATTCCTGAATTAGATGAATCTGCTCAAGCTGAATCATTTACTTCATTAGCTGAAACAATGTACGATTATGAAGAAGTTGTTACAGAAGTTGCTCATCAAGTTGCAACAAACGTAACTGAAAATGTTAAAAACGATACAATCAAAAATCTTTCAAACTCTCAACACCAAAATCTTCAAGAAACTTTTACAAAAGAAAATATTGAAAGAATTGCTACTGAATACAAAAAATCTTTAGGTATCGAAGAAAAAGTTTCAGAAGAAAAGATTGAATCAATTGCTAGAGACGTAAAATTTGGTAAAGTTTTCAATGTTCAAAAAGCTATTGAAAAAGCTGTTGTTGAAGAAACTCAAGTTAAAGAAAATCCATTCGTAACTAATACAGTTGCTACAAAATCTCAACAAACAGAAAGAGTTGAAAAAGTAGCTCCTGTTGCTCCAAAAGCACAAACAATAACAGAAGCTCTTGATTTCATCGAAATAGAATCAACTGATGGTCCAAGAACTCAATTATTAAAACAAGAATTAAGAAAATGTACAAGTGCAAGCCAAGTTGCAGAAATCTTAGAAGCATTACCAAGCAGAGTTGCTAAAAATATGTTCAAACATATTTCTAGAACTAAGGCAGAAGCATTGTTCAAAGCTTCAAAAGATTCAATTGATATGCAAAGATTCTTATTAAAGAATGGTTTTGTAAAATATGAAAACGTTAAAAATCACTGTATCCCAGGAATCAATAAAACTTTAAACGTATTTGCAAATGTTGATGAATATAATGAATTAATAAAAGAAAATGGTGCTGATGCTGTTGATGAAAAACAATTCAAAAAAGATATGGCTCAAGCAGTATTGAAGATTTAATAAAGAAAAGCCTAGGTTTTAAACCTAGGCTTTAATTCTTTGAAAATAAATTACGAATATAACGGAGCAAGTTTTGATTCTTGCTGTGGTATCACGCCCTCTTCTATTGGCAAGTATACTCTGTAATCGATGTTGTCGAAACAGTTGTCGATGTTTTCGATTTCGAATAACTTACCTTCATCTATAGAACCGCTTTCAATCATGTCAGCGATAGTTTCAAATCTTTCAACGTGTTCTCTGAATCTATCTGTAGCATAGTCTTTTGCTTGCCATGTAGTGATTAAGAACGGCCAATCAGAACTTTGTAGCAATAGGTTTTCTCTTGCTAGTTGGTTAAGAGCTCTTAGAAGCAACTTGTCAGAAGGAACTTTTTCATAGTTGCTTGCAATTGCGTTAATACGTTTTTCGCAAGAGTGGATAATTGGCCACATCCATTCTGTTAAGTGGTTTTGCCATACATAGAAGTGTCCGCCTTGTCCCCAAGATGATTCAGGGATTTGGATTGCTTCTGATGGTGGGTATTTTTCAACATATTCACCTGCAGTAAGTCTTTCAACTTCTGGTAGGTATTGGTTGAATTTCTTAATAACTTGTTTAATGAATTCAACACCTTCGAACCACCAGTGACCGAATAACTCTGTATCGAATGAAACCATTACTAAACCTTCTTTATTGTTAGCTAGTTTGTAGTCATTCAATAAGTGGTAAATAAGTGTTGTATAGTGATCAGAGTTTTCGTTGATTTTATTCATCGCTAGCACTGGGTCGTAAAGCATCTTGTCACCAAGGTCTGTTGTTGGAGATGTGATTCTCCAGTAATGCATCCCAGACTTGTCATCACGTTTGTGGAATTCTCTGAATACGCCATCCCCTGGGTAGCCGTCTGCTGCTGACCATACTTGGTAACCAGCTCTGTCGTTACGTCCCATTACTGCAACTTGTGCATCAGGTAACCAGTATGCTGAATAAGTATCATAACCAGTAGCAGCTCTTTCAGGTAGTGGAATGTATTCGATATTTCCATATAAGCCGATTACACGTCTATTACCGATTGAGTTACCACCTTCGATAACGTGTGATTCTGTAAAGAAGTATTGGATATCATTATTTTGAAGAGTTACTTCAATTGCAGGTCTCCAATGTTTTTTGCCATCTTTACCAATAAACTCATAACCTTGTCTGTAAGCACATTCAGGTAACCAGCAACCTTTAGCTTTTTTGCCAAAGAATTTCTTTGTTGTATCAGAGCCAACTTTGAATTGAGCATTTAAGTTTCCATCAGTTGCCAATAATGGTGAGAAACCGTGAGTAGCGCCTGATGTTGTGATTTCAATACAACCTAAATCTTGATATTTTTTGAAATGAGTGATTAGGTTCATTCCGTATTTGTTTACGAAATCATCTCTCATTTTGTTCCATAAATCGAAATAATATTTTGCTAAATATTTTAAGTGTTGAGAGTGTGCAACTTTTGGATCAGGATATCTTTCTAAGTCTTTAGAAACAGCCTTGATTTGTGCATCTATATATTTAACAAAACCATGTTGAAGGTGCTCATCTGCCAATTGTTCTGCCAAGATTGGTGTAATACCGACTGTTAATTTAGCTTTAATACCTTCTTCATATAGTTCTGATATTGCATTTAGTAAAGGAACGTATGTTTCTGCCATACATTCATACAAGTTTTCTTCACCAAACGGCCACATACCTGCTTTTCTATAGTAAGGCAGGTGGGAGTGTAACATAAATACAAATTGTCCAACTGACATTGATGCCTCCGTTCTTATTCTCATTTGTACATTATATATTTTTGTACATTATTACATTAATATATATAGCACACTTGAATAAAAAAAGTAATACTTTAGAATTAATTCTAACGAATAATTGTTACAAAAATTAACTTTCTTGACAAGATTTGTAAATTTTTGCAAAAATTGCACTTGCAATAATCAGATATGTTAATTATAATACAATGGCATATATCCCAGTGGAGAATAGGATTGTGGAAGTCGGAATATTAAAAAGTTTTGCATTTAAAAGTGCTCAAAATTTACCTCAAAAGATAGAAAAAAATGAAGCTCAAAATGAGCAAACAAATATTAAAAAATCTATCTTGCCTCAGAATAAGTATGAAGATCCTTTGATGAATTGGCCATTAAGAGGATTGGCATATACTAATGAAATCGGTGTAGCAATTATGGAGGTTGCACCTGCTTTAGGTCAAGCCTTATGGGTTCCTGCATTGATGTACTTAGGGGCAGATATTTATGACAAATATAAAAACGAGCAAGATGAGTACAATCCTTGTGGAAGACGTGGATTAAAACAGGCAATATTCCAAGGTCTAGCTTCTGTATCTCTTCCAACAGCGGCTGTTGTTGCGGGGCAAAAATCATTTTCTTTGTTAGGTTATCTAAATAAGGATAAATTATCCCTTAGTTCCAGAGAAAAGATATCAGATTATGCGGTTGATTTTGTAAGTAGTGGGCGTTTGGCAAAATATAAAAATAAAGATGCTGAATGCAAGGAAAGTTTTAGCGCTGGTTTGGAGAACACTTTAAAATTTAAAGCTACTGAGAAAAAACTTCAGAACGGTGGAAATAAGTTTTTTGAATTTTTAAGACACCCAGTAGAAGCTTTAACAATCCATCCTAGTGTAAAATCTGCGGAAGCCTACGCTGACACAACGATTAATTCCTTGATTGCACTGCGTAAGGAGCTTTATGGTGATACTCCAAAGACCAAATCGAACCTAAAATGGCATGCGCTTGTTGATAAGAATATTTTTAAAGGCGTAACAAAGGATGAAGCTATAAGAGACGCTATTGTTAAATTCCAAAAATCGCAGATTATGAAAAGCAAATGGATTAAAACAACTGGTGGGTTTATTGCACTAGCACTTGCGGCGAAACCTATAGATATGTTTGTTGAACATTTTATCCTTCCAAAGGTAGTTGCTCCAGGGTTGGATAAGCTAGGTTTTGATGCTGCTGAATCTGTAAAAAACGATGAAAAACTATTGGCAAACGTGTAGAATATTAAATAATGTAAAAATTATTGTCAAAAATACACTTAAACTCTTGTCAAAAATGTAAAAAATTGTTATATTCAAAAAGGCAATTTTGTAAAGAAAAGTAAAAAACAACTAAAAATTAAGCAAAATTTTTTGATTACAGGACTTAATTAATATGTGTAGACGTTTCATTGCGTAGGAAGGACATATCATTGAACATCAACTCAATACACGCTTACGAAGGCATTAACGGGAAAAATCGTCGTAGTACAGAAAAAGAAAACAGAGGAGCAACTCAAACACATCCGCTATCTGTGAGTGATTATAATGCTATTAAACAAGCTACAGACCCTTCTTTTAAGGGTATAAATTGGTCAGCCCTTGGAAGATACAAGGAATGGATTGATAATGCTGGTTTCTTTATCGTATTTATTATTCAAGACGTTATTGGTATGACTCTTCCAAGAACTTGGACAGGTTTGAATCGTGATAAAGAAATTACAGGGAAATATCATTACCAAGAAGCTAAAGAAGTTTTAGGACGTGAGGGTTTGACAGGTCCTGCAATGATGGCGATTCCTGGTGCTGTTTTTGTTGGCACAGCTTTAGCAATGGGTAAATCAACTAAAACAAACTCTAGATTGATTAGAACTCTTGGTAATTCTTTTAAAGAATTGGCTGCTGGTTTAACAAAAGAGACAAAACCTACTGAGGCAAAAGTTGCGTTCTATGAAAAGAACTTCAAGCAATTATTCAAAGAAACATTAGGTTTTGAAGCTGCTGATGATGTAGTTAAGAACGTTAAGGATAAATTTGCAAATTTAGAAAAAATTAAAGAATTAAAAGCTACTGGAGAAAAGAAACAGTTCTCTGTTGCTGATATTGAAGCAGAATTTGGATTTGGTATTGATAAAGTTAAATCATTCTTGAAGAATGAATCGTTAGCTGCTGAGACTACTCTAGATAATTCTCAAATGTCAACTTTATACAAGAAAATGCAAAAAGAATTAGGTTCTGATATTCCAAAAACAATTCAGAATTCAATTGATGATGCATTGTTAAATATGGAAAATTCTGATTTATCAAAATTGAACAAAATTAAATTTGATGGCAATACATATTCTGTAGGCGATGCAACAGATGCAATGATTAGATATGCTGATGATATCGTAACAAGAAACAAAAAATATTCAGAAATGACTGAAGCAAATGCAGAAGACTTTAAGAACTCAATGCTTGGTAAGCGTTGTGTATCAAACTTGGCAGCTATTGCAGCAGTATTAGGTATTATGAACTACTTACCTAGATTGTATGCTCGTTCAAATACTCCTCCAGGAGAAGCTTCCAAAGCAATGGCAGCTTGCAGAGAAAAAGAGGAATCTGCAAAATGTCAAAAAGGTGATGTAGCATTTACTGGTTTGTTCTCATCATTAGGTAAGAAAATCTCAAAATTAGGTGATACCACTCTTGCAGAAGGTGAGTTCCATGGTATTAACTTTACACCAACATTGATGACAGGGATTTCTATCTTAGGTTTAACTTATCCAAGAGCTAAACGTGCTTATGATAGAGCTCCAGAAAAAGACCCTGCAATTCGTCAAAATGAAGGTTGGTTCAGCAGCATGTTCAAAAAAGATGCTTCTGAAATTAAAGAGATTGCAGTAAGAGACCCAATTTCAGCTTTGTCAGTAACATTCGCTGTTCCACTTTTGACCAGATGGATGGTTAAATTGTACGAAAAAACTACAGGTTTTGTATTGATGAACAATCCTGAAAATGTAAATGGCTTTAAGAAATTCTTAGCTTACATTAATCCATACAGTAGTGTAGAGGTATTGGACAATGCTCAATTAAACGCTCTTTATGGCAAGATTGATTCTCAAGAAAGATTGGTTAATGTTTGTAACTATTTAGATAGAAAAGGTGGCGATTTAGAAAAAATCTTTTCAAAAGCTGAAGATAAAGCAAAGGTATTTAACGAATCTACATTTACTTTAGCATCAATCAGAGAAATGAAAGTAAAAGAGAAAAATGCTAAGATTATAGATTTAATTAAAAAGGCTAAGCCTGAAGAGTGTAAGAATATAATCGAATCACTATTGCCAACAGCAGAGAAGTTGTCTAAAAACAAAGCTCTTGCAGCGGCTAAAGCATTCAACTCGATTCCATTCTTCTTGAACTTAATCATTGTATCACCAATCTTGTTAGGCTGGGGTATTCCAAAATATACTTACAAATTAACAAGAGAAGCTTCTGATCAAGCTAAGAAAGCTGCAGCACAGAACCAACAAATTCAGCAGCAAGCTCAAGAAGTTAAGCCAGAAAAGGTTGCTGTAAAATAATTAAATTATATAATGAAACACCTTGCAGATTTGCAAGGTGTTTTTATTTGGTATAAAAGCAATAAAAAAGGAGGTTTTTTAAATCCTCCTTTTTTATTTTAATTAATTATTATGTTTTAATGTTGGGAACATTATAACGTCTCTGATGGTTGGAGAGTTGGTTAAAAGCATAACCAAACGGTCAATACCCATACCCATACCGCCTGTTGGTGGTAAGCCATATTCAAGAGCGTTGATATAGTCCTCATCGTAAGACATAGCTTCTTCATCACCATTAGCTTTAGCTAAAGCTTGAGCTTCAAATCTATAGCGTTGGTCAATTGGGTCAGAAAGTTCTGAGAATGCGTTTGCAATTTCCCAACCGTTAACACGAGTTTCAAATCTTTCTGTTAGTCTATCGTTATCTCTGTGGATTTTTGCTAATGGAGAAATTTCACGTGGATAATCGATGATGTGGCAAGGTTGAATTAGAGTAGGTTCAACTGTTACTTCGAACACTTTTTCAACTACTTGACCCCAATTATCAGTGTCTTCTACTTGTACGTGAAGTTTTTTAGCAGCTTCGATAGCTTCTTGAGCTGTAAAGAACTCGTTGAAATCAATTCCTGTAAATTCTTTGATAGAACCTAGCATAGTTTTTCTATCCCATGGAGGAGTTAAATCGATTTCATTTTCGCCGTACTGAATTTTCATTGTGCCTAGAACTTCTTGAGCAACGTAAGCAACAAGATTTTCTGTTAAAGCCATCATTTCGTTATAATCTACGTAAGCTTGGTATAACTCAATCATTGTGAACTCAGGGTTGTGGCGAGTGTCGATACCTTCGTTTCTGAAACATCTTGAAAGTTCAAAGATTTTTTCAGAAAGACCACCAACCATAATTCTCTTTAAGTGAAGTTCTGGAGCGATTCTTAGAGTCAAGTCCATATCAAGAGTGTTGTGGTGAGTCATAAATGGTCTAGCATTTGCACCGCTTGCTTGAGTATGAAGCATTGGAGTTTCAACTTCGATGAAACCGTGTTGAGTTAAATATTCTCTAATTTTTTGAACAATTAAACTTCTTTTTCTGAATGTATCACGAGTTTGTTCATTAACGATTAAGTCAACGTATCTTTGACGGTATTTTGTTTCTACGTCAGAAAGAGTGTGGTGTGATTTTAATTGTTCTTTCTTTTCTTCAGAAATTTGTTTATTTGGTAGTGGTAACAATGATTTTGAAAGCACTTTCATAGAAGTAGCCTTAATAGAAAGTTCTCCACGAGGAGTTCTTCTGATTGTTCCTGTAAAACCAAGAATGTCACCAAGGTCGACAAGCTTTAAAATCTTCATTGTTTCTTCTGATAAATTTTCTTTGTGAGAGAAGATTTGGATTTTTCCGCTTGCGTCCATAAGGTCAATGAACATACCAGAGTTTCTCATTGCCATTACACGACCTGCTACTGAGTATACATCTTCTGTTTCTACACCAGCTTCTAGGTCTTTGTATTTATCTTGTAAGAAGCTTGCATCTGCATCTTTGTTAAAAACATAAGGATATGGATTAACGCCATTATCCGCTAAATCAGCAAGCTTTTGTATTCTTGTCTGTCTAATTGTTTCAAGAGCAGACGTTGGTTGATGATTTGTTTTTTCTGTCATGATTTTTTCCTCTTATTATCACTAATAATCCTATTTTATCACAAACAGAAATAATTTTTATTTGATTCGCAATGATACAGAAAGTCCAGCAGGTAAATCAAGAATCTCTGTTTGGAAGTCTTCATCAGCTTCTATTGCATCAAGAAAGTCTTGGACTTTTTCTCTATGCGAAGTTACGTTATCTGCACAAATTATTCCACCTTTTACTAAATGTGGTTTTATTAGATTGAAATATTTTATGTACTGAGGTTTGCTTGCGTCAACGAAAATGTAATCAAACTTCACGTCTTCTTTTAAGTACTCTAAGATAGTACAAGCATCGCCAACTCTTGAATCAATTACATCTTCGACTCCACAACGTTTGAAGTTTTCTATGGCAACAACTTGACGTTTATCGTAAAACTCGATGGTCATTAACTTGCCACCGTTTTCTTTGAATGCCATAGCTTGCCAAATCCCTGAATAACCATTCGAAGTACCGATTTCTAGCCCACTTTTACAATTATTCATTTTTATGAGCATATTAAGAAAGTTTCCAGTTGAACGAGCAACATTCCAAAATTGTTTTTGAGTTGCTTCTAGTTCTTTAAAAACTTTTTCTGTTTCTTCCGGTATGAAAAGCATTATTCCCCCATACTCTTATTGGCAACAACAATATCCATAACAGGGATATTAAGTGAATAAGTATTGATTAATTTATCGTTTGCTAAGTCAATTATAGAAAACTCACTACGTTTGATATCGCAAACAATTGCAAATTGTGTATCAGGAATTTGTCTTATAGATGTTGCAAATCCCCCAGAGTTAAGAACGATATCAGTAGCAGGTAGATTTGTATTGGTGTTATAGATTCTAAGAGTATTTTCTTCCGCTCCTAATACATATAATTTCCCGTTGTAAGCAAGCATATCTGAAGGTTTTTTCAGAGTATCATATTCTCCCACTGCTGATAGTGTATTGTAGTCTATGCAAGCAAGTTTGTTTCTAGTACGGCTTGTTAAATACAACTTTCCTTCAACGAATGCTAATTTTGAAACGTTTGGAACATTACCAATATCTTTCATTAAATAGTTGTTTGTAGTATCTATTCCCCAAACCTCTGCGCTGTTTTTGTCAACGTAGAATAAAAGATTATCAGCTACAATTAAGTTTTCGCAGTATCCGTTAACTTTGATTTTTTGAGAAAGTGTCATTGTATCTAGTTTAATAACATAGATGCAAGAAGCTTCTGGAGACGCTACATAAGCTATGTTTCTTGATTTATCAAGTACGATTTCTGTTGGTTGTGTTGTTAGTTCGATTTGCTTGATGATGCTACTATCGTTTAATGAAATAACATTTAAGAAAGTTTTTTCATAAGAGGTAACTAATAAATACTTTCCGTCAATTTCTTCCATATCAATAGGAATTGAACGTTGAGAGAGAGCATAATCAGGATCCATATTTGGAGGGGTTACAACTTGAATGTTTTTGCTGTAACAAGTAGAGATATATAAAGATTTATTCTTTAGTGCAGAAATTAGAGGTACTGGGGTTGGAACTTGTTTTTGGTAAGAAATGGTTTTAGTAAAATCATTATCCTGATGATTGATTCTGATAAATCTATCTTCTTGGGTATCAATCTTTAAGTTCCCCATAATACCTTTGATGTTTTCAGGAATTACAAAACCTCGAGGTACAAGCATATCTTGTGGTAATAACCCGTTTCTGATTTGAGCAGGCGGATTGTCCATTTTTAGGACTGTCTTTTTCCCTTTACTATCTGTAATAACTTTCAATAGTGAAAAATCATTGTTAAAAATTACTACATCAGGCTTTTTGCTAAAAGGTGTTGCAACAGGATAAGTTGTTTTTATTTCAAGAGCCTCAACTTCTTTTGCAGGCGCAGGATAAAGTGGTAAATAAGTAGTGTTATCAGGAAGAATAACGACACCATCAAATCTAAACTCTGTTCCTGGATAATTTTTTTGAATAAATTCTGTTACATCTGCAGGAAGTTTTGCGGCTTCTACTGAATTTGAAACCATAACTGCTGCCAATAATAAAAATAGAAATTTACGCACTATTTGAAAGCTCCTCTTAGTTTTTCTCGCATAGAAGGTTTTTTGTCTTTGCTTAAATCAAGCAATCTTTGATAAAGTTGTTTTTCCTCGTTAGATATCTTGGTTGGAGTAACAACTTCAACGACAACTATATGATCACCTCTGTTGGTAGGTCTTGAAATCATTGGGACACCTGCTCCTTTGATTTTTAGAGTCTTACCGTTCTGAATACCAACAGGGATATTGACTTCTCGTTCTCCGTCTAAGGTTTTGATAGTTACTGTATCGCCTAATACTGCTTGTGCTGGTGATATTTCAAGTTTTGTGTAGATATCTAGACCATCTCTTTGGAAATATTCTGATGGTTTAACATGGATAACTACATAAACATCACCATTTGGACCACCATTCTTGCCAGAGTCGCCTTCTCCTGATAGTCTCATTTTAGAACCGTTATCAACACCCGCAGGGATTTTAATCTCTATTTTCTTTTCTTGAGTAGTTCTGCCTTTTCCTCTGCAATCAGGGCAAGGTGAATCGATGGTTTTTCCAGAACCCTTACAATGAGGGCAGGTAACTATTTGAGTAAAGTGTCCTAAGATAGTTTGTGTAGTTTGCTGAACTTGACCTGTTCCGTGGCAAGTTTTACAAGTGGAAGAAGTTGTTCCAGGTTTCGCACCTGTTCCGTTACAGGTTGAACATTTTTCTAAATGTTCAATTTTTACTTCTTTTTCTAAACCAAAAACAGCTTGTTCGAATTCTAATTCGATATCTAATCTAAGGTCGTCACCACGTTGAGGTGCATTTGGGTCTCTTGAACGTCCTCCGCCAAAGCCGAAACCGCCACCAAAGAAAGAATTGAATATTTCATCTAGTCCTCCGAAACCAGCGTCGAATGGACCTTGACCACCGAAACCAGCATTCTTAAGTCCGTCTTCTCCAAAGCGGTCGTAAGTTGCACGCTTGTCGTCATCCATTAAGGTTTCGTAAGCCTTTCCTAATTCCTTAAACTTTGCTTCAGCTTCTGGAGCCTTGTTAACATCAGGGTGCCATTGGCGAGCAAGTTTTCTAAATGCACTTTTTATTTCATCTTTTGAGGCGTCTTTTGATACGCCTAGTATTTCATAATAATCACTCATCTTAATTCTTTATATAAAATTATTCAGCAACTGCCACATTTACCAACGATGGTCTGAGCACTTTGTCGCCTAATTTATATCCCTTCTGTAATTCATTAACAATTGTATTATCAGGTTGTTCTGATGTTGGAGTTTGCATAACTGCTTCGTGGAAGTTTGGATCAAACTCTTTACCTTCAGTTTCGATTACTTCTAAGCCAAGTTTTGTCAAAACATCCATAGTTTGTTTGTGTACCATATTGAAGCTGTCTTTTACGATTTGGCAATCTTCAACATTTGCTAATGCTTTTTCGCCCCTATCAAAGTTATCTAGAACTTCAAGAAGCTTTTTTAAAGCATCAATAGTACCATATTTTATTAAGTTCTCACGTTCGTTTTCTTGGCGCTTGCGATAGTTTTCAAAATCGGCAGCTAAACGAATGTATTGATTATTAAGTTGTTCATAATCAGCTTTAATTTTTTCTAGTTCTGCATCTGCAGCTGGGGTTTCTTCTTCTTGTTGTTCTACTTCTGAAACTTCTTGGTTTTCAGTTGTTTCTTCTAGAGTTTCTTTATTTTCATTCTCAGCAGAATTGTTGATTTTCTCAAAGTCTACTCCCTTGAATGGATTTGTCATGATTTCACCTCTACTTAATATTCTATATTTTCTATTATAGATTATCAAAATGTTGAGACAAGGAAAATTTATATTTTTTTAACTTTTTACTCGATTTTTTTACAAAAAGAAGATAAAATAAGTGTATGAATATTATTGAATCAGCAGATAATCTATACTATGTTGGCGGATGTGTAAGAGATGAAATTCTCGGTATCACTCCAATGGATATTGATATTTGTTATGAAGGCGATGCGGTTGATTTTGTTAAACAATCGGGGTTTAAAATTTTAAAAATCCAAGATGACATTAGGACTGCAAGAGTTCTTGTGGAAGCGAAAGAAATAGATATCGCATCTACAAGGACAGAGTCTTATCCTAAGCAAGGACATTTGCCTGTTGTTGATAAAGTTGGTTGTACATTGGCAGAGGACTTAAAACGCAGAGATTTTACAATCAATTCAATTGCAAAATCTATGAAAACAGGCGAGTTTATAGATTTGACGGGTGGTATTGAGGACTTGAAAGCCAAGCTCCTTAGAGTACACCACAAAAATAGCTTTATGGATGACCCTACTAGAATTATAAGAGGATTGAAATTTTCTTTAAGGTTTGGACTCTCCTTGTCTCCAGAGACTAAAAAACTCCAAGAGGAGTATTTAGCTAATGTAAATTATGATATGAGTTATTCAAGATTAAAAAAGGAGCTTGTGGATACTTTTAATCTCAATTTGCAAGAAGCTTTTATTCGTTTTGTTAATGAAAAAATGTATAAGCTTTTATCTCCGAAAGAAGTAAAGATTCCGAATGAGAATATACAGAAGGTTTTAAACGAATTTCCTGTAGAAAATCCGTGGATAGTATATTTGGGATGTTTTGATTTATCAAGATTTGAACTTACCAAAGAAGAAAAGAAAATTTTAAAAGATTTTGAAACATTAAGGTCTCTTTCTGATAATATCGATAGTTTTGAGGTTTATAAAATTTGTAAAAAATCTGATATTAAATCTGTTCTTTTGTGGGTTATTAATAGTGAAAATGCCCACAAAAATTATGGTCTGCGTTACTTGAGAGAATTAAGACATATTTCACTGGAAATATCGGGTGATGATTTGATAAAGCTAGGATTTTCTGGTCGTGAAGTAGGCGAATTATTAGACAAAGTTTTGAAAATAAAATTAGCTAATCCTGAAATGACCAGAGAAGATGAGATTGAACTAATTAAAAAAGGATGACTTTTAAGTCATCCTTTTTATTTTTAATCTGCTAAATCCAGAGAAATTCTTCTGTCTTTGGAGTTGAATCGAATAATCCTCACCTTGATGGTGTTTCCGACTTTCAATTCTGTCTTGTTCTTTTGGGCGTATGCTTCCATACAGTTCTGAGGAAGAAGTGCTTCTACACCTTTTAGAACTTCAATAAATGCTCCGAAGTTTCTGATTCTGGTGATTAAGCCTTCTGTTATCATCCCTTCTTGAAGTTCTTTTGCAGCATCTTCCCAAGGATCAGGTTGCATATTTTTTAAGCTCAAACTGATTCTATGTTTTTTATTATCAATTTCAATAATTTCAGCTTCGATTGATTGCCCAATAGTCAATAAATCACTAGGATGTTCAACCCACTTCCAAGAAAGTTGGGATAGTGGTAATAAGCAATCTAAGCCACTAACATTTACAAAAGCTCCAAAGTCTGTAAGTCTTACAACTTCACCTTTAACTACTTGCCCGACTTCAACTTGCGCAAGAACGTTTTTCTTGGTTTCTTCTATAGAAGCTTCATAAACTTTTTTGTTAGAAAGTATAAGATTATTTTGTTTTTTATCTGCTGTAAGAATTTTTAATTCAATCTTATCCCCAACTTGAATTTGTGGGTTTCCTGAATATATTTGTCCGGATGGAACAAAACCTTGAACACCACTAACATCAACGATAACGCCACCTTTAACAATTTGGATAACAGGCGCTGCAATTGTTTCATCAGCCTGTTTAAGTTTTTCAAGTTCAAGCCAGATGTAAGCCATTTGTACTCGTTTGTATGATAATGCAAATTTACCATCGTCATCAGAATCTTGTATAATCAAGAATTCATATTCTTCACCTTGCTTTAAAACATCTTCGGGATTAATTCCTCTCTGTGTGCTAATTTCGTGATTAGGAACGTATGCAACATTCTTTGCTCCTATATCGATACTCACTGAGCTTGGCTCATAACAACAAACTGTTCCTTTTACGATGTCCCCTTTTTTAAATTTGTAATCGTACTGATTAAGTAGCTCCTCAAAATCAGTATTTGCAATATCATTTGACATGGATAAACCCCTTTCATTAAGATGTCTCACGTAGTATTATAGCGTTTTTTTCGAAAAAAAACAAGTATAAACCTTTAATGCTGTACGTTTGCCCCTAAAAATCATACATTTGTATCACGTAATGTATTTAATATCCGATATAATGTAGATATGACTGAAGATAAAAATAGCATTAAATACCAATTAGAACAGAGGGAGATAGAGACACTTAGTGAATTTGCGACAAAAAGCAGATTTACAAAAGGTCGTAATCGTCCTCTTGAAACTCCTTATCCAATTAGAACAGATTTCCAAAGAGACAGAGATAGAATTTTGCATTCAAAGCCTTTTAGAAGATTGAAGCATAAGACGCAAGTCTTTTTGTCTCCATATAATGACCATTTTAGAACCCGTTTGACCCATACCTTAGAAGTCTCCCAAATTGCACGAACAATGGCAAGAGCGCTAAGATTAAATGAAGATTTAGCTGAAGCAATATCATTGGGTCATGATTTGGGGCACACTCCTTTCGGACATTGTGGAGAAAAAGTTTTAGATAGGCTTGTAAAAGGTGGCTTTGATCATAATATCCAAAGTGTTAGAGTTGTTGAGATTCTTGAAAATATGAATCTCTGTAGAGAAACCGTAGAAGGAATTTTAACCCATTCTTGGGGCCTAGAGCCAAGAACTCCAGAAGCACAAGTGGTCCAACTTGCAGATAAAATTGCTTACATAAATCATGATATCGAAGACTCTATTCGTGCAGGAATAATCTCTGAGGCTGATTTGCCGTCAGAATGCGTCAATTACTTTTCTTCTAATCGTTCAAAACGTTTAGGTAGAATGATTATGGATGTAATTGAAAATTCTCAAGATAAGCCTAAAGTGAGTATGTGTGAAGAAGGTTGGTATCATGTGACAAAACTTCGTGAATGGATGTTCGAGCATGTTTATATTGATTCACCTGCAAAAACAGAAGAAAGCAAGGCTAGTCGTATTATCGAAGCGCTTTGGGAACATTATAATGGCATTGCAAAAGAACATTTTCCAGATAAAAACTGTGAAAGGTTTGTTGTTGATTATATTTCAGGAATGACTGATCAGTATGCAATAGAGCGCTTTAAGGATATTTTTATTCCCAAACCTTTATTCCAACCTGTGTACGATGATACTTTCTTGAAAATGTTGAATGGGTGTCTAACTTACAACCAAAAACAAAAAACTCATGCTTAAATAAGCATGGTTTGTAAATTTTCATTACAAAAAGTATATATATAATGATATTTTCCGTATTTATTTTTGAAAAAATGTCAAAAATACGCTTATTTTTTAATGAAATATTAAAAAATGTTAATTTTCTGTATCTCTTGTGGCAGTTATACTTAACGGTGAATATAATTTTGCAATAGGGCTGAAATCCTCTAATTACGTTTGTTAAAAAAAATACTCTATCCATACGGTTGACACCTTCTGGTTATAATTTTATAATTTTAGAAAGGAGACATTGGGATGAACAAAAATTACATTTGTACAGTATGTCAATATATCTATAATCCAACTGAGCACGATGGAGTATCGTTTGAAAGTCTATCAGAAGATTACACATGTCCACTCTGCGGTGTTGGCAAAGATATGTTTGAAGAATCAGAAGAGTAATCTTCTGAAAAACAATTTAAGATTTTGGGTTAAAAGCATGCAACTTTGCTTAGGTTAAGTTGTGAGAGGAATTTTGATATGCAAAATAATATAGAAAAAGATAAAAACGTTATAGGAATAGGAGCAGCATCCAAGTCAACATCCAATCCGGCACTAAAGGGTATGACATCACCTTTAGCCACTCAAAGAGGAGAGCTTTCTGATGCTAAGATTGTTAGCATTCAACCTGCGTCACTATCAGATATTCTAGTTATTAAAAAAGATGGGACAAAAGAAGAATATAATGTTCAGAAAGTTGTTGCCGCTGTTCAAAAATCTGCGACAAGAATGTTAGTAGAATTGACTAACGAAGAAATTAAAACAATTTGTGATTTTGTTGATGAAAAGATTATGGCTTCTGGTAGAAAAGAAATTGAAATCTCAACAATGCACAATATTGTTGAAAGTGTTTTGGAGTTGGTAAATCCAAGGATTGCTGCTAGCTACAGAAACTATAGAAACTATAAACAAGATTTCGTTCACATGCTTGATAAGGTTTATCAAGAGAGCCAAAAGATTATGTATATCGGTGACAAGGAAAACTCAAATTCTGACAGTGCCCTTGTTTCAACAAAACGTTCTTTGATTTTTAACCAATTAAATAAAGAGCTATACAAGAAGTTCTTCTTAACTGTTGATGATTTACAAGCAATTAGAGAAGGCTATATCTATATTCACGATATGTCAGCAAGACGTGATACTATGAACTGCTGCTTATTTGACGTTAAATCCGTATTGGAAGGCGGATTTGAAATGGGTAATATTTGGTATAATGAGCCAAAAACTCTAGATGTTGCATTTGATGTTATCGGTGATATTGTAATGGCAGCAGCTAGCCAGCAGTATGGTGGTTTTACTGTTCCTGAAGTAGATAAGCTTTTAGCTCCTTATGCTCAAAAGACTTATGATAGACAGTATAATAGATACATCTGTATGGGGCTTTCTTTTGAAAAAGCTAGAGAAGAAGCTTTAAAAGATGTTCAAAATGATTATGAACAAGGTTATCAAGGTTGGGAATATAAGTTCAATACGGTTGCATCAAGCCGTGGTGATTATCCATTCATTACAATTACATTAGGGCTTGGTTCTGGTGAGTTTGAAAAGATGGCTTCTATGACTATCTTGAACGTTCACGCTAAAGGGCAAGGTAAAAATGGTAACAAAAAGCCTGTATTATTCCCTAAAATCGTGTTCTTGTATGATAAAGATTTGCACGGAGAAGGTCAAGAACTTCATGATGTGTTCAATGCGGGGCTTGAGTGTTCTCAAAAAACAATGTACCCAGACTGGTTATCTTTAACTGGTGATGGTTATGTTGCAAGTATGTACAAAAAGTATAAACGTGTAATTTCTCCAATGGGTTGCCGTGCGTTCTTATCTCCTTGGTTTGAGCGTGGTGGCATGGAGCCTGCTGATGAAAATGATAAACCAGTTTTTGTTGGTAGATTCAATATTGGGGCTGTAAGTTTACACTTACCAATGATTTATGCTAAGGCAAAGAGAGAAAGCAAAGATTTCTATCAAGTTCTTGATTACTATTTAGAGTTAATCAGACAAATCCACTTAAGAACTTATGAATATCTTGGTGAAATGAGAGCGTCTGTAAACCCTCTAGCTTATTGTGAAGGTGGTTTCTATGGTGGTCACTTGAATCATCATGATAAGATTAAACCATTATTAAAATCAGCAACAGCTTCTTTCGGTGTAACAGCACTAAACGAGCTTCAAGAAATGTATAATGGTAAATCTTTGGTAGAAGATGGACAATTTGCTCAAGAAGTTATGGAATATATCAACAAGAAAGTTGTTGAATATAAGAATGCTGATGGCAGATTGTATGCTATTTATGGTACACCTGCAGAAAGCTTATGCGGTTTACAAGTAGAACAATTCCGTAAGAAGTTTGGTGTTGTTGAACATGTTTCAGACAGAGGTTATGTTTCTAACAGTTTCCACTGTCACGTAAGTGAAGATATTACACCAATTCAAAAACAAAATCTTGAAAATCGTTTCTGGGATTTGTTCAATGGTGGTAAAATTCAATATGTAAAATATCCTGTTTCATACAACAAGAAAGCTATTGAAACTCTTATTGGAAGAGCAATGGAAATGGGCTTCTATGAGGGTGTAAATCTTTCTCTTGCATATTGTGACGATTGTGGTCACCAAGAACTTTCAATGGATGTATGTCCAAAATGTGGAAGTAAGAACTTAACAAAGATTGACCGTATGAACGGATACCTTTCATATTCAAGAGTTAAAGGTGATACAAGATTAAACGATGCAAAGATGGCTGAAATCAAAGATAGGGTGAGCATGTAATGAATTACCACAATATTACAAAAGACGATATGTTGAACGGTGATGGACTAAGAGTAGTTCTATGGGTAAGTGGTTGTACTCACCATTGTCATCAGTGTCACAATCCTATTACTTGGGATATTACAGGTGGTATTCCTTTTGATGCTGATGCAGAAAAAGAATTATTTGATGCTTTAAAACCTGCTCACGTAGATGGTATCACTTTCTCAGGAGGAGATCCTCTTCATCCAATGAATAGAGAAGAAGTTGGGCGTTTGATAAAGAAATTCAAAAAGGAATTTCCAAATAAAACAGCTTGGTTATACACTGGTTATCTTTGGGAAGAAATCAAAGATGTTGAAGGTGTTTCTGAATTGGATGTGTTAGCTGATGGAGAGTTCCAATTGGCATTAAAGGATGAAAGAATTCCTTGGGTTGGAAGCTCAAACCAACGAGTTATTGATGTTCAAAAGACTCTTGAAAAAGGTGAAGTCGTTTTACATTGCTAATTGTAGCTATGCCATATAGGATAATCTATCTTCGACCTTGTCTATGCGGGCTTGGAATCCTGTAGAGAAATTTTTCCATGTTTTTAGCCCTTTCATATAGGCAAGTCTATTATCTGTCATCAAGTCAGCATTACCATTAGCATTTTTTAATAGTCGTTTAGCTGTTCCAACTCCGTGGTGGATTGCTGCGTCGAAAACTGCATATGCAAGCTTTTCATTGCCATTATCAGCAAGTTTTTTTGCTCCAGAAGGAATCCAGTATTCCTTGTAGTAATAAACTTTTGCATCTTCTTGGGTCATGTTTTTAAATTCTTCTAAAGTTGTTGGACCCATTACTTTATCATACCATTTTTTGCAAATCCCCATGTTTGTTGCGCCTCCTGGGTCTTTGGCATGGTTTACATATCCGCCTTCGTCTTTGAAAACGTATTCCATTAGCTTATTAAATGTTGTGTCATTCTGGAAGTTTGTGGATTTTTTAGTAGTTTTCTTTGCTGGTGCAGTTGTTTGAGCGGATGTTGTATTTGTAGTTTTTTCTGTTGGTTGCGTTGTATCAGTAGTTTTTGGATTTGAAAAAATACTTGTTTCAGGTTGTGGTTGATAGAAACGACAAAGAGTTTCCATCTGTTTTTGAAAATCTTCATAAATACTGACAATTGTATCTTGGAAAGAGGTTATATTATTTGTAGAATGCAGCGCTAATGGCGGCATAACATTTTGCTTTAGATACTCATTGCTAATATTAGCATTTTTTACGTTCTCAAATCCCATAGTTTATCCCTCGTGTATATATATAAAGTAATTATTACGTCAATAATTGCTTTTTTGTTACAAAATGTAATAAATAGGCAATTATATTCACTTTTGGGTTTTTATATTAGTATGGAAGGTTTAAGTAGAAATATTTCGCCTGTATTTAAACAGTATACCCCTGACAAAAAGAGTCCTTTGCAGATAACGCCTGTAGGTGCTGCGAATTTGACTCAAACACCGGACGTGGCTGAGTTACAAGTTAAAAAATCTAAAAAAAGAAAAAGAATCTTGATAGGGGCGGCTGTAACAACAATGTTAGGTGCGTATGCTGCTGTATTTTATAGAAAAAATATTGCAAATTTTGCTTCTAAAATTGTAAAAAAAGTTTATTTAAAAACTGAAACATACAAAGAACATGGTCACAGTAGTTTAGATATGATGTCTTTGGGGGTGGCTAGAGCGTTAGATAAAATGCTTTCATCTACTCAACTTTTTGTTAATTTTTCTGCAATGAAGGATAGTATTTCAAATAGAGTTGCAAGGGCTTTAAAGATGGGGCCTTTATGTGATAAATTATCTTCTACGTGGGAAAAATTAGCGACAAAGGCTGTTAAGGCAAATTATAATGCTTGTGATAAGTCGTTTGATAAAACATCTTCTGATATAGCAACGATAGTTCAAAACCTTCGTAAGAATGCTGATATAGATAAAATTGTACAGGTAGATGGCAAAAATTATAAATTAGGTCATCTTATAAAGCTGATAGAAACTAATATGCATGATGCTAGACAGCTTTATAAAAAAGGATTTTCTAACGATGCATTTGATGCAAGAAATAGCTTTATAAAAGAGCGTTTGCAAGCTGTGAACGAAGAGTTCTGTCGTAAATATACTTCATTTAAATATTATAAAGATTTCGAATTTACAAGGTTTACCGCTGAAGAAATGTTGGCGCCTGTGAAAATGTCTTATCAAAACCATTTGATGGTTAGTAAGGCAGAAATTTCTAATAATATAGATGATAAATTCATTGCGACTATACAACTTTTACGAAGTTTTGATAATATGATTGCAACAAAAGATGCTAAGTCTCGCAAGGTATTAAAAGAGATTTTTAGCAAGTTGAAAGATTATCGTAATCTGTCAGGTGCAAACGAGAAAGCTTCTAGACAAGTTTTAACAGAAGATATTCAAAAGCAGTTGCAAATCCTGATGAAAGAGCTTTCGAAAAATCCAAAATATGAAGATGCGTCTTTGAAAAAAATGTCTGGTTTGGTTGATGAGATTCATCGAACTCTGAATATGAGTAAAAAAGGTAAGTTACAAGAGACTTTAACATACCTAAAAGCTGTATTGCCAAAAGAAGAATATCGTAAAATTCGCTCTCAGGTTTATCATACTTCTGATAAACTAAATCAGGTCGTTCAGGGTGAAGGTGATTTGTACTTTGATAAACTAAGAGATATTGTTTTAGGTTCGGCGTTCTCTGATATTATCTTTGGTATGGTAACACCTTTAGCAACAATGGGAGCTGTATTAGCGTTAGACGAAACAAAAGAAGAAAGAATATCTACAACATTACGTTTGGGTATCCCTCTGATAGGTGGTATTGCAACTTCAACAGCATTTCTGTTCCTATTAGCATCTGGGGGTAAGGCATTGATATTATCCTCATTAATAGGTCTAGGTTTGAATAGAATTGGTACATACGCTGATAATAGACTTGTTCAAGATAGAATGGCAAAAGAAGATAAGCATCCAAAAGCAAATGCAGTTATAAAGAATGTAAATTTAGCCTCAACTATTTTGTCAACGGACCCGACCTCTCTTGTAGTTGACAAGGCTATTAACAAAGGAGTAAATGAAAGCTTCCGTTTTGCTAATAGCCAACTAAACAAAATTAGAGAGGCATCAAACTCTCAAGAGCCAGTTGCTTAGATTTTATCCGCAAAATTAGTCAGAATTTCAGTAAGAGCTGTTTCTGAAAAATAATACGGTGGAACTTGGCTAAATTTTTTATTTTTAGGGTTGTATAAAGATATAGCAGGAATAGTATATATTCGGTGTTGATTACAAATTTTTGCGTTACTTGGGCTATCAACATCAACTTGGGTGAATGCATATGTATGCTGGAATTGATATTGCAGTTTTTGAATTACAGGCTTTATTGCAACGCAGTATTTGCAAGTATCGCTATAGAAGTAAATAAACCCAGGTTTGTTTTGGGTTATAACTGAATTATAGCTTACAAATTTGGGGTGAGCTGCACTTTCAGCCTTTATAAAAAAGGCTGAAAGTCCCAGTACTAAAAAACCGGCTAATATTAAACATATTTTTTTCATAAAATTGCACCTTTAGGTACTACAGTCACGCCATTTGGTGATACGTAGAAACCTCTTTTTTCATCTTCTTCTCTATTAAATCCAATCTTAGTGTAAGGAGGAATATCAACGTTTTTATCAATAATAGCTCTTCTGATTTCTGAATATCTTCCAACGTTGACATCTTCCATCAAAATACTTTCAGTTACTTGAGAATAACTGTTAATTCTTACTTTTGGTGAAAGAACGCATTGTGAAATTATACCACCTGATACAATACAGCCTTCAGATACTAGAGAGTTTGTTGCCATACCAACACGGTCTCCTTCTTGCCATATAAATTTAGCAGGAGGATAGTTGTAGTTAAATGTTCTTAGTGGCCATTTGTTAGAGTACAAGTTAAGTTCTGGATTTGCAATTAGCAAATCCATGTTTGCTTGCCAGTATGCATCTACGCAACCTACATCTCTCCAGTAGCCTCGTTCTGCTTCTGTCATTCCTGCAAATTTATTATCGTTGAAGTTATAAATATAAATATTTTTCCCTTCATTAAGTAGCATAGGAATAACGTTTTTACCAAAGTCATGGCTTGATTCTTCTATCTTAGCATCTCTTTCAAGGGCGTCTACTAAGATATCTTTTTTGAAAATATAGTTACCCATAGATGCCAAACACATATTAGGGTTATTTGGCATAGGCTTTGGTTGATGTTGAGGTTTTTCAACAAAGTTGATAAGTTTCCAATTTTCATCTACTTCAATAATCCCAAACTCAGAAGCTTCTTCTATTGGAATTGGAATTGCTGAAATTGTTAAATCAGCGTTGTGTTTTTTATGATATTGGAGCATTTGGGAAACATCCATTTTGTAAATATGATCTCCACCAAAGACACAAATGTATTTAGGGTCTTCATCATGGATGTGGAAGATATTTTGCCAAACAGCATCAGCTGTTCCAAGGTACCAAGAACCACCAGTTCTCATTTGTGCAGGTACTAAGTCGACGTATTGGTTAATCAATGGGGATAAAGCCCAACCCCTTGAGATGTGTTTGTTTAAAGAGTCGGATTTATATTGTGTTAGAACTTTAATTTTAAAGAAGCCAGAGTTGATGAAGTTATTGAGAACAAAATCAATAATTCTATATCTGCCACCAAAAGGTACGGCCGGTTTTGCACGGTCCTTTGTTAAAGGATGAAGTCGTTTTCCCTCTCCGCCGGCAAGTATCATAACTAAAGTGTTATCTTGTACCATATATCCCCCGCTCTTTTCTTATCTATTACATATATTAGTGTAACAGATTTAAGAAAAAATTTCATCAAAAATTTTAACCGGCGAATAAACCTTTGTATGATGTTTGCATATTAGAATATAGTTGTTCCATACTTTGGAATTTTCTTTCCAAAATAGCTTTATATTGGTCAGCTCTACTTTGTGCGCGTTCAATTTTCTTATCCCAGTTTGCAATTTGTCGGTTAAGGGATTTTGTTGTTGAGGCAAAGTAGCCTGTAGTACTTAACATTTGCTCAATGATATTTTCTACTTTTGTTAATACTCCTGGGTTAGCCTCTGTACCAACTAAAAGTTCTTTTACATCTTCTTCAGAGATGTTAAGAGAGTTTTCAAGTTTATCAGCGTTCAAGTACAATGAGTAAATATCACTTGTCATTGCAGAACTTGCATTTTCTGTAGAAATACCGATTGCAGATAGGTTCCTAAATTGGTTACCTGCGATATTGCTACCAGAAGTCATCAATAAAGAAATTTGGTTCTTTAATTGTTTTAATGCGATGTCATTATGAAGTTCACCACCGATAGCAAGTGTTGAATTAACTTCTGCAACAAGGGCATTATAACTATCGAGTGTCTCTTGAACTGCGTCAATAATAGATTGAGTATCTCGTTCAACAGTGATAGTTACGTATTCACCAGGAGTAACGTTCTTAATATTAACAGTTAAACCTTCAATTCTTGAGATGTCACTTGTAATTGTGTTAGAAGTTGCCACGATACGAGTATCATTAATTGTTAGAATAGCATTGTCGCCGAGTTTTTGGTTGTATGTTGTAAGTTTTTCAACGCCACCATCGTTAACAGTTAAGCCAAATACTTCTGTAAAGTTGCTAGAGCCGGCTGCTATATTTACGTATGATGCACCCAATGAAGAAGATGTGATAATCATTTTACCGTTAATATTATCCCAGTACGCATTAGCATTTGCTTCTTCTGAGTGGTTAATATCACTGATAAGTGATGCAATTGTAGTGTCTCCAGTAATAGTGAATGTAGCATTACCAATTGAGAAAGTTCCTGTAGTAACGTTACCATTGCGGAAGACTCCACCTTGTGTAAGTTTTGAATTTGAAGAAGCTTTGTACAAAGATGTTTTACCTTCTACAACATTAGAACCGTCTTGTACTAGGTTGAATATTGTAGCAAGGTTAGTAGTATCTGTAGAAGTACTTACGATTAATTCAACACCGTCAGCTGCTTTCATTACGAATCTACCATCTGCAGTTATTTCTGCTGTTACGGCACCACCTGTAGCTGTAGAAATTTTCGCAATAACGTTGCCAAGAGTATCTGTCGCATTAACACTTACAGCCTTGAGTGAACCATTAACCCCGATTGCAAATTCCCCATCTGTAACACCCAATGTTTCTAATGTTGTAGAGTTGTCTGCGTAGTTACAAACAGATAGATATCTGATTTCTTCTTGGTCATAGTCAATTGTATCAACGCTTTGCATCCATTGCTCAAGGTCAGCAGCAGCAAATCCCATAGTATCAACGAAAGAAGATGAACCTCCGGTGATTGTTGCTGTACCTAGTCCATAATGGTATGAGATTTTGTTGTTTTCAAATGATGCAGAAATTCCAACTTCTTCTAGTTTTCTGATTAAGTCTCCTATTGTATCGGTATCTTCTAAGTTAACTACTGCCTGAGTCACGTTTCCATCTTGGTCAGTTAAGTCAAAGTAGATAGACCCTTCTGCAAATTTGTCTACGGTATCATAGTAAGATAATAATGTATCCAAAGAAGAATTGTTTGCATTATCTTCAAGAACCATTGTAGTACCAGTGTATGTACACTTTTTGATATTATCGGTTAATCCTAGTACGCTTACAAGGTCAGAAGTACCATCTTTTAAGGTAATATTACCGATACTTTCAATTGATAAAACCCCGTTTGCATCAATATTACTAGTAATGCCAAAAGCTGCTAGTGCGCTAAATAATTGTCCGACAGTAGTATCTTCTCTGATAGCAATAGTAGAGAACATTTGGTCATCTTTGAATACGTTGAAGTATCCCGTCGAGATACCTAAGTCTGTAAGTTTAGTTGTTTCATCTGCAACATAGGTGTTATCACTATTTTGTTCAGCTCCTTGATAACCTAATACTTTTTCAGTTGTAACATAGGTTGGTGCAGTACCACATAGTTTTTCTGCAAGAGTACCAAGCATTTTGAATGTTTGTGTTTCTGATGATGCTTTTAATACATTACCATCTAATTCAACATCAATGCCCCATGTAGAAATTGAATCTAATACGTCTTGTACAGTTTCATCTGCTGTAAAGCCAAGGGTTTGCATAACACCATTGATTTCTAAACGTAGAGATGCTCCAGAGTCAAAACCTAAATCTTTAAGAGTTGTAGAGCCTTCAATAGGGTGAGTAGAAGTCATTATTAACTCTGCCGAATTAGTTTGGTCATAGAGGTTAACAGATGTTTGTGTTCTGTTGGTTAATCCGAATTTTGTTACAAAATCAGAAGTTTCATTTGCAATATATTTGTCTGAATCCGCAGTTATTGTAATTTTCCCGCCAGCTAAAGTTGCATCAAAACCATATCCCGCAAGAGCATTTAAGAAATCTCCAATTGTTGAGTTTTCATCAAGCGTGATTGCAGAGTTAATCCAAGTACCATTGTCATAGATTTTTATGCTACCAAGAGTTACCCCAAGGGTTTCTATTTTAGTGTTTTCATCTATTGTTGCAGCTTTTTCATAATCATTAATACGACCAGTCCATTCAGTATTTCTTGATGATGTCGTAATACTTGGGTTGTTACCTAACAAGAAGAAGCCAAGTTCGCCACCAACTGAAAATTCTTGGTATGTAGAAGATGCTTTAAATGTACCGCTTGTCATAGATGCAGTGATACCTTGTGCAGCAAGAAAATCTATTACTGTTTGTACCGTGTCTGTGGCGGCAAAGGCTTTTGAAACAGTTTCGCCATTAATAACCATTTCAAGGGTTCGTTCACTAGCATTATCAGTAAATGCCCCTAATGTTGTAGCTGCTGTTACTGTATGTACTTGGGTGTTATTTAATACGGAAGAGGTTGTATTTCTTGTCAGTGTTTCTCGAACAACGTTAGATGAAATACCCATAGAATCGTTTGATACTTGAATATCTGAATCAGCGCTCATTACAAATCTGCCGTTTTCAAAAGAAGTTTCAACACCATTTGTCGTTAACCAAGCAAGTAGGTCGTTTACCGTTTTGCCGGAAGTGCCAAACGTTGCATTCGTTCCTGCGTTTGTGACCGTGACGTTTCCAGAAATACCCATTGAAGATAATTGAGTTGAACCTGGATCGATATCTGTAGTAGTTATATTGTATGTTCTAGTATTAGAACTATATGCGTAGGTATCAGTTGTTGTATGGGTTGTTGTAACGGTAACCAATGTTTGTTGAATAACTGTTGGAATAGTGTTAACAGTTGTTGTGATTACAGTTGTTGATGTTGTTGTATAAGTAGTATCACTACCTAGAGAGTGTGCAATACCAATACCAGAGGTTGCACCTGTTACTTTTACACCAGAGATGGAGAAAATACCATCTTGCATAGAGAATTCTCCACCCGCAGATAATACAGCATCCTGAATATCAGCGAAGGTAGATGAGCCAGAGAAGTTGAATGTTTTTGCTGCGTCTTCATCGTGTTTTATTGTTATGCTGCCACCTGATAAATTAACTTGGCTCAATGTTGTACCAAGTGTTGCTACTGTTGCGACTTGGACAGAGAATTGTTTAGAAACTTGTGTAACGCTTGTAACTTGGGTTTTGTACGCTGATGTACTGATGCCAAGGTTTGTTGCCATTGTGCCAGTAATATATCCGCCTGAAATGTTTATACATCCAGATGAATCGACGTAACCTTCTAAGCCGTAAGATGCGAGTTGTGCAATCATATCAGAGATTGTTGCATCAGCGCTAAGAGCAACGTTAGAGGCTATTAGGTCTCCGTTAGAAGCA
The DNA here is from genome assembly GCA_045638625.1 of Candidatus Gastranaerophilaceae bacterium. Taxonomy (GTDB): domain Bacteria; phylum Cyanobacteriota; class Vampirovibrionia; order Gastranaerophilales; family Gastranaerophilaceae; genus CALUTH01. The sequence continues at coordinate 100,238 of JAZUBR010000004.1, forward strand.
TAAACATTATAAGATGCTGGCGTAATACCGTAATCAGAGAATTTTGAACTTTCTGTTGCAATAGAACCAGTAGTATATGTAATGCCTGTTGCTGTTAAGCTTGTTGCATCACCAGTGCCTGTAGCGGCTAACCCAAAGGCGGTTAGTGCAGTACCAGTTATGTTGTCGACTCCCGATATTTTTAAGACATTATTCTCGAAGGTTGCTGTACCTCCGTTTGAATTAACTGCATCTAATACATCTTTAATAGTAGAAGCGTTTGTGAAGTTTATTGTTGTTTCATTAGCGCCTTGTCTAATGGTTAAAGAAGGATTAGATGTGATATTTAAATCACCTAATGTTGTTGTTAGGGTCGCCGTAACTGTTACAACACCACTGAGCGCTGTTGATGTCGCAGTAGTTTCAGAAATCTCACTACCAGATACAACAGAGCCTAAGCCTAATGCTGTTGCTAGGTTTCCAGAAATTACTCCACCTTCGATAGAAATAACACCTGTATCTGAAAGTGTTGCAGTAATTCCATACTGTTTCATTGAATCGAACCAGTTTTCAAGTGTCATGCCGCCAGTGACAGCTGATGCGAAAACTTCTTCTTGACGGTCGTTCAGTATTTTGTAATTTAAATTTGCGCCGCTTATGCCAAGGTCGTCAAAAGTTGTACTTGCGGTTGCTGTTTTAGTTAAAACATAATCAGGTAATGCAGAACCAGTCATAGTGGTTCCAAATACGCTTGTGTATTCTAAGCCAAGACCTGTTGCAACTCCGCCAGAAACATAAAGGTTATCAATATCACCACTGATAACTAATGCCCCGTCTTCATCAAGCTCAACTGTTGCATTCATACCGTTTGCTGTTGCATACGCTGTAATTTGGTCTTTTACATCTTGTAATGTTGAATTAGCGGAAAGGTTAATTGTTGCAGTAGTTGTGCCGTTTCCTAATACGAGATTGTAATTTGCAAAAGTAGTATTAAGCTTGCCAAGTTCAGTACCCCATTCAGCGGTTTCGGTTTGAACGTGAGATAGTTCTGGAGATGATGATGCAACACCATCTACGACGCCAGAAAGCCCAAGTCCTGTCAAGACATTTGAGCCGCCTGTTACTTCTATGGCATCAATTCCCGTTATCGTTATAATCCCTTCTGCATCCATGGAAGCAGTGCCAGCACCATACTTGTTGTTAAACCAATCAAGAGCATCTTGAACTGTAGCATCGGCTCCAAATGCGATGTTCTCAAGAGTTTGGTTAATCATGATATCGCCACCGTTAACACCAATATCAGCAAGTAGCGTATCAGGTTTAATGGTGACGTATCCTTCCATTTTTAATTCAGCAGATTTTAAGCCTGATACAGTCTTAAATTCTAAACCTAAAGCAGTAAATAACTCGGTAACACCTTGGTCACTTTCAAAGATATCGGTTTTGAAGGTTAACCTTCCTAGGGTTTCGTCATAATCAGCATCAATACCAATTCCTTCAAGCTTTTCGACGAGTGTTCCTAGTGTGTCACTATTTTCGATTTGGATTTCTTTGTTGTTTAGTGATACATATCCTTCTTTGACACCTAAAATAGAGAGTTTGGTGTCATCACTGGCAGTGTAAGTAGCAGTATAAGTTTCCCTAATAGCAGTATTAACCTTGGTTGCAGTAGCAAGTTGTGTAACTCCAACTTCATAAGTATCTCTTGAAGCGCTGGAAGTTGCAGTAGCAGTAACTTTTGAAGGGTCAGATGAATTCGCTAAATTTTGAACAAAAATATCTAGCGCATCAACCTTGAATTTAGCATCAGTTAAGCGTTCTAATGAACTTTTGAAAGAAGTAAAGTAAGATTTTATCCCGTCAACAACATCCCTAACATTAACAACAGCAGCTCTTTCAGCTTGTAACTCCTCTACCTTTGCATTTTTAAGTGCAGTAAGTGCACTAACCCACGAGTTAGTGTCTAAACCTGTTGCTAGACCGCTAAACGAAATTACGCTCAACTTAATGCTCCGTGCACAGACCGCCCTGTCATAGGACTTGAGAGTGCTTACTTTCTTACTTACTGCTGCTTATACATGTTTTATTCCACCATGTGAGATATAAATAACACCAATGTAAAATTTTGTTACATTGTTTTTTGCTTGTCATAGTTAGATTGTTGATATATTTCTTATAGTGGACGTATATATTGTACTAAATTTTTTGAGTTTTGACAAGAGGCTTATTTTTATTGCTTTTTGTGTGATAGAATACTGTATATGTTTTATATTGAAGAGTTTTGCGGGAAAAAAGTTTTAAAATCTGATGTTCTAGTGGGCTTGAACCATTTCTTTACAACAAGAGATTGTCCTGTGAGAGGGGCCGAGGATTTGTTCAAAGAGAGCTTGAGTGTGAGTAGATTTATTTCCCCGATTCAAACACATAGTGATAATGTCAGTGTGGTTGATTCACGAGAAGAATACCCAGATACAGATGGATTGATTTTTAACGAAAAATCTCTTGGGGTATTTTTATGTTTTGCGGATTGTACACCTTTAATTTTTTACGATGAACGGAAGAAACTCGCAGCAGTATCTCATGCGGGATGGAAAGGTACTGCAGCACAAATCGGAGTAAAAACTGTTAATAAAATGATAAATACTTATGGCTCCATTCCTTCTGATATAAAAGTTGCAGTGGGACCTGCTATTTCTGGGTGCTGTTACGAAGTAAGTGAAGATGTTCTTCTTAAATTGTTGTCAACTGTTAAAGATAAAACCGGCTTGTATGCTGGCATGAAGGTTGATTTGAAACAGGTAAATGCAAGGCAATTGCAAGAGATTGGTATTAAGGAGATAGATATTTGTCCATATTGTACATCTTGTAATAATGACTTGTTTTTCTCATATCGTAAGGAGAATGGCACAACTTTAAGACATAACGCTGTTGCTTGGTTTGACTAGTATTAAGGTTTGTAAATATTCCTTGAGAAATAGGCAATTATTATCTTTGAGAAGTGTTCTTCTTTGTAGAAGAAGGTTTGTACTGTGTTTGAAGATTTAAAAGCATATAAAAAGCATAGCCCTATGTATCCAGCTTGGAGAGATCAACGAGATATCCAAGAGGCAAGAAGGTTGACTTATTTAAAGGAAAATCCGGATAAGTTTAATAAAGAAGATGTTAAACGTGGCGAACTTTTAATTCGTGCAGTTAATATAATGGATGAACACTCACAAAAAAATGCTGAGAACATGGAGATGGCGACAGAGGCTGTTTTAGAAACTGTTGTTGGCTGGGTGTCTATGCTTGGGGTCGGGATTGGTGCTGGAATAGCTGCTGCTAAAAAAGGTAAATACTTAAATAGTACTCATAATTTTTTAAAAAGATTTTCCCCTAAGATTAATAAAGATGTTGCTTTTTGGACACTGATGGTTATACCATCTGCAATAATTACAGCTGCTTGTATGATGCCAGCTCAGTTTCTTACTGCAAGATTGGAGGTTTCAGCTTCTAAGCGAGGGCGTTTTACTGCAATGAGAGAAGATTTAAGTAATCCAAAGAATTTTGCGCTATTAACAGAAGAGCAGATTGCAGAAGCTGATAAATATGCAAAAGAAAATCCTTTAGAATATAAAAAAGAAAAGAAGAAAGAACGTTCAACTTTTGGTGAGGGATGGGCTCTTTTGAAGGATTATGCTTTTAAAACAAAAGAATATAATGTTGAAAAAGCTGCGTTTAATGAAAAGTTAGAAAATCAGAAGAAAAATTTTGATAAAGAGTTGTCTCCTGAAAAAGTTGAAGAGGCAAAGCGAGATCAGCAGTTATTAACACAAATTGTTGAGGAGATTGATATTGCCTCTCAGGATTATGCAGAAAATGCAGAACTTGCAACATCAGCTTTGACTACAACACTCTTTGGATTTGGTACTTTGTTCAGTGTAATGCTTCAAAAAATCCTTTCTTTATGTAAGGTAAAATCAGCGTCAAAAGCTGGCTTTATCTCTCAAGCGTTAACTATTGCGGTATCGACAGGCGCTGCTGTTTACCAAGCTGCAATTCAGAAAGAAGCTTCAAGAATTGGACGTTTTAAGGTTAAACAGGCTCTTCTGAATAATCCTGAAAAGCTGGTTTACGTAAGTGATGAAAATGCAGAAGCTATAAAAGATGTAATTTCTAATAAAAAAGAAAAACAAGGTTTCTTTAATTTCTTAGTCAATGTTTGGAAAGACAAGAAGGCTTATGATAACTATAAAAAGACGGATGCCTTGTATGAAAAGCAGTTTATGGAAGGCGTTAAGAAATTAGAATTGTCTAAAGAGCAATTAGAAGATGCAAAGCAGTTGCAACAAAATACTTTTATGACTTTTAATAAAGTTGATGACAACTCGCAGAAATATTCAGAATCTGTAGAAGCAACAGGGAATGCGATAGCAGCTCCGATTACTTTAGCAGCATCTCTTTTGGGGGTGGGGATAGGTATGGCAGGGAGAGACCCTAAAACATTGCTTGAAGGTGGTAAGCAATTTGTCAGATACGTTTCTTGTGTAATTGCAGGCACAATCCCTGCAATTATAATCAATGCAATAATTACAAAGAAACAAAAACAAGCATCGAGAGTTGCAGATATGGTATCAATCAATGAACTAAACGATTATCGCAATTTTGCAAATTACAATAAAGAAGTTCCACAAGAAGTCTAAGCTTCTTCTGATACAGGGCGATCCACAGTTTGAGGAAGTTTTTCAATAATAAGCTTAGTTATTCTTGCTCCATCAACTTCACTAACTGTGAATTTTAATCCGTTGAATTCAACTTCGTCATTGACGTTTGCGATTCTACCAAGAACTTTTACGACTAAACCTGCAATTGTTTCAATATCTTCTTCGTCAAACTTTTCTTCATCAAATTCAAAGAATTCTGCAATTTCATCAGTACGCATCATTCCGTTTGCAGAATACTTGTTGTCACCGATTTGTTTAATGTTGCTTTCTTCCTCGTCAAATTCGTCTTGTACTTCACCAATGATTTCTTCAAGGACGTCTTCTAGGGTAATAATACCAGAAGTTCCTCCGAACTCATCAACAACAATAGCGAGTTGAACTCTTAATTTTTTGAATTCAATGATTAAGTTATCTAGAGTCATTGTTTCAGGAACAAGTAGAATAGGACGCAATAAGTTGTCCATAGAGAATGGTTTGTCTGAAACAGATTGTGAATATACGTCTTTAACGTGAATAAATCCGATAATTTTGTCCATAGTTTCTTTATAGACAGGGTATCTTGTATATTGGTTTTCTAATGTAATTTGTTTTAATTCTTCCATAGTTGTGTCATAAGAAAGACAAACTATATCAGTCCTTGGAATCATTACTTGTTTTGCAGTTAAATCAGAGAACTTGAACATATTATGGATGATTTCAGCTTCTGTTTCGTTAAGAACACCTTGGTCAAGGCTTGCATCAACGATTAAGTCTAATTCTTCTGTTGTGTGAGCTAATTGTGCTGCAGATTCATCATTAACATTAAATAGTTTTAATATTGCATTGCCTGAAACTGTCAATAACCATACGAAAGGTTTGAAAATAATCATACACAAGTGCATTGGCTTTGCGATGATGTATACAGTTCGCTCTGGATGTTGAATTGACATACATTTTGGTAACTGTTCCCCTAATACAACGTGGAACATTGTTACTAGTGAGAATGCGATAGGAACCGCGATAGCGTGTGATGTAATATCAGCATTAACATTTAGAGCGGCTTCAATAACTGGTTTTATAAGGGCAACAGCAGTAGCTTCCCCAACCCAACCAAGTGCGATACTTGCAACAGTTACACCAAGTTGAGCAGCTGCTAACATTTCGTTTACATTATCAAGCATTGAGATAGCAAGTTTTGCAACTTTACTACCTTCATTAGAAAGCTGCTCCAAACGTGTCCTTCTGATTTTCACTAGGGAAAATTCTGCAGCTACAAAAAATGCATTTACAAAAAGCAAAAATAAAATTACAAAAATATTTATAAAAATATTTGTTAACGTTATACTCTGGTCCATGTATATATATTTAAAAACCTCATTCTCTTCTTCTAATTCTATACTATATTTGAATAAAAATCAAGAAATTCGCTTGATATAACGGAATATTTGATGAATAATATAGGTATTATGATGACATTAGAGAATATTAAAGATTTAATTGCTGCAAAAGATTTTGAGACAGCAAAAGTAGAGCTTAAGAGTTTAATAGAGACAGAGGCTAATAATTTTGAACACAAAAAATTATTAGGACTTGTGCATATTAACTTGGAACAAATGGCAGAAGCTAAGAAAAACTTCGAGGATGTAGTAAAATTCTGTCCTGAAGATGCTACTTCTTGGTTTTATTTAGCAAATTGTTATGATGCGCTAGGAGAGTATCCTGCATCAGAAGCTGCATATAAGAAAGTTATTGAATTAAGACCGGATTATGCAGAGGCGTACAAAAACTTAGCAATGTTGTATATGAAACAGAGCGAGTTTCAAAAAACTGTTGATTATGCTCAACCTGGAGCCGATTTGGCGCCTGATGATTACTTGTTCCCTTATTTGATTGGAACAGCGTTAATGGCAGGTAAAGATTTTGAGAATGCAATTTTGTTTTTGAAAAAATCAAAAGAATTATCTGGGAATAATTCGCAGGTTATAAATAGTTTAGGAACTTGTTATCTAACTATAGGTAAGAATGATAAAGCTTTAGAACTATATATGCAAGCAGTTCAAGAAACTCCAAATGATGCTTTTGCGAATTATAATGTTGGTTCAGTATTCCAATTATTAAACCAGCATAACAAAGCTTGTGAGTATTTTGAAAAGGCGAATACTTTAGAAGAAAATGAGACATTTATGGTTGCTTGGGCATTGTCTTTGATGAAGATGAATTGCCCTGCAGAGGCAATTGAGCTATATAAAAGATTAGCTGTAACACATCCTGAAAAACCTAATTATAGATATAATATGGTTCTTTGTTACGAAGCATTGGGACAATTGGATATTGCAATTAAACTCTTAGAAAGTATGGTTGCTATGAATTCAAAATTCCTAATGCCGGCGCAAAAACTTGCAGCTTTGTATATAGAAGTTGGTGAGTTGAGAAAAGCTAAAGATATCTATGATAGAATCCTTTTGAAAAATAAAGTTAATGCTGAGGTGTTCTATCAATATGCGATTCTTTCTACTCAATTATGTGATACTGATACTGCTGAAAAAATTCTCAAGAAGGTTATTAAGATGCAGCCAAATTCAGCTAAAGCTCACAAGGATTTAGGTGTAATATATCTTGGTAAGCGTTTGTTCGACTGGGCTGAAGATGAGTTTAGTATTGCAATGGAATTGGCTCCTGATGATTTTGATATAATCTTTGAATATGCAAATTACTTATATTCGATTGCTGATTATCAAAAGGCTGATAAATACTATGAACAAGCTATGAAAATTGATGCAAATTCTTTTGTTAAAACATTCTTGGCATTGAATAGAATTGCATTAAATAATTTGCAATCAGCGAAAGAGTTGATTTTGGATGCATTAGTTTCTTCTAATGAACACGAATACATTTTGTTTGTTGCAGGTCGTGTGTTCTATGCATTAAAAGATTATGAGAATGCGAAATCATATTTAATTAAGGCTTTGGAAAAGAAAGTTTCTGATGATACAATGAACCTTCTCGGTTTAACGTATTTTGAATTAGCGGAATTTGAAAAGGCGAATAACATTTTCTTGAATTTGTTGGATAAGAATCCAAAGAATACGGTTTTGTTGATTAATTCGGCTAAGTGTTATGAACAGTTAAATGACCAAGACAATGCAATTGCTCAAGCAGAACGATTGTTAGAGGTTTTCCCTGATTCAGAAGAAGCGTTGGAATTAATTAGACGTGTTTCTTAAATTGAATTAACATGAACTTAACATTCGCTTGCTTTTATAAGCAGGTCGATATACAATATTATTGGTCGAAATGTAATATTCAAGTTTGGAATCTTGAAAGAAAGCAGGTATAAAATGAAAAAAGAACTTCACCCTGATTATAAAAAAACAGTTATCAAGTGCGTTTGCGGTAACGAAATCGAAACAGGTTCTGTTTTAGAAAACATCACTGTTGAAATTTGTTCAAACTGTCACCCTTTCTACACAGGTCAACAAAAAATTCTTGACTCAGAAGGTCGTGTTGAAAGATTTAAAAAACGTTACGGTACAAAGTAAGAGATTTAGAAAACCCGAAGTTATCTTCGGGTTTTTTAGTGCTAAAATTTTCTCAATTTGTAATCTTTACATTCATATAAAGATTATATTAAAAAATCCAAGAGGGCTAATTTTTTAATCTATAATGGAAGCATAAAGAGATAAAAAAGGAGATTAATATGCTATCTATTGAAGAAATGCTTTCAAAATTAGAAGGTGCAGATAATACAGTTAAGAATGAAATTGAAAATAAATTAGTTAGCATAGGTTCAAGTGCAGTTCCTGAGTTGGTAAATCAACTTCAAGTTGTTAGAGGAATCAAGAGAGGCGTAGTTGCAATGACACTAATCAGAATTGGTGGTGCTAGTGTTGCAGAACTTAAAAAAGCTGCGGATAGCAACAAAGATTTTGAATGGGTTGCTAAGTATTTGATTTCTGAAATCACAGGTGAATTGGCTGCGTAGTTAAAATGCCTGAAGAAAAAGTTCAAGTAAATATTTACACAGATGGTGCTTGTAGCGGAAACCCTGGGAAGGGTGGCTATGGTGCCATTCTTGTTTATGTAGATGCTAATGGGCAAACTCATGAAAAAGAGTTCTCTCAAGGATATAACAATACTACTAATAATCAAATGGAAGTTCTTGCTGCAATTGTTGCATTAGAGGCGTTGAAGAAGCCTTGTAAGGTTGTATTGACTTCGGATAGCAAATATTTAACAGATGCTATTAATCAAAAATGGTTAGAAGGCTGGATACGTAACGGTTGGAGAACTGCATCCAAAGCTCCAGTAAAGAATGTTGAATTATGGAAACGTTTAATTGATTGTATGAAGCCCCATGACATTGAATTTGTTTGGGTTAAAGGGCATAATGGGCATCCTTATAATGAGCGTTGTGACAGATTGGCAGTGGAAGCTGCCAAGGCTGATAATCTTTTAGAAACCCCACTTGCATAGGAGATGTTATAAAATCTCTAAAATGTGGCATACATGTACTAGCTAATGATGTTAAGAGATTGAAACGGAGTCTATCAGTCTATGGTACGTATTGGTATGTCAGGAGAGAGCCCTGAGATAAACAATAAAAAACAGCAAAGCAAGTCTTCTACGCAGGCGGCGAAGAATGCTTCTGTTTTTAATGGTGCCGATGTTTATAAAGCAAAATCTGGTGATAATTTCTTTAAAATTGCAAATGCTCATAAATTAACAATTCATCAGTTAGCAGAAGCGAATGGTTGGCAATATGATAATAAGACAAAAACTATGCGTGATGCTAAAGGTCAACCTGTAAAATTGACAGTTGGGTTGAAAATAAAAACTAAAATTAGTTCTTCGGATGTACCTCCGCCAAAGAGTTCAAATGTTGATTCAAATCGTAAAGAGACGATTAGCTATAAGGTGAAGAGTGGTGAAAATCCGTCTGTTATAGCGAATAAATACCAAGTTTCTCTTCGTCAGTTGGCGGCAGAAAATGGGTGGGAAGTTCGAACAATCAAAGATGGTAAAAAAGAACGGATAGCAGTTTTTGAGGCGGGGAAAGAAGTTGTCTTGGATAAAGCTGAAGAGATTAAAATTCCACCATCTGTAACTGCTAGTATTGGTATGGTGAAAAATCATAGTGAAGTAAAAAAACTTTCTGGCATGAGTGATGGCATGTTGGAGATTTTTGTTAAGTTTGAGGGTAATCCTGATAATAATTTCAAGCCTTATACTGTGGCAAAGAAGGATGGCAAAGGTACTCCGACAATTGGTTATGGCTATACAAAAGGTGTTAAAGTCGGACAGAAATGGTCTACTGAAAGATGTTATCAACAGCTTGTAAAAGATTATTTGCAAACTCAAGAAGATATAAGAGTTACTATTGGTGATGAAGTATTTAATAAAATGCCAAAGTCTCTAAAAGAAGGGCTTATTGATTTAGTTTTTAATAAAGGGTTTGCGGCAATTGATATTGATAAGTTTAAAGCTGCGGTTATAAAAGAGGATTTTAAATCAGCAACTGAGCAATTAATTTATACAAAATCGATGGTCGATGATAAAGAGATGAATGGTTTGTATAAGCGTTCATTGGGGCGTCTTGCTCATGTTTATAGTGGTCTAAGTTTGGAAGATAAAGACGTTGTAAAATCTGTTATTGATGGGTTGTATAATGAGAGTAAAGGTAAGGTTTCAGATGTAGAGCTAGCAACTTGGTGGAAACCAGAAGAGGGTAGTGCTGTTGAAAAGACAGAAAAGGGTAATAAAGGTGATAGTTTAAAATCCGAATATATTGTTCAAGAGGGAGATAGTAGTTTAGCTTCTATATCTAGAAAACTAGGCACAGGGTTACAGCAGTTAATGGTTCTAAATAGGCATTTGGCCCCTGATTATAAGATTAAGGTTGGGGATAAAATTAATATTAATGCTCAGACCGTGGTCGAAGCCCCAAAAGAGATTAAGATAGATAAAAGTCTTTCGGCTGAAATCGTAAATATAAAGAATATGGACTTGGATAGTCAAGAGCGTTTGCAAAAGACAAATGAGCTTGTCGATGCGTATGCCAAGAAGTTTCAGTTATCAGAAGTGGCTGTAAATTTATTGAAAGCTGAAGCGAAGAAGGAATATGAGTCTTGGTTCTGGGTAGATACTGATAAAATGACAGCAATGACTGATATCTTAGATGCTTCTGATGCAGAATCTTTGTATAAATCGATAAATGGTGCGATTGATGAATCAGATGAAGCAAAAAAGTTTGCCGCAGAGGTCTTGAATAAAAAAATTAATAAGGATAATATTGCCGAGTTAATATCTTTATCAGGTGGAAGTAAGAACTTTATTAAAATGATGAAAAAAGTTGGCGGGCTTGATATTTTAAAGCATTCTTTCTTGTGTTTAACAGAAGAATCTAAAGAGCAACAAAGTTTATTAGTCCAATATAATAAGGCAATAAAAGAAGAAGATTATTCTGAGATACAGAGGGTTTTTGATAATGTTCTTGCAAAATCCGCAAAAGAAATTAGCGATAATCTCAATGATACATTAGTTGATGACGATGACTTAAATGCGATTCTATATAAATATCAAATTCAACGTGTGAATAGTGAAAATATAATTGAAGTTTTGAGGTCAAACGATATCATAGCAGGTATTTGCGAAGCTGATAATGAACGTTCGATTTGCAAAGAGGAAATTCAAAAATTATTCGATATCCTAGATAAAAACTATGATTTGGATGATTCAGCAAAAGAGAATTTTTTAAAAGTTTTTGAAGAAGAGTTCCGTGATAGAAGTGTATGGAATCCATCGACTTGGTGGATTGGTACTGGTAAGGTGTCAGAAGCTTTTAATAAATTATTAGTTGGAGATTTGGAACCTAAGAATCTTAGAAAAGTTATTGCAAAGGAGTTAGGATGGTCAGAGGCTGATATGAATCCTGCTCAAAAAACTAGCGGGAAGGTAAAGCCTTTAATACAAACTTTTGAGCCAACCGGCTCTGGTGTTTTGGATGGTAAGAAAATCCAAATTAATGCAGGACACGGTGGATATAATCCAAATACAAAAGATTTTGATATTGGTGCAGAAGGGATTAAAGACCTTGAAGTCACTGAGTGGATGATGAACAGATTGATGTCTCAGCGTGTAATAGAAAAACTTCAAGCACTTGGTGCAGAAGTTGTTTTAACGGCTGGGCATTTCGAAGTTGTCTCTTATAAAGACTATGGTACGGATTTACTAGTGAGTTTACACTCTGATTCAAGAGATAAAACATCTTCTAAAGGTACTAAAATTTATGCGCATCCAAAAGATGCAAAAGATGAGAAGTTGGCTCTCAATATTCTTGAAAATTATATTGAATCAGATGGAGTTACGAACCTAAGGAATCTAAACTTTAAAAAGAAAGATGGGACTTGGTATCGTTTTGATAAACAGTTCTCACCAGAAGAAACCCCAGATTCTATGCAGGCAAATATGCTATATGGTAGCAAACAAGTACTGCGTAAAAATGATAGGGCGGCACTAGATGAACCTGCTGTTTTAGTAGAGTTTTGTAATATTAATGACGAAAAAGATTTAAGAAACATTGTTCTTGGTAAATATGGTGAAGAGATTGCTGATGCAATTGTAAAGGGTATTATTGGCTACTGGGAATAGAGGATATCCTCTTGATAGTTGATGAAATCATGCTAAAAAAGCATTATACTCCCAGTATGAGTATAGTTCCGAATAATATTGGTCAAGTTAATGAATTAATGCCTGGAGTTCAAGTTGGCTCGAATGTCCAATTTGATTTAGGTGATGATTCGTTTGCAAACCTTTTGAGCTCTAAATTAGATGAATTATCCAACGGTGCTGGGGAAGTTTATACTCAATTAATGGGTCCTATGGGTGTTCCTATTGGGTTAAATATTGAGGGTTTAACTGACGATCCATTTAAAGTTAATGCAATTGATGCAGGTTCAATGAGTGAACTATCCTTGAATCAGTCTGAAGGTGCAGGCTTTGATGAAGATGTTGTAAAATCTGGTGGCCATAGGATTGATAAGAGTTTAATGGAACAGTTAGGTGCAGGGCGTGATGCTGTTGACATTTCCCTTACCGACTTAATGGCAATGGCTAAATCAAAAAATACAATAAAATCTCCGTTTAGTAATGAAAATACTACAGGTTTTGGAAACTTTATGAAAAAACAAGCTGCTGGCATGTATGGCACAATGGGTAAAGGTTTTGCTAATAATGTGGCTGATATCCTTTCAGCTTTGTAATTTTTCTTGACTATCCTCTTATGATTTTTTAAAATTAAACCATTGAGGTTATTATGTGCAGATTTGTTTTAGTTTTTATATTATTTTTAATGTCAGGGTTATCAGGGTTTGCTGCTAATTTTGACAATATTTCAGTAAATTCGAAGGTTTATTACAACCATGAGACTAATAAATGGTCCACTACTCGTGGAGGAACAACTATCGAGTTTGTTAAACATTTAACGTTAGGAAACAATGTCTATTCAGAATATGCGGCAGATGGCTTATATTATGATGCTAATTCAACTCAAGAGTTTTTTCATAATGGAGATTTGATTGGATATAATAAAAATTCTTTAAAGTTTCATAGAATATACTTTTCTGATGATAAAATTCAATTAGAGCGCTTAAATGAAAAGGAATTGAAGGAAATTTTCCCAGAGGTAGAAATAATCAGAGTTTCTGATTTTAAAGATAATTATATCAAAGTAAAGCGTTCGCCTTTTAGACAAAAAACATATCTGTTGATGAATGATACAAACTTAATGTTTTATAACTACAGTTTTGAAAACTTAGATAATTCTGCTGAAAAGTTTGTGAGCTTATTTACACCTCGTAAATCAGGAAAGTATTATTTTGTTCCTGCTGAAAAAAGTGTTACTTATCAGCCTTATGTGATTCATTTGAAATTTGTTTTGTAGGTGTTTGGTGAAGGGGATTATTTTCGATTTTAATGGAACTTTGTTTTTCGATTCTGATTTGCATTATGATGCTTGGCGTATATTTTCTGAACGCTTGAGAGGTGTTCCTTTTTCTGATGAAGAGATGCAAAAATATATGTTTGGTAGAACAAATTCGGATATTATCGAGTATGCAATCGGGCGCAAACCTGAACCGGAGCTTGTTGAGAGCTTGGCAAAAGAAAAAGAAGGTCTTTATAGAGATGAATGTTTGAGACAAGAAGGGCGTCTTGTGTTGGCTCCTGAGGCAGAAAAGTTTTTGGATTATTTATGTGAGAACAATATCCCAAGGACGATTGCGACAATGTCAGAATGGGATAATGTGGCATTTTATATAGATGTCTTTAAATTAGAACGCTGGTTTGATTTGGATAAGATTGTGTTTTCAAATGGTAAAATCCCTGGGAAACCTGCCCCTGATATTTATGAGATAGCGGCTAAGAATCTTGATTTGACACCTCAGGAGTGTATTGTTGTAGAAGATGCAATCTCTGGTATAAATTCTGCTAAAGCTGCTAATATTGGTAAAATTGTTGCAATTTCTTCTGTTGAACCAATTGAATATTATGAAAATATTGGTGGATTATCTGGAATTATCAAAAGTTTTGATGAGTTTGATAAGGACTTGTTCTATAAAACATCCAGTTTTAGTAATATCCCTTAAGAATTTAGTATTTTAACAAGATAAAAAGTTACTAGAGAGAAGTATACGAATAATCCGACTACGTCGATAGAAGTTGCAATTACTGGGCCAGATGCAACTGCGGGGTCAATTTTAAGACGTTTTAGTATAAATGGTGTCATAGCTCCAATAATGGTCGCAATTGTCATGTTTAGAGCCATTGCAATACCAACAATTATACCGAAGGCAATATTATGTTGCCATCCCATTGTTACAACCGCAACCATTAAGCCGAAGAATGCCCCAATTAATAAACCAACGGCACTTTCTCTCAATATTTGTCTGAATTGTGATTTAACTGTAATTTGTCCAGTAGAAAGACCACGTACCATTAGAGTGATACTTTGAGTCCCAATATTACCACCTAAACCTGCTAATAGTGGCATAAATACTGCAATGATTGGTAATGCATCAACTGTTGCTGTGAAATGATTCGCAACTGTTACTGCGATAAATTCTCCGATTAATGTGATAAATAGCCAAGGTGTTCTTGCTTTAATAGAATTAAAGATATTCCCGCTTAGGATATCCTCATCATCACCGGCTAAGTCAACGATGATACCTGAAGATGTATAGATTTCATCAGTGGTTTCTTCTTCTACGATGTCTTGTGCGTCATCCCAAGTAACAATACCTTTCAAGTGGTTATACATATCAACAACTGGCAGGGCGTTGAATTGGTATTTCATAAAGATATCTGCAATATAATCTTGATAGTCATCGATGTGAAGTTTTACGATGTCCTTCTGCATGATATCCCTGATATTCTTATGAATAGGGCTTGTTAACAAATCTCTGAGTGATAAAACCCCTACAAGGTGGTTTTGTCCGTCAACAACATAGACGTAATACAAATCCATATTGTCTTTTTCAGCTTTGATTCGGATAGTAGAAAGAACTCCTTCTACATCCATATCCGCATTAACTGTAAGTACCAAAGGGGTCATGATACCACCTGCAGTACTTTCGTCGTATTTTAAAAGTTCTCTTACTTCACTTGAGAACTTTTGAGGAAGTTTTTCTAAGTAGCTTGCGCTTTCATCATCTTCTAATTCACCAAGAACGTCGGCTGCATCGTCGTGTGGTAACTTAGAAATAAGAGCGGAAGCTTTGTTTGCGTCGATATCTCCAAGTATTTCAACTTGCATTTGTGGGCTTAAGTATTCAAGCAGTTCAACGGCTTTTGCTTCTTCTACAAGGTTGATACAAACAGCACGTTCTGAGGCATCAAGTTCGCAGAACATTGATGCCAAATCTGCAGAGTGATAACTATTGAGTTCTGCTGTCAATGACTCAATGTTTTCTTCTGCTACTAATTCATGTATTCTTTCTATCGAATTTGCCCAGTTTAACATACCTTTATTATATATAAAATAAATTTTTTATTCTATAATGAATATAGATGATACAAGCAATAAGAGGAATAATATGATAAAAGATTTTTTACTAGCAGAGGTTAAACAAGCCCTTGTTACAGCGTGCAAAGAGAATAAAGTTGGACAAATGACTTCAGCTGAAAATGTGACATTAATTATGGAAAAACCAAAAAATGCAGATTTTGGTGATTTTGCAGTTAATGTTTCATCTCTTGCAAGAGAAGCAAAAATTGCACCTCCTATGATTGCAAATGCAATTGTTGAGTATCTTTCATCTGATGAATATACAGTTTCTGTAATGGGTGGTTTTATTAACTTCAAAGTTTCTGATAAGACCTTGGCGAAAGCTTTAAAAGAAATCTTAGATAAAAAATCTGAGTATGGTAGACCTGATAAAATCGAAAAAGAAAAAATTCTTTTAGAATACGTATCTGCAAACCCCACTGGTCCATTCCACATTGGTCACGGTCGTTGGGCAGCAATGGGTAGTGCTCTAGCAAACCTTTTGAAATTCTATGGTCACGATGTTTATCAAGAGTTTTATATCAATGATGCTGGTAGCCAAATCCAGAAACTTGGTAATTCTTTAAAAATCAGAATTAAACAAGAGCTAGGTGAAAATATTGATTTCCCTACAGACGAAATTGAACGTAAAAATTATTACCCAGGTGAATACTTGATTCCTGTTGCAAAAAAATTCTTGTCTGAACATCAACCAACAGAAGATGTACAGGTTCTTTCTGATTATGCAAAAAAAGAAATGGAAAATATTCAAAAAGAACTTTTGAATAACTTTAGAGTTGAGTTTGATAACTTCTATTCAGAGCTAGATTTGCATAACTCTGGTAAAGTAGAAGAATCTTTTAAAAAGCTTCAAAATGCTGGTAAACTATATGAGCAAGAAGGTGCTATGTGGTTTAAGTCTTCTGAATATGGTGATGATCAAGATAGAGTAATCAAAAAGGCAGATGGTTCAAATACGTACTTAACGGCTGATATTGCTTATCATATTGATAAGTTAGATAGAGGATTTGACCGCTTAATCAATATTTGGGGCGCTGATCACCACGGTTATGTTGCTCGTGTAAAAGCTTCTATTGAAGCGCTTGGACACGACCCTAATAAATTGGAAGTTCTATTAGGTCAATTGGTGAATCTTGTGATTAATGGTGAAGAAGTTCGTATGGGCAAACGTAAAAATATGGTTACCCTAGAAGACCTAATTGATGAAGTAGGCGTTGATGCCACTCGTTTCTGGATGGAGATGAGAAATATTGATACAACTCTTGATTTTGATATTGAGTTAGCAAAACGTTCAACTGATGAAAATCCTGTGTTCTATGTTCAGTATGCATTTGCAAGAGCTTGTTCAATTTTAAGAAATGCTGTTTCTGAAAAATTAAATCCTGAAACTGGTGAAAAATCTCCAGCTCCGTTAACAGAAGCTGAATTAGAAGATGTTAAATCAAACTTTGATATTTCTCTGATGGAAAACAGAGTCGCAGAAGCTCGTAAATTGTTGTTAAAGTTAGAAGAGTTTAAATCTGTAATAACTCTATCTGCTCAAAATAGAACTGTTTATACAATCTGTAGATATGTTCAAGAATTAGCAGGTGAGTTCCATTCTTTCTATAACGCAAATAGAGTTATTTGTGATGATAAAGACCTTATGAAATCGAGACTTGCGCTAATTCTTGCAATAAAACAAGTATTAGCAAATGCTCTTGAAATTCTTCAAGTAACAGCTCCAGAAAAGATGTAAGTCAGAATAAAAAGCGGGAGTGATTAATATCACTCCCGCTTTTTTTATAGAATTATTTAATTTCTGGAAATGCATAAATTGCGCCGTTAGAATCTCTCCATTTTAGGAATCCAGTTTTAGGCGTTTTATCCATATCAAGTACTGAGACGAGAGCCCAGTTCCCTCTTAGGGCAGTCATCTTGATTTTTTGTGGATAGTTAATCCTTGAAACAACTTGTGCATCATCTTCAGGAGCTGATTTCAAAACCTTGTGTGATTCAGGGAGGTCTTTCATTAGTTTTAAGCCATATTTGCGACCGTACATATTGTAGAATGTCATCCAAGAATTGAATAAGAATTTGTCTTCAACTTTAATCCAACCTCTTAGATTTTCATCTTTGTCATATAGTACTTGAATCCAACCGTCACCAACGTCTGTTACGTAAAGGAAAGACAATTGTTTCTCTGGTACGAATGCTGCAAAAATCCCTTCTGGCATATCATTGTAATCGAATTTTAATACAAATTTCTCAGTCGCATTTTCTGTTGGTTCATCGAAAATTTTAAGTGTTTCTGTAACTTGAAAAACACCCAATGAATCAGTAGGAATTGAATTAGAATAATATGGCATATACCCCGCCCAAACGCTAAGGGCGGTAGTAAGAATTGCCATTAAGGTTATTATTTTTTTCTTCATATTTACTCTCTGAATGAAATTTCGTTAATAGATTTCTTTAATACAGAACGAATATTGGCCATTTGTTGTTCAATAATTTCGTCTGTTAGTGTTGCATTTGCATCCTGAATTTTAACACGGAATGCAACGCTCTTAAATCCTTCTTGAACGTGTTCACCTTGGTAAACATCAAAAATTTCGCAACCATTAAATAAGCTGTTATCAACACCCTTCTTGATTAATTTTTCAAGATCTGCCCAAGGATATTCAGCAGGAATAATAGCTGCTAAATCTCTTTGAACTTCTGGAAATTGTGGAAGCTTTTTGTATCTTGGTACTGTTTCATTCACTGAAGATATAACCATATCTAAGTCTAATTTGAATAGGAACGCAGGTTGGTTAATCTTTAACTTAGCAGCAATCTCAGGATGAAGTTCTCCATAGTATCCAATGACTTGTGGTTGCTTACCAAGCAATGTTAATACAGCGGTCTTGTATGGATGCAATACCGTATGGGTATTAGCTAGAGGAGATTCGCTTAGTAATTGATATTTAACACGTTTATCAAGGTTAAATTCTTTTAATAATTTATCTACAACACCCTTGATAGAGTAAAAATCAACATTTGCAGATACTTTAGAAGTAGCAGAACTCCACTTTCTGTTTTCTTTATTTCCACACATCATACCTGCAAGAACTTGGCTCTCCTTAACTCCTGCGCTCTTTTCATCAGCAGGTGCTACTTTGATGTAAGTTTTGCCTAATTCATAGAACCAAAGATTCTTTTGTCCGTTATCCCAGTTGTATTTTAAGCAGTTAAGCATATTAGCTGCAAGAGTTTGACGTAGCATTGTGTACTCTTCGCTTTGTGGGTTTTCAACAAAAATAGCATTATCTTTGTCAAATTTAATACCAAAGCTATTAAGTAAAGGTTCGCCAATTAGAGAGTTTGTAACAATTTCATCAAATCCAGAACCTGCCATCATTGAACGAACTTTTTTAATAATTCGTTCTTCTAATGAAATTTCAGGTGTTGCAGATTTGCTTGGTAAAGTTGGTGTAATCTTATCGTAACCGTTAATTCTAGCAATTTCTTCGATTAAGTCAACTTCACGAGTTACGTCGCCAGAGCGGAAAGACGGTACCATTACTTTGATTGCTGCATCATTTCGACCTAATAGAACAAATCCTAGTTTGTCTAAGATGTTTACACATTTATCTTTATCGATTTCACAACCTAAAATTCTCTTAACTTCGCTGAATCTTAAGGTGATTTCCATCGGTTTGTATTCTGCATTACCGTCAGAAACTACGCATTCTACTTTTGCATTGGCATATTTAACTAATAAGTCGATTGCACGTTGTAAGCCGGCTTTAACAGCAAGAATATCAACACCACGTTCGAATCTTGCACACGCTTCTGAACGATATCCAACGCTTCTTGCACTCTTACGGTTTGATGCTGGAGTGAAGTAAGCACCTTCTAAGGCGATATTCTTAGAGTTTGTGTCAACTTCGGAGTTTGCTCCACCAAATACACCTCCTAAACAAACAGCTTGTTCTTTAGTTGAGATTACAACAGAATCTGTAGTTAGTTCTCTTTCTACTTCATCTAGAGTGATAAGTTTTTCACCGTTTTCGGCTCTTCTTACACATAAGTATCCATTCAATTTGTCATAATCAAATGCGTGTAATGGTGTGCCGTATTCCATCAAAACGTAGTTTGTAATATCAACAACGTTGTTAATGGCTCTTATTCCAGAAAATAGAAGTCGTTTTTGCATCCATTCTGGAGAAGGTTTTATTTCAATATCTTTTAGAACTGCGATAGAGTAGTATTTACAAACGTCGTTGTCTTTTATTTCTACGTCAAATCCGCTGTTTTTATATGAAGAACTTACGTTTACGTAATCATTTTTTAGCGGTTTATTAAATATTGCACAAAGTTCTCTAGCAATCCCGATTACGGACATTTCGTCTCCACGGTTAGCTGTTGGCGCTACATGAAATACTACATCGTTATCAAATCCTAAGACTTTTTCTACGTCTTCGCCTAGTTTAATATCAGGGAAAAGTCTGTTAAGAATAAGAATGCCATCTTCTTCTTGATAATTTCTGTCATCAACTCCAAGTTCATCCGCAGAACAAAGCATACCCTGAGATTCAACACCTCTTATAACTGCTGGTGTTAGTGTAAATTGTTCTCCTGTTTTGCGGTTTAATACATTACTACCAACAGAAGCATATGGAATAATTTGTCCTTCTTTGATGTTTTGAGCTCCGCAAACTACAGTTTTTGTTGCAGAACCTGTATTAAGAGTTACCAAATGGAGCTTATCTGCATTTGGATGTTGGTCGATTTTCTCAATTTTTGCAGTGATAATATTGGTAAATTTAGGTTTTATTTCCTCAATTTCTTCTACCTCTAGACCGCTCATTGTTAGCTCATGAGCAATTTGTTCAGGGGTTTTATCTACTAAATCTACAAAATCGTTTAACCAGCTTAATGAAACTTGCATTTTTATCCTCTCCATTTCAGTATTTTCAAGTATATTATAGTTATTTTATACACCAAATAAGAGTAATATGCAAAGGGAAAAGGCAATTTTTAGGGCAAAAAATACTTTAATAGAGTATGGGAATTAAATTTAATCCGATGCTAGGATATAATACGCTGAATTTTAGTGCAGATAGAACAGTGCATACACAAAGATTGCCCTTGATGCAACCTGATACTTTTGTGAAAGAAAACTCTGAAACAAGGTATATGCAGCGAATAGAAGAGTTGTTTCCTAATGGTGAACTTAAACAGATTTATGCTGATATGTGTAAAGAACTAGGCTTGGATTATTATCCAAAGTTGGTATTTACAGGTGATGTGAAAAATAATGCCGCTGGGGGTTATACTTTTAGTACCAACACAATAAGTCTTTCATTAGAAGATACTCTTGGGTCTACAATCAAACTTTATGGCGTAAAAAATGGGGAAGCAAAGTTACAAATCGATAATAAAGGGATTCCTGTAATTGTAAATAAACAAATCGCAAATATCCTTATAAATTCACCTCGTGCAGCTAAAAATAAAGGCTTAGATTCCATTTATGGTGAGCAAGCTTCTGATGAAGAGCAAAAGAAATTGTTCTTGCAAAAACTTTATCATGAGCTCGTTCATGCAAAACAACATATGATAATGCGTCAGACAGATGGTATTGGTGCAAAGCAAGTTATACAGGCTTGGAGGCATTTGCCACAAGACGCACCTGTTTCTGCAATTATAATTAATCAATCATTGGAAAATATTTACAAGAAATCTTATTGGGCAAATAAGCCAACTCCAATTGTGTATTCAGAAACAAGTGAGATAGGGCAGTATGCGTATAAACTATTAGATGCTGTGCAAAACTATGCCCCAGTTGAATCTCCTGAGTATGACAAAAACCTTCTTGAAATAGAAGCGTATCAAGAAGCAAGTGATTATATCACTAAAAATTATGGAGAATGGAGTTAGTCAATCTTAGGAGCGTCCATTAGAGAACTTTCGTCAAGAATCATATCTTCATCATCGATATCTTCTTCACCATTGTTCTCAAAACGTTCTACTACCATTTGAGCCATTTCTTTTGCAATCATAGAACGAGTGCTTGCAGGGCAGTTTTGCAATAAACTTATGGCAGTTCTTAGTGTTGCGTCGATATCGTACCAACGCTCACGTTTGTTGCGTTTTAAACCTTCTTCTGTTGCAGAAATGATTTCGTCAACAGATGCATACTCGCTATCAGAAAGGTTGTGTTCTGTAATAATCTTAATTAAATTAAGAGCAATTTTAATTTGCGATTCATCATCAGTGTCTTTCAAAGTTTTCATTGCTTGTGAAAGCACGGGGTCTTGGTCATACCAGCGTCTGTAATCTTTACCATCTGTATTGGTCATACAACCTCCTAATAACACATCTAAAGTCTTAGTATAGCTATTGTACAATATTTTTTTTAGTTTGTAAATTATTTATATTTGCAGTAAAATTTTGCCGTCAAAGTATATCTGGGAGACGGTTCAAATGCTTATTATAATGAAACAACAAACTGCGCAAGCCAACATTGATAAAGTTGTAGAGTATATCAAAAAACGTGGTTTTGAAGCTCACATTTCTAATGGTGAGTTGCATACTGTTATTGGTGCAGTTGGTAATAAAATTATTGATAAGCGTGATATAGAACTTCTTGAAGGTGTTGGAGAAGTTATTAGAATTTCTACAGGTTTTAAGCTTACAAGTAGAGTTTTTCAAGCGGAAGATACTGTTGTTGAAGTTAATGGCATCAAGTTTGGTGGAGATAATATTGGTTTAATAGCGGGTCCTTGTACTGTAGAAACTTATGAACAAATGGATAAGACTGCTGAACAGTTAAAAGCATCTGGTGTTAAGATTCTTCGTGGAGGAGCTTTTAAACCTCGTACATCTCCATACGCTTTTCAGGGGCTGGGAGAAGAAGGCTTAAAGATTATAAGAAGTGTTGCTGATAATCATAAAATGGCTGTAACTTCAGAAATTATGGAAATTTCTCAAATTCCTATGTTTATGAAGTATGTTGATATCCTCCAAATTGGTGCTCGTAATATGCAAAATTATAACCTCTTAAAAGAAGTAGGGATGCTGAATAAGCCTGTAGTTCTTAAAAGAGGATTGTCATCAACATTTGAAGAGTGGTTAATGTCTGCAGAGTACATTATGGCAGGCGGTAACAGACAGGTGATTCTATGTGAAAGAGGTATAAGAACTTTTGAAAAGTATACCAGAAATACTTTGGATCTATCGTCAATTCCTGTTATTAAAAAATTAAGTCATCTTCCTATTATAATTGACCCATCTCATGGTACAGGATTAAGAGATAAAGTTGCTCCAATGTCTAGGGCTGCTGTTGCTGCGGGTTGTGATGGTTTGATAATAGAAGTTCACTATGATCCAGATAGTGCTTTGTGTGATGGTGCTCAATCTTTGTATCCAGAAGAATATGCAAAATTGTATAGCGAAGTTAAACAAATAGCTCCAATAATTGGTAAAAATATTTTATAAGCTTTTGAACCAATGAACGTAAATGTAGCGTTTTAACCCTTTAAAAGTGAATGTTTTGTTGTTATTGTTGGATTTGTGGTTGATAGAACGCCCTTAAATTCAACATTCTGGCTGTGTTCAGATAAGATGTAAAGTTTTTGTTAATCTATTTGTTGACCCTAAGTGTAAGTGGTTATTACACAATATTTATAATCTTTCTTATAAAGAAGGTACAAGTATTGTCGATGTGCCAAGTATTTCTCAGGTGAAACGAGATAGTGAGGCTAAGTTTCTGGAACACCCCTTTGATGCTGCGAGTTATCTGGTCGAGTATTATTGGCGAATAAAGCCAGAGGGTTGTTTTATTTAATATAATTAAAAGGAGTCCTTGCTTTTAGAGGACTCCTTTTTTGTATTCTAACTAAACGTACTGAATGTATTATCAATATTGTCATCAATCATTTTTCTGTAAGACTCAAGCATTTCAGAGATAGCAGTTTGCTCAGTTTCAAGCTTTTGCATTCTTACATCGATTGCACTTTCTTTGTTGTTGAT
>JAZUBR010000005.1:0-1530 GCA_045638625.1 Candidatus Gastranaerophilaceae bacterium
AAGGCCGTGTCGTTTCTGCTCCAGAGTCATACTTCTCAGCATAAGTCTTTCAACTTTACAGTCTATGCGATGTGCGGAGTTTCCCTAGTTATAAAAACCAGCAGCTGTCTTCGGCTTACCATTAACAATAATATTTTATTACTTATACTATAAATAAATTAAAGAAAAATAGCTATAAAAGAATAATATTTAAAAATAAAAAAATAGTGTAAATTAGTGAATAAAAAAGAGGAAAGTAAGTAAAATACTTACTCATATCAAATAAATTATGAAGATTTGTTCTGAACCATAATCAGCTTACCCGTAGATGGATCCTTATAGACCTTACCCATCTCGGTGTAACCTTGACCGGTTTGATTGCTTGTGTCTGGAGTTTCATTCAATATCTGACCCTCTTGAACTTCAGTCACTTCCTGATTCATGGCTTCCATGACCTTTTCCTTCTGTTCCTGAGTCAAGTCATTATTGAATAAAACGCTTTGCATATTCCAAGCAAGCACAAGGAATACAAGCAAACCTACAGCAATAACCAACATTGCATCCACAAGGTTAGCTGTACCTGCCATAGGGTCTTCTTCCTCACTGTCAAAACGTCCTTTTCCTCGACGACGAGCCATAATAATCACCAAAATATATGAAATTTTTAATCTCTAAACCATATGAATTCTAATCTATTGTAAAATTTTTTAAATATATTGTATACGATATAAAAGCTTGTTTTCTAAAAACAATTAATGAAAATAATTGTTTTTGAAATTATATTGTATAATTTTCAATCACTTCAGTGACTATTTAAGTCTCTCATCTCTCTTGTCAATATTATCCAAAACCGCATCCATCAATGCATCCAAGTTGGCAAGGTATTCACCAAACCATCTGCGTCTTAGTTTAGATGCAAAGTAAGCAATAGCACCGGATCCAATACCAATAACTGTTGTATTGAATGCAATTGTAATCGCACTTGCTAGTGTGGTTACATCACCGGTACCTAATGCTGCAAGACCTGGACCCATAGGGATTAAAGTACCCATCAACCCAAGTGTAGGGCCGATTCTTGTAACGATATCGGTTTTGTTGAGATTCTGTGCAATCTTATCCTCTTCATTGTCTATCAATCTACGAGCCAAAGTTTCCCTTGATTTTTTACCAAGATGCTCGCTCTCTGCAAGTTCAGACAAAATCCTCTTTTGAGACTTTTGAATATCTGCATTATTGACTACCTTTTTAATTTCTTCAGCAGACTCTGCATCATAGATTGCGTAAATCATATCTTTGATTAAGCTAACAGGTACTTTCTTACGTGAAAGGTGTTCTGATAATAGCTTTCCTAAAGTATATACAGCGAATACTAAAAATGCTATTAAAAGAATGATTACAGGTATCTGTAATGCCTGTGTAATAGCAGTCAATGAACTATCCAGTATTGGCAAGCCAGTACCGTTAGTACTTGAAAACATTGATAGCAATCCATTTGAACCTTGAAAAGCAGCTTCATCTGCAAAAATCAAAGCATTTCCAATATTTATCATT
>JAZUBR010000006.1:0-85159 GCA_045638625.1 Candidatus Gastranaerophilaceae bacterium
TTCACATGTAGCAGAAATAACTATTGATGTGAACGGAAGTAAAGCTCCAAACGAGGAAGGTAGAGATATTTACAAATATAGTATGGACAAATTTGGAAATATTCTTTTAGCAACTTTACCAGATGCCCCTGATAAAGAATACTGTCCAGATGGAGTTACCGTAAAGAATAGTGATGGCTCAAATTGCCCAAAGTGTACAGATGGCTCAATGGTAACAACGCCAGATAGAAGTAATTGTCCAAAATGTCCAAATGGAACAACCGAAAGAAATGCTGACGGAAGCAATTGTGATAAATGTGCAAATGGCGAGATGGCAAATGCCAACAGAAGTAACTGTCCAAAGTGTGCGAATGGTCAAGAAGCAAACGCAACACGTAGCAATTGTCCATTATGTCCAGATGGAACAACTGAGAAGAACGCTGATGGTAGTAATTGTTCAGAATATAACCCATGTTATTCTCCAAATGTGGAAATAAATGGTTGTTGTATGCCACCTAAGAACTGTCCATCAGAATTGGATGTATATGATTCTGATATGAATTTCTGTAGAATGAAGCCTATGGTTTTAGATGCATCTAATTGTTTTGATTATACTTCTGGATGCGTGAATTCATTCATTTATGTGGATGACCACGATGGTAGAAAACGGTATTTGTATGAAAAGTTTAGTTATATTTTTAACCGTTATTTGGAACATTTAAATTTTGACAATAAATTAGATTATGAGCACTATTATTATTGGGAAGGACAGTATATGGGAATTATGACAGATGTTGCTAATAGAAACTATCCTTATGGCACACAGGTTAATGGGCCGTTTTTAACTGCGGAAGCTGCAAGATTGTTACAGCCGTTGGTTGATGAGGCAATCCTTAAGATTAATGAAGAACGGACCAAGGCTGTATTTGAGGAAGCTAAAAATTGTCCATATTAGAATTGTAAAAGTTTTAAACAAACCTTAATCAAATAAACATATATAAGCAGTGGGTTTCCTTCCGCTGCTTTTCTTTTTAAGTACCAAATAACAAATAGAGGATGATTAAATATTATCCTCTATTTTTAGCTTATTAATTATTAATTAAACAATTTTGCAATTGATTGTTTGTAATCAGGTCTTATTATTCCTTTTTCTGTAATAATACCTGTTATCAATTCGTTAGGTGTGACATCAAACCCAGGGTTAATAATATTGACACCTTCTGCACAAATTCGTTGTCCGTTGATGTGGGTAACTTCTTCTGCAGAACGTTCTTCGATAGGGATTTCGTCGCCAGATGCTATTGAAATATCAATGGTTGATAATGGTGCTGCGATATAGAATGGAATATTGTGATATTTTGCAGCTATTGCAACGGTATAGGTACCAATTTTATTTGCGGTATCACCATTTGCTGCGATTCTGTCAGCTCCTACAACTACCATATCAATCATACCTTTTTTCATAAAGTATGAGCACATTCCGTCAGTTATCAATGTAACAGGAATGTTGTCCATAACAAGTTCAAAAGTTGTTATTCTTGCGCCTTGTTGGCGTGGTCGAGTTTCATCAGCGAAAACTTTTACAGTGTTATCCTTTGCGTAAGCAGAACGAACAACACCAAGAGCGGTTCCGTATCCTACAGTTGCTAAAGCTCCTGCATTACAGTGTGTAAGGATTGTTCCGCCTTTTGGAACAACTTCAGCACCGTAGTCACCTATTTTTTTATTTATTTCGATATCTTCATTTTCAAGCTTGATGCTATTTTCAATTAGTTCTTTAATAAGTCCGTCAATGTCGGAGGTAGAATTGGTTATAACTTCTTTTTGTTTTTCTACTGCCCACATTAAATTAACAGCGGTTGGTCTAGAAGTTTTCATATAATCAGCCTTGGCAAGTAGCTGGCTTACAAACTCTTCTCTAGAAAGATTTTTTGCTTTTAGCTCTTGGGCGTAAAGGTTAATCCCGTGAGCACCTGCAATCCCAATAGCTGGAGCCCCTCTAACAATCATTGTTCTGATTGCAGAAAACATTTCGTCTCCTGATGTAATGTTTATAAATGTATATTCGTATGGGATTTTTGTTTGGTCAACCATTTTTGAATACGTATCAATCCATTCAATGGTTTTTATTTTAGACTGAAATTCCATTTTTTCTCCTTTATTTTATTTCGAAATCGATATTTTCTTTGCTATCTTTTTTTATCCCTGAAATAAATTCGTCAGCCCATACTACTACTAAACCTGAAAAACTGTTTAGTAAAGCACTCATCAATGCAGAAAAAACTACCATAGTTAAGCCGATGATTAGACTTGCTATTGAGCTGAAAAATAAAGTGAAGAATCCTCCTGTATAACGGGTAAAAATAAGTGATAGGATAGAGCTTATAGGAAGATATGAGGCGCATAAACCTAAGAAAGATGCGAAACCTGCAATAGAACCAATAATGGCACCTTCTTTGATATCAATAAGCCCAATTAAGTTAAATTTTTTGAGAAACATTACAATAGCTCCTCCTACAAGGAACATTGCAAATAGAAAAACCAAGAGGTTTATAGCTGGGATTAAAAGAAAAATACCCATTGCTAAGCCTAGAATAAAGCTTAAAATACTCACTTGTTTAACGATTAAAAAGTTCATAGATTCTCAAATCCCCCCTTTGATGTTATTGTCTCATAATAAACAGCAAAATACAAATATGTAAGATTCCTTTACGGGGATAAAAAGCCGTTATTTTATTTGAAAATCTTAGCGAATATTGTTAGGGGAGTATGTTGCAATTTGTCTGCCGGATCTATCGTATTTAAAGATTTTGTTCCCGACTCTTCTGTAATACGGAGTTCTGCGCCCTTCTCTATCGTATGCAATTAGTTTTGCGCCTTTGGTTTTGCACCCTAGTCGTCTGCCATACTGGTCAAATACAGGGCCATATATTTTCTTTTTTCTGTATTTTGATGGTTCGTTGCACGGGATGGATATTATTCTGCCGTGCAAGGGCGAATACTGTTTGTAATAACAGGCTGCAGCGTTACACATAGGGGCAAAAAATATGATGATTGTGAATATTGCAAATAGTTGTTTCATAGATACCTTTAATAGAGTTGCCTCATGTTAGCATGCTAAAAGGGTTTTGTCACTATTGAAACAGTGTATAAAACTTATATCAAGCTCTTTTGATGGTGTGTTTAGGCATTAAAAAAGGAGCCTTATTGGCTCCTGATTTTAATATGGTACCCCCAAGCGAATTCGAATCGCTGTCTACACCGTGAAAGGGTGTTGTCCTAGGCCTCTAGACGATGGGGGCTTATCGACAATATCTATAGTATCAAATCAATTTTCATTGTCAACAACTTTTCTTAAAAAAACTTAAAAAATTTTGACGTCAAAAAATCCTCAATCCTAGAGTAGTAAATTATTTGTTACATACTTGAAGTTTTTATTAATTTTTTGTAACATAATAGTAATACAACCTGTTTTGAAAGAGGAGAGATTAATGTTCGAACGTTTTACCGAAAAGGCTATAAAAGTTATTATGTTAGCCCAAGAGGAAGCAAGAAGACTCGGTCACAATTTTGTGGGTACTGAGCAAGTTCTATTGGGTCTGATTGGTGAAGGCACAGGTATTGCTGCCAAGACCTTAAAATCAATGGGTGTCAATCTTAAAGATGCTCGTATAGAAGTAGAAAAAATTATCGGCAGAGGCTCTGGCTTTGTTGCTGTTGAAATTCCATTTACTCCTCGTGCAAAACGTGTTTTGGAGTTATCTTGGGATGAAGCTCGTCAGCTAGGTCATAACTATATCGGAACAGAGCACTTGTTGTTAGGTTTAATCCGTGAAGGTGAAGGTGTTGCTGCTCGTGTATTAGAAAACCTAGGTGTAGATTTAAATAAAATTCGTGCAAATGTTGTTAAAATGCTTGGTGATACTAAGCCTCAAACAACTGCATCAGGTAATATTTCATCTTCATCATCTTCATCTCAGGCATCAAAGGTTAAAACACCTAGTCTTGATGAATATGGTACAGATTTAACTCTTGCAGCTGCTGAAATGCGCTTGGACCCAGTTGTTGGTCGTGAAAAAGAAATTGAGCGTGTTATCCAAATCCTTGCAAGAAGAACCAAAAACAATCCTGTACTTCTTGGTGAACCAGGGGTTGGTAAAACAGCTGTTGCAGAAGGTTTGGCAATTCGTATCGTTAATGCGGAAGTGCCTGATATTCTTGATGGCAAGAAAATTATTCAACTTGATATGGGTTTGCTAATCGCAGGTACTAAATATCGTGGTGAATTTGAAGAACGTCTTAAAAAGATTATGGATGAAATCCGTCAAGCAGGAAACGTAATCTTGGTTATAGACGAAATGCATACTCTTATCGGTGCAGGTGCGGCTGAAGGTGCAATCGATGCTGCAAATATCTTAAAGCCTGCATTATCAAGAGGCGAAATCCAAGTTATCGGTGCAACTACATCAGATGAATACAGAAAGTACATCGAAAAAGACTCTGCATTGGAACGTCGTTTCCAACCTGTTCTGATCGATGAGCCATCTATTGATGAAACAATTGAAATCATTCGTGGTTTGAAATTCAAGTACGAAGAACACCACAACTTGATTATTTCTGATGAAGCAATTGTTGCTGCTACAAAGCTTTCAAGCAAGTATGTTAACGATAGATTCCTTCCTGACAAGGCTATTGACGTGCTTGATGAAGCAAGTTCAAAAGTAAGATTGAAAGTTAGCACTCTTTCTCCAGAAGGCAAAGAGCTTGATAAAGAATTGCGCAGAATCATTAAGGAAAAAGAAGAAGCAATCAGAAACCAAGAGTTTGAATTGGCATCTTCTCTTCGTGATGATGAAGCTAATATGAAGGACAGAATTCGTGAAGCTTCTGAAGAGTGGAAGCGTGATAACGATATGAACAAACCAACAGTAACTGAAGAAGATGTTGCAGAAGTTATTGCAACAATGACAGGTGTTCCTGTAACTAAACTTACTGAAGGTGAAAGTGAAAGATTGTTACGCTTAGAAAATACTCTTCACGAAAGAGTTATCGGTCAAAGTGACGCTGTTGTTGCAATTTCTAAAGCAATTCGTCGTGCTCGTGTTGGTTTGAAGAGTCCAAACAGACCAATTGGTAGCTTTATCTTCTCAGGTCCTACTGGGGTCGGTAAAACTGAGTTGGCAAAAGCTTTAGCTGAAGCTGTATTTGGTTCTGAAGACAATATGATTCGTGTTGATATGTCTGAGTTTATGGAAAAACATTCAACAGCAAAACTTATTGGTTCACCTCCAGGGTATGTTGGGTATGATGATGGTGGTCACTTGTCTGAATTAGTTCGTAAAAAACCTTATTCAGTAATCTTATTCGATGAAATCGAAAAAGCTCACCCAGATGTATTCAATATCATGCTTCAAATCCTTGATGATGGTCGTTTGACTGATGCTAAGGGTAAGCACATCAACTTTAAGAATACAATTATCATTATGTCTTCTAACGTTGGTGCTAGTATGATTACTACAACAGGTAAACTAGGCTTTACTACAGGTGATGATGCTAAGAAAGATAAATATGATAAGTTAAAAGATACCGTTAATGAAGAACTTAAAAAGGCATTCAGACCAGAGTTCTTGAACCGTATTGATGACATCATTGTATTTGCACATTTAAGCAAGGAAGAAATCAGAGAAATCGTAGATTTGATGATGAAAGACTTGTTCAAACGTCTTGCAGAACGTGACTTGTCTGTTGAAGTTACTGATGAAGTTAAAGACTTCTTAGCAAAAGATGGTTATTCAGAAGCGTATGGTGCAAGACCATTGAGAAGATTAATTCAACGTAAGATTGAAGACCAACTTGCTGAAGAAATCCTTACTAACGCATACCAACCAGGGGATGTAATTGTTATGAAACTTGAAGACGAAAAAATCGTTTTCGCAAAGAAACAAGACGAAGCTCCTGTTGAAGAAGCAGTTCAGTAGGTTCTGAAAATGTAAGATAAAAAGAGCGGAGGCAATCCGCTCTTTTTTTATTGTGTAATAATAAGGGGCGGTTGCTATGCAACCGCCCCTTTGTTTGTATTCCCTTTTGTTTCCTATTAACTTTGGAATGTTTTGAAGATTTTTTCAACTGAATCGTCAATAACTTTCTTAACTGATTCCATTTCCGTAGAAATGGCAGATTGTTCTGTATCCAGTTGAGCCAATTTAAGTTCAAGTTGTTGGTCTTCTTTTTGGATAGCAGATGTTTTTGCGTTAATGTCATTGATAGTTTTTTCATAAACTTCAACAGCGTGGCGATATTCATTCATTGCATTTTCGTAAGCTGCATCATCAGTAACAGTTTCAAAATTAAGAGAGTATGTATTTGTATCGTTACTGAATCTTACTGATGAAAAACGTCCGCTTTCGTCTGTTTCAAGAACCGCATCTAAGGTGTTTGAAACTTTTGTAGGAACATAGCTTGCGTTATAGTAGAATAACTCAGATTGGTTATCAATCGGAGAGTTTGGTAATTGAGGATTGTTATAACTGTTCATCAAATCATCGTATGTGGTGTAATAGGTTTGACCATTTACTGTGAATTGATAAATACCAGACCCTGTGTAGTTATAAGAACCATCAGCATTTATTCCGAAATAGTTAGAAATATTTGAACCTTTAATATCGTCAGTGATTTGAGTTAGTTCTGCGATTTGGTCCTTTGTTAGTGATGTTAATTCTGTTAATCTATTGTTTCCGACAAAACTTGGGAAACCTGTTTTGGCAAAATCACTGTATGAATCAGCTGTGCCGTTTGCTATATTATCAAGGTCTTGCGTTAATGCAAAGTGCCATGTGCTTTCTTCTTGATAACCAACGATATTATCATCTGTTAGAGAAGGATTTCCCATTGCTTTCTTAAATTCTGCAAGTTGTTCATCAAATTCTGCACTACTTAAGGTATCAATAGGATAATAGCTTAGGGTTGAGCCATCAAGATTGGTTACTGTATAAGAATTATCTATTTCTTTTGCTGCTCCACCAACTTGATTTGTGTATCCACTATAGCTTTGTGCCACTTGAACTTGTGGGTCTGCAAGTTTCTTTTGTGAACCTTGGAAAATCTTGCTGATATAGTGGCTTGTTACAACATAGTTTGCTTCTTTATCGTTATTTGAAGTTTGCTTCCAACTGTCAATATAATAATCAGTAAATCCGTCTGAGTATGAATATTGCGTTGTTGTATAATCAGCAGTACTTGGAACTTCTGGGAGTTCTAAGTCTAACATGTCGTTAAAAATTCCTGCAACTTCGTTTGCCAGATTTGTACGAGCTTGGTTAATCTGTTGTCCTTCGTATTCGCAGTTTGCTTTTCTGGCGGTTAATTGCACATAACGTGCTTGTGATGCTGCCATTCCCATGACGGTATTCTCCTTATGTGATTGGTTAATAGTACTCTATTAACGATTATAAAGGATTTGTCAAATTATACCATCATCTAAAAAACGTATTAAAGAGTCGTCGTTCATTGGATTTGTGACATTATATACACTGATATTTTTACGTGGGAGCGCAAAAATACTCTGTGTAATCAGATTACAATAAGCATCTTTTGAGGAGACTTCTCCAATTAAGTTATTGATGTATAACCAGTGTTTTTGATAGCCTTTGATGTCATCACAGTTGTAGAGCTTATTGTTATCTCTACAAAAATAAAGTGGAATATTGTCGTTAGAAAGTTGTTTTGCGAATTCCCTGTAATAACTAAAAATTCCTTCTATGAAATTATCTTTTAAAAGGTTGCAATATAATTTCTTTTTGAAATTATTATTAACTTCAATATTATCAATTAGCAAAACTGGAACTTGTTCGTTTGCCATAAAAAATCGGGATTGTGCAATAATATCTCCGTTTTTATCTTTGATTTCCATTATATTAAAGGCGGTGGAGAGTAGATATTTTGCCATAGAATCTCCGTGGGTACCATCAAGAGATGTGCAACATGTAGTATAAGTTCCGTTAAAGATTGATTTTTGTGGGATTCTTTCCCATAATGAGATTTTTAATTCTTCTCCAGCTACTTTAAAATGCCCGTCAGGGATACCATTTTCCCAGACATAATAGTCAAGTTTACTTCTTTCAAAGGCTTGTTTTGTTAATAGGTTGTTTTTCCCATAGGTATTGTTTTCATCATATATAAAGTCTTTGAAAGTGCCCTTTGATGCTTCTCTAACGATTGTTTCTAGTTCTTCGTTTTTATTGCGTGGCAAAGTTAATAAATACATATTATGGATATCCCAGTTTGTATTTTCAGGACTCAGTTTTTGAACTTCTTCGTTGCTAAATCCAAACTGGTTTAAGACTTTTGTTTTTAGTTCATTTTCGATTTTTTTGAAATCAATAGAAACACCATTTCTAACTGGTGTAATGGCAGATTTTATATCAAGCTCTCCTGTGGTGTTAGCAAGGATTTTTCTGTTTATGTTGATTAGATTGCATGCGTAAACTTTAGATTTAGCAGAAATATCTACAAATTCTCCGTTTTTATTTTGTCTTTTACCTTGTTTGATGATATTTGATAACGTCCTTACGTCATCTCTGGTTAAGTAGTTTTGCATATCTATAAAGTTTGCGGCATTACTGAATCCTTTATCAAAAATATGAAGAGCTGTTTCTTTGTCTGTAATTGCAATTAGACCAAATGTTTTTAGTATGTTGGAGGTAAAAAAGTTGTGATATTCTTGTAGAGCTTCATATTCATCAAAAGCTTTTTGTGTATTAGAATATACTTTTCCCATAAGAGAGCCAAGGTCTCTGAATGTCTTTTTAATATTAGGTTCAGAGTGTAGCGGGTATTTGAGTAATTCATATAACCTAGGTTTATTTTGCATTAGGTTGTTAAAAAAGGTTGAGAAATATGGGCATTTCTCCCTAAAATCAATAGTGTTGAGCTCTTTTCTTAATGGGTGCCTAGAATCTTGAAAAACACCAGATAGATATTTTGCCATTCCATTTTTAATATTTGATTCTAAAGTTTCTAAGTCGGTCTCTGAGAATGTATTAATTTCATATACAAAGGGCAAAATTTCATCATCTGAT
Source organism: Candidatus Gastranaerophilaceae bacterium (assembly GCA_045638625.1). Classification (GTDB taxonomy): domain Bacteria; phylum Cyanobacteriota; class Vampirovibrionia; order Gastranaerophilales; family Gastranaerophilaceae; genus CALUTH01. The sequence continues at coordinate 9,057 of JAZUBR010000006.1, forward strand.
AAATCTGTATTATTAACTAACATTGTTATAGCAGAAGTATTGTTTGGATTTAGTTCTCCGACTAGATTCTCGATTGTTGAAGGAGAGAATCTTTTTACATCTAAGCCATATAGAGCGTTTTCCATAAACTCGGCTGGTTCGTCAAAGATTGCGTCACTAATACATCCAAGTGAGGTGTAGTATTCTAATAATTGTTTGTTTTCGTCATTGGTTCTTAATAGTAATTCTGTTGCGTAGCTTTGGAAGAGTTTTGTTTCATTAAATAAAGCGTTAAGTGCATTTCTATTTTGTGCAGAGATACAAATATTTTTAAATACAGTGTGGTTGGTATTATTTATTAACAGCAATAGTTTTTCATAAGACATCTGTGGGATATTGTTTTCTTTTGCTAATATTTTGATATCTTTTATTGTATCGAGGGTTTCTGGATTGAGTTTTTTGCGCACAAAACAATCCCCTATCGGTTTTTGAAATTTTTGAAAACTTGGTTTCTGTTGTTGATAGGTGTGATATTTTTGTGGATATAAGATGCTATTTACTGACTGTATAAACATACCTCTTTGTTTATTATATGTGCTGAACTTCTTTTGTGAAGTTATTGGAGGGAGAGGTCTGCCTACGCCTCGTTATAATATTAATGGATTCCCATCGTAAACGATGAGAATGACATCATAATAATAGTACCCCCTTAATTGAAGCGACCTGTGAGCAGAGAGTAAAAGCGTGAGCGTACTCGTTTATTGCGAACAGGTCAAGACAAGGGGGTAGGGGGTTGTTTAACCATTATGTAAAACATATAGTCAAACCACTCTCTAAATCTCTCTTCAACTGAGAGAGACTTTTAAATCAATGGATTCCCAGTCTTTCAGGCAGCGCCTCGCATTAAACGGATACGGCTTCGCCTTACATCCTCTGCTCGGCTTGCTGAGAATGACGGTATGCTTTAAGTGCGTCTTGTCATACTCGAGCTTTGCTCGGGTATCCATACAAAAATAAATTAAAGATATTCCGCAAATGAGTTCGAGCATTATTTAATATTAATTAATAAGAGCTATGGTTGAAGAGGACTAGTCTTCTTCTGCTTCAAACATATCTTTTGTAGCATTACATAGTGGGCATACATAGTTTGATGGCAATTCTTCGAATGGAACTCCTTCTATTTCTTCGTCATAGCACCAGTTACATACTGTACAGATATATTTCATGGTTTTCTCCTTTCCGTGTTATAATGATTGCATTATGAAACATATTTTTGAACAAAAAGTTTATTATGCAGACACCGATTCTTATGGTGTTGTTTGGCATGGTTCCTATCTTCGTTGGTTAGAAGCTGGACGTGTCGAGTTTTGTGAAAAACTCGGACTGAATCTTATTGATTTAAAAGCTAATGATATTGCAATTCCAGTTGTTAATATGAATGTGCGATACAAAGCTTCTGCAAAATTGAATGATGTTGTTATTATTGAAACAATTATAAAAAAAGTCACTCCGCTATCGATTACATTCTATCAGACAGTGACAAACAAGGTTACTGGTGCTTTATATATTCAGGCGGATTTTGACACTGTTGCTATTAATAATGATGGGAAATTATATAGAAGACTTCCTGAAGTGCTTACTAAAGCATTGGAGGGTGTTGTATGCAAAGATTAAACAAGTACATTGCTTCATCTGGGGTTTGTAGTCGCAGAGATGCAGATGAATTGATTCTATCTGGGCAAGTTCAAGTTAACGGTAGTGTTGTCAAAGAACTTGGATTTAAAGTTGGTGAAAAAGATAAAGTTTTTGTAAATAAAGCTCTAATCCGTCCTAAAAAGTTAGAGTATTATAGATTTAATAAGCCTCCAGGGTTTATTACAACTTCTGATGATGAAAAAGGAAGAAAAACAATCTATGACGTTATTCCTAAAGAGCTTGCAGGCCTAAAGCCAGTAGGGAGATTGGATAAGGATTCTTCTGGGTTGCTGATTCTTACAAATGATGGCGATTTAATTAATGACTTAACTCACCCATCTATAAAAGTTCCAAAGATTTATATTGTATCTGTGAATGGAAAAATCAATAATGAGCATGTTCGTCAAATGGCATCTGGTATTGAAATAGAAAAAGGTAAAATTGCTTATGCTCAGGTTGAAGTTTTGGAGATTAGTAATAAATCAACAATGATGCAGATAACCCTTTATCAAGGGATGAACCGCCAGATAAGAAAGATGTTCGAATTCCTTGGGTTTGAAGTGAAGTCTCTTAAACGTGTTCAACACGCAACAATTACTATAGGTGATTTGAAGCGTGGTGAAGTAAAACCTATCAAGCCATTGCAAATCCGTGAGTTGAAAAAATATTTGGAGAAAATAACTTCGAATGCCTAAGATTGCTATCACAGGTAATATTGCTGCTGGAAAGTCGGTGGTAGAAGATATTCTTAAATCTAAAGGGTATCAAGTTTATGATACAGATAAAATGACTCATGAACTCTTAGATTCTCTCGAAACTGTGCGCAATGCTTTTAAAGACTATGATGTCTTTGAAAATGGGAAAATCTCTCGTAAAAAACTCGGTGCGCTTGTTTTTTCTGATGAAAACTTGTTAATGCTTTTAGAATCAATTATTCACCCTAAAATCCAAGAGGCTATAGAGTCTTTCTCGGATGGGGTTTTTGTTTCCGTGCCATTACTTTTTGAAGCAGAAATGGAATCTTTGTTTGATAAAATCATTTTTGTTTCAGCAGATGAAAATATTCGTTTAAAACGTTTGATGGCAAGAAACTCTTTTACTGAACAAGAGGCAATGATTAGGATTAAGGCGCAGGATTCTGAAGAAGAGAAAAAGCAAAAATCTGATTATATTATTGTTAATAATGGCACCTTTGAAGAAGTTGTTGAACAAATCAATATTATCCTTCAAGACTTGTTCTAACCTGTTGAAAACTTTCGAAAAATGTTCTAAAATTGAAGTATGATAAAGAAATTAGTGGTGCTATGCTTAATAGGTTTATTTGCCTTGCCGACTTTTGCCAGCGAGGACGATGAATTCTTGCCTTTTGGGCTAACCCCACAAGCAACTTTATCCAAAGAATCATCTGAGCAGAGAGCGTTACCAGTATTAGATTTTTATGATGGTTTGATTGTTCCGTCAGAAACCCACTTTATAGAAAGTAGCTTGATATATGATGATTTGCCTGTAACAGAAGTATATCTTGATGAAAATGTTGCAAAACCTGTTATTACATTGCCGTCAAATCTTTTTAATTCTCCAATCGCAGAGAATCAAAATTCTAATGCAATAACTAATAGAAGTGTTTTCGCTAAGAATATTTATCTTGGGGAGGCTTCAAGAAGTGTATCAGGGTTAAAAGGTTATTCTTATGAAACAGCAGGTGATTTTTTCACCTTTGGTGCAGGATATAACAGAGGGCTTGATAAGGCTCAAATGGAAGATAACACTAGTGTGTTTACCAGATTTGATAATGGTGGGAAGTTTGCTCTTAATTCGCAGTATATAGCTTCTTCAAAGCAACATTTGGGTACTCAGTACAATAGTTTTAAGATTTCTCCAGAAGTCAGATTGAGTGACCAATTTAAGATTAGAACGGGGTTCCAATCTTATACTAATGTTCCATTGAAAAAGGGCGAAGTTGTTCTGGTGTACTCACCATCAATAAAAAAATATTTGGATTCACTTAGTTTTGAGGTTGGAGTATCTCAAAGATACAATACTTCAACAGGTGTAAGAGGTTCAGAAGTAAGATTTTCTACAGGATTTAGATTATAATGTCAAAGACAAAAGAAAAAACTCCTAAACAAAAAAAACAGAAGCGAGGAACTCCTGTAGGTTTTTACTATTCATTTTTAACTGTAGTATTGTTATTGTGTTTGGTTCAAATATCTGGGGCGGCAGTTTTAAATATTTCAAAACTAGTTTCTTATCAAGCAAAGATTGCTCAATTGCAAGAAAATAAAAAAATTGCAGAGCAACGTAATAAACAATTAAAGGAAGACATCTCTAATTTTTCGGCTGCTGCAAGTTTAGAGGCAATTGCAAGAAACAATTTAAAAATGGCAAGTGATGATGAAGTGTTAGTTATTATCAATTCAAAGCCAAAAGAAGAAGAAGCTGCGTTGGCAAGAGTAGGAAACAGACCGTTCAGAATAGATTTTATGGGTGGATTTAGAAATAATGATTAAAAGTTTGCTTCAAGAAATGTTTATATTAAAAGAAAAGGGTTATTATAAACAGGCAATTGAAATTCTTTATAAACTCTTAGAAATGTTCGAAACACCAGAAGAGTCTATTGAGATTTTCTATGAACTTGCGGAAGTTTATTTTTATTCTGGTAATATAGAGCGTGCAAATCATTATGTAGAAAAGATTTTAGAAATAAATCCGAATCATACTGATGCTATTAAATTGCAAATAAAATTGCTAGGAAATAAAACCGGTAAACGGATAGAGGTTGCCAAAAAGCTTTTTGAATTGACCAATAAAACAGAAGATATGAAACTTTATTTGGCATTGTTAAATAAAGCCGGACGTTATGAAGAAACTATTTCATACGCAGAAAGTGAGTTTTGTCAGCATTGCTATCAAGAAATTGCAGAAGCCTTTTATTCTAAAGATGATTTTTCTAAAGCAAAAGAAATTCTAGAGGCGCAAGATAGTTTGACAGAGATGGGTGAACTTTTGCTAGCAAGAATTTGTTACAAAATTAATGATGAGGATTCTCTACGAGTATTGGAAACAAAGTTGGCAAATTCCAAGAATCCAGAAGTTATAAAATTTATCATTCGACTTGAATATGACATGATGAATTACAATAAGGTTATTGAGTTGTCTGAAAAAATTTGTCTTACAAATTCTGCAGAAATGCTTTATATTGTTGGTCAAGCTTATCTGTTTAAGAATATGACGATTAATGCAAAAAAATTGTTTAATATCTTGTGTGAATTAGTTCCACACCCAAAATATTTTTTCGCATTGGCGCTTGCTTATATCCAATCTAACCAAACAACTCAAGCTCTTGAGATGGTTAAGAATAATACCAATTATTTAAAACTTATTACTTTGATTCTTAATGAGAATTCTATAAGCAAAAGAGTTTTATCAAAAGAGTTTTTATCAATAATGGATATATTAAGCAATGATGAGTTGGCTTTATTTAAAGTAATTGAAATATCATTTAAGCATAATCTGTTATCAATTGTTGATAACTTACTAAAGATAACAACATCTTCTCAAAATTTGCGCTATCGTTTTTATTCAATCAAACAAAAAATAAGAAACAAAAATTTTGAAGAAGCAGATAGATTAGTGAAAAACTATCGTAATAATGAATCTTTTGCTATGTTGTATGCAGAACTTTTAGATTTGCAGAATAAATTCAAACAGTTAGAAGCGTTGTTGGAACAAAGAGAATCTTATGAAAAAGATGAATTTGAACAATGCTGTTATTATTATGCAAGAATTTTTGAATCAAAAGGTGAGTATGAGCGTGCAATTGATATAGCTCAGAAAGGTCTGGATTTTGTAAATAACTACGCAGAAATGTATTATACTCTGTTATATGGCTTATATAAGCGTATTGGGGATTTGCGTACAGCTATAGAGTGCCTTGAAAAAGCGTCTAAATATAACCCTGATTTGAGACCAAAGCTTGTTCAAGAGGCGGCAGAGTTGTGATTTAGATATCAAATAGTACGCTAGGGTGTCTTTCTTCGATTTTAGCAAAGGATTTAACCTTGGTGCTTACAGTTAGGTATAATTTGCGTTTCGCACGCGTTATTGCGACGTATAACAATCGGAAATTTTCTTCCAGAGCAAACTCTTTTAATTCTAATTCGGATTTTTCGTTGTAATTTATAGCAAGTTTTTTGATGCCTTCTGTAAAGAAGGTTGAATTTTTTAACTTGAATTCATCAGGTAAAAGTGGAAAATCTTTTTCATTCATTTCTGGGATAAATACGTGGTCGAATTCATCACCTTTTGATTTATGCAGAGTCATTATTTGGATTTGCCCGCCAAGGTCTTTGACTTCATCCTCTTCTGAAAAGAACTTGAAGCCACTTAATGAGTTTCTTTTAGAAAGTTCATCTAAACGTTCAATAACATATTTCCAATCGTTGTTTAAAGTACTAATCCGTTTTACTAATGTTGAAATTAGATAAACGTTAGAACGTTCAATTTCTGATGTGAAATAGTGGGTTCCGACTTTGATTGTAAATTCTTCTGGTTCTAAAGATGCTGAATTCAGCCAGTAGTTCATATCCCAATGGAATTGACCAAGGAATGGGGAAACTATTTCATCAGAAGACAAGGATATAAATGGGATTTTACAGTTGCGAATTTCCTCCTGTGCTCGTGGTTGATAGAATCCATATCCTGCTAATTGTTCATAGACATCTGCCAGACGTTCGTTATCAAAAGGTGTTTCTATGAACCTCATAATCTCAAATATAACTTTAAAAACTGCTTTTTGTTCTAATTTATCACTACGAGTAATTGTCTTAAATCCTGCATTGTTAATAAACTCTGCCCAAGCTGCAACTTGATAATTTGCTCTTAATAATAAGCCAACGGTAGCTTTTTTATTGTCAGCAAAAATGTTTTTAATTGTTCTTAGAATATAGTTTCTTTCGTCTTGAGAGTTTTCAAAAACTTTTTTAACAATCGGATTTTCTGATACAGGGTTTTTGCCTTCTACTCCGTGCATTTTTATGTCAAAAAACGCAGATGGCATATTAATTTTTCCATATTCAACAAGCCCATTGGCACAGTCCATAACCCCTTGTGCGCATCGTTGGGAATGGTCCATACTAACTTGTGTTTCTGCTGTCTTAATGAACTCTCTAAAGCCATCTACGTCAGCATTTGAAAAGGTCGTTGTAATTGCCTGATTAATATCTCCACAGCGAATAAGATTTTTGTGTTTTCCGCTTAAAAGTTTTAGAAGTCTTTGTTGTACTACGGATGAATCTTGAGCTTCATCTTCTATAATGTATTCACAAATTTCTTGATAGTATTCTAGAATATCAGGGTTTTCTTCTAAAAGTTTTACGGAAAGTAGTAGAATGTCATCATAGTCAATGAGGTTATTTTTTCTTAATTCTTCTTGATAGAGCTTGTAGAAATCTAAGAATTTAAGAAGTTTTTTATCTGTTATTCCTGATGGGTCAAAATTATTACCAACTTGGAACTTTATAATAGAAATTCCTCTGGTAAATTCTTCGGCTTCTGTCTTAGTCAATTTAAGATTGATGCCATTAATTATTTTCCCTCGTTGAGTGTCATCACAAATATCAAAATCTGCATCTAATCCTAGTCTTTCGTAATTTGCATTTTCTTTAAGTAGTCTTAATGCAAGCCCATGGATTGTGCTGATGTTTGGAAGTTGATTTGTTTCGGGGAAAATATTCTTGATTCTTTCTCTGAAGTTTCTTGCAGCAGAGTCCATATATGTCAAAACAAAAATGTTTTCAGGTTGGACATTTCTTTCTAGTAATTTGACAATAAGTTCTAGCAAAATAAATGTTTTACCTGCTCCAGGGACTGCTGATATAGCCATTGTCCCTTTTTTATAATCAAGAACAGGTTTTTGGTCTTCTCTAGGAGTTACGTTTCTAGGTTTACGCTCTTTTTTATCTTCATTTTGACATAAGATAAATTTTTCTACTCCGCCAAAATTTTCTGCTCCCAAGGTATCAAAGAGACTTGAGTACGCATATACGTGGTCTTTTGCTAAAAGTGTGAGTTTTCTTAATACTCTTGCTGTTTTTTCTTTTGCAAGTCTGGTTTCATCATCAATAGTGAATTTGTTTTTTGTCCATCCTGCTTGAAAAACCCACGCATTATATAATGGTCCTGTGTCGCTTTTAATCCATTCGGCAGATGAGATATCAAGCCAGAATTGATATTTGGTTTTTAGTTTGAAGTCGATTAGTTTTTGTGGTGTAGAAATTATGATGCCATTAAAGTCCATTTCTGCAACATAAGGATTTTCAGAAATAATAGAACGCTCAATTTGTTCGATTATTTCTAAAGGTGTTATTTTTAAACCGTTTTGTGCGACTTGTTCAAAACCTCTAAGTTGTTTTATTAGAAAATTTATTTTTTCTATATTATAAGGAGCAATATAGTCAGAAAGCTCATAAAAAATCTGTAAAATTTTTTCAGAAAGTGGAAGTTTGGTTCCTTGAAGAGATTCTCTTAAACCTAAGAATTTCTGATACTTTTCATTATATTTTTCAATGTCTATTATAGGAATTTCTCCTTTTTCATTGAATTTTTCTAAAAGCTCTTTTGAGTTTTTTATAGGAATGTTTAGAAAATCCGATAAAATGTTTCTAAATTCAAACTCTGTAAGAGGAATTCCTTCTATGGTTTTAAGTATATTCAGGCAAGATTTGACAACTGGATTTTGTATGAGTTTTTCACTACCTGATAAAAATATTTTGTTTACTGAATTCAAATTCTCGTTGATTGAAAACTTTAGTAATTCATCTTGTATTGGGGTTATGATTGCAATCTCTTCTGGTGAAACTCCTGCTTCAATTAGTTCTTTAATTTTTTCAATAGCGATATCAACCATTTGTGCACGTTTGGGGTATGAATATACACTAAAGTTTTTTAGATTTTCAACAGTTTCACTGGTTACATTTGAGTATATAGTTTCAGCATCAGAATCTTTATTCGGGTTTTCATTTAGTGGAGTTGTGTTGAATATTTTGGCAAGTCTTGCTCCTGCAGTCGTATCTGCACTAAGGTAACCTGTACGACTGGAACCTTTTTCATCATAAAATATCAGATAATCTTTGATTTGTGGTGCAAGACATTCTATAAAATCTATGCAAACAGGTGTCATTTCATCTGCATCATCCATCAAGATATATTCAACGTCTTTAAAATAGTCAGATTTTTTGTAGATAAAATTAAAGATTTGAATTTGTCGAAGATAGTCAAACGCTCTATAAGTAAGGGTTCTGGAAGCAAAAGCCTTCATTGCTGTAGCTGCATCTTCGCCAAAAGATTCTTTTAAGATTCCGCTACGTTTTGAAACCTCTGTTTCAGAAAGATTGTTTTGGACTATTAGAGCGTACCTTCTGAATAACTGGTGTAACAGTGAGTGTTTTGAGTTGTAACCTTCAAAACGTAAATCATTAATAATGTTTTTAAGAATAAATTGTGAGGGTTCCATTCCGCTGTTATTTGGTAAAATTACAGCTTTTTCTGAAGGGATGTTGTTTTCTAAAAATCCCCAGTTTTCTTGTATAGTGTTATAGACTAAACCAGAAAAAGTATTAACTCTAAGTTTTTCGATAACTTTTGCATTACTAAACTCGTAAAACTGTTTGAGAAACTCAGTTTTAGCTTTTCCGGTTCCCAAAATTACGAGAACTTTTGAGGCATTTACACCCTTAGAAATAAGTTCATTGTACTTATCAACTAATACTTTAGTTTTAGATTCCTCACCCAAAATGTTAATAATCATACTCTTATTATACTATTTTTTGATTAAAATGTGTTAATTTTCTTGCAATAATTAAAACTTTTGTTTACAATAAATACATAAGTTTAAAGCTTATAAGAATAGAGAAGTAAACAAGGAGAAAAACAATGGCAACAAAAGAAAAAAACATTCAACAAGAAATCATCAATGCAGCAGGTCAAATCTACAACTACCTTTCTGACAAGGGTGAAGTTTCTATCAACAAAATGACTAAAGATCTTGACTTAGATGGTAACTTTACAGCTATGGGTCTTGGTTGGTTATCAAGAGAAGACAAAATTGATTACACTCCAAAGGCAAAATCAGTTACTGTTAAATTAAGATAGTAATATAACTAAAAAAGATTAATCTTTGAACCGTATCTAATTAAATAGATACGGTTCTTTTTAGTATTTAAAGATTCTAAGATTTTGCTTAAAATAACCTTGTGGAGTTTTGTTCAGATACCAAATAAAAACGTGCATAAACAAACTGTAAAAAAGCAACTACAAAACCATTAATGATAACTCCCCCTGTAAATCTAATTGCTGCTCCTAGACTGTTTTCTGTTGTTAAATCAAAAGGATTAATGATTAAAAAAGTTATTATTGCTTGTACTAGATAAGAAATTATATTACTAAAGCAGACAGTAATTAATGAAAGCAAGATTAATTGTAATAAATGTTCTTTTATGAATTTTTTTATACGTATTATTGTTCTTGAAAATCCTAAGATTCTATTGAAGGTATATCCTTGTAGTGCGATATTAGAAAATAATAAATAGGTTAAAACAGTTGTTGTTAATCCCAAAAGGATTAATAAATGTGCAAAATTTGTTAGGAAATTGTAGACAATTATCTTTTGTTCTAAATATAAGATGCCTGCTGTTATGAGAACAAAAACTCCGGTTATGAAAGAGTAACCTATTAAAAAACGAATAAATCCCCCTTTTTTTCTTAGGATATCAGATATGTAAAAGCTAAGATTTGCTATTGCACGGTCATCATAAATATCTCTTGCTAAGAGATTTATTCCTCCTAGAGTAACAAAAAAGCGCCATAAAAAATAAATAAAGATGGCTGTACCTAAGATTGATAAGGTTATGTATAACCAACCGTCAGGCGTCTGGGTTACATCAATCATTTCTCTATATTCAAGTACAGGTGCAAGTGATATCATTAGTATGCCAAATAATTGTCCGATAATCGGGATTATAATATGTTTAAAACATATTTTAAAGGTAGCTAAAAAGCTTATCCAAGCAAGAAAAAATGTTTCAAAGATATTTTCTTTTTTTATAACAAGTTCTTTTGTATCCATTGTTTATCCTCCGGTTAAGAGGATAGCATTGAGTAAAAAAAAGATTTATACCTGACTTGGTAATTTATAGAATTAATTAATATTTTTTACTGACAAAAAATGAGTTCTCGAATAAAGAGAACTCATTTTTGTTTGATATTTCATAATTCTTATAGCTCAGTTGTTGCATCTGGAACAACTTTTTCTATATCAGTATGTGAGTAGATTCTGATAGAAAAATCTGTTAACAATACCTTCTTATCTGTAGCATAAGGTGTGATTTTAACATTATTGAACTTTAGGAAATATTCATATTGATATAAAGCTTCAATGAAATCTCTTAGTTGTCTGTAGTTAGAGATTAATTTCATATTCAAATCACAAACATAATAATTACCAGCACCACCCTTGTCAATGAAAGGATCGCCAGAAACGCTATAGTTTGGTTCTATTGAACGAATTTTTATATTTTTCTTCTTAGCAAGGTCAAGAATTTCTGTGTATAAGAAGAAACAAACGCTTTCTTTTTCAATATCCGCTTCTGAAGGGTAGTAAATCTTTTTGGTATCAGCGGTACCTACTTGATTTTTCATAAGCTTCAATCTTTCGTTAAGATTCTTAAGCTTAGCTTCTGCCTTTCTAACTTCGTCCTCTTTTTTCTCAAGCTTCATGGTTAAGTCCCCTTTTTGGTCGTATAGAGGCTTTACTGTTGTATATGCTCCATATCCGGCTGCAAAAACCAAGCCGCTTGCAATTATCAAAGGGATAAATTTTTCTAATTTACTCATCTGTCCTAATCCCCCTTATTCCTATCTTCTTTTCTTCCTTTTGTCATTACTAGCTTTTGGCTTTTTAAGACGCTCAAGTTCCTTAGGAGTTTTGTCTGAAATGATAAACTCATAGAAATCTGCGTTAGAAGACAAGATTATATCATTAGAATTTTCCTCAAAAGTTGGGACTCCATCAAGTCCGTTTTCTGGTAGATCTCTTTCATCTTCTGGTTGGAAGTTGAGGTTTGCAGAATCACTCGCCAAACCAAGTTTTTGAAGTTTTGCAGGAGATTCTGATACAACTTCTTTAATGTTTCTGTAGAAAGTATAAATACTTTCGATATTGTCAGCTCTACCTTCGATATCTATATAATTACCTAATGAAAAACTTGTTAACCAAAGTTTTGCCGGCATATCCTTGCCTAGCAAATCGACATAGGTGTAGATATCTGTATTATGCGCTAAACCAACCTTGATTTCTGATGCTTCATCAAAAGTTTCAGCTGAAACCAAGCCAGCGTATTTTTCAATTTTAGCATTTATAGTCTTTAATTTAGTTTCTTGCGCAGTAATGTTTTCTTGGATTTTTGCGTTTTCACCAGTGAAATATAGGTATCCCGCAATTGCAGGTCCTGCAATCAAAGCACATAATAAAATACACCAAGTTGCAATTAATTGAGTGGTTAAAATCATTCCACCGATTTGTAAAGGTTGTTGGTCAAGATAAACATCGCCTAGCTCTTCGGTAAATAAATTGAAGTGAATTAATGCTTCATCGTATAAGCAACCACCAATAACATCAGGAGAAATGCTCTTATGAACATCCCCAGAAATTTCGTGGGTATCAATGAATGCCTCTTTTCTATTGCTGTTAGCTTCTAGGAAAATGATGTCTTGATTGAATTTAATCTTTGTTGCTAAAATTTCTGCAGAAACATTGTCTGTTCTAGAAACAACATATAAATATTTTGCAGGAATTTTTTCTATATGTGATTGCATTGCAGAGACAACCATGTCGCAGTTGCCAATTGTATCGGTAAAGTCAAACATGATTTGTTCTTCATGGTATTCGGTTATGAAATCACCATTAAGAGCTATTAATCTAGCTGCTGCTCCGTCAACTAATAACATCAACCAAGTAGCACCTTCTTTAGCTCTAGCTTTTCCAGTCTGGATTAGAGTTCTAAATATTGATGCAACAGAGTTGTCAATTGCAACAATTTTATGTCCTAATGCACTGATGATTGTAGCAGCTTCTTGGACTACTTGATAAACTGATGCTGTGTAAGCAACAATTTTTGACTGAGTAGTCATACTTAAGCCAGTTAGAGCAACCAAAGGCTCATTATCTCTAAAGATAAGTTCCTTGTCCGTTAAATCATCTGCAATAGACTGAATGATTGAAGTATTGCTTTGTGAAGCCATAAAGCTAGCAACACCCATTGATACTGTTGGTAATACAAGAACTACTTCCGCATTTTTAACGCCAATCTGAATAAAGCAGTCTTGTAAAAGCTCTTTGAACATATCCATATCAGGAATTAGATTTCTGATTGTTACAGGTTGATCGAAACTTCTTTGAGCGTATTTTACAATACAGCCCGTATTATAGTTTAACTCTGCAACTTCTAACCCCATATCCGGTGTGATTGCAACGGCAATCCTATTTTTTTTAGCCATAATATATCCGTTTCTCTTCCATTCCCAAATTTATCTTTATTATATAATAATATAAAGATTGTGTCTATAGCAAAAAGTCTGCTAATAATCATACAAATAAAGTAGTTTAGGAATTGAATATGGAAAATAGTATTATCTATGGAAAAAATGCTGTAATTGAAGCATTAAAGGCTGGGCGTCGTAATTTTAACAAGGTTATGATTTCGAAAACAAACCGTCCTGATGTGAAAATTGAACAGATAAAGTCTTTGGCTTCTGCTGCAGGGATTCCTTTTGTATTTGCTGAACGTGAGAAATTTAATCAATACAATGAATACAACCACCAAGGAGTTGTCGCCTTTGTATCTCCGATTGAGTATGTAGAATTGGAAGATTTTATGGAAACTCATACGGAAAATTCTACACTTGTTATGCTAGATGGCGTTGAAGACCCCCATAATATTGGTGCAATAATCAGAACTTGTGTTTGTGCTGGGGTTGATGGAATCATATTACCATCTCGTCGTTCTGCTTTAATTAGTGAGATTACAGAAAAAACTAGTGCGGGTGCTATTAATCATATTTCAATTATAAAAGTAAATAGCCCTGTTAACGCTATCCAAAAGTTGAAAGAAAACAACTGGTGGGTAATTGCATCTGATCATCATGCGAAAGATAATCATTTTGATATTGATTTCATGAATATGAATTTCGTATTAGTGATGGGTGCAGAGCATTCAGGGATTTCTAAATCGATTTTAAATATGTCGGATTTTAAAATCAAAATCCCAATGTTAACAGATTTTAACTCTTTGAATGTTTCTACTGCAGCGAGTATAATAATTTATGAATACGTAAGGCAGAAAATTGCCGCAGGGAGATAGAGATGAGTGTTGAAGACTTAACAAAACTTAACATAATGCAAGATGATATATCTGATGAGGATGTTGATTTTGATTCGTTGGAAGATTTGGATTCTGATGACGATGAGTTTATAAATATTTCTGAGCCAAAGAATCGTGAAAATTTGGCTTCTGTTAATTCAGATGACTCTGTTAGGATTTATTTACAACAGATAGGTAAAATACCTTTGTTGTCAGCTCAAGAAGAGTTAGATGTTGCAAAGAAAATTTATGAAGAAAATTGTGAATTATCAAGGAAAATCCTTATCAATGCGAATTTGCGTTTGGTAGTAAGTGTTGCTAAGAAATATATTGGGCGAGGACTTTCTTTCTTGGACTTGATTCAAGAAGGGAATATGGGCTTAATAAAAGCGACTGAGAAATTTGATTACACAAAGGGTTACAAATTCTCTACATATGCAACTTGGTGGATTCAACAATCAATAACAAGAGCTATTGCAGATAAAGCAAGAATTATTAGATTACCAATTCACTTGATTGAATCTTTGAATAAAATAAAAAAAGCTACAATAGATTTGACTACAGAATTAGGTAGAATGCCTGTTAAGCAAGAAATTGCTGATAAGATGGGGATTTCAGTAAGTAAATTAACTTCTATAGTGAAATCTGCACAGTCTACAATCAGCATTGATACACCTACTGGGCAAAAAGAAGATGCTAACAAAATCATAGATTATATTGTTGATGAATCTACTCTTGCTCCTGATTCAATCGTGTCAAATGAGAGTATGCTTGACGATATTAAATCTATGTTGAGTCAATTGAGTCCAAAAGAGAGAGATGTTTTGATTTTGCGTTTTGGACTTGATAATAATGGCGCTAAAAAGACTTTGGATGAAGTTGGTTCAATTTACGGAGTATCTAGAGAGCGTATTAGACAAATTGAGAATAGAGCAATTTCTAAGCTAAAGAAACTTTGTAAGAACAAAAATTTGACTTCAGGTTTAAAAAGTTATTTCAAAGACTAAGAAATTATAGTAATTAAGTATTAAAATAAACACCCCATTTTGTAAGATGGGGTGTTTACATTTGGCGAATGTTTTTTTATTGTGGTATACTTTTTTTGAAAGGTGGGGCGGAGGTATTATGGAATCAAATAATAAACCGGTAGTTAATTTAATTTCAAAGCCGGAAAATATGCTAAAAACTGTTTATACAGCGTGTAGAACTTGTTATAGTGCGGATTATCCGATTAACATTTATAATTCTACTGATGATGAAGAAAAAATGCTAAAACTGATTGAGCGTGTAATTTCTTCAGGTCATTTTTCTACAATTGAGCATATTCAAATAAGCTTTGCTATTTCTAATGTCTCAAGGGCTTGTACTCACCAATTGGTTAGACATCGTCATATGTCTTTTTCTCAAAAGTCTCAAAGATATGTTAAAGAAAAAGGTCAATTTGATTATATTATTCCTCCAACAATTGATAAGAATCCTGAATTAAAAGCAAAGTATGAAGCTTTTATGGAAGAGATTTCAAAAATATATTGTGAATTTACCGAAGCAGGAATTCCTGCAGAAGATGCTCGTTTTGTGCTTCCAAATGCTGCTGCAAGTTCAATGGTAGCAAGTTTAAACCTTCGTGAAATGATTTACCTTGCGAACTTGAGATTATGCACAAGAGCTCAATATGAAATAAGAACTCTTGTGAATGCAATGTGCAAAGAACTAATCAAAGAAGAACCTTGGTTAGCAAAATATTTGGTACCAAAGTGTGAACGTCTTGGTTACTGTGATGAAGATAAGTCTTGTGGAAGAAAACCTCAAAGACAATTTTAGAATATGAATAACACTAGTCGAAAAATAGAAATGAATAAAAATTTAACAAAAGAAGAACGTATATATGCCTTGAATGAAAAAATTGAAGGTATGGATTTTGACGCTCCAGAGGAAATTGCTGAGCTAAAGTTATTATTAAAAGAATATGGTGCGGGTACTATCGGTCTAGCGCAGATAAATACTATTGTGGGAGATATTAGGTATAACGCATTGAAAGTTATGAAATATCTTCGATATGCTGAGAAGATTGGTCTAGATTTAGTGGCTTTTCCAGAAGTAACTTTGTTGGGGTATCAAATAGAAGATGTTTTGATACGCCATCCTATGGTTGTAGATGAAAATATTAAATGGCTAAAAGAGATAGCCAAAGTTACTGGTAAAACTCGAGCTGTAGTTGGGTTTGTAGAGAAGAATCCACTCCATGAAGGTAGAAGATATTACAATTCTGTTGCAGTATTGGGTGAAGGTAAAATTGAAGGTGTTATAAGAAAAACTTTGATGCCGAATTACTCAGAGTTTTATGATTATAGATATTTTGAAGCTTCTCCTGTTGTAGGAAGTCAACCAGCAGATACTTTATGTTGCTTGGAGGCTCCTGTTGATTGCGATTGCTGTAATGATATCAATGGCTTGAGATATGGAATCTCAATATGCGAAGATTGTTGGAATAATAAAGACTTTTTTGACCCGCATCTTTATCATGTTGACCCTGTTGCAGAATTGAATAATGCAAATCCCGATATATTGCTTAATTGTTCGGCATCTCCATCAAGAGCTAAAAAAGAACAGCTAAAGCATAATATGCTTTCTTTTGTTGCAAAACAGCACTCAAAACCTTTTGTATACGTAAACCAAGTTGGTGCTAATGATGGAACTTCGTTTGATGGCGCTAGTCGTGTGTATAGCGCTGATGGAAGTTTGCTTGCTAGGGGTAAATCTTTTGAAGAGCAATTACTTATTGTAAATCCGTTAAAAGGTCTTGGCAAAATTTATCCTTTGGTGAATGGCTTAGAGTCCTCATTATCAGAAGTTAAGGAATTTTCTTTAGATTATTCTCACGATTTAGAACGTACGTATAAGACAGTAGTGCAGGGGATAAGAGATTATTTTGCAAAGACTGGATTTAAAAGAGCTGTTCTTGGATTATCTGGAGGATTAGATTCGACAGTTTGTACGGTATTGTTAGCAGATGCTTTGGGTGCTGAGAACGTATTTGGTGTTTCTATGCCTTCAAAAATTACCAGTGATGAGAGCAAGAGTGACGCAGCTGCTTTAGCAAAAAATCTTGGAATAAAATTTGCAGAAGCTCCTATAAAACCAATGTTTGAAACTATTAATGCTTCTTTGCAGGAACTATTTTCAAAGGTTGAAAAAGATTGGGATGGTCGTTATCAAACTTCGTTTACCCCTGATAATATTCAGGCCCGTTCTAGAGCTATGTTATTGTGGGGTATAAGTAATGAATTTGGTAGCTGTTTACCAATTGCGACTTCAGATAAGTCAGAGCTTTATATGGGGTATGCAACTATAAATGGTGATATGTCTGGGGGCTTTGCGCCGATTGCAGATGTTACTAAGACTAAATTATTTGCTCTCGCTAGGTGGATGAATGAAAACCGTCCTGTAAAAAATGCTATACCAGAGAGTGTTATTCTAAAACCTCCTGGGGCAGAGTTGGTTATTAATCCAAAGACCGGTAAACCGCTTGTGGCTGAGGAAGCTTTAATGCCTTATGAATTTATGGATGAAGTAATATGGCGTATTGAGAATAAACATCAAAGTTATAACGACATGTTAGAGATTGAGTTTATTTATGAGAAAAAACAAAATGTTTCCAAGGCTCAGAAAATCGAGTGGCTAGATAAATTCTATCGTCGGATGTCTACTGGAATCTATAAATGGACGATAATGCCTCCTTCTGTTATGGTGGATGCTCATTCTATTAATAAAAATGAGTATAGACAGGCAATAACATCTTCCCGTATAGATTTTAAAGGTGTTTCGGAATCAGAGATTGCAAAAATCCTTTTGGGGTAATGTTCTCTTGCGTAGAAAGCCCACATAGTGTATTATATAGGTATGTTAAGAGAGCTTTCTGTAAGAGTTTTTGATAAATCTGATATTTCATCTGAACTTGTTGGAATTTATTTAAAAGAGTTGGAGGGGATTAAATCTGTAGAATTTTTCTCTGACTATATTGCTGGTTATGAATCTTGTTCTCAGATAAAACCAGATTTGGTTATTGTTGATATCAGTGAGAATATGGAATTTTGCTTGGATATTGTTTCCAAGTTGTCACGACAGGGGATTTCTGTTGCTGTAATGTCTGTTAGCACAAGTTCGTCTGTGATTATTAAAGCTCTTAGAAATGGGGCTGTTGAGTTTTTGACAAAACCAGTTTTAAAATCTGATTTAAAAGCTCTTGTTAATAAGTTGGCAAACCCTGTTGAAGAAAGTGAAATAGAAGAATGTAAGGTGATGACCTTGTATTCTGGGAAAGGTGGCAGTGGTAAAACTACTGTCGCTGTAAATTTAGCGCTAGAGCTTGCAAAACAGACAGGGAAAAGAACAGCTTTAGTGGATTTGAATTTTTGCTTAGGTGAAGTGAGCTCTTATCTTAATCTTAAAAACTCTTTTAGCTTGAGTAATACTCTTGATAATGTTGAAAAGATTGATTTTGAGAGTCTTGTAGAAATGTTTGAAAAATACGGTGATACAGAGCTTTATGTACTAGCGGAACCGGCTACTGGAGAGACTTTCTCAGCAATAACATTTAATAAAATAGTTAAATTTTTCAAGGTGTTAAAAGAAACGTTTTCTTATGTGATTGTTGATATTCCTACAATTGCAGATGATAAAATTTTAAAAGTTTTACAGATATCGGATTATGTTCTTTATGTTACGGGTGTGAATCTTAATGCAATTAAGAATTCGAAATACTGTATAGATTTGTTGAAAGATAAGGGGCTTGACGATAGTAAGATTAGAATCCTATTGAATAGATTTATAGAAAATGATGAGCTCACAGATAGTGAGATTGAGTCAGAGTTAGGGTTAGGGGTTTATAAAAAGATTCCTAATAATTATTTTACTGTTATGGCAGCAATTAATAAAGGTGTTCCTGTTTCTGAGGAGAATATAAACTCTAATGTTGCAGAGAGCTTTAGAGAGCTTGCTATTATGCTTTCTGACAGTATAATGAAGAATAGTTTAAAAGGTATAAGAGGCAATTATGAATATAAGAGAGAGAATTAAAAATAACCAACAAGATTCAGGATTAGTAGAATTCAGAAATTCGTTGATGGATTCTGTAGCTCGCTGTGGTTTTACAACTAAGGAAGATATTGCGAAGTTGGTAGAATCCGAATTGAGAACAAGACCTGATATCAGTATGAGTGGTTATGATTTACAAAAACTTATAACTTTTTTGGTATCAAGTGTAAATGCTTTTGAAATTATTACAGATGTTTTTGATAATGAAGAAGTTGATACTATTTATGTAAACTCTTCTGATTGTATTATTGTCGAAAGTAAGTCAGGGATAAGAGATTTAAACTTGACAATTGCTGATATGGACAGATTCATAGAAGATATCATTAATAATTGCCAGTATGATACAAAGGATGAAGGGCGCATAATTGATGCGGTATCTTCTACAGGTGTTCATTTTCATATAGTTATGGAGCCACTTGTACTTTCATCTCCAGTGATGGTAGTGAAGAAGTTTTATCCACAGATTGCAAATTTCCAAAGCTTGCTAGATAGCGGGTTTATTATGGAACAGATGGTGGATTACTTATCAGGTGCAGTTAATGCTAATAAGAGTATTGTTATCAAAGGGCTGCCAAACAGTGGTAAAACAACTTTGTTGAACGCTTTGGTTTCAAAAATTAGCTCTGAGCAGAGGGTAGTACTTGTTTCAGATTTTGAAGAATTGGTGTTACCACATAGGAATGTAGTTCGTTGCAAATCTTCTGGTTTAGAACTGCAGGAATTAATGAAACTATTGCCGAATAGAGTTGTAGTTGATAGCTGTGTGAATGCCAAGTTTATGTCTGATTTGATGAAGTCTGGCATGAGCGGACTAATAATTACATCTGATAATGTTGCATCTGCAGAGTTGAATATTCCAGGAGCTGTCATTATAGAACTTAGAAAGTTGAAAGATGGAACACGCAAGATTGTTTCTGTGTGTGAGGATTCAGAATTGTTTAGATTTGATGAAGACCATTTTGAAGACGGTAAAGTGATGGGCAAATTTGAGGTTCTGTATGATATGCCAAGATATGAGGCAACAGTGAGTGACGATTTTGAATTGGAACAACTTGCGAATTTGTCAGAGCATTTAGGTAATTAGTTTTAGTATACTTGATTATCTACTATTTTAATGCTAGACTTAGCGTGTGAGGGGAAACTCTCATAAACGCCACGGGCCTGTTGGCACTCTGCCGACGAAGAAGATTAAGAATCTTCTGAGGAGAGGAAGGTAGCGCCAGCGCAAACGCAAGCCCGAGGATGACAACTTAATAACAAATGCCACGAGTCTGCTGGCACTCTGCCGACGAGGAAGATTAAGTATCTTCCGAGGAGAGGAAGGTAGCGCAAAGCTACCGCAAGCGACTTGAGGATTGATGTAAACGCCACGGGCCTGTGGCGCAGCGGTAGCGCAGGGGACTCATAATCCCTTGGTCGTGGGTTCGAATCCCTCCGGGCCCAAATTAAAGAAGACTCCTTGACTGGAGTCTTTTTTATTGGGAATTATAACTATAAATTGACAAACAGTTTCATAGTTCTATTTCAATCTTCTTTTTGAGAATTTTGATTTTTTAAAAAAGTGCAATGAATTGCACCCTACGAAACTTTCTTCTCAAATTAAGTGTTAAATTACAAGTGGATTGGATAAATTTTGTTGGGTTAAATCCAACAATAACTCTATTTTATATTTATGTTATTATGAAAAAAATTATTCTAATATTAAAAGAGGAAATAAATAATATGATTAAAATAGATTATTCTCCCTCAACAAATTTTTCTGGCAGAATCACTCCGTTTACAAAAGAAAACCTCCTTAAGAGGGCTCAAAATCCTGAAGTTACAACAAAATTAAAAAACAAATTTAAAGAAATTGAAAATAGCACCGATAAAAATTCCGTAATCCATTTATTTCGACAGAGTGATGATTTATTTAATTTTGCACTTATTTCAAGAAATGATAGATATTCTGTAACGAAGGGATTTAAAATTTCAAATCTTGTAGAGAGGTTTTTAGGTATAACAATCGAATCTATAAAAAAAATAGAAAAAATGCTTATAAAATATAGCGAATTATAGCTCGTAGTTAGTAGGTCAGGCACAGTCTGACAATAAATTTAATGTCGAGCGCTGCTTGACCTACAAATTTTGATTATAAATCGAGTGTTGTACTTCAAGAAACTCCAATTTGCGGTTATGTGAATAAAGCTGAGAAAGGTCTTTTTTAATTCACAAATGAATTCAGAATGTAAGATTTTATTCAATAATAATTTTGAAATCTAATATTTTAGCCATAATTTCTACTTCGTCGAATCTTAGTGTTCCTCTCGAAATCTTACTAGCTAGACTAGATTGAGTGTATTTTTGTCCTGTATAATCGCTCATTTTTTCGGCTAAATTTGCTACGGTCAAATTTCTTTTTATTAACATTATTTTTACGGTTTCTTTTGCGGTCATAAAAAATCTCTCTTTATTAACAGAATTGTAGCAATATTGACAAATTTATTGCAATATTTTAAAATATAATTGCATATACGCAAAACAATTAGTGAATACGCAATGAATAGTTAAGATTTATTAAGGTTCAATAATATGAGAAATGTAGAAAAAGTTCAAATAAAAGAATACATAGAAAGGAATCGTCTAAATTATGAAAAAATTTTTTATAATTGTGGATTAAATAAATTTATATTTTTTTCATTGAAGATTTTAGAAAGTAAATTATTAAATATTAATTATTTTTGTTATTTTTTAAATCATTCGTTAAATAGTGGATTAAGGAATTTTTCTGCTTATGTAAGTTTATCCAAGCAAGAACGTAAGTTATTTGCTTTGTATCATAAAACAATTATAAAAATTTATATGCATTTAGGTTGTATATTTGTTGAAATTGATAATATGAAAAATATTATAAAAAGGCGTAAATAGCTTGTAGGTTGGGGGGACCCCAACAACAACTTTTGCACAGGGCTTCTTTTAAAAATGCAAAACAACATTTTGATTTTGATATCTCAAATCTAATCTCAAAATACACTTACCCAACCTACCAACTACCTTCCCGACTGACTAACTATTCTAAATCTAGAAATCTACAAGGGATATAGTTGTGGTCGGGGATATAATCTCTATTGGACAAGTCGACTCCAAGCTTATTCCCGATATTTTCTATTCTATCGAAAAATATTCGGGTTTCGTTTGTGAGAGCTTTTCGCAAGGTAGATGAGGATTTGTGGTAAAGGTCTCCGACTCTTGCTCCGTCAATAAAAGGATAAAAATCTACGACAGTTACATTTTGGTCCTCTGGATATTGTTCAATATCTACAAGGTTGAACCTCTGTTTAGTAGAGTCATATAGGATATTATTGGGGTTTACTGTGTCAAATTCGTAATCTTTTTTTCTAAGTTCTTTTAGGTCGTTATAGTATTTTATAAATGCCTCATCTGGGATTTGTTTAAGTTCTTCTAGTTGAGCAAAATATTCTTCTGGGTTTGGGCTATGGTCTTGGCTCCAGTTCTTACCATAAAGTGGGGTGCCCGATCTTCTTTTCATAAGAATAACTGAAAAGTCATCTGTTCCTGCAATAATATTTCTAACAATATCTGAGTTTTTATAGGATAGGGCTTGTGGTTGAAAAGAACTTGCATAGCTTATTTTTGCTATTAAGTCAGGATGTCCTAAGATTTCATAAACACTAGCTTCATTTCCTTTATTAATTTCATATCCGAGCTTCAAGTCTGAAAGTTTGATATTGGATTCAAATACATCAGTTACAGGTTGAGCTTTTAATTTGATATTCTCAGGTAAATGTTTTTTGTTGGCACCGCAACTACAGATTTTTTCTTGAAAAATCTGTGACGTATTTTTAAAAAATTGTTTGCTAAGTTCCAATATTTTCATCTGTCTTGTATAAAATCTCCGAAGAATAAAATTTGCTAAAATATGCTTAGTCTGTAATAGAAATTAACAATACAAATATCAAACTCTTGTATTATTTTCTTATTTATCTTAGAATTGACATCTACGAGAGGCTTCTTATTTTGCGTCTTCAAAATGCATAATTTTTATGAAGCTCTAATAATCAAAAGTCTATTCAACAGGAAACAAGGATGTTCGTCGGTATAAATAATCAATTACAATTTAATAATCCAAATTTCGCCTCTAAGACGAGTATTCCTGATTTTTCTACTTTTAAAAGAAATTATCATCAGCGCTATCGTGAAATTCCAATTGATAGAACATTGCACAGAATAACTTCAAGAAAAGAGAATATTATAGGAAAAGGATCTTCTAAGACGGTTTTTAAGATTCAGAATCTGCAAGATTTCGTTGTCGCATTAATACCTTCTGAGATTAAGAAAATTCCTGTTCGAATCAAAAAATTACATCCGTTAAGACGAATGAATAAAATGAATTTCAAGTTCAATTTTGGTCAACCGATAGCCTGTGATAATAATGGGACATATATTCTTATGAAAGCACGAGGAAAGTCTCATTCGTTAAATAATTGGAATGAAAGATTGGAAGGGATTGTATTCGGTAATAAGCCTATCACTAATCAAGAGGCGGAAGAGTTTTTGAAAGAGACCAGAATGATTTCAGGCTTTTCTCAGTCTGCTTATGATAATTTTGCAGAGCAGCTTGTATATTTGAATGAGCAAGATATAAAAATAGATATGATTAATGCGAATAATTTGTTAATAGACAAAAAAAGGCAACATTTTACTCCAATTGATATTGATTATAATTCTAAAAACTATAGAAAGTTGAAGCGTCCGTTGAATACTGTAAATGACATGATTAACATTCTATTAGATGCGGTTTTACATAGATATATCTATAAACAGCTTGATGAATCAAGCCAAAAGGAACTTTTTGATTTTTCAAATTTGATTATTAAAAAATGCTGTATTGCAGGACAAAATTATGGCTTATTGAACGATGATTCTAATGTTAAATATGTTTATAGATTCATGGATAAGGTTGTAGCTTGGAGGAAAAAACAAGATTTACAAATGCTTAAATCTTATAATGAGTTTGCTAAAATGTATGATATTAAAAACAAGCCTCTTTGTTAAAAGAGGCTTGTTTTAATAATTATGATAATTTTTCTAGAAGTTCTTTCATTTTTTGAGCTAGTGGATGATCATTTGGAATGAAAAATGGCTCCATTTTTTGACTTAAATTAATGCCTTTATCTGTATCATGAGCAATATTAAGAGCAATATTTTTTGCAGCTTCAATTTCGTTATAAGGATATTCCGAAAATTCTTTAACTGGTTCAACAGGTTTGCTGTTTTGTGAGCGGAAAATGTTTCGTGCCCATTTGCTAGGCCCGCTAGCTGCTCTTACGATATATTCATTACTATCTTTGTAAGCTTGGATAATAGTGTCATATCTACCACTGAGCCTTTTGTAGAATGTTACGTATCCGTCAAAAAGCACATCAGTATTGGTATTCTTTAATGGCTCTACAATTGTTTTTATGAATTTGTCTTCAAGTTCTGGATTTTTTGCAAAGTCCTTTGCTAATCTCATTGCGCCGCCTGAATTTACTCTAAAACCTTGGAATGCAGTGGTGTTATTGTTTTGGATGCTGTTAATTTTCATAAAAACCCCTCTCTCTTTTAACCTATAAATTTTATACACCATAGACTATTATCTTTGGAATTCCCCAATAGGGCAACTTGTTTTAATAATTTGTTACATAATAATTAAGTAAAAAAATAGTTAAAATTAATTCTGGCGCATAAAGAATTTTGCTATATCTTCGTGTTTTAAAACTTTAGAAATAGGGCGACCGTGCGGGCAAGTATATGGCTGTGCGCATCCTCTCCAGTTACGTATTATTTCTTGCATCTGGAATAGGTTAAGAGATGTGTTTGCTTTAACTGCAGATTTGCAAGAGGTTGTAATTAGGATTTTTTCTTCTATTCCATTAACATCTCCTGATATGTTTTCTAATAAATCTCTTAGAACTTCTTCTGCATTAAGGGCTGCTAATGCTGTAGGAAGTTTTTTGAAGGTAACTTCGTTAGAGTTTATAAACTCTAATCCATAGCCATATTTTTCAAGCAAGGATTTGTTTTCTTTTAATAGCTCCGCTTCTTCTGTATTAACAGGCAAGATGTCTGAAATAAATAATATTTGCGAAGATGCTGACTGATTTGACTTTAGTTTCTCATAAATATATCTTTCATCTGCAATGTGTTGGTCAACAACTTCTAGACCATCTTCTCGCTCAATAAGTATATAGGTTTTCTTGTATTGTCCGATTATAACATCTTCTTGCTTAAGTTCGTTAACAGTGTGTTGTGATACTAAAGTATTTTGTTTAAAAGATGGTGGCTGAGCCTTTAATGGTTCAGGCTTTTTATAAACAGTTCGTGGGAGAACTGTCTCGGTTGGAATGTATACAATGTCATCTTCTTCTTTTTCAACAATTGTGGCAGGTTCCTTTTCCATAAAATCGGCAAAAGAAACTACTTTGTTTTGGGTTGGCTCTGGAGCTTCTTGCTCAGGTCGCTCGATATTGTTTGATAAAGCTCCCATTATTGCTGATACAATAAAGTTGAACACTTGGTTAGTGTTTTGATATCTAACTTCTTTTTTTGTTGGGTGTACATTAACATCCACATCTGTTGGAGGGATTTCTAGTTTTAGGATTACAAAAGGATATTTACCTTTAGGCAAAGTGTTTCTGTAAGCTACATCAATAGCTTTTTGGATAACAGGACATTTAACCATTCTGTTATTCACGTAGAGGTAGTAATCTTTTTTGGAGGATCTTGTGAAGCTTGGTGTGCTAATATAGCCTGTAATCTTAAAATTAGAGATTTTATCTGTTTTTAGAACTTCTTTAATATTTTCTGATACATCTGATGAAAATACTTGTTTAATTACTTCTTTTAAGCCATTTACGCCAAGAGTTTTGAATACAGATTTTCCATTACGGATGAGCTCTATACTCACTTGCGGATTTGCAATAGCCAAAGATTCAACCAATTCTTGAATGTATAAAAACTCTGTCTTTTCACTTTTAAGGAATTTTAATCTGGCAGGGATATTATAAAATAAATCTCTTATGTCCATTATTGTTCCGTTGGCGCAACCAGTTTTGGTTTTAATAACTTCAGAATTACTACATTCTACTCTGATTCCATTTTCTGCGTCTTTGGTTTTTGTAGTACATGTGAGTTTGGATATTGAGATAATACTTGCAAGAGCTTCTCCTCTAAATCCTAGAGTGTTAATGCAGTATAAATCATCTACGTTTTTAATTTTACTTGTTGCGTGTTTTGAAAAAGCTAAATAAACATCGTCTTCATCTATCCCGCAACCATTGTCTGCAATTCGGATATTTCTACATTCGTTATCAATAGTTATGCTGATTTTTGTTGCGCCTGCGTCGATGGAGTTTTCAACAAGCTCTTTTACAACAGACATTGGACGTTCAATAACTTCCCCCGCCGCAATTTGGTTGATTAAATTTTTATCAAGCTGAACTATTTTAGCCATTTATATCCTCTTCAAATACAATCTTTTGATTTAAGATTACTTTTATTTCTTCAAAACGAACTTTATCATTAATGTACCAATACCCAATTAGTGTTTCAAAAGCAGTTGCCATCCTGTATTCTTGTTGCATATTTCTTCTTGCAGCAGGTACTGGAAGGTTGCGAGCTCTACGCATAATTTCTTTTTCGGAATCTGTTAATATTGATTCTAATTCCATTAACAAGTTGTATTGGAAACTCGCTTTTACACGAGCAGTAGTCATTTGGTGCAAAGTTTTTACCGTGACAGCTTTGTCAACGGTGTATTCTCTTACGATTACTTCCCAGATAGCATCCCCTAAGTGGGCATAATTTCTAAGTTGAATTTCCATAAACTTATTTTAGCATGAAAAGTTTTAATCTTATCTTTGGGATTTTTTAACTTTTTCGAAAATTTCTGAAAAAGGAATGATAGGTTCTAGATAATAACCGCAACCTTCAGAAAGCTCTCCACCCATACTTAGCATTTCCTCTTGTGGATATCTTCTGCAAATTCCAGGGCGTGATTTATGGATAGTGCATTTATTTGTTTCGGGGTCTAGCTTTGTGCACTCAAAGATTAGTCCTGTTTCGTCTTTGCCAATGATTTTAAGATAGGAATAGAATCTGTGTAGATACTGTAATTTTTCGAATTCTTTTTCGTCACAGATTACATGTTTAAAGTTTTTTACGTAAATCTTTCTACAGCAACGTCCGCAACCATTACATTTACCTGTTCGATAATACTTTCTTCTTAAAACTTTTGTATAAATGATTTTTTTTAAGTATTTAAACATAAGAAAATTTTGCCTTTGCGAATCTGTATTCTTCCGTATCTTTGGCAGAAATTTCCATTACTCTTGTGAAGAATTTGTTTGCTTCTTTAAATTTTCCAGATTTGTATAGTTCCATTCCTGTTTTGTTATAAAGTGCTGAAAGAGTTATTTCAGGATAAATAATACTTTCAAGCTCTTGATGGCGCAATCGTACATCTGGAGATGTGTTTAGTTCATTTAGGATGATTATATTATCAAAATCGTAATATGCTTCTAAGAACTGATTAGACTTGTATAAGTTTTCTGCATTTGTAATGCCATTACAATTAATATGTGGTTCTAGCATTTTAAGATTTTTCATTGCGCTTAAATACTCGGTTTGATTAGACACAACAGTTTTTAAATACCTTTTTATAAAGCAATACGCACGAGTATAATCTCTAAGGAAAGAGTATTCTGCAGCTATTTGCATAAGAATTTTTGAATCTTTAGGGTTTAAAAACAATGCTCTTAGGAAGTATTTGATTGCATTATTATAATCTGCGGTGTCGTGGCAAACTCTTGCCATTCCTAAATTAGCGCTAGGATTAATCGGATATGCTGTCACTGCTTGAAGATAATTTGTTTTAGCCGATGCATAATCTTGACGTCCGTAAGCTCTGGATGCATTAGCTAAGCTTCTATCTGAAGCGGCTCTGCCGTCATTTAATAGTCTAGACACTGTTCTGTAATTTTCTTCTCGCTTGTCTTTTGAGTATTGTAAAAATTTGCTGTAAAAATACGTTGCTTCAAATGTTTTCTTTTGTGATGTATAAAGCTTTGCTAATGTTAGAGTTACAGCGGTGTCGTCAGGTTTTAAGCCTCTTGCTCTAGAGTATGCATAAATAGCCTTGTCTGTTTGTGACAGTTTCTCGTAGCAAGCCCCTAATAGATTATAAGAACTCCAACGTCTATCATTTAGCTGAATAGATTTTTCTAATAATTCTACAGTGGCAACGTATGTTCCAAGGTTGTAGTGACATAATGCCGCTTCATAGTAAACTATGGAATCTGCTCCAGTAGCCATTAGCTCTCTGTAAAGCAATAATGCATCGCTGAACTTTTGTTCAGTAATGTACTCCTTTGCCCTGTTACGCATATATTCATGCGTGCTTGTAGATGCCCAATAATCATGTGGTGCCATAACAATATTATTTTAGCACAATTATAGCCCTAAGTCATCCCATAAATCTGAATTTTCTGCCAAATCAGATAAAATATCTTCTTCGAATGGGTCAGAAACACCTTGAGAGAATAACTCTTCCATTTGTGCAAGATAAGAAGTATCGTTTGGGTCAGACATTGCAAGTTTTGTAAATTTCTTGATATCATTATCACGTTCGATAAGTTGCATTGCCTTGTCAGAGATATCAGTCTTATCAATATATAACCCTTGTGAATATGGATTAGAAGAATAAGGATTTCTGTTAACAAAGCGAACGCTATTAGTTCCTAGCATCCCATTGGAGAGAGGAGACTGCAACAAGTTATCTTTGTTATTGTCGTTGATATTGTTTAGCATTTCCCTAAATCCTTCCCTATTCTTACACTTACATTATACAACAATTAAATTTAATCGTATCAACTGTTTGGAGTATCTTTTTTAGATACAAGCTGAGTTTTTAATAAACAGTATAGCCCTATTATACTGACAATTAGGGTTAAGATTACGTTATGTACAACGGATACTGCTAGAGCAAACTCTTTATCTACACCGTAAATTCCAAGAGCAAGTATATATGCAGCTTGGAATGGTCCAAGAAAAATTGAAGTTGAAGGTATCATTGTTGAAAATGTAATCAGTGATACTACAAATAATGATGCTGAGATTGGGAAGTTTACTCCAAAAGAATTTATTATCAAATATGCAACAATGCATTCAAGTGCCCATATTGCAATGCTATAGCCAAAGGCACAAGTTGAAGATAATGGCTTGTTAAGGACTGAAAAACCTTCTGCAAAACTCAAAATATAGATTCTAATTCTTTTGAGGAGACTTGGATTTTTTTGTCCAAGAGTTTTTTCGATAAAATCCAATACTTTAGATAATTGCCCAGTTTTTATTAATAGGAATGCAATGATAATACTCCCAACGAATAATGTCCCAGCTATGGTTACTGTGCAGTTAATAACATTTGAATGTGCAAAGTATCTAAGTGTTGCAAAAAGTAGAATTGCAAATAGTGCAGAGCCATCAAATAGTCGCTCTAAAATAACTGAGCCGAATATTTTCATTTTCTTCTCGTGTTTTATGTTGCCCAAATAATATGCTCGATAAACATCACCGGCTCTTGCAGGGAGGAAAATGTTTAACATAGTTCCAATCGTGAAAATCTCTGATAATTGTAACCAAGAGTATTTAGGAGCATTGTTTAAAAATAATTTCCAACGGATACCTCTTAAGAGAAGAGATAAAACATAAAACGCTACGATGTAGGTTAAAGAATTAGAGGAGAAAGAGTTTAGTGCCATAAGAACACTGTCTACATCTATCTTGTATAAGATAAATGCAAAAAACACAAACGTTACAAATAACCCTAAAATCTTTTTCTTCATGGGTTTATTGTAGCATAAAAAGTGGGTTTTAGGCAAAAAGTTATTTTATTTCAGTCATCATATCTCTTGCAACTTCAAATAGGGTAAAGTTCTTTGGGATTAGACCGTCACCTTTAACCATACCAGAGTTCCCATATTCAGTGTACGCATAGGCATCCCCAATACCTGTAACTTGTAGCTTTAATTTTCCATTCTTGTAGAACTCTCCTTTACGTTCTTTACCTGTGATACTATGGTAAAGCTTTTCGGAAATAACGCCGTTATTGAATTTTGTAGTTTCTTTACTAGAATGTGTTTCGAATCTTTGAATTTTACCAGAGAAATATTTTCCTGTTTCTTTAACTGTGGCAATTCCGTCTTTTATTTGAACACCAGCTTTTTCAAGAGCTTTTTCAAAAGTAATAGGTTTTGTTTTTTTATAGACAATTGTTGCCATTCCGAGAACGGCAAGTCCTGCAAGGGCTAATCCAAGTTTGGTGTCAGTTGATTGAATGAAATGTTCGCTAACCTCTGGTGTAACAACTTCTTTTACTAAATTTGAAGAAATAGATTTGAAATTGCTGATAGGATTTTGTGTGATTAAATTCATTACATGTCTCCCTGTTTTCTATGTAAGTTAAGCTGTTGTTTATTTATTTTAATCTGGTTTTTAGAATCCAAGAAACTAGTAATACTTTCATTTATTTCAACAAGATCTTCAGCAATATCTTCAAGCCAAAACTTTCCCTCAGCCCAGTCTGCAAACCGTTGTACCCAAGGTGCAGTTTGTAATGCCTCAATTTTTTGTAAATATATTTCGGCTAGCTCTCCTGCTCGAATTGCTCCTTCTAAATCTCCATTCCACACTTGTTGTGTAAAGTAATCAACATATGATTGAGGGTAGGAGTATCTATATTCCCATTTTCTATCAAAAATATCTGCGTAGTTTAAATCTATGTTTTTAGGAGGAGAATAAATATCTTTTTTATTCCAATCTTTGCAAATATCCTTGGTCATTCGCTCTGCCATAAATTCAGCCATATCATGCTTATCTACGGCGTAGTCACTTAATTTAAAACGTACTATTAGACGTCCAATGGCGTCTGGGATTTTTTGACCAATTAAACCAATCCAGTTTGCTTCTGCCATATTTCTACCATTTCTTTTTTCCATATGGTGCCAATGCGCAGCATGGGCAAACTCGTGTACGATAAAATGCAATGGATGATTTGTCGAAAAATCATTTGGTTTGTACCAATGTTGGTGCTTTTTTATTTGTTTTTGTAGACTTGTTAAGTCTTGAAAGCAAGGTTGGGCGGAGTTAAAAGTGATTCGATCGCTGGTATACAGATAAGAACCATATGTTGGATTATCTAGTTGAGCATAATTAACGCTTTCAGGTAAAAAATCTTTTCCAAGTTTTTCAGAGATAATACCACCAACTAATGTACTGGCTGCAGAGAGTATATAACTTGCTTTTGCTCCATCTTTGAAGGACCAAGAGTCAGGGGCTTTGGCGAATTTGCTAACAATGTATTTATTGGCACAAAAGCTAGGTTTAATTGTTTTTTGTGTTAACATTGATCTATTGTATTGCTTATTGTTATATAAATGTGATATTGGATTAATTTGCATACAGAAACCTTCTTTTGATAGTATATTATGCTGTTTGTAATATTATATCAATATAAATTTAATAATATTTTACAAAAATTAATATAGGTTCTGCGATAACAGCGTTGTTCGTAATTTGGTTTATTCTCATATATTGAAACTGCTCCATATTTTTAACGCACTCTCTGGTATGTTCAAATAAAGATTTTCCTTCTTCTAGTCGACCTTCTCCTAAAGCAGTATTCTTACCGTTTTTAAATTCGCCAGCTCCGTAGAATCTACTTCTCCCAACAAAGCCTATTGTTAGCCTTAATTCTCCGTTTTTGTAGAAATCTCCCCCTTGTTCTTTTCCTTTTAAACTGTGGTATACTCGTTCGGAAATCTTTCCATTGATATATTCAGTTGTCTCTTTGTTTGTATGTTTTGCAAAACGCTGAATTTTGCCAGTGAATAATTCTCCTGTTTCTTTAACTGTGGCAATTCCGTCTTTTATTTGAACACCAGCTTTTTCAAGAGCTTTTTCAAAAGTAATGGGTTTTGTTTTTACATAGAAAACAGTACTTGCGCCAAGTACCGCAAGCCCTGTTAGTGCTAGACCTAGTTTTATTGCATTGTTTTGTTCAGAACTTTTTTTGAGAAGGAGAGGGTATTTTTTTGATTATTCTTAAAAACTGGTTTTGTCTCTGATATGGTTATTTGTGTTAATTTCATTTTTTATTACCTATTCTTATCTAAGTCTGATTTTATTATCTTTATCTAACAAGTTAGTTAATTTTTCGTTTATCACGCCGAATAATTTTTCTATTGGTCTAAACGGGTCTGGGCTTATTATAATGTCACTTCTGGGGAAGAAAAGAAATCTGCAAGGACGTTTGTTGATAATTTCTTTTAGATAGAGAGGTTCGCTTTCGTCGTAGAGATTTCCTTCAACATTCCCATTCCAAATTTGTTGGGTTAGATAATCAATACAAGATTGAGGAGAAGTGTATTGATTTTCCCATTTGTTTTCAAAAATATTGGCATAATCAACATCGATTTCTTTTTCTTTGTCCCACGTAATGGGGTTTATGCAATCGCAAATATCTTTGGTTATTCTTTCTGCCATAAATTCGCATAAGCTCCCCTGATTTTCTACGCCATTTGCGGCATAATCTCCTAATTTGAGTTGTGTGATAAATTTTGATATTGAAGGAGGGAGTTTTGCATTGCGTAAATATTGCCAAATTGTTGAGTTGGTAAAATGTCCGTGTCGTTTAGTTAAGTAACTCCAATGTGCAGCATGGGCAAACTCGTGTACGTATGTATTTGCAGGGTGAGCTGTTGCTTTTGGTTTATAAGAAAAGAGCTCATGTCCTTGTTTCATCTTGCTTGTGAGGGGTTGAAGATTATTAAAATAATCGCAATCTGAGTTTATTCGGATAAGGTTTTCTGCACGATAAAAACCTCCAGGGAATCCTTCTTTGATAGATTCAAATCGGAATTTTTGAGGTAGGGCTTCTTTCCCAAACAACTCCTTAAATAGTAGTGCTATTTTTTTTACGCAGTGTGCGACAAAATCATTCTCTGCGAATTGATAGTCAAAACCTTGTGCTAAAAACTCTTTTTCAATCTTTTGCGCTGTGGGTAATTTATTTTTAAAACAGCAAGAAGTTGTTCTAATATTAGAGAAATTCTTATTAGAATTCTTCTTTTGAGATTTTGTAAAATCTCTGCTTGTAGTTGGAATAATATACACTAAAAACCCCTTTTTTAAAATTATATATTTGGCATATGTGGTTGTAAATGTATTTTTACATATTTTAACATTCGAGATTATACATTGAAATATACTTTTTATATGCTATAATGAGAGAGTTGAAGGAGGGATACATGGCTAGAGTATTGATTTCCATGTCTGATGAATTCTTAAGCAAAGTTGATGGAATTGCTTCTGCGGAGCAACGGACAAGAAGTGAACTCATCAGAGAAGCGCTTAGATCTTACCTTAGAAAATCTAAGATGAGCAACATGAAAAATGCGGAAGAAAACGCTGCGGCGTTGACATCTTTATTAGAAGATTAATTGTTATTTACTTCTTGCATGAAAATGTTTACCCAGTTTAGTAAATCCGCTATTTCATAAGGCTTGGGCAGGTATAAGTCAGCTTTCGTATCGAGAATAGCGGATTTGTTATGGATAGCAGATGTTATAATAAACTTTGTATCCACGAATTCTCTCATTTCTTTCATTTGTCTTATTTTATCCAAATGTTCAAGTTCGTCTCCTGCATCAAAAACAATAACAGCAGGGATTTCTTCTATAATTTCATCAAGAATATCTATCCCTTGAAGTTCTAGAGATGTCTTTAATAGTAGCTTGAGAGATTCATCTGGCTCTGATACAAAAACTTTTCTATTACATTCTTTCATGATAACAGAGCCTTCGCCTGTTAATTGTGGGCGCTCTATTGCGTAATTAGAACCTGCTGGAAGTTTTGCAATTAGTTTTAAAGATTTTAATCTTTCCATTAAGGCTTCAGGGGTTGAGAATTTTTTGTAGTTTAATTCTGCACCACCAGCTAGAATATAAACAAATTCTATTCTACGCTCTGCAAAGTTTTCTCCTTTGACAAGCGAGAAGCCTCTGTTAATATCTTTTTCTGAATAAAATTTTGGAGCAACTGTATCGAAAGCGAAAACCAAAAATCCGGCGAGTTTTTCTAAGATATTCGGTGTCGTAATTATTAAAAACTCGTTTTCAGAAATTCTTCCTAAATAATCAATATCTGCAAGTGCTGATTTTATGATAGTAACGAAAGATTGGATTAGTTTATCAGCGGCAAGCTCGCTATAAATACTCTTGTAGACGAAGTAGTTTTCTATTGAGATTAGTAGAACTGCCATTTCTTTTTTATCATAAAAAATTCGTTTTAACGCTCTTTGAGTGTATTTTTTATCAGGTAGTAGTGTCTGAGAATCAATATTTAATTCTACATCCCGACGCAAATGGGCTTGGATACGCATTTTAAACTCTTCAATGTTTACAGGCTCACTGATGAAGTCGTCTGCGCCACGGGCAAGGAGTTCTATTCTGTCGTTTACATCAGAAGATTTGGAGATTACAACGATAACTGGTCTGGTGTTATATGTTAGTACTCTTAATCTTTCACAAAAATCTGCAATGTTTCCTGATAAACTATCGGATATTAATATAAGGTCAGATTCGTATTTTTCAATAAATTCCAAACCTTGTGACATATTACGAGCGATATTAACGCTGATGGAAGGTGATTCCAAGCTCCTTTTGTATTTGAATGAAAGTTCTCTACGTTTGTCGATAATTAAGATATTGCAGAACAAATTTGCCCCTCCGGATTATAAAGCGGTAATATTACTTCAAAAGTTGTTCCACTTTCATTGCTTTCAAAATCTATTTCTCCACCCATATTCTCAACAAGTCCTTTAGTTATATAGAGCCCTAGCCCGTTGCCTTGAACGCTTCTTGTTAAAGGATTATCAATACGTGCGAATTTTTCGAAGACTCTGGTCTTGTGTTCTTCTGATATCCCAACACCTTGGTCAGTGATTTTTAAAGAAAAGAAACCCTCTTTTTGCTTTGCAAAATCGACTTTGATTGTTACTTTAGAACCTGTGTTTGAATATTTGCAAGCATTTTCAACAAGGTTTGTTAGGATTTGTTGGAAACGTTCTACATCAAGCATACCTTCTGGTAATTTTTCGTTGATTTCAGTAATGAGTTTGTGGCTCGGATAGTGTTGAGAGATAATCTTCAACACAGGGTCTATTGCGGACGTAATATTGATTTTTTTTAGTACAGGTTTATCTGAGTTTGTAGATGATACTGATAAAATGTTTTCTACCAAGCCAATCAAACGGTTTGATTGTTCTTCAATAATTTTGATAAATTTCTTTTTATCAGCGTCGCCGATTTTATCCCAAGATGCCAATAAAGTTTGTGAGAATCCTCTGATACTGGTCAGAGGTGTTCTTAATTCGTGGGATACTGTAGCTATAAAATCTTCTTGCCTTTTCATACCGCTAATTATACTCTAATTTCTAACTCTTGGCTAGTGTGATTTAAGGTAAGGTTAAAGTGTGCCACTCAGCCTCCTTACGAAGATGACGGGGTATGGTAAAAACATGCCGTCATTCTAAAAGTCCCTCTCCAGTTGGAGAGGGATATAGGGAGGGGAAATGAATAGGATTATGTTGTAAAACAACCCCCTCAATCCCCCTTCAACTAAGGGGGACGATAGTTTTGTTAAAAGTCTCTCTCGATTGGTGAGCGGATTATCGGCAGAGGCTGAAGGGCGAAATGGGAGCTTTTGCCCGAATGCCGTTTAACGTCGACGAGCAAGAAAGGCGTAGCCATATTCATTTAATGTAAGGTGGCGTTTTAAAAGGCAACGGGAATCCATCTGTGAAATTATTTTAAACTTATATAAAATACAATCCTGCAAGGGTTTGTCCTGATATGGTATTCCCTTTTTGTTGTTGAGTTCTTAGGAACTCTGGGATTTTATCCACATCTACGAGTATTCTATCAACTAAAATGCCACCGTCTGTTACAGGTTGTTGTTGGATATTTGGGTTGGTAATTGTTGCGACTGCAATAGTAGAAACTTCTGATGTGCAGCCTGCAGAACTTGAGATATTCTCTGCAACAATCTCTATTTTATCTGCGATGTATCCAGTTTCCTCTAAAAGTTCTGCTTTTATTGCATCAAGTACTGACTCGCCTTCTCTTTCATCTCCTACAAGCCCTGCCGCTAGACCAATATTATATTCTCCTCTATTTTCGGCATACATAGGAGGTCTACGTTCTACAAGAAACAAAACTTGTTTTTTGTTTTCTGTGATAATAAGCGGAACTATTATAACAACGTTAGTTGCATTTGGTCTGTGAGCATAGACCCACTCTCCCCCGCTAGGAGAAAGAGTGGATTTAAGTTGTAAAAATTTTGTATCATATAGAACTTTTGTCATTATCTTTTTCCGTAAAGTCCCATTTCAGTTACTTTTTTACAGATTCTAACTGTATTTAGTGCAGCTCCGATTCTTAAGTTATCAGCTACGCACCATAAAGATATTCCGTTAACAAATCCTAGGTTTTTACGAATTCTACCGACAAATACTGGGTCAACTCCGCTTGCGTCACGTGTTGTAGGATATCCAAAGTTGTCGATATCATCTATAACTTTCACTCCGAAAGAGTTTTCAAGGATTTCTCTTACTTCTTCTGGGGTAACTGGGGTTTCAAACTCGATGTCAACGGCTTCTGAGTGTCCGTTGTATACAGGAACTCTTGCAGCTGTGCAAGAGATTGGCAAATCTTCTGGAAGGTGAAGAATTTTCTTTGTTTCATTAACAACTTTCATTTCTTCTTTTGTGTACCCGTTTTTGCAGAAAACGTCGATTTGTGGAATTACGTTGAATGCGATAGGTTTTTTGAAACACTGGTTTTCAAACTCTTTGCCTGCAAGCTCAGCTTCTGTGTTAGCTCTAAGCTCGTTAATTGCAGCAAGTCCTGCTCCACTTACTGCTTGGTAAGTGGAAACAATCAGACGTTTGATATTGAACTTGTCGTGGAGTGGTTTTAGAACAAGCATTAATTGCGAAGTTGAACAGTTAGGGTTTGCAATGATGCCTTTATGCTGCTTTAAATCTTCGTCATTAACGTATGCTATAACCAAAGGAACGTCTTTCTCCATACGGAAAGCACTTGAGTTGTCAATGATTAGTCCGCCACGTTTTACAATTTCTGGAGCGAATTTTTGGCTTGTGGAACCGCCTGCAGATGCCATTACAATATCAATACCGTCAAATGCGTCTGGCGTAGCTTCTTCTACTGTGTAGGTTTTACTTTTGAATTCTATTTTAGTACCTGCACTTTTAGCTGATGAAAGGAACTTGATTGTATTAAACTGTATATCAAGCTCTTGAGCTATTTTAAGAATTTCTCTGCCTACAACACCTGTAGCACCTAATACTGCAATGTTTGGTTTTTGCATCTTTCTTTTCCTCTTTTCTTTTATTGCATTATATTTTCAAGCCCATATACGAACTCGTTATTTTCTTGTACGTGATTTATCGCAAGGATAACACCTTTCATATAGCATTCACGATTCATAGAATCATGTCTGATTTTTAGTATTTGCCCCTCTTCTCCGAAGATTACTTCTTGAGAAGCAATATATCCAGGCATTCTTACTGAATGGATGTGGATGTTTGAGTATGAATTACCGCCACGAGCGCCTTGAATTGTTTCAACTTCAGGGCAGTTGTTTAAAGTGAAATCAGACTTTGCTTCTGACATCATTAATGCTGTTTTTATAGCTGTTCCTGATGGTGCATCTTTCTTTTGGTTGTGGTGAAGCTCTATGATTTCTGCGTTGTCAAAATACTTGGCAGCTTTTTGAGCAAACATCATCATTAATACAGCACCTGTTGAGAAGTTTGGTGCTATTAAACAAGCTGTATTCTTTTCTTCAGAAAGCTTTTTAAGCTCTGCAATTTCTTCATCTTTCAAACCAGTTGTTCCGATTACCGGTTTTACACCGTTGTTTAGACAATATAGTGCATTTTCGTAGATAGATTTTGGTTGTGTAAAATCTACTAGAATATCGAATTTAACGGTTTTTAAAGCTTCTTCTATAGAGTTATAATCTCCGTTTACAATATCTATTTTTGCAACGAGCTCCATGTTTGATTGGTTGAGAACTGCTTTTACAACCTCTTTCCCCATTTTTCCGTTTGCACCGCATACCGCTACTTTAATCATAATAATATTTCTCCCTTATGGTGTTATTATACACGGGGAATGGTTGAGTAGCAAATTAATTATGAGATGCCGAATCAAGTTCAGCATGACGAAGTGGTTGGGTTGTGCCATCATTCGCCGTTGGTTTAGAATGGGAATCCATTTCATAAATTATCAAGACTTGTAACAATAGATTAACATGCCTTAATACTGTGTTAATCAAGTCACCGTTGGTGGAATACATGATATTGTGTCTTAATAGTATCGTAAATACGTCATTTGAACAAAAGCTTGACTTAAAATGAAAAATTCGTTACAATTGGGACAAGATGTAGTAAAAGAATTCTGTAAGAGAGAGGATTTTATAAGATGAGAAAATTAGGTTTTACTTTGGCAGAAGTTTTGATTACTCTAGGTATTATTGGTGTAATCGCAACTTTGACATTGCCATCATTGATGACAAACACTGCAGAACGTGAATACGCAACTGCATTCAAAAAAGCTGTATCAAGCTTGACAGAAGCTGTTCAAATGAACATGGCTATGGACAACATCAACTTTGATGATTTGTTGGATGATTCAGCATCTCAATCAAAAGATAACAACTCTTTGTATGCTATCTTATGTAACCGTATGCAAACAGAACGTTTAGCAGAAGGTCCAAAAGAAGGTTGTGATTTATCATTGGATGCTGCTTCTGTTCAAGGTACTGAGACTGCTTGTTTGAACTATGGTGGTTTGCAACCAGATGGTAACTATGCAATGTTCTTCCGTGATGGTTCTGCTCTAATTTGGCGTAGTGCAGATAAGATGTCTGCTGGTGATAACACTGGTAATACTCTTTGTCACGATGCTGCAGGTGAAGATGTTAACTGTTTCAAAGTTGTATATGACGTAAACGGTACAAAGAAACCAAACTTGTTATCAAACTGTGCTAATAACAAAGGTGCTCAACAAACCAATGCTACAACTGAAAAATGTACAAAAGATACAGTTGTTGCTCGTGACCAATACGCTATGAAGTTATATGGTTTAGGTGCTTATCCAAACTCTAACGTAGCTCGTTATATGTTTGACCGTAAGTAATCTTGACTGTATAGTATAGATTTAGAATAAGAGGATGATTTTTATCATCCTCTTATTTTTTTTATATATTCGCTTATCGTCATTGGGTCCGCCTCTCTTCAAAATGTAAAAAATTCTTATCAAACCTATCATATCTGGTTAAAAGATGGTAGAATTGTGGTATGAGAATAGTAGCGGTACAAAATTGGCAATATAATGCTCGTAGAAACATGCTGCCAATTTCTGCAGCTCCTAACAAGAGGTCTTTAAAGTTGCGTGAAATGGATGATAGCGCC
This sequence comes from Candidatus Gastranaerophilaceae bacterium, assembly GCA_045638625.1. Taxonomy (GTDB): domain Bacteria; phylum Cyanobacteriota; class Vampirovibrionia; order Gastranaerophilales; family Gastranaerophilaceae; genus CALUTH01. Next base: position 48,837 of record JAZUBR010000006.1, read on the forward strand.
AAATATGGTGAGATAGACATCTATCCATACAGTATGTCGGGTATCAATTTTACAAGCAAGTTTTTTGACAAATATCCAAAGCATTGGCTAAAAAACTTGTTAAAACTTGGATTACCTTGTCCTTGTTGTGGGAAAAATTTACCAACTCATGATGAGATTAGGGCCTTACCGGCGTCAGGTGCTTTTAGTGGTTCTTGTCTTGCAGCAATAAATGCTCTTGAACCGTACGAAGATATTATGAAGCCGGTTGAATATAATATAATGCAAATTATCAAGCCGCTTGCTCAAAAATACCCTGGGATTGATTTACAAGAATTGATGGTTTTACTATCTTTTGAATATGAGAGTAGTCTTGTAGGTTCCCAATTAACAGTTTTAAATAATATTAAATCGATAATACCTGATGTGCCAGAAGAGTCTCAACAAGAACTAGAAAGCACGTTAAAAACTGCAAAAGAGTTTATTTTAAAGAAAAGGAAGGCTCCTTTTAAACGTAAAACTTTTATTAAAGATATTGAAGAGGTTTTAGTTAATATTGATGACAGAGTTCTCTCGAATAAAATTGTAAGAGAAGCTAATAAAATTCCTACATCAGAGAACTCAATATCTGCGTTTATACTCAAGTATAAAGAGCGTTCCCCAGAAGAAATCGGTAATAGGCTTATAATGTTTGCTTCAGCCACATTAGAACACATTACTTGTGAGAGTGAAGGTGGCGAGGTTACTATTTGGGAATGTCAGTATTGTAATAATAAACGCTCAAATAATGATGTTGTTAATCAAATTGAAGAGAACCCTAATATGCTTGACCATTTGCAATCGCATATTAAGGTTATTGTAGATAGAGCAAATTTCTTGAAACGTCACGGAGGGAATGCTCAGGCTCAAAAACATTATGACTACGCACAAGCAATAAGAGATGAATACTTGATAAATATTAGTAAAAGTAGGCATACGGCAGAGCGTATTGAGGCAGAAGCATTGGAAAAACTTCAGTTTGAAGAGATTCCAATCCCTGATGATTTTATTGAGAAAGAGTAAATATTATAATTATGGATTCCCATTGCTACGCAGACGGCGCCTCGCATTAAACGGATACGGCTACGCCTTTCTTACTTGTCGGCGATAAACGGCGTTACGAGCAAAAGCTCACGTTTTGCTCTTCAGCCTCCGCCTCCTCGCGCTTTCATCCTCTGCTCGGCTTGCTGAGAATGACAAAAACGCATATATAAGTAGATTTCCGATAAAAAAGGATGGCTTTTGCCATCCTTTTTTAATATTTTAAGCTCTATATTATCCTTGTAAGCTTCTCTTGAATTCTTCTGGTCTAGAAGAACGAGCAAGAGCGTCTTCAAGAGTAATTTTCTTTTTAAGATAAAGGTCTTTAAGAGCCATTTCAAGTGTTTGCATACCAAAACCTGAGTTTGTTTGCATTGTTGAGTAAATCTGTGCTGCCTTTGATTCTCTGATAAGGTTGGCAATCGCAGGGATTACTAACATTGCTTCTTGAGCCATTACACGACCTTTCTTTGTGCCATCTGGTTGAAGTAGTGGCAACAAGGTTTGAGCGAATACGGCAATCAATGAGCTTGAAAGCTGTACACGGATTTGTTGTTGTTGACCTTCAGGGAATACGTCGATGATACGGTCGATTGTTTGAGATGCAGAAGACGTGTGCAAAGTACCAAATACTAAGTGACCTGTTTCTGCTGCTGTTAGAGCCAATCTGATTGTATCTAAGTCACGCATCTCACCAACAAGAATAACGTCAGGGTCTTCACGAAGTGCAGACTTAAGAGCGTTTGCAAAACTTCTTGTATCTTGTCCAAGTTCTCTTTGGTGAATAATTGAACGTTTTGAGGTGTGAATAAATTCGATAGGGTCCTCAATTGTCAAGATGTGTTCTGCTCTTGTTTCGTTAATATAGTCAATCATTGCAGCAAGTGTTGTAGACTTACCAGAACCTGTTGGACCTGTAACAAGTACTAATCCACGTGGTTTTTCAGCAATTTTTCTTACTGTTTCAGAAAGCCCCAAGTCTTTGAAAGAAGGAACTTTTGATGTAATAACACGGAAACACGCTGCGTAATTACCTTTGTCACGGTATAAGTTACAACGGAAACGGCTTAGCCCTGGGATACCATAAGAGAAGTCAAGTTCCCAGTCTTGCTCTAGCCTACGTCTTTGTTCCTTGCTCAACATTGGGAAAAGTAACATTTCTACATCTTCTGGTTTAAGAGGAGGAACGTCCATTCTCTGTAAAACTCCATCAACACGAACTGCTGGAGGCAAACCTGCTGAAATATGTAAGTCACTACCTTTTGCTTTAACAATGAATTCTAAATATTTTTCAATTAACATTGCTACCTCTAATTATTTAAAACTTAATTCTCAGAATAATTATATCATTAAAAAGTGTAATTAACAAGAAAATTTTTGTTTAAAATCATCTTCTTGAAGGGTAACAATACTTAATAACTGCTTTACAACAGCTAGAATCCATGCTAATCTAACATGGAACGAGTATAATTGGTAGAAAAACTCGGGATGACACTCTTTTAGCCGAATATTTTTTGAGTGCCAAGTATAGCAAATATACCAAAGGAGAAAATTATGTCACGTATAGGAAAAAAACCTATTGAAATCCCAGCTGGCGTAGAAGTTAAAATTGAAGACCAAGTTGTAACTGTAAAAGGTTCTCTAGGTACTGAAGTTGTTACTGTTCGTCCAGAAATCGCTGTTGCAATGGAAGGCAATCAAATCGTTCTTACAAAGAACGTTGATACAAAGGAAGCTGCAGCACTTTACGGTTTATCAAGAACTCTAGTTGCAAACGCTGTTACAGGTGTAAGCAAAGGTTTCGAAAAGAAATTAGAAATCGTTGGTGTTGGTTACCGTGCTAACATGGATGGCAACAAATTAAACCTACAATTAGGTTTCTCTCACCCATGTGTTGTTGAACCACCTGCAGGTATTACAATTACTGTTGAACAAAACACTAAAGTTACTGTAAAAGGTTCTAACAAACAAACAGTTGGTGACGTTGCTGCATTCATCAGAGGAAAGAGACCACCTGAAGTTTATAAAGGTAAAGGTGTTAAGTACGAAGGTGAATACATCAGACGTAAAGCTGGTAAAGCTGGTAAGAAATAATCAGCGTAGCACGGTGTAAAATCCGAATTTAGCGACGATGAGTCGATGAACTGAGGATAGCACAGGCGAAAAAAGAGCAGCGTAGCTCATTATAGAGCCAAGCTTGCTGAAAGTACACAATAAGCCCATATAAACCCTTGATAAGTTTCAAGAAGGTTTGGGTGAAAGGAAAGAAAAATGATTAAACAAGAAATTAGAAAACCAAAAGTTCAAAAAAGACACAAAACAATCCGTGTAAAATTGTCTGGTACTGGTGAATTCCCAAGATTGGCTGTTTACAGAAGTACTAAACATATTTATGCTCAATTAATCGACGATGAAAAAGGAGTAACTTTAGCATCTGCATCTTCAGTAGATAAAGATCTTAAAGAAAAACTTGCTCATGGTGGTAATATTGAAGCTGCAAAAGCTGTTGGTGAAGCTATTGCTAAGAAAGCTAAATCAGCTGGTATTGAATGTGTTGTATTTGATAGAGGCGGATTCCTATATCACGGAAGAATTGCTGCATTAGCAGATGCTGCTCGTGAAGCTGGTTTGATGTTCTAATCAAATATTGAATGCTTACAAAAGAGGTGAAAAGATTTTTCTTTTTACCTCTTTTTTTTTTATTGTAAAATCCTTGTTCTAACGGAAATAATCATGTATAATTTTTTATGAAAGGGTGGGAGAAGTGAAAAAAAGATATATTGCAGCAATTATTATTCCGTTAATATTAGCATTTATTCTTGCAGGTTTAATGACTCCGTCTTCGACAGATGTTTTTATGTCTAAGATGAAAATTTATTTGGATTCAGAGAATGTTTGTTCACAGTTTGCTTATAAGGTTGATGGAGATAGGTATAAAGTTAACCAGTGTAAAGCTGGTGAGAATTACTATATGGCATTTAAGTCCTCTAGTGGTGCGGATTTTTTGATTAATATTGTAGGGGATGAAGTTCTTGCCGGAAGAGATAACCCTGTTTTGGGGCTATCTAAATCAGCTTTAATTAAAGAAGGAAGTATTATTCTTCTAGATAAGATTTCGGTTGCTGATATTAACAAAGATTCTGTTAAGAGAGATAAAGAGGCTGAAGGTTTGTTCTATGACTTTGAATTAAATGATGGAACAAAGATGGCTGCTAGTTTTGAAGCAGGTAAGCTAAAAGAACTTATATATAGAGAAAAAGAAGTTGTTCCACATGTGTCCTTAGCTTTTGCAGATAGTCAAACTGGAAGATTCTCTGTTTATTATTCTAACTGGGATTTCGAGTCAGGTTTAAAAGAAGAGTATAAATTATTGGGTGAACCTAAAAAAGTTACTGTGCAAGATTTGTTGAGACCTATTGATGAGGAATTTGAGCCAGAATTAGTGTGGCTTAAAAATAGTTTAGGGTTAAGAGGTTTGCATGCTAATTCAGAGGAAGAATATGAGGAAGATTACGAAGAATTTTCTGAAGAAGGGCACGGAAACCCTCATGGGGACTTTGATGAAACAGAAGACAATCCTGATTTCGAGGAATTAGATTTTTAATAATGTTAAAAGCGTCGGGTAAGCCTCGGCGCTTTTATTTTTGTAGTATACTAGAGAAGTAATTGGAGGATATAAGGAGGTTGGGATGTCTGAAATAGATGTAGTAACTATTGGTAGTGCAACGATGGATGTTTTTGTGGAGTGTGATGATGCAAATATTGTTTCTGTTTGCACTAAAGACAGTAATTCGGATTTTATGAGTTATCCTTATGGCTCCAAGATTGATATGACTAATTTTTCTACTAGTATTGGTGGAGGCGGTTTGAATACGGCGATGAATTTTGCTCATCTTGGACGTAAAACCTCTGCAATCTTTAAAGTTGGTTATGATATTTATTCAGATGGTATTTTTGCGGCGCTAAAAGATAGTTCTGTTAATATTGACAGCGTTGTTCAAGATAAAAATGTTTCTACAGGATTTTCTATTATTCTTGTGAGTTTCCAAGGTGATAGAACAGTTCTTGCACATAGAGGTGCGAATGGTTTAATTACTTTAGATGATATTGATTTTGAAACAATTAAGAAAGCTAAATTGCTTTATATTGCCCCATTGAATGGTGAATCAAATAAAGTTCTTGAACCACTTGTAAAATTTGCTCAGGAAAATGGTGTTCTGGTATGCTTTAATGCGGGTTCAACAAGTCTTAAGAAAGGTATGGAGCATATTCGTAAAATTCTTAATGTTGCAAACGTTGTTGTAATGAACAAAGAAGAAGCGTCTATGTGTAGCGGGATTATTGTTAGACCTGATACAAAGACTGAAAAGTTCTCTCACGAAACTATTCACCCTGATATTAAAGAAATGCTAAAAACTTTAAAAATTCAGGAATACCAAGTTGTTGTAATTACAGATGGTGGTAAAGGGGCTTATGCTTATGATGGTAATAAATTCTATTATTGTCCTACATTCCCATCTCCAGTTGTCTCCACGTTAGGTGCGGGAGATGCGTTTGCATCTACTTTCTGTGCGGCTCTTGGTAGAACAAATCTTGATGTTGGTCGCTCATTGATGTATGGTTCTGTAAACTCTGCTTCTGTTGTTTCTAAGTTCGGAGCAACTGAAGGTTTCTTGACATTTGAAGAAATTGAACAACGCTTAGAAATTTCTACTGAATATACTTACGTGGTTGTGTAATATGAAAAAACTTTATCTTGAAGAAGTGGATTCAACCAATCTATATGCAAAGCGTCATATTGATGAACTTGAGGATAAAACTCTTGTTTATACATATAACCAGACGGCAGGTCGTGGGCGTATGGAGCGCAAGTGGAGTTATATGGGTGATGGTAATATTTATGCAAGTATTATTTTAAAGCCTTCAAGAGAATTGAAAGAAGTTTATTCAAATTTAACACAATATTTATGTGTAGTTTTGGCAGAAACTTTCGAAAATTTTGGAATAATTCCACAAATTAAGTGGCCAAATGATATTAGAATAAATCGTAAAAAAATATCAGGAATTTTGGCGGAAGCTGTCTGTGATAGTGAGGGGCTAAAAGGCTTGATTATTGGATTTGGGGTTAATCTTAATTGTGATAAAGATTTAATTAATATGATAAATCAACCGGCAACTTCTTTGAATTTAGAGCTAGGTTTTGAAATAAATAAAGAAAAATTTTTAAAAAAACTTTTGGAAAAGTTTTGTTTGCGGTATGATGAATTTATTGAGAAAGGATTTCTATTAATACGAGAAGAATATATAAGAAGAGTAGAATTTCTCAATCAACCTGTGACAGTGAGAGTTTTTGACAAGGAAATCCAAGGAATAGCTAAAGATATCACAGAAACAGGTGCAATCAAGTTAGTAGACAACAATGAAACAGAACATACACTTTTAATAGGAGATATTTTATGAATGAATTATTAGTTCAAGGCATTTCCGTAATGTGCATTGGTATGGGGACAGTTGTTGCATTTTTGTGTGTAACAATTATTTCAATGTTCGTTATGTCTGCTGTTGTTGGAAAATTAAACCAAATTTTCCCAGAGGCAGTTCCTCAAACAGCGGGTGGTGCTAAAAAAGCTGTATCATCAAGTGATGATGCAGAAATCGCGGCAGCTATTGTTGCGGCAATGTTTAGAAAATAAGACTTATTAAGGAAAGGTATAAATTATGTCAAAAAAGCTAATTAAAGTTATGGATACGTCTTTCCGTGACGGTTTCCAATCAATTTATGGGGCAAAAGTTCTTGTAGACGATTTTTTACCAGCTTTAAAAGCTGCAGTAGATGCAGGTATCAGACACTTTGAAACTGCTGGTGGTGCAAGATTCCAAGTTCCAATCTTTTTCTGTAATGAAAACGCATTTGAAACAATGGATAAAATGAGAGAAGCTGTAGGACCAGACGTTAAATTACAATCTCTTTCAAGAGGTGTTAACGTTGTAGGTTTGAACTCTCAACCACGTGACGTTATTGACATGCACGCAAAAATGTTCGCAAAACACGGTGTTAATGTTATCAGAAACTTCGATGCATTAAACGATGTAAATAACTTAATCGATTCAGCTAACTCTATTAAGGCACATGGTCTTCAACACGAAGTTACAATCACAATGATGGAACTTCCTTATGGTTGTGAAGGCGCTCATGATGTTGCTTTCTATGAAAGAGTTTTAAGAAATATCTTAGATTCAGGTTTACCATTTGATTCATTATGTTTCAAAGATGCTTCTGGTACTTCTAACCCAAGAAAAGTTTATGAAACAGTTAAAATGGCTCGTGAATTACTTGGTCAAGATGCTCACATTAGATTCCACTCTCACGAAACAGCAGGTACTGGCTTAGCTGCTTACTTGGCTGCTCTAGATGGTGGTGCTGATGGTATCGACTTAGCTATGAAACCAGTTTCTGGTGGTACAGGTCAGCCAGACATCGTATCTATGTGGCACGCATTAAAGGGTACTGAATACGATTTAGGTTTAGATATCAAGAAAATTATGGAAACTGAAGAAATCTTCAAAGAATGTATGAAAGATTATCCTCTAGATCCAGTTTCATTAGCAGTTAACCCAATCCTTATCCAAGCTCCATTACCTGGTGGTGCAACAGCTACAACTGTTAACCAATTAAAAGATATGGGCCAAATGGATAAATTCCCAGCATTGATTCAATCAATGAAAGAATGTGTAGAAAGAGGTGGTTTTGCAACTTCTGTAACTCCAGTTTCTCAATTCTATGCTCAACAAGCATTCTTAAACGCTACTCAAGGCGATTGGAAAGTTGCTAACCCAGGTTATGCAAAAATGTTGTTAGGTTACTTCGGTAAAACTCCATGCGAACCAGATCCAGAATTAGTAAAATGGGCTGAAGAAAAATTAGGTATGGCTCCTACAACTGACAAAGTTGTTGATATCAACGATAGAGACCCAGAAAAAGGCTTAAAGGCTGCTGAAGAAAGATTGAAAGCTGCAGGTCTTCCTGTAACTGATGAAAACTTATTCATCGCTGCTGCTTGTAAAGATGGTAACGTTGATAAAGGTATCGACTTCTTATTAGGTAAAGGTCAAGTTTCTGTTAACAAATCTGCTGGTAAGCCTGCTGCGTCAGCTTCTGCAGCTTCTGCAAACGGTGAATACACAGTTACAGTTAACGGCAAAAAATATTCTGTTAAACTTGATTCTGATAAAAAAGCTACAGTTAACGGTAAAGCCTATGATATCGCAGTTAAAGATGGTATCGAAGCTGCTGGTGCATCTTCTGCAGGTGGCGCTGGTGAAGAAGTTAAAGCTAGCTTACCTGGTGCAGTATTTAAACTTGTGGCATCAGAAGGTGATACTGTGGCAGAAGGTGACGTACTACTAGTTCTTGAAGCTATGAAGATGGAAATCGAAGTAAAAGCTCCAAAAGCTGGTACTGTTCAATCAATCCTAGTTGCTGCTGGTGATAAAGTTGTTAACGGAACTCCGTTGGTAGTTTTAGGATAATTAAGGGGGAATTAAGGTATGAATATTCAAGATGGCTTAATGAACCTTTGGAACTCAACAGGGATTGTGAACTTTGTTCTACCTGCTGATCCAAGTATTACAAACCCAGTGGAACAAATCTTGCATATGCATGGACAATGGGTTATGGTATTAATCTGTTTATTCTTATTATGGTTAGGTATTAAGAAAGGGTTTGAACCATTACTACTAGTTCCTATTGCATTTGGGGGATTGTTGTCAAACATTCCTGTATGTGATATTGCAGGACCACATGGCTTCTTAGGTATTATCTATGAAGCAGGTATTCACCAAGGTCTATTCCCATTAATTATTTTCATGGGTGTAGGTGCAATGACAGACTTTGGTCCATTGATTGCTAACCCTAAGACAGCTTTACTAGGTGCGGCAGCTCAATTTGGTATCTTCGGTGCTTTATTGATGGCGCTTGCAATTGCACCAATCTTTAGTGTAATTGGTTTAGGCGGATTACTTCAATCAATAGGTTTTGAACCATTTACATTAGCTCAAGCTAGTGCGATTGGTATAATTGGTGGTGCTGATGGTCCTACTTCAATCTTTGTTACATCAAAGTTAGCTCCGGAATTGTTGGGTGCTATTGCGGTTGCAGCTTATTCATATATGGCATTGGTTCCTGTTATTCAACCGCCAATTATGAAGGCTCTTACAACAAAAGCAGAGCGTGAAATTCAGATGACACAATTAAGAGAAGTTACAAAGAGAGAAAAGATTGTATTTCCTCTAGTAATTCTTATCCTTTGTGCAATTTTCTTGCCGGATGCGTGTCCACTTCTAGGTGCATTATGCTTTGGTAACTTATGTAAAGAATGTGGTGTTGTTGATAGACTTTCTGACACAATGCAAAATGCTTTAATCAACATTGTAACTATTTTCTTAGGTTTATCAGTTGGTTCAAAACTTTCTGCAGAACAATTCTTGACAGTTCAAACACTATTTATTCTATTCTTAGGCATAGTAGCATTCTCTCTTGCAACTGCAGCAGGTGTGTTGATGGCTAAGTTAATGAACGTATTTAGTAAAACTAAAATCAACCCACTTATTGGCTCAGCTGGTGTATCAGCAGTTCCAATGGCAGCTCGTGTATCTAACAAAGTTGGTTTAGAGGCTAACCCTCAAAACTTCTTATTGATGCACGCAATGGGTCCAAACGTATCTGGTGTAATTGGTTCAGCAGTTGCTGCTGGTGTACTACTTGCACTTTGCGGTTAATAATTCTATTTTAGAATACAAAACGGCTCTTGGATTTTCCAAGAGCCGTTTTTAATTTGTCATATAAGTCTATCTCCATGATTGAAAATTAGCGGGAGAGATTTAGAGAGGGGGATTAATACTTTTCAATAATCTCTTGAATACCTTTATATCCAAGTTCAAATATTTCCATCATTGTTGCTCTATCAAACGGGTCTCCTTCAGCAGTTGTTTGGAAATCTACAATCTTACCGCTTTTAGTTAGGATAATATTTGAATCTGCTTGTGCATTAGAGTCTTCTAGATAGTTAAGGTCTAACATAACTTCCCCATTAACAATCCCTGCTGAAACTGCTGCTATTGGCTCAATAATAGGGTTTTCTTTCAAAACACCTTCTGCCATTAGTTTTTCAATAGCGTCTGTAAGTGCTAAAAATCCTCCACAGATACTTGCAGTTCTAGTTCCGCCGTCGGCTTGGATTACGTCAGCATCAATAGTGATTGTTAAATCGGGCATTTTAGATAAATCAACACAAGCTCTCATTGCTCTCCCGATTAGTCTTTGAATTTCTTGTGTACGTCCAGAAACTTTTTCTCTTTCTCTCTTACAACGAGTGTTAGTTGCAGATGGTAGTAATGAATATTCTGCAGTTACCCAACCTCTATTATCATCATCACTCATCCAACGAGGTTTTTTTGTTTCTACAGAAGCCGTTGTAATAACTTTAGTGTCACCAAATTCTACTAGTACAGAGCCAAGTGCGTGCTTGGTAAAATTCTTAGTAAAGCTAATTGGTCTTAATTCATTGTTTTGTCTGCCATCGTGTCTCATATTAGTCTCCTAGTTCCCATTTGTATATCTGTCCGCAATATTTACATACTGCATGTCCATTCATAAAATCTAAACTTGGTATAAAAGTATAACCGTCTACGGTAATCTCTAGTTTGTTCTCAGAATTGTATTTCTGTGAAAAATTCTTTTCACCTTGGTAATTAGGTGCAAACATTAGTTCAAATTTATCAACAGAATTACAATTCGTGCATTTGAACATTATTCATAGTCCTCCATTGCACGGTCTAGAATTCGTTGGTCAAGCTTTACTACTTTTGATTTTTTAGTAGCTTTTTTAAGCTCTCTATTGTACTTAGGCAATAATTTTTTATACCATAAAGTCCAAGTAATTGTTCTTATAGGTAGTGTAAACATAATAACTATGCTAGATACACACCCTCCGATTGTTAATTTTACCAAATATTCTGCACTATAAATTGCGATTTGAAAATCTCTTGGGATATTAAAGATTTTCATTATGGAATCTTCTAAGTGCAAAAGCCCAATTAGGCTTTCAAAAATATGTGGAATTATTAGGTATGAAACCGTAAATACCATTGATAGCAATAGTAGTGTGGATATAAAATGACCTTTAATCATTCCATAGCTTTGTTTAAAAGCTTCAATGGCATTTCCGTTATTGTTATTTGCTTCATTAAGCGTGAAAACTTGAAAAATTAGGATAAAAAATACAAATAATATAAAACAAGGAATCCAGAATATTGGTATAATTGCTATTGTACCAAATAATCCATATAGAATCCATAAAAGAATATATTGCCCTGCACTTCTGTTTATTAGTTCATCGTGGGCAGCTATATCGTAAATATTACTTGATTTGTTTAGGTTTATTGCCATAGAACTAATACTTCCATAAGCAACAAGGTATTTCCAGAAAGCTCTTAACAGAATAACAAGCCCAGGGAATGTTGATATTATTGTTGCTGTTAAAACTCCAGACGTTGTTTGGAAATACGTGTACTTATTTGCTAATGAAGGTAGGATAGATGTTAAAATTAATGTGGTAATTGCTATCACAATCAGTCCAAGAATTTGTCCAAAAACTGGGAATGTCATATATTTTGCAAAGGTAACAAAATGCTTAAAGTAGTAATAACAACCGTCTTTAAATACATCCATAACATTATTTATATCAGATTTTTCAACCAAAATTTCCCCCTTTGTTAGAAACAAATTTTTGCATATTCACATTTACAGTCTTTGAACGAAGGTAAATTATTTTCAGTAAGAGAATTAATTTTTGTTCCGATTTTTAATAACTTATCTTCGTATTCGCTAAGTAATTCTTTTGATGATTGGATAACGATGTTTTCTTCATTTTTAAGGCTGATATATACAAAACTTAAGCTGTCATACTGCTCTAAGTACTTGTCTAATGCTAGTAAATATACCATTGTCTGGTAATCATATTTAGGGTCTTTAGGGGCAGATCCAGTTTTGTAGTCTAGTATAAAATATTTATTGTCATCTTTTACAATGGCATCAATTCTACCACCAAACCATAATGATTCTAGTTTAAAATTAAGCTGAAATTCTGTTTTAAATGGGGTTTTATTAAAATATTCGTTATTTTTTAATTTTTCCCACAAAATATTTTCTTGTGGGGTTAGTGCTTTTTCAAATTTAGTAATATCTACCCCTGAAAGATGGTAAACTGCAATCGCATGGATGTTTTTTCCCGCTTCAAATAAGGTTGCTGATTGTGGCATATAAATGTTACGAACGTAGTGCAAGAAATATTTTTTTCTGCACTGTTCATAAGTTTTAAGCATTGCTGGTGAAAAAATTTGATTAGTCATACTTTACTTAAGTATAACATATAAAATTTTGTGGTATAATGTTTAAAGGATTACGAGAGGATTTATATGTCTATTAATCTAGAAATCAAACAATCAATCAGAGAAGCGTTTGGTAAGGCGTTAAAGGAGTTAGGAACTGCAGATGAGAATGTAGTGGCTTTAGATGCGGATTTGTCAGGTTCAACCCAGACAAAGATTTTTGCAGCAGCTTTCCCCGAACGTTTTTTTAATGTTGGTATTGCAGAACAGAATCTAATTTCTACAGCTGCTGGGTTGGCAGTTGGTGGTAAAACGGTTTTTGCTGCAACTTTTGCAATGTTTGCAACTGGCAGAACTTATGATCAAATCAGAAACAGTGTTTGTTATCAAAATCTAAATGTTAAGATTATTGGTACTCACGGAGGTTTGACTGTAGGAGAAGATGGCGCTACTCACCAATCTCTTGAAGATGTTTCTTTAATGCGTGGTTTGCCAAATATGACAGTAATAGTCCCCGCAGATGCTAAGGAATGTGAAGAAGCTGTAAAATATGCCTATTCTCATTCAGGGCCATTTTACATAAGACTTTCAAGAAATAGTCTTCCTTATATTTTCAATGAAGATTATGTTTTAGAAAATAAAGCAAATACAATAGTGGAAGGTAACGATGTTTCTATTATTACTAATGGTGAAATGTTGCTAGATTGTATTAAGGCATCTGAAATCCTTAAAGAAAAAGGTATTTCAGCTAAGGTTGTTAACTTGCCGTTTGTAAAACCGATTGATAGAGATGGTGTTGTAAATGCGGCCCGTGCAACAGGCTTGGTAGTTACAGTTGAAAATCATTCCGTAATTGGCGGAATAGGTTCTGCTGTTTGTGAAGTTCTTTCTGAGAATTATCCTGTACCAGTAATTAGGTTAGGGGTGGAAGATTGTTTCGGGCAAAGTGGTACACCAGCAGCCTTGATGAAAGAATATGGTTTAGACTCTGTTTCAATTGCAGGAAGGATTGAAAGTATTTATGATTCAATTAAGAGCGGTAACTAAAAAATATAAGAATAATTACGCACTGAAAAATATAAATCTTGATATTTGTGCAGGAGAATTCGTGTTTATTACAGGTGCTTCTGGTGCGGGTAAATCAACTTTGATGAAGCTACTTTATAAAGAAGAAACTCCATCAAGTGGTACAATTCTTATTGGCGGTGTTAATATTGCTAACCTTCCGCCTGAAAATGTTCCTAGTTTAAGAAGATGTATGGGGATTGTTTTTCAGGACTATAAACTTTTGCAGAACCAGACTGTTTTCGATAACATTGCTTATGTTATTCGTACCTTGGGTATGAGTTCAGCGGAAATTAAATCACGTGTAACAATGGCTCTAAAAGTTGTTGGTTTATCAGATAAAGCAAAAGCAAAACCTTCAGAGCTTTCTGGTGGTGAACAACAGCGTGTAAGTATTGCGCGTGCGATGGTAAATGGTCCTCCATTGTTGATTGCAGATGAGCCAACAGGGAATCTTGATCCAAAGAACTCAATGGAAGTAATGCAAATTCTTGAACAAATCAATCAAAGAGGTATTACTGTTATTGTTTCAACTCACGACGCAAATATTGTAAACCATTTTAGAAAACGTGTGTTGACTCTTGGTAATGGAGAAATTATAAGAGATATTCAGGCAGGAACTTATGACTAACGAAAGAGCACATAATAATTTAAAATCACATGTAAAACGCCATATCCCGAAGGGTTGGTTGTGTGAGCTTCGTATTTTTTACCGTTGGGTGATGGAAGCTGTGAATGATATTCGTAGGACTGGAGTTATGATGAATTTGATAATCATAACATTGATTACTGCGATATTATTGATTTTTGGTGCTTTGTTCAGAGCTGCAATATCATCTTCGCAGTTGGCAAATTCACTGGAAAGTATTTTAGAAATTTCTGTGTATGTAAAGCCAAATGTAGATCCGAACCTTGTTAAGGCTGAGATTAAAAAGATTCCTGAAGTATCGGCGATTAATCTGATTCCAAAAGAAAAATCTTGGGAAGAACTTCAGCCAATTTTAGGTATCTCTACATCAGAAAATCCTTTGCCAGATACTTTGCGTGTAAAGGTGAAGAAGCGTGAGCATACAATCCCTGTGCTTAATAAGATTAAGTCTACGCTGATTGGTGTTGAAGATGTAGGGTATGCTAAAGAATTGGGACAAAAAATTCATCTTATAACACATATTATTAATACTACTGCTATAATAAGTGTGTTGGTGGTTGCTTTGTTAACAATAACGATTATTAATAATACAATTCAGCTTGTAATTCAGTCCAGAAAAGAAGAAATCGAAATAATGCGATTAATGGGGGTTAGCAATAGTTATATTAAATGTCCATTGGTCCTTCAAGGTGCTTTCTATGGCTTTGTAGCTGCGCTTATTTCTATTATGCCGTTAGGTTTGTGGGATGGATTCTTGCAGAAGCTAGAGAAATTCGTTCTTGTAACACCGCCTGATTGGACGCAAACCGTTGTTATTTGGACATTGATAATTGTTGCAGTGGTGTTTGGTGCAATGGGCAGCCTGTTGTCAATAAAAAAACATTTACAGGTGTGATTTTTTCACAGAAATGTGGTATTATATATTTAGAAGTATGCGGATAAAGTTATGGATAAAACGATAGAGTTAGTAAACAGTGTGAAAGATATACAAGCAATGCCAAGTGTAATTGTAAAGGCATTGAATGTGATGAAAGATCCAAATGCAGGTATGAAGGAGTTGGGTGATATCGTTATATTTGACCCTTCTTTGACAGTTAAGTTTCTTGCATTAGTTAACTCAGCATATTATGGTTTTTCACAACAAATTAGCTCTATTAACATCGCATTATCATTGTTAGGAATGACAAAGGTTAAGAACATTATCATTACTGTTGCAATGAAACCTATGATGTCTAACGTCGGTGACAAAGAAATTTGGCGTCATGCTATTAAAGTCGCAGCTGGCTGTGAACATTTAGCTAAGATGGGTAACGTTGCTAAGGCTGATGAAATCTTTATTGCTGGTTTTATGCATGATATTGGTAAGCTGGTTTTAAACGCTAGTGATCCTCAGGCTTATGAAAAAGTTGCAGTTGATGTTGCTAATGGTATTAATATCTTGGATGCTGAAAAGAAATACTTTGACAGTGACCATACTAAGACTGGTGCATTAATTGCAAAAAGATGGCAGTTACCTGTATTCTTGACAAATATTATCAAATACCACCACAATCCTAAATTATCTACAATGCCTGCAATTTGTAACATTGTATATAACGTTGATTTGATGGTGCGTGATGATTTTAAACCGGATTTATTGGATAAAGAATTTATCCAAGGCTTAGGTATGGAAGAAACCGAATTATACGGTCTTCGTGAAGAAATCTTGAAAAAAGCTAATATCATGATTTCTGAATTAAGCTAATCTGATTTTCAAAAAGGGGATGTGTGGAGAGGGTTACTCCACTATAAAGGACTATCACATGAAGGCAGGAGTACTCGTAATTTCGAATGACAGGTCGACTTTTGATTTTATAAAGCAGCATATGGTTCTGTTGAGAAATAATGATATGGTCTACGAGAGTGATTATAATGATGCTGAACGTGTGATTGTTAAAAACTCTCCAGAGCTTGTTATACTTCATTGTGGATATGATTTACACAGCTTTTCTCAGCTTTTAAAGAAAATAACTATTCCTGTTATTGCTTTGTTTGATGAAATGGATTCTGAGTATTTATTGACAGCTTGTGATTGTGGGGTTTCAGATTTTATAACTAGAAAATCAAGCTCTGCTGAAATTTTGGCAAGAGTTATGTTTTTGCTGAAGAATAAGAATAGTAAAAACAAATTGGCAGATACATTGTCTATTCTCCAAGAAAAGGGTGTTATAGATAATAATGGGTTTTATACAAATCCTTTTGAGATTTTTCCATATTATCTTAACAAATTTGAGTATGGTAGTTTGTTATTGATATCTGGAGATAAAGAGCTAGGTGAGGCTTTAAAATCGCAGTTGCGTGAAAACGATGTTATCGCTTCAAGGTCAGCCAATCTTTATTATGTGTTTATGCCTTATACTGATATAGATGGGGCTGTAAGTGTTGTAAGAAAGTTGGGCGGAGCAGAAATTCCTCCTAAGGTTCGTGCGGGTATTTGTTCTCATTATGGTAAGAAAGAGTTTGGGGTTCTTAATAATATATTAGAAAATGCTCTTAGTGTTGCTGTTGGCACCAATAAGGAATATATTATTATAGATGAGAATCTTGCTCCGAATGCTAATTGGTTAGAGAAGATGAATAGCGGGAAGAAGAACTTTAAACTCTTTAAACAGGAGTTTAATAAGATGCTCGAGTTAGTTTTGACTCCTGTATTTTATCAGATGCAGACAAAATATGAAGCATCTTTTATGAATACTAGGATTTTTCAGAGAATAACACCCGAAGTTAGTGTTTTTAAAATCCAAGGGGAGTATTTTGATAGTGAATTTAAGTTGAAGAGTTCAGGTTTTTCAGCAATTACTATTGATATAACTCACAATACGGATGAAAAACGTATAACTATAGATTTGAATGATTTAGAGTCAAAAACATTAGAGGTTTTATTAGAAGAGTTTGTGGCAGAGCATAGGGTTTATATGGAGGAAATATGCTAAATATAGAAGATAGTTTACTTTTAATAATAGATATTCAGGACAAGTTGGTAAAAGCTTCTAAAGACTCGGAAACTATTGCTAAAAAATCTTCTATATTGGGGGCAGCTGCGAGAATCCTTAAGGTTCCAACAATTGTGACTGAACAATATCCCCAAGGTCTTGGAGCTACAGTAGATGAGTTAAAAACTTGTTTAGCAGAAGATGTAAACTTTTTTGAGAAAACTAGTTTTTCTGCATTATCTACGATTTCTGAAGAATTAGTTTCTAAAAATCGTAAGCAAATTATTCTGTGTGGTATCGAAGCTCATATCTGTGTTTATCAAACCTGTTTGGAGTTGTTAGAAAAAGGCTATGATGTATATATAGTAAAAGATGCTTGCTCTAGTCGCAATGATTTTGAGTATCAAACTGGTTTAGATTTGATGAAGCAAGCAGGAGCAAAATTGACTTGTGTTGAAACTGTTTTGTTTGAGCTTTTAAAAACCTCTAAGCATCCAGACTTTAAGTCCGTGCAAGCGTTGATTAAATAATTTTGACATTTGATTAGTGAACATTAAGTAATCTATATAGATGATTTTTTGAGAATTAGCTTAAAAAATTTCTTATTTTCTCCGACAATATAAAAAGGGAAGGTAGATTACGAATGTTCTCATCAATGATACAAAATTTATTATCATCAAGCGGACAATCTCAGGCAATGCAAAGATCTGTAGAGTTAAACCGTTATGTAGATAATTTCAACAAGCAAGTAAAGGCTCAGAACGGAGTGAGTACGAGTCCTTTAGAAGCTTCAGCATTGGGGAACGTTCAGCAGTATGGTGGTCCTACATTTGATAATGTATTGAAAACTTCTGCCAAAACACCTTTCGGGCAATTGTTAACAGGGAAATCTTTAGGGGTAAATGCTCAAAAGGTTGAGAGTAGCCCTATAGCAGAGAATATTCCTGCGTATGCTCCAATGGCAATTGATACAAATCAGCCAACAAAGAGCCAAATTCTTGATTTGGTAACAAATGTGTCAAAAAAACATGGGGTTGATGATAAACTTGTAAAAGCGTTGATAAAACAAGAATCTGGTTTTAATCCAAAGGCAAAATCAAGAGCTGGGGCAATGGGCTTGATGCAATTAATGCCATCAACTGCAAAAGGGTTAGGTGTTACAGATCCAATGAATCCTGTGCAAAACGTTGAAGGTGGAGTTAAGTATCTTAAATCAATGTTAGATAAGTATAATGGGAATATAATTCTTGCCTTGGCAGCATATAATGCAGGACCAGGGGCGGTGGATAAGTATACTGGGGTTCCTCCGTATAAAGAAACTCAAGAATATGTGAGAAATATTTTATCAGATTACCTATAAAAAATCACCGCCAAATCTGCGGTGATTTTTTTTGTTATATTTATGTATTTTAGTTTTAGCTCACAATGGCAATTCCACTAGAAGTTCCTAGTCTAGAAGCGCCCGCAATAACCATTTTGGTTGCTGTTTCTTTATCTCTTATTCCGCCAGATGCTTTTACGCTAAGTCCATAAGGTTTTACGGTTTGGAACATTAGTGCTACATCGTCAACTTTTGCTCCAACTCCATTTTTTACGAATCCTGTAGATGTTTTAACAAAATCGGCTCCAGCTTCTACAGAGAGTTTGCATGCTTGGATAATTTCTTCTTTATTTAGTAAGTCGGTTTCAATGATTACTTTAAGAATATGGTTTTTACAAACATGTTTTACGGCTTTGATATCTTCTTTTACAAAATTAAAATCCCCATCTTTTAGTCTGCCAGTGTTTATTACCATGTCGATTTCATCAGCACCATGTTCTAGTGCTTCTTGGGTTTCAAAAACTTTTGTTGCCGTTGTACAATCTCCTAATGGAAAACCAACAACAGATACAATTTTTACTTCTGTATCTTTTAAAATTTCTTTTACAATATCTAGATTGCAGGAGTTTACGCAAACACCTTTGAAATTATATTCTTTAGCTTCTTGAGCTAGTTTGACAATTTCTTCTTTCTTTGCATCTTGTTTTAATAGAGTATGTTCTATAAATTGATTTAGTTCCATTATCTTTCATCCTTTAAAATCATAAGTGTATCTTGTAATTCTGCTAATAAATAATCCAGTTGAGTTGCAATATTAGCAGGGTTATAGACAGACCCAGTAGTCTGGTATGCCAAATATTTTTTGTATGTAACAGCTTCGTGGCGTAAAGTTGCTATGTTTGCAGTTTGCGCTCCTACTTGTTGGAGTTTCTTGTAACTAGGATAATAGCATTCGGTCTTGCCATCGTAAAGGGTCTTTAAGTGGTCAACTTTAAACTTAAAGACTCGAGCCTTTGCCACAAAAAGCTGGTCAGATTCTTGGTTCTCTATTGAATCAATTAGTTTTTCAACGTATGTAATCATTTCATTGATATGATTCAAGTAGTTAGAGTTTTTATCTTCCTTAAGTATTATATTTACAAACGCTGGGTTATCTCTTGGAACAGGCTTGAGAGTTGACGGGTCGCCAAAATCTTCATCTGTTTCATAAACAGGTGGCGCTTTTTTCTTCTCGGGGGTTTTGTGTTTATTTAAGTCTGGCAAATCCCCGTTGTACCCTGGGTTTTCCATAGGGTTTTCAGAAGCTTGTTTTTCTTTTTTCTTAGAGAAAATCCCCCACGAATATGCGGGTGTTGTTAAAATCATACAAGCTATTAGTATTGCCAAAAACTTTCTCATACTATTTATTATAATGATATGGGAATAAAAATCATCCATTAATGAATTTATTTTTGATAAAGATAAAAGTCGTCTGTAGAGTTTAAATTAAAATAAATCATTTCTTGCTATTGTACAAATCTCAAAAAAAGTATATAATCTAAATATGAAAATAATTACGAATAAGGAATTAAGTAGTTATAAAATTTTACCATTTGATATCTACATAAGTGAAAATGAAAAATTGTTTTCTGCCGGAGAAGTTTTAACCCCCGGGAAATTAATATCCCTCAGACAATATGGAATTCTTTATGCTCAGGAGATAAAAATTGATGTTCCAGAGAGAGAGGTTACTCCTGAGAAGAATAAGGTTAAATTAGCTTTTGATTTTGATTATGATTCACTAAATATAATGGAAGTGAATACACCTATTAACAAGTCGTCTATTCTTGATACAGAAACGCAAATCAGAATCAAGCTTTATTTTATGAAGATTATTGAGTTATTGAAAGCGGAAGAGTTTGAATACGCATTCAATCATTCGCAAGCGCTTTGTAATATATTAGAACAGACAGTTCTTGTATCAGCATCAGATATTGAAAAAGGTTCGCAACTAAGATTTATGGGTGAGTACGAAGTATGCCATCCGTTAAATGTTGCTGTATTTTCAGGCATGATTGCAAGAAGATTGGAATTAGACAGCTTAGAATGCAGATTTATTACTTTAGCAGGTTTGCTGCATGATATTGGGAAGCTGTTTATTGAAGGTATCAAAAATGAGAATTCATTAGACCAGCTTGTATCAGATAAAATGAAGCAACACGTTACTGTGGGGTATAATATTCTAAAACAACATAATATGCCTGAGTTAGTTTATAGTACGGTGCTTGAGCACCATGAAAACAATGATGGTTCTGGTTATCCTCATGGGATTTCTAATGACTGGATTAAACGTTCTGCTCAAATTTTGAATGTTTGTAACTATTTTGATAACCTTGCATTCAATAAAACTCCAGTTCATATTTTTAATACAAGAGATGCCTTGAAGCAAATGTTAGAATTGGGTTCATCAAAGTTTGCAGCTGAAATTCTTTATACATTTGTCCATATGTTTAGCTACAATGATACAGAATATTTTGAGAATATGATTACTTTTTAAGTGTAAATATTTGTAAAAAGTTCCCTAATTTCCTTAAAGTATTCCTTAAATCTGCCGTTAATATATCAGTAGGCTAACTGTGCCTATTTTTATGAAGGTGTACGAAAAGGCAGATGGACAGAGTCTCAATACAACAGAAAATAGATAATTGGTTAAGGTCTAACCACTCTTATGCTGCAAAATCTCCAGAAGAAATAATTTCTGCTATGGTTGCGGCGAATGCTCTTACGCTTTCAGAAGCGGAAGAGATTTCTGTATTTGGCTTGAATACACTCAAAGAAGAGCCATCAGTTATGCCAAGTGTTAAACCACAAAAAAGCAAAGAAGAACTCCTTGAGGCTCTTGAAATACGACTCGTATCTCTTGCACTACAAGTAGAACAAGTAGAAAAAGATAATAGTCTTGTTGAATCTGCGTGGAGTTGGATTAAAGATAAAACTGGTTTTGGAGACAGCCTTTCTAAAGTAAAAGATGCTCTACAAAAAGATATGGAGTTATTTGATAAGCTTAAAAACAGTGAACATATTGATTTAAAAGAAGATGATTTTCCATATAACGGTGAAGAGATTGACCAATTATTAGAAGGGCAAATAGAATTAAAGAGCCAAACAGCTCTAAATAACTATAAAGAAGGTCAGGAAATGGCATCTGATATGTTTGGGGATTTAACATCGGGTATTGGTGCGGTTTGTTTATATTCTGCAATTACGCTTACAGGTGGTGCTGCTGCGATACCATTAGCAATTGGTGGGGCGATTCTTGCTGGAGGTACTATAAAAGCTGGTACAAAGGCTTTGGATAACTTAGGAAGTGAACAAAAATATAATACGTTTAGCAAAGACCTATTAACAGGAGGTTTTTCTGGACTGCTAGCACCAGTTACAGCAGGGCTTGGTGGGGTTGCAGGAAAGTTTGTAGCAAAGACTCTTGGTGTCGCAGGTGTAAAAGCCACTAAAATACTTGGCAAATCTGCAATTGAAAGTAGTGCAGAGTCGAGTTTTAAACAAATTGCGAAGAATGCTCTTTTAAATCCTACGGGGTACCAATATAAAGGTGGGCTGGCATGGGTTGCATCAGGTACCGAAATGGGAGTCGATGGTATGCTTGGTGGTGGGATTGATGGTGCTTATAGGGCAGCTCTAGAAGGGCAAGATATTGGAGATGCTTTTATTGCAGGTTCTTTAGGTGGGCTTGTGCTTTCGCCTGCAATTGGTGGCGGTTTTAAACTAGCGGGCAAAGGTGCTTCTAAAATTGCCCAAAAAATATGGGAGTCGAATACTCCAACACCACCGCTAACAACACCCAATAAGTATGAAATACAAACTCCAAAAGTGTCTCAAATCAAAATTAGTGAACTTGGTGATGAAGCAAAAAGTTTGCATGAAACCCTAAAAGAACACACCCTTTTTAATCATAAATATTTATTAAGGCTCTGTCTTGATGAGAATGGAAATGTTATTCCTGAAGCAAGAGATAGAGTTTTAGAATTACTAACCAATACTCCGCAAATTGCAGAGTTGTTCTGTAATAACTTAAATTTTCGTTCGCTAGAGGATGTAAATAAGGTTGCCCAAATGGCAAAGAAATGTATGGCAGAACAATATCAGAGTCCTCGAGGGCTTAGTGCTGCATTAGCTTCGGCAATGGATGATAACGGTTATGTAGACTCTTTTTTGCTGGATAAACTCTATCAAATTTATCAAAATTCTGTCAGCGATATGGATTCTTTTCAAGAAATATTGACTGTTGCTAATGTTAAAGGTGAGGATGGAAGACATTATATTGATTTGAATGTATTAGATGCAATCAATGAGGGTGTAAGCATTGATGCGATAAAAATATCTAAAGATGTAAATGGAGTTTTCCAAAAAGGGAATTTAGAAGGATATAACTATATAAGATTTCTTCTTGACAAAAAGTTTTATTCTCCCCTGTCCGAGGTTGCTTTTAATGCTTGCAAAAATGAAGAAGGTATTGTTTATTATCCGAAGCTACAGAAATATACAGAAATTCTGAAAAGTGGTAAATTTAATATGGAAGATACTGCGTCTATGATAATGCCTTTGATTTTTAATGCAAAATCAGAGTATCAGCCAAAAATTTATCAAAAATTAATTACAGAATTTGGCGAAGCTTTTATCAGGAATAATTATTCTTATCTAGAACCTGTTGTAGCAAAGTTTTATAAAGCAGGTGATGATTCTGGTGTAGAGAAGTTTTTAAATAGATTACTTAAGCTTAATATCCAAAATAATGAAAGTAAAAATATAGGGTTATTAGTGGACTCTTTATCAACATTGCCAGATGACGAATTTGATAAGTTCTATTCTATGGCGTATATGCGTTTTACTGATGATGTGCTTGAAAAAAGCCCTGACTTTTTAGCCTCCATTATTGAAGGAGGGAAATACAATGAAGAAATTGTGAATTTAGGTTTAAACTTTTGGCGACAGGGTGTTCACCCTGAAAGGTTTGGTTGGTATATCAGAGTTTTTAAAACTGAATATGCTGGAGTTACTTTAGAAGATAAAAATAGATTCATCAATGGGCTTCTTGCAAGTGTAAATCCAGGTTTTAAGAAACAGTTAGACTCTACGGATAGCCTTAGGGTTATACGCTTGTACAAATCTATTTTAGAAAGACGTACTCCAGAATATACTGATATTGCTTTGGACCTTGCAAACAAAAAGGTGCCAATTTGTGTTATAGAGGATGTGCTTGATGTTATTTATAATTATCCAGTAGATAAAGCTGAACTTTTAAAAAGAGTTGAATATCTAAGTGAAAAAGATTTTGGACACTATACACTGGATGTTCTGAAAGCGTTTAGTGATGGTTTTAAGACCTTTGACGATGTGGGGCTTGAAAGATGTGTTCAATTAAGAGAGCGTGGTTGTGATCCAAAGTATATTACTCCCTATTTGGGTTCAAATAAGGAACCGCTATTTGACACCTTAGAAGAATTTGAAAAAGCTGCTTTTGCAAAACGGAATATTCTCAAATCAGGGACAGAAGATTTATCCGATGATGATTTGTTTAAATTTATCTATAAAAAGTCTCCCCATGGAATATATGGATTCTTGAATGACTTTGATTTGCCTGTTCTTGAGGCAAGTTTTGGACTAAAACTAGATGGTGTTGCCGATTTCTTAGAGCGATATATTTTCAGTTTCAAAGATTCTTTAGGAGAGGCTAACGCTGAATTCTTGCTTGCGCTAAATCCTAAAAAAGCATTACAACCAGAATTAACAAAAATCCAAAAGGAAATAAAAGCCTTAAAAACTTCCTATAAAGATGTTGCTGCAAGTGGTGACAAGGAAGCTCTTGAGAACTTAAAGAAACAAATTAATGATGCAACTACTCAAGAGAGAAAAATTCAAAGCTATATTAAAGAAGCAACCCTAGAACCTCTAGAAACAATTAATAAAATAAGAACATTAATGGCTTTTAAAACAGAACCAGAGTTAAGAGAATTAATTGCGCTTATTAAACCAAATATTGCGTCTGATGAGATGATTGAAACAATTAAAAAGGATCCTGCAATTATGCAAGCCTTTGAAAACAGGGCGAATAAAAACCAAGATTTAAGGGTTTGGTATTCTCATAATGTTTTAAAACCACATAATGATGCTATTTGGAACGAGACTATTAATAGAAAAATTTATAAAAAGCTTGATATAGAATATGATGAGGAACTTGCGCAAAAACTACAACTCCAAAAGAGTAAATATCTACCTGAGATTTTAAGTAGTGATAGGAGTTTTGTGTATAGCTTTAAGGATTTGATTAGTGTTTTACAAGCAAATCCTGCATTATCTGTAAAAGATGCACTAGACAATCTGGAACAGAATATTGCTACAAGAAACGAATTTAAAAAGCTTGGTATAGATTATGATAAATGGACGACTGTTGATAAAAATCATTTTAAAGCTATCCGAGTTGAATTGGATGCAGAGGAGGCAAAATCTGCTGCGATTAAGAATTTAGAAGAGGATTTATCAGATGTATCGTTTAATACGTTGCCTCAAAGTGAGCTTAAAAAAATCTTTGCGGATTTAGAGAATATAGGTGTCACATTAAAAGAAGTAAAAGAGCTAGCTTATGATGCAGATGGTTATCCATTGCCTGCAAAGACTATTCAGAAACTTTATAAAGATGGGAATCCAATTGAATTTAAGGACTTGGCGCAAATTATTTCTACCATAAAATCAAGTATGAATTCAAATCAATTCTGGACACGAGAGCATCCAGATGCTCTTATTAATGATATAAAGAATACAATGTATAACCATATAATGAAATTGAGAGATTCTGAAATTAAAAATGCGATTAACTTAAAGGGAAACCAAGTATCTAATCTTGAAGTCCATCAAGTTGATATGAATGATATTTCCCATGCACTGTTCTTAGGAAATCACGGACATTGCTGTACTGCAGTTGGTACTGGTATAAACCAATTCTCTGCTCCGAATTATATTATGAATAAATGTATCCAAGGGATTGAAATAATGGATGGCGAGCAGTTTGTAGGAAACACAATGTGTTATATTGCAAAGGTTGATGGAAAGACTTCTTTGGTGCTTGATAACATAGAGGTTGCTCAACGATATCAAGATAACGACCAAATTAGAGATGCTTTTATGGAATATGCTAGAGAGTTATGCAAACGTATTGGACAACCAAATATGCCAATCTATGCAGGGCCATACAGGCATAAATTCGATATGAATGTATACAAACAATCTGACAGAATGGTAGAAATCAAAGGTTTTTCTGGTGGTCAGGATGTTTATATAGATTATTTGACAGATGGAAGAGAAATCGATAACCGAATGAAAGACCGAGTAAAACTCTTTAGGATTAGTTAGATTGGAAATATAACTCAAAGTTTTCGCTAATTCCAGAGCTGACGGCTGTTAAAAAATAATCTTCCAGAATATATGTTTTAGAAGAATTAGATTTTGTCCCTAATTTGTATTCAGCTTCATACGTTGTCCATTTTGTGTAGAAATCGTCTTCTGTTTCTGCATTAAAATTCATGCGTTTTGCAATTGCTTGGTAGTCACGTTCTTTTTTCTTTTCGATATCAATTCCGCAAGGGGTATCTGAGAAAGCTAATGCAATAAAATTACCAGAGTGAGTTAAGCTAAAATATTTTTTGTTAGATTTTAGATAAGGCTTTGTTCCTTCAAAAGAGATTTCTCTATCTTCAATCTGATAAAACTCCCGTAAGACTCTATCAATCATAAGGTAAGACAAACAATGTTGATTGCGTCGATTTAAATCCTTAATTTCACGTTTTTGGTATTCCAACAGCATTTCTGGAGGAATATCTTTTATAGAATCTAGACTTATAACAAAAATATCCATATCTGTATTTTATCATGAGTTTTTAGCATTGTTTAAGAAATAATGATAAAATCCGTTTTTATTTGTCATAGCGGTTTGGTTTTTTCTGTTTATTTTGTACATAAAGCTTGTTTTCTTAAGATAATCCCATAGTTTAGGGTTGAAATCTAATTCTGGGTAGTCTGTAAGATAGCGAACTTGTGTATTTGCCCAAGGTTGCATTTTGTCAAAGCATTCTTTGCATTTGGTATTTTTTTGACATAAAAGCATAAAGAAAATATGGAAAAAGAAATAATCAGCTGTGAATTTTTCTCTTTTCCAATATTCTTCTAAAAATATTCGAATAGCTTTTATTAAGTAATTATTTTGTTTTGCGTAAAGAAAAAAGTTTGAAATACTTTTCTTGGCAGGACCTGTAAGAATAAAAAAATCTTGTTCTGTAATAAATTCTGGAACTTTATCTAATAAATAACAAGAAGCATCAATCCACAATCCTCCATAAGTTTCTAACAACATGCATCTGATATAGTCAGAGTAGTGAGGATGAGATATTATTTTTTTGTTGTATTTTTCTTTTATAAAATCGGGAATTGTAATATATTCTTCAATATTTTTCTCAGTGAGAATTATTGTTTCTGGATAAATTTTTAAAATTGAGTTAATGCAAAATTGGATAATTTCAGGAACTTCATCTTGTAGCCACATTGTCCAAATGTAGTTATTGCGCGTGTTTTTTGGGGGGGCGATGCTAGAAGCCAACTGCTTTTCGACAATTTTTAGATATGGTGTTAAATAAAAAATTGTTGCTTCTTTTTTGTTTTTTGTATGTTTTATTATTTTGTATATTATTTTTCTCATTTTTTGCATTCTTAACCCTATTATCAAATTATACAATAACGATACTACATTGTAGATGGTTTTCAGTCAATGTTTGTTGAAAGTTTTTGATTTATCTCTTAATTGAAGAGGAGGAGCTCGTTTGGCTAGTCATAGAGCTTTAATTGTGCTTCGTCATATTCGAACGAAGTTCGGATATCTATACAAAGATATAGTATTGTATAAATGGATTTCCATTGTTCCGCAATGAAAATGACGAAAAAATTTTATTTAGGGGTATTAAAAAAGGATTAAAGCTTTTATCTTTAATCCTTTTTAAAAATCAACTCTTCCGTGTTCTTTCAGGTATTCTCTTATATTATTCAGCGAGGCTTGCACTATCCGTGTAATTCTCGATGGAGATAACCCTATAGCTGTTGCAATATCTTTTGCCTGCATATTACGATAGAATCTATATTCAACAACTGTTCTTTCTTTTGGAGGAAGCTTGGCAATAGCTTGTTTGATAAGTCTAGACATCTCTACGATTTCTGCTTTTTCATCTGGCATGGCAGATGGATCTTTTAAGAAATCAAACGGTGATGCATTATCAGATGCTGCAGCGGCTAAGCCCTCGATAGAAAGAATTGTTTCATAAACTGCTTCTCTAACTTTCCCTGGAGAAATATTAAATTCTGTTGAATCTTCAGAGCTTCCGTCTTCTCCCATGCTATCAACAGGTACTGCATCATCTTCGTTTTTTTTGTTTTTAATGGAATACCATTTAAAACGGTGTCTCAATTCATTACGAATTGCCCATTTAATAGCAGTTCCCATGTAAGCATCATTATAATTTGCGAGTTGTTCTTGAGTTTTGTTTTTTATCATGGATTGAACGGCAATAATACCAATACTGACGAGCTCTTCATACTCAATCATGTGTCTTGGCATTCTCTTATGCTCTATTCTCGCTACTCTCTGTACAACACCTACGTATTGCTTTAATATAGAACTGTTTTCCATAATAAATTATATTTTAACTCTTCTCTATATTACCTTGTTTTTTATTATTTTTCAAGCCGTACACAAAAAGTAAAATTTCAGCAACAGCCTTATACAATTCAGGTGGAATTTCTTGATTAATATCAACCATTCTAAATATTGCTCTCGCAACAGGAGGATTATCAATAACTGGAACTTGGTGTTTTTCAGCTATTTCAATAATCTGTCTGGCAATTAACTCGGAACCTTTTGCAAGAAGTTTGGGTGATTGCATATTTTCAGCATCATATTTAAGTGCGCAAGCCACGTGGGTTGGGTTTCTTACAACAAAATCTGCATCTGGAACGCTGTCCATAGCGCCTTTTTGTAGCATTGCCATACGACGTTGTCTTAGCGCAGCTTTTACGTTAGGGTCTCCTTCAGAGTTTTTGTATTCGTCCTTGATTTCCTTGAAAGACATCTTCTGGTCTTTTAGGAATTTCCAACGAGTAACACCGTAATCTGCTGCCGCAATTACTAAGAACGCTATGCAGGCTTTGTATACGAATTCTACAATCAAGTTCCCAAATTCAATCATTACCGCAAAGTTGTTATCAATAGCAGCAAGCATTAGGATTGCTTCTAGGTGGGAACGATATACAACCCAACCAACAGTACCCAAAATAACAACTTTTAGGATGTTTTTAAAAAGTTCAAAAATGGTTTTAGGGTTCATTAAGTTTTTAAAATACTTTGTTGGGTTAAGCTTATCAAGTTTTGGTACAAGCGGAGTTACTGTTACAAGGGGACCAACTTGCATAAAATCTGACATAATAGCAACAAATGCAGCTATAAAAAGTAATGGGAATATAATAATTGCAAATGGCAAAAGTGTTGTGGTGATAATATAAGATATTCCTATCGTTTCAACGTGCGCATTGGGGATTTGTTCATATAGGTTTTTGAACATTCCTGAGATTTGGTTCCAAATCATTGGAGAAAGTCCTTTGATTACTGAGAACATAATAAGCAAGGAAAGAGCTATGCCAACCTCTCTGGATTTGACAACTTGACCTTCTTTTCGTGCTCTCTGTAATTTCTGAGGTGTCGCCTCAAACTGTTTATCTTCATCACCCATTTGCGATTACCGTCGGATTATACCAAGTATTTTTTTATTGTTGCTTTATCAAATACTTCAATGCTGTTTCTTGAATGTATAAAGATTAAGCAACTGATTAGTGACTTGAATGATTCAAAGTCTACATAATTAAGCTTTTGTCTTAAGTCTGTCATACTGTTTGCCAAGAACTCTGTAATGATAGTTTTGTCGTTGTAGAATAATTCAGACAAAAACTCGATGCCTTCTTTTGTTTTAACACCTTCTAAGTAAAGAATATCAGGTTTTTGGAACTCAATAAATCTAAGTGCCTTATCCATATTGAAGCCAATATTCTCGTTTAATTCGCATTGGTGAACATTTTGCAAATTATATTTTGCAATAGATTCAAGAGTCATAATATTTTTTTGCCCATTTGCAATATCCATTAATATAGAATAGATTGCATGTGTTTTTCCGCTTAGAGAAGAACCACAAACAAGTATAATCCCTGGAGCATCCATAGCTATTTGTATCTTTTTACGAGCGTTCTCATCAGTGATAAGTTCTTCTAGAGATAATGGCTTTTTATAAATCTTGAGTAAAATCCTTTCACCCATAATTGTAGGGAATGCAGAAATACTTGCGGTTAATAAAATCTCATCAACTTTAAAACATAATTTCCCGAGTTGTGGTATTTCGCAAACGGTTGGGTCTAGGTTTGATAATGTTTTTAGTTTAACAACAAAGGCTCCTGACAAGAAAGAAGGAAGCAATCCTTTTTCTGTGGTGTCATTATCTTTTTTGAAGAAAACGCTAAGTCCTGATTCTGATTGTTCAAAATATATTTCATGGGTATCTTCTAATATTGCTTGCTTTAGAATTGCTCTAAGAACTCTTTGGGTGTGGTCGTCGTCAGAAGTTCCTTTGTGGAGTTCTTCACGCCAATCAAAGTCTCCAGCAGAGTCTTCTAAGAAGATTTCTTTAACGTTTCCTGCTTCATTGTAATATTCATCAATCTTTTTCAAAATAGATGTTTCAGATGCAATTACAGGTTCAATAGAACATTCAGCAGATTCAATGATTTTATCTATTGCAAATAGGTCTAGGGGGTCTGCCATTGCTACTGTTAGAACATCTTCAATCTTGAATAATGGGATTATTTTATGTCGTCTGGCATCGCTGTAGTTGATTAAAGAGAAACAGTGACTGTCAGGTGTGTAATCATCGAGATTTACGTATGGGATGTGTAACTTTGTTTCAAGAAATTTTAGTAATGTAACTTCGTCAATAACACCAGAATTGATGAGCGCTTGTCCGATATTGATATTCTGTGCATCAGCAAGTTCATCAGCCTGCTCAAGTACCTCGTAAGAAACAATACCATCTCTTACAAGTTCATATTTGAGTTTTTCTAAAGTTTTGTTAGTTACTGCAGTATCCATATTTTTTTATTAATTTATTTTAAATATTCTTCAACTTTTTTGACAACTTGGTCAAGTTCGAAAGGTTTGGTTAAGTACTCATTTACTCCAGTCTCTTCTCCAATTAATTTGTCTTCATTTTGAGAGCGAGCTGTTAGCATAATGATTGGAATATCTTTGTACTTTGAGTCATATTTTAGTAATCTACTAATTTTGTATCCATTAATTTTTGGCATCATAACATCAAGAATGATTAAGTCTGGCATAAGTTCTTTAGCTAGTTTTAAGCCATCTTCGCCATTGTAAGCGCAATAGCAAGTGTAGCCAGAAACTTCAAGAATAAATTTTAGACTTTCGACGATATCTTGCTCATCATCAACAATGAGGATCTTTTTCATGAGAATCTCCTTCAATCTCGTATGAGTACATTATACCACAGTTTGCGTTGTCCTGTGTATTGTTATCAATAACGGATAGAATCTTTTTCTTTAAAAATTCAGCAGATGGGCGATCTCCATCTGGGATTAGCATTGTTATTGATGTATTACCTTCATTATCTTTTTCGATATAAGAATCTTGTAAATGAGCCTTGTTGATAAGGCTATCTGTATTTAGAATTGTTTCTATAAGCTCAGTTTGCCCTTTTATATTAACAATAGCCAATGTTGAACCATTTGTTTTGGATTTTATAATCATTTGTTTTTTTATCATTTCAAAATTGCTTTTGTCGTTGGCTACGGGGATTACAAAATAGAATCTGGAACCTTTGGTTATTTCACTATCACACCAAATAGCCCCGTTATGTGCTTCTAAAAGCTGCTTTGCAATAGGTAAGCCTAAGCCAGAACCGCCAACTTTTCTTGATAGTGGGTTCTCGATTTGAGCAAATTTATCAAAGACGTGATTTAGGTCTTTTCTTTCTATCCCTATGCCATGGTCTTCTACGCAAACTTGTAAATAGTTACCTCTTAGACGTTTAATATCTTCTTCAAAGCAGTGATCGTATTGTAAATCTCTTGCGTTAATTACTTTTGTACTGATTTCTATGTCGCCGTTCTCAGTGAACTTAATAGCATTTGAAACTAGGTTTGTTAGAACTTGCTCTAGTCTATTAGAGTCTGCATAAATTTCAACATTTTCTTCTGTTGGCAGGTATTTGATTTCAAGATTTTTTTCCTTGGCAACACCAGATAAATTTGATTTTACATACTCGATTACGCTGTTGATATTAAGCAATGAGAATTTGAAATCCATTTTGCCTGCTTCGATTTTGGAAATATCTAGTAAATCATTTATGATTCCTGATAATCTTACGGTGTTTCGCTTCCCCATTGTTACGAATTTTTCTATTGTTTCATTTATTTCACCGGCTTTGCCGCTTAAGATAATATCCATTGCGTTTTTTATTGCTGTCAGTGGAGTTCTTAATTCATGTGAAACGATAGATATGAAATCAGATTTTAGTCTTTCAAGTTTCTCCAATTTTCTATTTGTTTCTTTGATTTCTTGATATAGTGAAGCGCTTCTTATTGGAAGGCTCACTTGCCTTACAAGAGTTTGGAAACAGGTCGCATCTTCTGTATTGAAAGGATTTGAACGATATATTTCAACAAATCCATAAAAGTCATCGTTGAAGCTAATTTTAGAAAACATACTGTCATATCGTAGAACCGAAAAATCGTACTCTCTGTTTGTGTGTTTAGTATATTTTTCAATCTTTAAGTTGCCTATTTTTATATCAATAGGCGGGTCTTCTACTATAGATTTGTAGCTTAATATAGCTCTAAGCTTAAGAGCTTCTAATAATCTATCCGAAACATTATGGATTGAGTGGATTATTAGAACGGGTTCTCTTGGAGAACGGAATATTAATGCGCAGGCAAGGTCAAAGTTGAGAGATTTATCAATACCTTCAATCATAATCTTGATAAGCTCATCTTTGTCTAAAGAACCTGCAAGCTGAGAACTAGTGCTGTAGAGTACGTTTAGCTGATACAAACTTTTTGCCAAATCTTGGTTTGAGTTTGCGAGTTTTGTAAAAGATGCAGCAGTTCTAAAACCGGCATCTACAATTGCTAAAATAGTATCCTCGTCTGCACTTTGGGAAATAATCAGGTTTGAAAGATTAGAGAGTTCTTTTCCGATATGTTGTTCTCCGATAGCTAAAATTAAGATAACAGGGTAATGTTTTATTGTTTTAATGACTGTTTTTAGTTCAATCTTTTCAATATCGCAATCAACAATAACTACTTCTGGAGTTTCAACTTTTAAAATATCTTCAATCTCTGTTTCATCACAAGATGTTTGAAACTCGTGCCCTTTTAAGGCTTGTTTATATCTGTTATCTTTTTCATCAGAATCTGTTATAAATAATACTCGTCCCATATAACTATATTAACAGCAAAACTCCTGTAGGCAAATTATAACAAGATGTTAAGGAAATAATTTTCTTGGTTTGTAAATTTTTGTTACGTATTGCGCAAAAAAATATATTTACGTGTTTTTTGCCTGTATGAACATTCATAAAATTTCTGCAAACCAAACAAATTTTACTGGCGGAGTTTCAAGACTGAAACGTCCGTTTAGAAGAGCAGATTTTGTAAATAGGCGTTCTGCTAATGTTGTCAAGGATGTATCTGTAAAGAATCCGCTTGTTGCTTCGTTATTAGCTCAGAGTTATCTGTATTTGAGCTTGAATTTTGATAAAGGTTTGCCAGAAATAAGTATTACCAATTCTCTAGATGAGCGTTTGCAAGGGCTGATGATACGTAAAAAACCACTTTCCTTGTCAGATGATGGTGAGAAAAAAGAAGGGAAATGGGTTGAGATTTTATCTTGCAAAAATGATAAAGAGAACTTTATACAGAATGTAGAGATGTTGAAAGCAATTTCTCACGGGAATTGGAAGACTAAGACTTATAATGCAGATGTTAATCTAAGGCGTGGAGATTTTCATGTTTATATGGTTGGTGGTGAGCCACAGGTAGGGATTCGCTTTTTAGATGATTCTATATATGAAATAGTGGGTGTTAATGGGGCAATTCCTGCTAGATATTATGAAGAAATAGTGAAACATGTTGAAACTTTTCCTCTGGCAGGTTCTGTTGTAAATGAACTAAAGAACTGTAAAGAACAAAAACATAAGGCTCAGGAAATTCGAAATGAAATTTCTGAATGGCTACGTATCGGGGATTTGCCTTCTGTTTTAAAATATTTGAATATCCCACATGAGTTATTGCCAAATGACAATGCCATCATTCTCTCTGATTTAGGAGCCCCTAATCGATATTTTGATTGGTGTGATATCGGAGTAGATATAAATAAGGTCTTAGAAAGGGTTGTTAAGGTTTGTGGTGATGTTAAGTTTTCTGATTCTCAACTTAAATCTCTGGGGAATATTTCAAAGATAGAGGGTGATTTGAATTTGGTAGGGACTTCAATAAAATCCCTTGGTGATAATTTAAAAGAGGTTGGAGGAAGCTTGCACTTACAAAATTCTCGATTAGAGGACTTGGGTGCGTTGGAGTCTGTTGGGAAGATGGCTCGTTTTAGTGGATCGGATGTGAAGAGCTTAGGAAATCTTAAATATGTTGGCAAAGATTTGATTTTAATGGATTCTAACGTGGTCGATTTAGGTGGTTTGATGCGAGTAGAAGGGAGCTTGTACTGTTCAGGTTTAGGTTATGACGAAGAAAAGTTGTTAGACGAGGGGATATATGTTAAGGGCGGTATTGTTGATTCTACTGTGAACTTTTTTGGTTTTTATTAACTTTTTTTAACCCTCTTTTGCGCTAAAAACTTGACATTTAACCTTGTTAGATGTTCAATCATGGTAACACCTTAGTCGAAATTTTCTTGCCGGATTTGACGGCTAAAGGGGGCAGTGATGTCCCGGGTTGGTTTAAAGGTTCCCTGAAAGGGATTGATATAAGTAGCAAAGCTGGTTTCCAGTGATGGGGTGTAGACCCTGAGGTTATTTAAACTTTTTCTTTCAAATCCCAACGACCGGTGCTGAACTAGACGGATTCATTGTCGAAAGTATTACAACAAAAAGGTAAAAGGAGAAAACTAATGCCTACAATTAACCAGTTAGTACGTTCTGAACGTAAAAAACTAACAGACAAAACCAAATCGCCGGCTCTTATGGATTGTCCACAAAGACGCGGCGTATGTACAAGGGTTTATACAACAACCCCTAAAAAACCTAACTCAGCTTTGAGAAAGGTTGCCAGAGTCAGACTAACCAACGGATTTGAAGTTACTTCATACATTCCAGGTATCGGACACAACCTTCAAGAACACAGTGTTGTTCTTATCAGAGGTGGAAGGGTTAAAGACCTTCCTGGTGTAAGATATCACATCGTTAGAGGTACACTTGATACTGCAGGTGTTGCTAACAGAACACAAAGCCGTTCTAAATACGGTGCTAAAAAGGGAGGTAAGAAATAATGTCAAGACGTTCTAAACCTGAAAGAAGAATCCCTGTAGCGGATCCAATTTATAATAACGTTGATGTTTCTAAATTCATCAACAGAATTATGAGACGTGGTAAGAAATCTTTAGCTGAAAAAATCTTCTATGCAACATTAGTTAAAATTGAAGAAAGAACAGGCGAAAAGGCTTTGGAAATTTTCCAAAAGGCTCTTACTAATGCTACTCCATTATTGGAAGTTAAAGCTAGACGTATTGGTGGTTCAACTTACCAAGTGCCTATCGAAGTTAAAGCAGACAGAGGTTTTGCATTGGCTTCTGCTTGGTTAATTGCTGCTGCTAAGAACAGAAGTGGTAAATCATTCATTGATAAACTTACTCTTGAACTTATCGATGCTTCAAACGGTATCGGTGCAGCTTGCAAAAAACGTGAAGACACCCACAGAATGGCTGAAGCTAACAAGGCGTTCGCTCACTACAGATACTAATTTCAAGGTATATAAGAGTAGAATGGAGAATCGATTTTCGGTTCTCCATTTTTTATGTTTTTAATTTTTGAAAAAGATATATACTAATATTTTTAAAACAATTACTTGTAACTATTTTGTTACACAAGTTTTGTAAAAATTTCAAATGACTGTAAATGCTTATAAAAAGGCGGTTTCACGGAAGTGTACAATATTTTATGTAAACATTTAAGCATGTATCAAGTGTTTGTTGTACATTTAAAATTTGTTTGGAGTATAATTTACTTATATAAAATTTAAGTATAAGTACTATAATTTGAGGAGATTTTGAACGGTAGTGGTTATCTATTACCGTTTTTATTTTTGACTGAACTTAGTTTGTTTCTTGCTCGTATGTGCTAAGTTATGTTATGGAGAATGCTTTTGTCGTCTGAGAATGACGGCACAATATTAGTTTCCCCCTTAATTGAAGCGACCTGTGAGCAGAGAGTAAAAGCGTGAGCGTACTCGTTTATTGCGAACAGGTCAAGAAAGAGGGGTAGGGGGTGAGGTGTTAATTTGTAACAACTCTGTAATAAAACAACCAATGTAACGAAATGTAAAAATAAGTTTTAACCCCCTTAAATCCACTAATACTAATTTATATGTTTCGATTTCTTGAGAAATGCTGTCTTACTTTTCCTTTTTTTATCTTTTAAAATTAACTTATCAGTAAAAATAATTCTGATTGTAGATTAGGATTGAGGGAGAAGGAAATGTTAAGGAAGGG
>JAZUBR010000007.1:0-9003 GCA_045638625.1 Candidatus Gastranaerophilaceae bacterium
CCCATCCCGAACACGGTCGTAAAGACTTACTGCAGTGACAATACTTGGTGGGAGACCGCCTGGGAAGATAGCCGTTGCCGAGACCTAATTTAAGAAAAATAGAGAATTCATCAAGTGTATGAGTTCTCTATTTTTTTTGTATTACCTATTGATTGTAGCTTAAAGAGAATTATGTTATCTTAATGTGACCAATACAATCAAGGGAAACCACCCGCCTCTCAGAAAATGTTCAACTGTTCACATTTTCTTTGGCAGAGTCATCCCGAACACGGTCGTAAAGACTTACTGCAGTGACTCCTTGGTTGCTCGCATTAAACGGAGACGGCACAGCCTTTTACCCTCTGCTCGCAATCCGCAATACTTGGTGAAAATGTGGAGCTAAGCATAAAATTTGCTTGTTTTGAAACATTGTAACAATTAGCATAAAAATGATATTATTGCATGGTATAAAATCCAATAATTAAAGGATTCTAACATTGTCAGTATCTGTTATTATTCTTATATTGAATGATTTGAAAGGAAAAGTTATGTTTGAAGATAATCTTGAAGGCTATATGACACTAGATGATTTAAATGATTTATTGGACTCTGAGGCTTCTCAGTTGTCTATGGTGTTGGATTCTGTTGATGGTACTTTCGACGGTATGGTTCAGGCAGAAGTTTTAAATCAATGGCGTACTTCAAAGGGGTTAGCTCCAGATAATTTTGAATCTGATGTATTACCTATATTAGATGCAATAAAGTACATTACAGATGTTCAAAAAAATGAGCTCTCAGTTTCTAAATTTAGTCTATAGTTTATAATTGGTTTATAAATAATATTTGCAAGCGTTCAATCTTAGATTGAACGCTTGCTGTGTATATATTCACTTATTGTTGTGTTATTATGAAAAAAAAGGAGTTGTATCGTTTATGAAAATTAATCCAATCGCGTTTACTCAATCAAATCAACAAAATCAAACATCTTTTAATGGTTTATATTTTGTGAAAAATCCAACGGTGTTGTTTGACAAATCTGCAAAATTAGATGTTTTTGCAAATGAAGCTGTATCTTTATCTAAAGAAGGGTTTAAGTATGTAGAAGATACTGTTGTTTCATCTAAAATGAAGGATAAAATATCTAATATACCTTTCATCAAAGATTTGGCAGAAAAGTTTGATACATTTGTTTATTTGTCAAAACCATTCAATAATACTTATTATAATAAATATTATTCTCATTTGAAGGTGAAATGGGCAGATTCTTCCAGTGTATTACCAAAGATGTGCGATGTGATAGGTAGTAGCCCAAAATCTCCGAATGCTGCCGTTAATAATATGGTTAAGAATTTAGAAACTCAGAATTTTTTCTAAGAAAAATATTTCCCAATGAAAATTAATCCCATTCCAACTCAACATTTCAAAGCAAATTACTATAAAATTCAGAATTATGGTAAGTATTCTAGTGTCTATATAATGACTGATAATGCTGAACAATTGGGTGAAAATCCTGTTTATGAGTCAAAATATGATGATATTAGGATGTTGTTTGATGGCAAGTATTATACGACGGAATATCCTGTTCCTTGTGAAACGTATAGAATTAAATACCTTGATACTGGTAAGTACGAAAATCAAGGCAAGGAGAATACTTTTATATATCCTAAGCTTACAGCATTGGTTGAAAGACAAAAAGTGTCAAAAAATCTAACGCTTTCTAAAGGTTCTGCAAAGGGACAGTTAATTTCCACAAAGAATATTACAGATGAGCTTTTAAATTCAAAAACTCCGTTGATAATAGTTTGTGATAATGGTGAGGAGTGTTATAAATATTTTGATAGGGCAGATGGAATGATTTTAAAATCAGCTCCTGCAGAACTTTTATCTCATTTTGCGGCACTTACTAGGGATAAATTCTCTTTTGCTAGTTTAGTTGTTGAAGA
This sequence comes from Candidatus Gastranaerophilaceae bacterium, assembly GCA_045638625.1. Lineage (GTDB taxonomy): Bacteria > Cyanobacteriota > Vampirovibrionia > Gastranaerophilales > Gastranaerophilaceae > CALUTH01. The sequence goes on from JAZUBR010000007.1 coordinate 1,923, forward strand.
AAAGGCTTTAAAGGATTTAGGAAAATTAGAAGGTGAGTTTGTCTCAATTTCTAATGAAGGAGAGGATATTAAATTTGAACCAATAGCTTCATTGGTTAATCTTAGAAAAAATTGCAAACAAATTGAAATTCCGCTAATGAGGCGAGTAGATAGCATTCTTTCTCTTGATGAATGTGAAAAAGATACTGTAGGGAATAAAGCTTATAATCTTAAACGTATGATGAATTTGGTAAAAGAAGGTAAGTTGTCTGATGTTATTATTCCAAATGCTTTTGTATTGCCTTATGGGTATTTAGAACGTGTAGAAAATTCTATCGCAGAAAACCCTGAAAATTACTTTGATAAAAATAATGAAATTCTTAAGGAGATAAAAGATTTTGCTAACAATGTTATTACCCAAAAATATGTTGTTGTTCGTTCTGCATTCAATGGTGAAGATTTAGAAGGGTATTCAGCTGCAGGTTTATATGATTCTCGATTAGCACTTTTTAGGGACTTGACTTTACATCAAATAAATAAAATTGTTCAGTCAAAAGATAATTTGATTGCTGTAAAATCTCGTGAACAACATAATATTAAAGAAAAGGATATAAAGCCAAGTGTAATAATTCAGGATTATATTTTTTCTGATTATAAATTTACAGCTTATACAGAATCACCATTGGATAAGGATAAGATGTTTATAGAATTATATATCAATAAGGATAGGCAATGTTCTCCAACGCCATATCATATTACTTATGATAAGATTTCTAACAAGTTTGAAGTAGAACAAGAGCATAGTCTTTTGACAGAGTATGTTTTTGATGAGGGGTATAAATTATTGAGTAAAACCGTTAAAGATGAGCATCACCTTGATAAAATCTGGAATGTTTTAGAGAATTTGGTTAAAAATGCCCTCGTTTTAGAAAAAGCGTTTGGAAAACCTCAGGATATTGAAGGTGGAATAAAGGCTGGACAGTTGTATTTGTGGCAAACAAGGAATATCGTAAAACATTGTCATTTATAGAGAATGTTTGTGTTAGGATAGCATTTAAGAAGAAGGAGGGTTATTATGCCATATATTGAAGCAAAATTGAGTGTAAAACTAGATGAAAGTCAGAAAGATGATTTGCAAGCAAAATTAACAGATGCTGTGGGAGTAGCTTTTTCAAAACCAAAAGCTTACATAATGACAAATATTGAGGATGAAAAATCTATTTATATGGCAGGAAAACAGCTTGATGGAGGAGCGTATCTTTCAGTAGGGCTTTTAGGGGCTGCTTCTAAGCCAGCCTGCCAAGCTCTGACTAAGAATATTTGTGATATATTATCAGATTATGGTATTCATGGTTCAAATGTTTATGTCACTTATCACCCAACAGATTTATGGGGCTGGAATGGTTCAATGTTTTAGAGTTTTTTAAAAGTGGGGAAACCCACTTTTTATATTTTAATGCAACTTTTTAATGCTGTTTTAAACTGCTTGTTTTTGCCATTGTGGAGTGTGTCTGATAGAAAGTCTAAAATATTGGTTAAAATTTTATTTTGTGGCAAATTTGATGATTTCATTGCTTCTGTTGTTTTTTCTATTATTGTTTGTATATTTTCACCAAGTAGAAATTTTTCTTCTTTAGGGATTTTATTAAGGACTATTGGCAAAATATTTTCGTCAACAAGAACTTTGATAAGAGATTCTTGGCTAGGAAACATAAAAAATCTTTGTTTGAGTCGTCTTATACGTACGATATCGACTATATTTATTTCATTGTCATTAATTAGAAGGTTATTAGAATTGAAATAATCAATATAACAATTATTTTGTGTTAATTCTTTTACTTCGTTAGTAAAATTTTTATAGCTTTCAAGAGAGATATTTGCAAGTTTTTTGATATCGCTCAAATATTTTGTTATATCAGATTGTTCTATATTATTTCGTTTCATAAAAGGGATACTGTGCTGTTCGCCAGCTTGTTTAATTAGAATTAGGATATATTGCCCCATTCTAGCAATTGCTTGACCTACATTAATATCTGTAAATATATCAGGAGTTGGGGTCAATTCTTTTTGGTACTGATGGATATTATGAGGAGTGAGTCCTTTATATGTTTTGAGTAAGAATTTATCTGTATGAGGAAGCTTATAAACTTTATTCGAACGTCCTTCTCCAATACAGTTCTCTTCGTTTAATATTAGGGGGAGTTGATTTGTTATTTCAAATTCTTTATTAAATTCTAAAAAATCATTATAAGTTAAGCCAGATTTACGCTGACTTTTGAATGTTGTTGGGGTTTTGTAAATTTGAGTAATTTTCATCATCGATACATATCTTACTAGTTAGATTTTACGATAAACAAATATTTATTGAAATATGATAGTGTATTGGCAGTATGCTTTTGATATGATTGTTTATATTAAGGAGTGAAGGTATGAGAATCGTAAAATGATTAATGCTGTAGATTTTATAAAAACAATACCTAACCTAAATCCCCAATACACAACTAAAGAGAGTCGGCAAAATACTGTTGCGATACTAGGGAGCTCTAAAAGTACTGAGGCTATTGATAAATACTTAAGAGCGAGCTCTGAAATTACAAGACATTTTATAGAGAATGGTTTTAACGTTGTCCATGGTTGCGGTACTAAAGGGATTATGGGAGAGGTGTATGACGCTGCCCAAAAACATTCAATTAAAGATTCTTTGGGCAAACCTATACAAAACCTTGCGATTGTTGTTGAGCCTTTGTGGGGTGATGAGAATTTATCTGGTTGTATTCCTATTGGCAAAGCAAATAGTGAGGCTGAAAGAATTACTAAATTCGCAAAAGTTGCTGATAGTTTTGTTATTTTTCCTGGGAGTGCAGGGACTTTACAGGAAACAGCAACCTTGATACAAAATAATCATTATTTGAAAGATGGAGAGTCTAAGAAAGTAATATTATTTGGGGCTGAATTTTGGGAAGGACTTGTTTCACAGTATAAAAAACTATTTGATATGAAACTCTTGAAAGAAAATCCTATTGGGAAACTTTTCCATGTTGTAAATTCAAAGGAAGAACTCTTTAAATTAATTGCGAAAAAATAACTTAATATTTTGTTAAGAGATACTCCGCAGCTTAATGAGCTTCGATTTTTAAAATAATATTCAATGGTATTTGTGAATCAAATTCTCATAACTTGGGATGTTTTATATTTTAAAAAACCGAACTTTTATAAAGTTCGGTTTTTTGTTTTTTATGCAATTGATTTCTCAACTTTTATATCATTAGCTTTTGCTAACATTTGTGGTGGAATTTGTTGTTCCATTTGCATTCTTTTTTCACGACGTTTTGCTTCTGCTCGTCTTGTCATTGCAATATTTAGTTTAGGGATTCCTACGCCTAGAGCTAAGCCTGTAAATGCGTAACCTGCAACTTGAGCTGCTGTTAATACCCAAAGTTTGCCCATTGTTGCTTTTTTGATAGATTTTGCTAATGGGTTTGTTTTTAATTCTTTAATCATTGCATCAATGCCCATTGCTTTATCAACACCGTTTTTATCTTTAGTGATTGTTGAGATATTAACACCATGTAATGCTTCTCGTAACACTTCACTTCTTGATTTTAGAGTTGAACCTGTAACTACGTTCTTATCAAGTTCCTTGTTATAGTTAAGTAATTCATTACCTTTAAATGCAGCTGCAATTCCTCTGTTAACAAAGTCGCCAAGAACAAGCCAGCTTAGGTACCCGCAAACGTCTTTTGTTGCTGATTCACGAAGTTCGTCTTCACTTCTTGTTACAAGTACACGACCGATAATTGTGGCACCGTAAATACCTTTTAATTGGTCCAAAGTAGGTGCCATACCCTTAAATGCCATTCTGTTTAAGAAGTCTTTTGGATTACATTTTAGAGCAGCTAATACCATTGCTCCCATTGCAGCCCCAACTCCTAAACGTTCTAATAAAAATTTAGTAGAAGTATCTTTGCCACAGCCTTCTGAACCACCTACAAAACCTGTTTTACCTGTACGTTTTTTTGTAATCCACATGTTAATAGGTTGTACACTTAAACCGATACCTGATGCAACTGCAAATCCAAAAAGAGCTCTTCCTTTATTGAATTTTGACATTGCCTTTAAGAATTTATTCTCGCCCAATGTCGCTGCTTCTATAAATTGTGCGTTTACTTGTTCTTTCTTGAATGCTTTTGTCATACCCACAATATCATCTAATAAAGCTTCAACTGTAGTATGTCCGCCCTTTGCAATTTGTGCTCTTGTTTCAGCACCTGTTGATTCTGTAATAATAGCTTTTAAAACTCCACGTTCATTACATTTTTTACGCCAAGTTTTTATATCGATATTTTCATCGTTGATAACCTTATCTAAGATTTCTACAACACGAGCCTTGTCTTCTTCAGCCATTTTTACAAAGCCAGTTTCAGCATTTCTTTTAGTATTATAGCCTTCAATTTGGTCTACAATTTTTGATAAATAATCTTTTTGTGTAGAGTTTGGATTTTTAACGTGTTCATTCCAAAACTCCGCTAATGCTTCGACACGCTCAGGAGATGTGAAAATCTTTCTGGCATTAACTCCATATTGTGAAGCCAACGCTCCACCAAGTAAAGCTCCGCCGGCTAAGCCATAAGCTCCGATTGCGGCGTGGTTAACTGTCCCGCAAGATTCTCGAAAACCAGCTTCTGCTGTAGCGTCCACACCTCTAGGAATTTCGTTAACGGTACGAGGGATTACCATGAAAGTAAGGTCTGTACCACAAGCGCCAACACCCGTATTTGTTGCAAAATAATTCAATGCACCACTCAAGCCTTTAAAATTTGTTTGAGTTTCGTTTGTTTGTTTTTGAATATTATTTTTTATAGGGTAGTTTTGTTGTATTTGTACTTTCATAATTGCCTTCTACGCTAATATAGCTTCCTTCACTTCTTTTTGTTCTTCTTGTTGTTGTCTTGCAAGTCTTTCTTGTTCCATTTGTTGTTTGACTAATTCTTTTGCATTTGCGTGTTTCTTTTGTGTTTGTTTTCTGTTGTAGATAATTAAGCCGAGAATTGCAAAAGAGCTTAGTAAGTTGATTAATTGACAAACTGAACGATATTTTTGAGCTTTTGTTGTTAGTTCTTTGTTTGCGTACATTAATTCGTTTGATGATTTGATGTGCGTATTAAGTACCCAGTTCTTGAACTTAGTTAGAATATTTGCATCCTTAGGTGATACAACACTTCTGTTTAGTAATTCTGTACCTGTTTTGGCTTCAATTGCGCTAGCCGCTGCTTTGCCACCGTAGTCGCCTAATAAATATAAGCTTAAGAATGTTGCAATATCTCTACCACGAGATTCTCTAACTTCGTTTGTATCATCAGCTGCAGCGATTCTTAGTGTAAATGTTGTACCTGCAATAGCTCTAGCTTGATCCATTGTTGGATATTTGCCTTTGAATTCAAACATTTTACCAAGAGTTTTAAGTGATGGTGCGGATTTTGCTGATAACAAGATTGATGCAATTGCAACACCTGCCATTGCAGACATAGAGATAATCTTTTGTTTTAACAAACCTTCTTTAGAGTGTTCTTTTAGTCTTTCGTGTAACTCAGGGTTTTCACGAGCTTCTCTGAAATCGTCATAAATAGGAGCTCCTTTAACACCAGAAAGCTTTTCTGTCATCCATCTGTTGATAAACTGCATTGAGCCTGCAATTGGTAAGATAATAGCTAATGCAAGAGCGCTCTTTCCTTTTACAAGTTTTGTAGCTTTTTGTGCAAATTTTTCAATGCCTTCTTTTGCGCCTGTTGATTCATATTCTTGAACGAATTTGCGAGTGTTATTTAATAGAGAAGAAACGCTTGTATCTTTAAGGAATTTGCCTTTTTCACCATAACGAATAGTTTCGTTAACATTGGTTTTCTCCATTATTTCGCTTATAACTTTATTGAATTCTTCAGTGGTATTTGCAATTGCTAATCTTTCGCTTATGCCTTTTACATCATCTTTAAGAGCGTCAGAATACTTAATGATTTTGTTACCATTTAAACCTTCGATTTCTGATAAAAGGTTTTTATAAACAGTCTTCATATCACCGTCAGCATCTTTGTATAGTTTGCTTACTTTTGATATTGTATCGGTGTCAGCAAAACAGTTTTGCATATCTTTAGCGCCAGATTTTATTAAATACTTATCTAATAATTTCCCTGCACCAATTGCAACAAAACCAGGGGCTAAGCAGTTGATGATTAATCCAAAGCTTTCTCTACACATTGTTTCAAACCCGTTAAATAGGTTAGTCATAGAGTCGTACACTGTTCTTGGACCAATTGCTGTCCCAAAATCAAGAAGTGTAACGTTCATCATTGGATTTTGTTCTAAATATTGCATACCTGCAACAGCGGCACCCATAATGCCAACTCCCTTTTTACATCCAAAGTTTGGGGTATTATTTCTATCTTTATGTATTAAAGTTTGTTTTTTTGTACTTTCGTTTATATTAATATTTGTAATCATACACACATCTAATTATATATCACGGCTTCATTATCGATTATATCAACAACCACATATATTTAAAAGCGGTAAAAAATAAAAATTGCCTTTTTTCTTCCTAATGTAAAGAGATTGTTAAGATTGAGTTTTGATTGTTTTTTTAATTATTTAATAATTGCTAAAATAGCCTAACTATTGGCGATTTCACCTGAATTTAGGGTGAAATAGTTGGGCAAAAACCTGATTCTTGTCTCAATTTTGGTTTGTAAATTTTTGTAACAATTTTAATAAAAGGAGTCTAAAAAATTAAAGATTTTGTAGAAAAGACCGATAAAAGAAGTAGGAAAACAGGAAAAAGGAAAGCATTGATATAATGGGAATGGCAGCAACACAAGCTAGACTACTAACCCTAACCAATAGGAAGAACAATATTGGTTATGATTTAACAATGCTTTCATCACAGAAGATGGCATTAGCGAGGGAAGCCGATAAGATTTCGTTAAAGCATAATGAGGCATTGAATGAAAAGCGTTTAAAGTGGTCAAATGACGCAGGCGCAACAATGTACGATTTAAGCTATAAAACATTAATGCATCCAAGCCAAATGAATGCATACGAACCATATATG
>JAZUBR010000008.1:0-3519 GCA_045638625.1 Candidatus Gastranaerophilaceae bacterium
AGAAGAAGCTTCGTTTGCACAAGGTGAGCTGGTTGTTTTAGAAGAAGACATTTCCCTGCGTGAAGAAAATGTAAAGCATTTTAAGCTATCAAATGGTACAGTAAAAGCAGTATCATATGCAAATGCAGTCCATTATTTAGATGCTGATGGAAATTGGATAGACATAGATAACTCCTTAACATTAAACGGCAGTGAATATGCTGCAAATAACAAGCAAGAAATCAAATTTGCCAACAAATCGGGCTCAAATGGTCTTTTGAGCATAAAGGATGGCGGATATAAAATAGATTTTACCCCACTAAATACAAACAAGGTAAGTGTGGAAATCGAAAACCCACAAGAAAATAACAGCCGTAAATTTGATGATGTCAAAACGCTAAACAACATAGTATCAAGGGCAACATATAAGGGTATTTATGAAGGCATCGACCTTGAATATATTTTAGTAGGCAATAACATAAAAGAAAATATCATAGTAAATAAAAAGCAAGAAGAATATACATATTCCTTTGAAATAAAGCTAAGTAAATTAAACGCAACTCTTGAAAATAATATGGTAGTATTAACAGATAGCGACACAGGCGAAAAGGTGTATGAAATACCAGCACCATATATGGTTGATGCAAATGGTGAATATAGCGACAAGGTACAATATACCTTAACTAAGGATAGCAAATGGAAATATACCTTTACAGTAAAGGCAGACCCTGAGTGGATAAACGAAGAGGAAAGACAGCTCCCTGTAAAGATAGACCCGACTGTTTTGGTGAATAGCAACATAACAGATATGAATGCAACATTTGAATATACAAAATCAAACGGTGCAATAACCAGCACAACTGTTGATATAACAGATAATGGTGCTTTGATAGTAGGCAATTTTGTAAATATTTTATATGATTCAATTGCATTTATGAAGTTTAATTCATTACCTGTGCTCCCAGCAGGGACAAATGTAACCAATGCTAATTTGTCATTTTATGTATATCATTTTGTTGAAAATCTTGAGGTTGACGGGCTAAATTTAGGCATATATCAAGCAATGGCAGATTGGACATCATTTACTGACAGAACAATTTCAGGCAATTATTCAATGTTTAATGACTACTGTGATGCAAATGATGTAATTGGTTGTGTAACAGTAACGGCTACTGGTGCTTATAATTGCGACATTACTGAGTTGTATAATCGTTGGTTGTTAGGTGCATCTAACAATGGCTTTTGCTTAAGAGGTATGAATTTGCCACAAAATGACAGCAATTCCTTAACATATGAGGATCTTGCTGCATATATTGTTGCAAGTGAAGGTATTTTAACTTATCCAAAACCTCTGCTTGAATTAACATATATGTATATGATTGGAGTAGAGGACTACTATGCATATGCAGAAAATACATTTGGGGATGTTGGCAAAAGCTATGTAAATCTATACAATGGCTCTCTTACCTACATAAACAATCTTACAAGCATAGAGGTTGGCCCAAACTTGACATATGACATAGATATGGTATATAATAGTATTGAAAAGACATGGACACCAAGCTTTGCTGAATGCATAATGCCTTATGAAGGGCAATCGGATATATATGGCAATAAATTTGGTATTGAGAGATATATTTGGAAAGACCAAGATGGAACATATCACGCATTTAAGCCGATAGTGGAAATAAATGATATAGGAGAATATGAAACATATCAGCATCAAGCATCTGGTGAAAATTTATTGAAGTCCGACCCAACAGTATTCTATCCCGAGGATGATATTGATTATGTATTAATTCAAACCGAAAATAACGAGTTTATTTTAAGAAATTATAATGGTAATCAAAAAATGTTTGACTCCCAAGGCAGACTTTCCAAAATTTGTGATGCACAAGGGAATGTGATACATTTTTCGTATTTAAATGGCAAGCTTTCTGTAATTGATTGTAAGACAGAAGATAACGAACTAGTAGCAAAAGTAAATTTTTTATATGAAAATAACAAATTAAATTTCGTATATAATTATACAACAAAATTGGAAATTTCTCTAACTTGGGACAACGGTACTTTGGTAGAAATATCATATAACGATATTGATAATGAAAAAGACAACACCATCAATGTTAATTATGTGGGAAGCTCCAATATGATAGATAAAATATCCGACACTTTGGAATCAAAATATATAAAGCATAATCTAAATACAAGCGAGAAAATATCTTCAATTTGGATTTATGATAATAATGATGTTGCACAATTACATAATAGTATATATTATGAGTTAGGATACACCGGTTGTTCAGATTATGGAGCGGATTTAACTTCAACTTTTGACAATATAACAAACGAATATATGTTTGATAAAAAAGGTAGAAAAATTGCACAAAGAGAAGGGTTTGAAAAAGGTGGCGCCTTTAATGTCATTGATACTTGGACTTATGTTGATAGCTTGACTCCTGATAATCTGTATTATAGCGTTGTGTATAGTCAAAATATATACAATCAAGGTGGTAATCTTGTTAAATATGATATAACAACAGGTCAAAAAGATTATTATAATATAGTTGAACAAGAATTGAATTTTGACTCAGAATTAACAAATATATCAACAACAAATAGTTTTCCAGCTGAAGGAGATTCGCGAAACAAGGTTTGTAAAATCATCGCATATTTTAGTGATGGAACTAACATACATAGTACAGGATTTTTAGTTGGACCTAATACATTAGTTACAGCGGCACATAGTATTTTAGACGGAAACACAATAGATGGGAATTTTAAATTTAATTTTCCAACTAGCGTAACTGTTATACCAGGGTGTAATAAAGATGGAGAATATGATCCATTTGGTGAATTTGAAATTACGACATGTTATGTTCAAAAAGAATATTATTATCTGCGTGGAGCAAATTTGCCAGAGAGACATCAATATGATTGGGCTGTTTGCACTTTAGATGAAAACATCGGAAATCAACTTGATTGGTTTGAATTAATTGTACCAGATGAAAAGATACTTGAACAATATGCTTTAGTTTATGGTTATTTGCAAAGAACTGTAGCGCTTAGGAAAACTAAAGGGGAAATACTACAAGTTTCGGGTGAAGAAGTCATTCATATTGCAGATGTTATTAATGGAATGAGTGGTGGTCCTGCTTTTTTTAACAACAGTGATTATATTGTCTTCGGAATATTTGTGGCAGGACATGGTGAAAATGCCAAAACAAAAAGAATAGATCCTTTGATATACACATTAGTGAACAATTTGAACGCAATCGAATAGGGGGAAAAGTTATGAAAAAACTGCTTTCAATAATTCTTGTTCTGTTGATGTTAACAGTGCTATTAGCATCCTGTGGCACACCTGTAAACACAAATTTGGATACGGATACTAATACCGACACGGATGATAGTAATGTTCCTACTGTGCCAGAACCAGAACCTGAGCCAGAACCAGAACCTGAGCCAGAACCAGAACCTGAGCCAGAACCAGAACCTGAGCCAGAACCAGAACCTGAGCCAGAACCAGAACCTGAGCCA
>JAZUBR010000009.1:0-41976 GCA_045638625.1 Candidatus Gastranaerophilaceae bacterium
TCGCCCGTACCTTTATAATTAAACAGAGCCAACACTCGTTGACTCTGTTTAATTCGGAGAAGGCGGGATTCGAACCCGCGGTGAAGTTGCCCCCACACAAACGTTCCAGGTTTGCACCTTAAACCACTCGGACACCTCTCCATTGATTTTGCTGGGTTTCAGTTTTTCTTGTGCCACTTTTTGTGCCAGTTGTTAGCGAATCTAATAAATTTATTATTTTTTCGTTATCTGTCGGCATACAATGATTATAAATGTTCAAGGTAGTTTTGCAATCCCTGTGTCCTAAACGTTTACTTACTGCAACAACGGGAACACCATTCTGTAATAAAAATGTTGCGTGCGTATGTCTTAAGCAATGCGGTGTGATTTCATCTAAATCAACATCTAATTCTTCTTCTACATTGTTAATAATAGAGCGAAAGTGCCTATCCCTCATATTATTTACATTGACGTGTTTACCATTAATCAAGGAAGAATTAAACACTAAATCAGAGGTTTTAGTTTTATAAAGTTCTTTTAATAACTCTAATAAAAACAAAGGTATATCTAAAATCCTTGTTTCATAGTTTTTTGTGGGGGTTATCCTATAGCGGTAAAATTGTTTATTTATATTGAGCCTTGCTTTTTTGAAGTCTACGTCGCCCCATTCTAGGGCGATGCATTCACTTATTCTTAAACCCATATGAAGTAAAATCATAAAAAATACATATATCCATAATGGTTTTTGGGATGCGTGTTTGACAAAGCTCTGCATTTGTAGAGCGTTTAAAGCTTTAACTTCTGATTTTTTAAGCCTTACTTGCTTTATTTTTTTTATTGGATTTTCTGAAATTATCTTTATATCTACTAGATAATTAAAGAAACTCTTCAAAAATGTCAGAACATTATTAACAGTCTTTGGGGAATAAGTTTCTAACATTTGTAAAATAAAACGTTCCCCGTGCTGTCGTTTAAAATCCTTTATTTTAATAGGATATAAGGGCTTTAAAGCTACTTCTGAATAGTTTTGATATGTTTCTAGTGTTGATTGTTTACAATGTAATTTGCAATTACTGTTTATAAAATCAAAAACTGCTTCTTTAAAAGATGGATTTTTGCTTACTGTTTCCTCTAATTGAGCTAATTCTTTGATTGTCGGCTTATGGTCAAAGGCTATTCTCCGTCTTACGCCATTCACAAAATAATCATACATATAACAGCTGGAAACTCTACCATCTTTCTTTTTCCAAGTTCTTTTGCGTACACTCATCAAACCACCTCTTTTGAGTTTTCTATAATTCTCTCTATTTCGGAGAGTTTATAAAAAATACTCCCTCCAATTTTATATCTTGTTATAATCCCTTGCCTAGCCCAGCCTTCATAAGTCGCCTGGGATATACCGACAAAAATCTTGCTTAAATCTTTTGCCCTAATCATTTTTTCAGAAAAATGATACTCTTTTATCTTTACTATATTTGACATAAAACCTCCTAATACTTCATATAAATTCATGAATTTTTGTTACAATTCCCTCGATTTCGAGGGAATTAAAAAAGGGGCTAAGCCCCTTACTCTGTTATAAACTCATCTATCTTTAAAAGCCCTTGTTTTAAAGCCGTTATCACAATCTTGTGTCGTTTGTTACTAGCAAGCTTCACTCTCAAGTGCTGCAAGTACGACTTAACCGTTAGTGTTGAGATGCTAAGTCGCTCAGCTATCTCCTCTGGCTCAAAGTAAATAAGCTTTAAAACGTCTAACTCTCTGCTTGATAGCTCTTGTCCTTTTTCTATTGTATTAGCCATTTTGCTCACGCTCCTTTAATCTCTTGTTTTCTTCCTCTAAAACATTAATACAGTACTCCATATGGTCGAAGTATTTACGAGTTAAATATATGATGTTGTCGTATCTCTCAACCATTAAATCGTATTGTTGTACTGTTCTGTTTTGCAAGTCTTCCAGCGTTTTAATCTGGTCTTCCAAGCATTTACATTTCTCCTCCAAATTAATATCTCTACTCATCCTTTGTATCTCCTAGGTTAATAAAATCATTCAACAATGGCATTAGGGCAATGCCAATAAAAAGCAACCGGACAAAGGCGGTTGCTAAAAAGTTAATTAGTTTATTCACGCTCTTTTCTCCATAACTCAACGCATTTGTTATAAATGCAACTGTCGCAATCCTTGACTTCCTCATCATCTGTATCACATAGGCTACAGGGTAGAATCAGCTCTCCACAACTAGGGCAAGCGTAAATTCCTCGATAGTCATTGATTTTATTGCATCAAAGTTTCGCATCTAATGCCTTGCTGATTTTCTTTAACCCTTCCCTTGCTGGTCTGGGGTCATAATTTATATAAACCAAATCTTTCGATTCAATATATTTTCCAGAATATTTATAAGTGCCGTCTGGCTGTTCCTCTCCAATCTTAGAATTAGTGTATAATTCAAGTATTGGCTTTATCTCGGTAAGTGTTTGTTTGAGTTTGATTTTTATACAAGCCAATTTATAATTTTCGTCAAGAAGGCTTTTATTAAAATTGCAAATACCATTAAATTCTTTCTTCAACTCATCATCATCTGCTTTGAGTTGGTCGTATCTTTCGTTTAGTTCCATTGCTTGCACTACTAAATTCTTTTCTTTGCCATCCCATTCAAAAGAGTTTTTAGCCAATTCTTCTCCAGCTTGTTTGCAACAATCGTATGTGTACTCTCTTAATTCTTTTGCTGATTTTAGTTCTGCTTTGAGTTGGTCAAGTTGTTGTTGCAAATCCATATTTTCTTTAATCAATAATATATTTGTTTCATCTATATTCTTTTGGACTATTTCTGCTTGGTCTTTGATAATTGTTTGTAAAAGTCTTTCATTTTCTTTTTTATAATGCGTTAATTCTTGCTCTTTGGCTTTGAGTTGTTTGTAAATACAATTATTTCCTTCGCAGTTAAAAGACATAGTATTAATTGAATCACAATTGCATCTATGCTTCCCTAAAAATCCGCTAGGAAGTGTTTCTCTAAAATACTCACACTCACTCACATCTACACCGTCAATTATTATCTGTTTATCTGTCATTTTGTTGCTCCTATCTTATTTTGAAACCATCTCCAGTATCTCATAGCTAATATACAAACTGATTTTTAAAAAGGGGATTTGATTACTTTTAAGGTTTGTTTGTCATCTATTTCTTCCCCCACTTTTGTTAACAAAAGACAACTATTGCATCCTTTGGGATAATACAGACATTGGTCTAACATCTCCTTTCTATAAAAGAAGCACTCATACACGTCTATTATTCCTTCCTCTTTCAAAAAATCATCAAAGTTTGTTCCTATGTGTTTAGGGTTCATTGGGTTATCCTTTCAATACTGCTAATGGTTCTAACTTAACTAGAATTTTCACCAAATCTTTTTGTTCTTCCATAACGGTATCAATGTCTTTATAGGCACTTGGAGCTTCATCCAAAGAGTTTTTATGCCTTAAAGAGTGAAGAATACCTTTTGAATCTAAAATTGCTTGCTCTGCTGCTAAATCTAAGTTCTCAACTGCTTTTTTGCGTGACATTTTTCTACCAGCTCCATGAGAGCAAGAACATAAGCTTTTTGGATTTCCCAAACCTTGAACTATATATGAGTTTGTTCCTTGTGACCCTGGAATAATACCAATAGTGTTTTCTCTTGCCAGCGTAGCACCTTTTCTATGCACCCAGACATTTCTATTGTAATGATTTTCACAACTTGCATAATTGTGATGGATGTTTATTTCTTGTAAAAATTCAACGCTTGGAAACATTCTTTCAAATTCCTCTTTGATAATATCGGACATTTTTTGCCTGTTAGCGTAAGCAAAATCCAAGCATAAATTCATTTCCATTAAATAATTATCAAATTCTTTTGTTCCTCTAGGTAAATAAGCTAAGTCATTTTTAACAACTTCATCCTGTTTCCATTGAGTACATAAGTTTTTGGCAATATTGTTATAATGATTAGCCACTTTATAACCTAGATTTCTTGAACCAGAATGAATCATAAACCAAATATGCCCGTCGTCACCTTTTTGAATTTCAATAAAGTGATTTCCACCGCCTAAAGTACCTAACTGTCTTTTAGCTGAATTAAATTCTTGTTTGCAAATAATAGATGTTTCCCATCTATCATCCTCAAAAATCTGGTGTTCTTGGTCTTTTTTGTGGTGGTCGAAACCAACTGGAATATTAGCTCTAATTCCTCCTTTGTTTTCTTTTGAGCCACCCAATAAGCTTTTTAGTTGTTCGGTTGTAATATCTGTTAAGGATGTTTTAACCGCTAACATACCACAACCAATATCAACTCCAACCATATTAGGGCATATAGCATTTTCTAACGCTACAACTCCACCAATAGGCATCCCATAACCTTCGTGAGTGTCTGGCATTAAACATACGTTACCCACTAGGCAAGGATGTTTTTCTATGTTTTGCGCTTGTACGATTGCTCCGTTTTCTGGATTTTTACACCAAGATAATATTGTCATTGTTCCTACCTTTCTAAAATCCTAATACTGTGAGGAATATATCAAACAAACTTACTACCCCTACACTAAAAATAAATACAATAATAAAAGAAATTATCTTTTCCCAAATTGTTGCTTTGTCTTTATTCATTAGTTTGCTCCTTTATTACTTGAAATAAAACATAAGTTGCTTTGTCTATTCTACTTAAATTCTCAAAAGGTTTATCAAAATAACCATCATAAAAAGTACGTCCTTCCATCAAAATCCCAAGAGCGAATTTAAGCTTATTAATAACACTGGGTTGGATATCTTCTTTTTTGCTTGGTTGTAGATATTTATAACCGTTCCTTTTTAATACAGAATGCACATATTGCTTAGAATAACCCAACATACGTGCCACTTCGGATTGTGTGTAACCTTCTTCAAACAACTCTAACATTTTTATATATATTGTCATTGTTTACCCCTCCTTATAACAACGCTTTCCCAATTACAGCGAAGAGTGCCATTACCAGACCTGTACAAAATATTGCAAAAAGGAATTTCATATAGTCTGCAAACATTGTTACCCCTCCTTAAATAGTGCTTGGACTTGGTGTTTGATTGTATCTTTATTAGCAATGCAGGTAAATAGTATAGAGTTTTTTAATAACTCTACTTCCTTAATTCCACTAAGCATAGACTCAAATAGTATGCGTGTTGGGTTTGAAGCTAATACACATATCAACTCCAACAATATACTGTCTGTGATTTGTGGATAAACCATTTCCTTACCAAAATATTCGCATTTAGTGCAATTTTCTGGACAAACGCAAGTGGTCTTAAAACAATTATCTGGAGAATAGCAATCCCATTCTAAGCCTTCTATTTGCTCTATCCCAAACGTATCAAAGAATTGTTTTTCTAAATCAGTTGTCATTGTTTACCTCACTTAATTTATTTCTTATCTCATTAAAACTTGTCTCTTCAAGTAGTTCACCATTCAAAAACAACGGTTTAAGTAAGTCAGTTTTATATAAATCAGAATACTTTTCCCAATCATAAAGTCCATCCATGTAACATATTTCACCGTTAAGCATCTTATCCACGATAACCATACCTCTTTGAGATTTCTTTTCACCACTATCGGTAATCGGATCTTTATACACTAGAAGGTCGACACCATTTACCTTACAATAAGTAGTTTTAAGTGCGAATCCAAATGTATCACGAGTATTCATATTATAAGTATAAGAACCTATACCAAATACTATGTTTGAGCTTGCAAAACCTTTAGACTCTAGTCTTCTACAGATTTCATCAGCACGTTCAATAGTGATAGCATCACCATAAATGCAACCAATATGAGAGTCAAGTACCTTATAACCTTTAGAATTAATTGTACCACCAAAGATATCCCAGAGAAGTTCAATGACACCTTTTTTAATTTCATTACGGTGTGGGTTGTGAAGGTCATCTAAAATATTACCAGTTCCACAAATAATATCACAAGGATCACCGCTATCTGGTCTGATAACCAATTTACCGTCACGGTTTAAGATTATATCTTTAAGCTTCGGTAACACTTCGGTAATACATTTCCATAAGTTGTAGGTGTCGGCTACATAGCTAAATGTACCATATGGATATATTCTTGTTAAAAAGTCTTTTAAGTTCTCATATTCTCCAACAGTTAAGTCAGTAATATTGTTGTAAATAATATTGGTCTCTTGTACGCTATGCTCACTAGCTGGAATACTTACACCTATAGTTTCATTTTCAGAATTAGCGTTATAATACTTTTCCAACCACAAGATAGCTGGGATAGTGTCAGTACCTTTGAATGATAATAAGTGACCAGCTCCAGAACTCATACCAGAATCCAACCCACCCATACCACGTAAACTAAAATCGTGAGCTTGGTAATCTACGTGAGAATTATCGTCACAAGTTTTTTCAGTCCATTTTTCTAAGAGTTTTCTATACTGTAGAGCGATGGTTGCGGAAGTTATTGGTTTCCAAATTTCTGTAGACATTATAGTTTCAATAAAGTTTGTCAACCAATAAAATTCGGGGATGGTGTTTTGGATGGTTAGCATAGGGCATCTGATAGGGCATAACATACCTTCTTCTAAAGCGTCGATACGTAAAGGTAAATAACCTAAGTCGTGTAACGCTTCCCAATGTGATGTATCGGTATCACCATTATAATGTTCCATAACTCGTTTAAACTCAGCTATAACTTCATTTTTAGGTCGATTGAAGAAAGTTTCATTAAAACAGTTTATTAACCATTTTTTAACGAAATATTGTAATCCAAATACGACCACCTCATTAACACCATCAATTCTGGTTTTTCTTGGTGTCCAAGTAGAATATACTAATGATGTGCCGACTGGGTATTGTTTTCTATGTGAAGTTTTATAACCGTCACAAGCTAAATAAGCTGGGATTTTATTCATAGCAAGTCTCCTTAATTTGTTTGTTGTGTAAAAATTCATCCATACTATATACTGTTAGATTTTTGGCATCTGAAATGTGAGAAATTAACATACTATCGCTACAATAAATATGTTTGATAGGTGAAGTATATTGTTTATTGTGGAACTCTAGGATTTGTCCATATTCAACAGTACGCTCCATGTGACATACACCCAAGTAAACGTCATTTGCTCCAGATTCTTTTAATTTGTTAGCGGTGTGGTAGAATGTACCGCCTTTAGAACACAAATCGTCCAAAATCAAAACGTTTTTACCGTTCACATTTACATCACCGTCCAACTCTAATCCTTTGATCTCTCCTGTGTCAAAGTCTCGTATTTTGTTACAATACACTACTGGTAAAGTTACAGCGTCATCTTGAAACCGTTGTTTAGCTCCTTTATCTGGGTAACAAATCATATCAATATCTGGGTGTAATGAGAGGATGTGTTGCATTAGGGGGGATATGAAGTTGATTCTTTTAGAATGTGCCACACAAGCCAATGTAACATCGGAATGAGGTTCAACTATAAATACTTCATCTAATGAATCTATCATACAATTTAAAACTCTTGAGATATAACGTAATGTGAAACAACTACCGTTTTGACTTCTGTCCATTCTACTGTATGGCATGTAATAAATATATAATTTATATTGGAAATAACCTAAGTAGTTTAAATGGTTTAACACAAAATATAAATGCAACAAATCTTCGTCATTAACCCATTTAAAGTCAATTCTATATTCACCGTTAATAGGTAGAACGTTGTTTAGTACGTCAGTATTAACAAGTGTTTCACCGTTGGGGAATTTATCAAATTTTATTTCTTGGTTGTTAACTTTAATCATTATATAAAACTCCTTATAAGTTCTGTTAATTGTACGTCAAACGGCTTTTTATCGTCTGTTTCTGACCACAACCAAATCACTAAGCCTGTGTAAGCCATCTCTTTATAAAACCCTGTTAGCTGCGTATGTACAGAGAACCCTGTAGATATACGCTTCGAGAACTCTATAAATCTCTCATTATCAATCGGGATTTTAGAAGTAATATCCTTTTTGAGCCTTGTATAAGTAAACCTCTGCTGAAAGTTCTTGATATACTCAAAAACCTCTGTAGAAAGTTCCTTTAAATCCTCGTGGTTGAAGTCTAGCTCATAACTAGGATTCTTGATATATCTTGCTAGTTGTGTCTTTACTCCGTTAGATATGCGGAGGAATATAACCTTTTTGTGTTCTATTTCGTTCAAATCACCCCTTGCAATCAAATCCCTTGCCTTAGAGATGTCATCAAGGAGGTTAGAAACTAGTTTAGTCATTGTTTACCTTTCTTAAAATCTCAACCCCGCTATATATTAGCAAGGCTGAGATTTTGTAAAATTACGTTACTTTAAATTCACAAAGGGAACAGAGTTACCCATCATATACTGTGGTAATTTCCCGTCCCATTTTTGAACGGCTTCGTACTCAACAAGAGCTTTGTTTTGTGTTAAAGCGTTTGCTCTAATAGCCATTGACTTAGCTTCTGCTTCGGCTGAAATAACTTTTTGTTTTGCTTCTTCTTGTACTTGCACAGTTTGGTTTTTAGCTTTCAAAGCTTCTTGCTCAGCGGTTACTTTGCTTTCAATTGCTTTTTCAAAAGAATCTGAATAATCAATATCTGTTATTTGAAAATCAGTAACATCAATATAATTATCGCTTAACTGTTCTTTCAATGTTACAAGGATATCACTTGTAGCCTTAGTTCTGTTAGCAATTAAGTCTGAAGCGTTCCAACCACCAATAACATTTTTAACTGTACCTTCTACAATAGGGATAAGGATTTTTTCTTTATAATCTTTCCCAACTTCTTGATACATTTTGTGTACATTCGCAGGTTGTAAATTGTAATTTACAACATAAACCAATCTAGCTTGTTGAATGTCTTTTGTGAATACTGTTGTCGCAGGGTTAGATTTTTGAGTCTTAACATCCATTGTATGAATTTTTTGGATAAATGGTGTTACAAAATGTACTCCCTCGGTGTAACTCTCTGGAGAAACTTTACCAAGAGTGACTTTAACTCCCCTTTCACCTACTCCAACCATTGCCACAGGGTTTGATGCAATAAGCAAAGCTAATGCTCCGATTGACCCAATAATAATACAAACTTTAATAAAATCGTCCATATTTACCTCCTTTTTATGAACTTAATCCGCTAATAGCAAATGCTATTAGCACCACTACTAACAAAAATAAAAATTGAAAAAAGAATTTTGCTATTTGTTTCCCATATTTTTGATAAACATTAAAACCCAGCAAACCGCTTAAAATCACTACAATAAGGTTAAGCGTTGCTGCTATCGTTAAAAGGAAATATATTATTTTCAATTTAAACCACCTTTCTATTATCACCTCACCCTTAGCCGCCTCTCCTCTAAGGAGAGGCGGCAGGGTTAATTATTCTCAAAAAACTCTTTAAAAGTATGTGAGCCGTATTGTCCTTCTGTTGCATTTATAACCTCTTGTAAAGTCATCTGTTTTTTAATTTTGTCCTTATTATTGCTTAAGAAATTATTAGTGCCGTACTGACAAGCTCCTGTAATAGTTCGGTATGCTAAAACCCAATACTCTAAAGGTTTGCTTTCTGTTTTATCAATGGATTTGTACTTTTCAACATTTCTAAGAGAAGTCTTAAATAGCCAGTCCATATAAGCTTGTCGTACAGTTTTGCCGTGAGCCGATATATTATCTTTTTGGAAAATAAATGCTATTTCTCTCCCGACCTTTACTTTTAAAATATTCGAATAAGTCTTTATAATTTCGCAAAATACACCGTCAATTTTGCGATATTTACCATTGCACCAGGAAAGCTTTGTTTCAACTGAGAGATTGAATTTAAACATAAAATCTCTTGTTGGCTTTTTAATTTCCTTTTGTGCGGTTATGTTTGTACCGCTTAAATCCAACGAACCGCCAACTGTTAGATTATCAGGTAGAGCGGTTATGTTTGTACCGCTTAAATCCAACCAACCGCCAACTGTTAGATTATCAGGTAGAGCGGTTATGTTTGTACCTCTTAAATCCAACGAACCGCCAACTGTTAGATTATCAGGTAGAGCGGTTATGTTTGTACCTCTTAAATCCAACGAACCGCCAACTGTTAGGTTGTCAGGAAGTGCGGTAATGTTTGTACCGTTTAAATCCAACCAACCGCCAACTGTTAGATTATCAGGTAGAGCGGTTATGTTTGTACCGCTTAAATACAACGAACCGCCAACTGTTAGGTTGTCAGGAAGTGCGGTAATGTTTGTACCGCTTAAATACAACGAACCGCCAACTGTTAGATTATCAGGTAGAGCGGTTATGTTTGTACCGCTTAAATCCAACGAACCGCCAACTGTTAGGTTGTCAGGAAGTGCGGTAATGTTTGTACCGTTTAAATACAACCCCCCGCCAACTGTTAGATTGTTTCCTTTTTGCTCAAATTCTATATTTTTATTTTTTAAAATTTTAATAAATTTGTCTATTGCCATTATTCCCACCTTTCTAAAAATCTGTATTCCCTCTGGTTACTTTATTACACCTTTTTGGTGTGCTACATGAATTAAGTTTGTTCTATTTGTTGCACCTAGTTTTAAAGTTGAATTATTGATATATAATCTTATTGCGTTATAAGAAAGTTTTAACTCCTTTGCTATTTCTAAATCAGTTAAGCCTTCTGCAATTAGTTTAATAATTTCTAACTCACGTTTTGTAATGAGTATCTTTTTTACTGCCATTTTATTTCCTTTCCTCTATAACAACCTCTGTTGTTTAGAGGTCGTGTCTTTCCATTGCGTATATTCTTTTAATTCTGTTATTGTTACCTCCACACGAGGGTTACTAGGGTCGCAAAAGACCCTAGACCCATCATGTGCAGCAACGATATCTCTGTTATCATCCAAAAACAAGCCAACCTTAACAGCAGCGTCATCAATAGCATTAAGTAAATTGGCTAAGTCCACTTTTCGTCTTGTTTCTGTATAAAAAAGACATTTTACATTCACAGGATAATCAATTTGTCCTGATTCTGTTAATACTGCTTTTAAATAGGGTGTTGCTCGTTTCTCAAACTCTAAGTAGTTCTTTGAAGGTATTAATATAGCTCGCCCTTTAACTTGTATTATTTGACCTGAGTTCTTCTTAGTAACAGGTCGTATAGGTAATGTAAATTGTATCATTGGTTCCTTTCTGGGATTGACACCTCACCCTAACCCTCTCCTGTTAGTAGAGGGGATAAGGCAATGAAAAGAGGCTCTTGGGGGGAGCCTCTTGGGTTATCGTGAAATATATGCAAATAGCTATGTGTTATCTACTACTAATTTCATTTGTTTTGTTTTGGTGTCGCCCTTCATATAAGCTTTAGCTTTTGAAATAACATCGTGCAAATTATCAATATCTTTCCCTGAAATGCAAAACTTATCATCACCAAATTCTTCTTTATAAATTGGGAACTTTGGCAAATTAACATTAAGCACTTGTTTGTTATTTGGGCTAAATGCGTATTTTGCAGAGTACCCTGCGTTTTCTAAAAACCCTTTATCATCATACCCAAATCTAATAACGTTCATCTGGAGATTAGAAATATCCTTGCTAAATATCGGGCAAATTGCGGTAACTGCTTTTACATTATCTTGGAAAATTTTGTAAAACTCATCCGTAATCTCTTCTTTACCTTCATAAATCGATTCAACAGCTGCGGTGTCATTTGATTCTGAGTAACAAATCTTTGCTAATTTGTTTGAAATCTTGATGGATTTAATAAACAATTCACCTTTTGTAGAGTTACCTTTTTCTGATTTTGTTTTTGTGTTTGTACTTGTCATCCTTTTTTCTCCTTGTGTTTTTCTACATACTCCGTTGCTGCTGAATAACTATCTATACCGTATTTCTCCATAAGTTCAATAACCTCCGGAGGGTTGTTAATATCCTCAAAATCTCCATATTTGCCAACAAAATAACAAGCAAAAAGTTTATCTTTAACTTTTTTGAAATCAGATTTGATTACTGTTTGTTGGATTTGTTTGGAGATTTGTTTTTTCTTAGCTTCTTCTAGGAGCTTTATATAATCGCCATTAGTTATAATTTTTCTTAACCAAGGTCGAAAATATTTTATCCCATTTTTTTTAGAAATGTTTTTAAGAATTTCTTCTTCCTCTTTTGAAATTTTTTCAAAAATTTCTTCTTTAGAAGAAGAAGATATATTAATTAAACTATTATTACTTATATTATTAGTTGTTGTTAGTTGCCCCCCTCTTGGTTTGTTAGTTGGTGGTGTAGTAGGGGTGTTTTTTTGTATGTTATCTGGTTGGTACAAATCGAAGTTTTTTACCGTTATTATTGTATATTGGTTTGTTGATTGGTATTCGATTTCGTTTGTTAGTTGGAGTTGTTTTAAAGCGGTTCTCGTTTGTTGATTGGTCAAGCCGTTAGTAACGGCAAGCTTTTCATAGCTTGTTACAAATTGCCCTCTTTTGATTATTAAATTTCTCCATTTTTTATTTTTCACATTTGCGTTAAGCATACAATGAATAAAAATAGCTTTAATGTATGGGTTATCGTACCATTCCCAATCTAAGAATTTGCGAAATAGTCGCAAATAACCTTTTTGTGTTTCCATTGTTTACTCCTTTGTATAATTAACTGGATTCCCAAGGCTAGAGCCTTGAGAATGACACTATGCTATTAAGCTATTCATTGATACAGGGGTTGTTATTACCTTCGTTTGTTTGCAGTAATTGCATTGTCCGCAACGGTGTATAGTTAAACCACCCTCTTTATCCCCCTCCATTTGAGGGGGACTTAATAATGTTCTTTTTAGTTCTTGGATGCGTTTGGCTCCGTATTGTACTCCGACAAGAGCGGAATCAAGTTCGCCTTGAGATAAGTAAATCAACTCAATATCTGTAACCTTCTTTTTATCTGCTGCAACGATATAGCAAGGAAGTCTAAGCCCCGTAACAAGTTCAACAACCTTTTGATATATCGCTAGTTGGAAGTCATAACCTCTTGCTTGCACAAAGCTCAATTTTCCAAGGTCTTTGCAAAAATGTGCTTTCCTTATATCGTCAACAATCTTCAAATCAACAATAGCTCTATGACGAATAAAGCTATCCATCTTGATTTTCCAATCTGCATCAAAAAGTCTGGCAGTCATAATAACTTGTTTTTCGCCAGACAAATACTGCATAAGTTTGTCATCACGCTCAATACGCTTAATAATTTCTTCTGCTTGCAAGTAATCGGCTTTCAATGTGCCATCTTTTTTGAAAATAGCGGGGTTTAGTTCTTTGAATTTTGATAATGTACCTTCAAAGTAGCTATCAACATAAGAGCCTACAAGCATTGCAGTTGTAGGCTCCTCAGAATATTCACCAAGAAGTTTGGCAATAGCACAGGCTTCACACCCTGTATCTTCCAATGTGCCAAAAAAATCTTTGTATTGGCTAACAGATATGTATCTAAGATTGGCTTTTTGAGAATAGTAGTTTTTATTCGTAAGCCTCATCTTGCGTTGCGTAGTATTCGTCATAGTTTACATCCTCATATTGTTGGGTAGAAGTAGCTGTATTTTCGCTTGCTTCTTCTGTCCTTTGTGGTTCTTCCGGGAATGGCTCATTTCCGAACACATCCGGTAACGGAGTCCCGATAGTTGAGGGTTGCATATCCTGAACTTCTTCAACCGAATACATCCCATTAAGGATTTCAGGACAATATAACCTACCAAAGAAAGAAGCTGCTCTATATCTGAGCATAAGCCCAGGAAGAGTTTTCCATTTGCTACCATTTTTGGTTAGCCATCCTTCTTTCGATGCCATCTCGATAGTTATAGTTGGACCAATAATCTTCTCTCCTGTTTCTTTCTCAATAGCATAGGCTCTACATTTTGTTTCTTTATCATCAATTTGGAATTTTAAAGAGCCTACATATTTGCCAGAATTGTTAATACAAGAAATGATAAAAGCACTTCTTAAAGCAGGTCGGCTATAAATGATATCCACATTCTGCATAACCATAAATGGGCTAGCTTTTAATCTATTTGCAAGTTCTACCGCAATTAAGCAGTTAGCTGGTTTGTTCTGAAACTCCTTAGGGATAATATCCGACTTCGCTAGCTCTACTGAAATTGCCATAGCTGCATCTAGTGCAGTATTGTTTGAGGTTAATGTAGGTAAGTTTTGAGCATCTTCAATCTTTGTAATCTCTTTTTTTGCCATTTTGTTCTCCTTCTGTTTGTTGGTAAGATTCTGAATCAAGTTCAGAATGACCGTTATTATCGTGGTATTCGTAGTATTCTTCTTCTGTTGAGAAGTTCAACGGGTCGAAATTATCCATAATGTATTCACCGCCCATTAAATATCCTTTCTCATAATTCTGTAGTACATTTCTGGGATAAGTCCTTGGCGCTTAAGCGAATTTGCGTAAGCTATAGCCGTAGACATTGCCTTTTTGTTCATAAAATAGGGAATATAGTCGCTCTTGGCTTCTTCTAGAAGTTTGTAACCTGCGACTACGTTGAACATTTCGTCTAAATCTAGCATTTCTCTTCCTTTCAATAAAATCTTGAATCCCTGCCCCTATGCCTAAAATTAAGCAAAACGCAGTAAATAAAAATAGTTCAGCCATAATATTAAATCCTTTCTGATAGTTAGCTGTGTCTTGACCACCTCACGTTAAACGAGTACGCTAACGCTTTCACTCTCTGTTCGGTGGTCGCAAGAAAAAGAGCGTGCAGATTGTATTGTAGTTAGTTAAAGAAAGAGAATTGAGGCACGCTCTAGCAACGGGTATAAGCAATATTGAATCTGGTTTAATTGGTAATGAAAAGGGCGGGGAGTGAACCGCCCTAGATACCAACTATCAACAAAATCAACAATCGAAATCTAAAAAATAGGGTGATTGAATAGCAGCTATCACCCTATGAAAAGAATAGTTTAATAAGAAGAGTCTTTGTCAAAAGAAAGGAGCGGGAAAAAATCAAAAACCCACCCCTGAATCAATTAGGGGTCTCTCGTGAGGAGAGAAGTGAAAAATAAAAACGGGTGCTGTCACAATGTCAATTTTTGGAGTTGAAAATTATTGCACCCGAAACAGGGATATGCATAATAAGTTCTTATAAAGGTCAACTATCCGATATTTCCAGATAGTTGACTGATATAAAAACTTATATTGTGTGAAGTCTAACACCTCACCCCTAACCCCTCTCCTGTTAGTAGAGGGGAATTAAGTTTATCTGTTTTGCCCCGAGATATCCTCTATAGGGTCTTACGTTATTCTGTTGTCAATGTCCAAATTTTAGTATTGCAAACTAGACCCTTTTAAAAGGTCAAATTTTGCGTGTTTTTATTCTAGGTATGTAAAGATACCTAATTTGGATTTAACCCTTGAAGAATTGGAAAGAGTCTGCTATAAATTTTAATGTTTTAATTTGCTTGTAAATCTAAACTCTTTCAATCTTTCAATTTGTTCTGAAATTCTTTTTTTTTGTTCCTCGGTTCTATTTGTCCAAGGTTTTTGTTTTTCGTACTCAATACCCTTTGATTTTGCACACTCTGGGCAATATCGCCAATGTGGAGGGATGTCTTGGCAGTTTGTGTAATCTTCCGCAACAAAGGCACATCCGCATTGTTTGCAAGTATGAGCAACATAATCCATTACTTTTAAATCCTCTCTCTTTTTTTTGATTTTAACCTTTTAAATGCTCGCTCTTTATCTTTCCCTTTGTTCGGCAGGTTGTTCTGCCCCCACTCTGCATTTTTTAGGTTGTTATTTTTCAGGATTTGGATATAATAAAATTGTGAAGTTTCATTATACTGTTTTCACCTGATGAAATCAGTATAGCAGATTTATGTTAGTTTGTCAACGGTTAGATTACAAATTTATAAACCAATAGGTGATTATGAATTATCAAGAATTGCTAAATGTTTTAGAAGGAAAAACAGGTAAACGTATATTTGGTGCCACATTAGCGGATGTGTTAGAAACTAGCAGGCAAAATATAAGTAAAAAAATCAATAACCCTAATGTTGAAGTAACCGTATCAGAGTTGGTTAAAATCGAGGCGGAGTTTGGGGTTCGGATATATCGTAGTGGGGGCTACACTGGAGAAAGGCAAAATGATACGGCTGTAGACGAGAAGTTAAAAGGGTTTGGGGTTCGTTTGAGTGAGTTGCAAGGAAAACACAATTTTTTAGACAGAGAAATGGCAACTTTATTAAAAATTAGTGAAAAAGATTATATAAAATTGGTGGTTGGAAAAGCTCTACCAACTATCGAGGTTCTATGCAGAATAAAGCAGAATTTTAAAGTGTTGATTGATGAATTGTTATGGGGGTAAGGGGTAAAGTGAAAAAAATATTTTGTTTGTTAATATTGCTGACATTTTGTAATACTGTGTATGCTGCAACGTATGTTAGTGGATATCGGAAAAGTAATGGAACTTATGTAAAAGGATATTACAAAACAAATTCTGATATTACAAAGTACAATAATTACTCTTCTCGTGGGAATAGAAATCCTTATACCGGGACAAAAGGTTATAAAAATCCCAACCCAAGACGATATGATGTGAATAAAAACTACTGGAGGTAAGTATGGCTTTTAATGTAAATAAATACTTACCTAAAAAGAAAAGAAATGTTTTTGATTTTTTAAGATTTTGTTATCTAAAAAACAAAAGAAAAAAACATAACTTAAGCAAAGGGTTTAAAAGTTTTTGCTTCGTTATAGGTAAAATAGTAGCAGGTTTGTTTTTATTACTTTTGGTATTAATATTGTTTTTCCTTGCATTGACTTGGTATGAAAGTAATCATAAGTACAGTATTGCTATGCCTAAAATTGCAGGTTATTTTCTAGATGATAAAGATAGTTTTAGTGCTAGTGGCTTATATACAATTAGTTCAAAAGAAAAGGACGAAGAGGAAAAGTCCGCTAGCCTATTATATGGCACAATAGATTGTTACTACAAATATAAGTATTGTAAAGAGGAGCTTGTTTCTATTATGAATTTTGGGGGGATAATGATTCTTCCGCATATTTGGAAATATGACATTATTTATAGAGATAAAGATAGGTTAATATATAGTGATGGTTATAAAACTTCTGTAGTAGTGGACTTGAACCAAAAAACTATTACAAAAACTATTACAAAAACATTTATGCAAGAAACTCCCAAAACTCAAATAGACGAGTTTATAACTGACCCCGCAGAAATAGACAAAGAAGAAAAACGGGTTATTAGAAAGTATTTAAAGCATAAATTCTGGTTGTTTTAATATTCTACACTACCTCAATTCAAGCCCTAAAACTATAAGTATAAATATCAAGTTTGTTAGCCATAGAAGAATAGTTAATTTCTTGCTTGCAAGTTCGCAATTCATGTACTCTTTCATATCTGCAAAAAGTCTATTCATATAAGTACCTCCAGTATTGAAATGTTTTTAGTTGATTGTTCCCCGATAATAATTTAAAAGGTTACACCTTTGTATTCAATAGCCCGACTAGGTAGAGTGTACTATAAATATATAATCACAATAACAAAAAACCACTTTCTAACCGCTGCAAAAACCTCCGCAGCGGTTTTTGTTTTCTTCACCTCTCCCGACCTCTCCTCAAGGAGAGAAGTTGTGTAGAGGAGCGGTTTTTGTTTTGCGTTCTATACTCCTTCTGTACTAAAACCGTTAGCGGATTGATTGAGTCCGCCCGGATAGTTTAAAATTCAAGTAGGTTACTCCAAGCTTGGAGGGTTAAGGTGGTTGTTGTTAATTTATTCACAAATCAGGAAGGTGAAACCCTTGAAGGGTTTGAGTGTAGTTTTAAGCTTAGTAAAAAAGTAAAGAATAAGAGAATCCATTACAAAGATGTCACGTATTCTAAGGATTATAGCAAAGAAATTGTAGACGGGGTATTGGATACACAAACTTGGGGAAAAATGGAAGGACTGTACAAGCGGTTATATTACTTTTTCCCCATTTATAATACTGGAGGTCTGTTCAAAACAAGAGGAGATTTGATTGAAGAAAATGAGGAGCAAGTAATATATGATTGTGGTGTTGTCCGTACGTGGAAAAACAAATATTACAAGGAAACGTATACGCATAGAGGTACGATTTACGTCGGTCAAGAGTTTGAGGATGTCGGAGCGGAAATTAAAGGAACAGAAGACCTAGGACTAGAGGAGCGTATATGGTTGCATATCTGTCTACTTGATAGGCTAGAGGATGGAGAAGACATTGACAGAATGAATGCAGAGATTGAATACATTGTAAACCTGTTCCGGAACGGGGTAAGGTTAAGGGATTTATTAGTGTTAATTTGGCTCAAAAGCCAGTTAAATAAAGGGATATAATAGAGTTATGGCTAAAGTAACGAAAAATAGCAAAAGAGGTTCGGAGAAAGGCGAACGCAGAGGAGGAAGGAAAAAAGGAACTCCCAACAAGCGTACCGCCGATTTCTTTGAGGCATTAGGTGACTTTAATCCGCTAGAGCGAATGGTTGAAATAGCGAACTCTACAGAGGATGAAAGTCTAGTTGTCCGTATTTGTGAAACTCTATTGAAATATATGTACCCACAGCGCAAAGCAATTGAGGTTCAAGGCGACACAAGAGAGTTGCCTGTTATTAACATCAACGGGGTTAAAATTTAATGGAATTAAACCTACTTCCTGCACAAGCGGAGTTTTTGAATATTCCGCATAATGACACGTTAGACGTTGCAATCTATCAAGGTGGTTATGGTAGCGGAAAAACGTGGTGCGGTTCTCTTTTAGGAGTCTTGCTCGCAACTAAATATGCAGGCTCTAGGGGGCTTGTAGGGGCTAGAGAATATGAGCTTGTAAGAAAGACTACTATGGTGTCCTATTTTGAGCATTTAGAGGCTTGTGGATTTGTTTCTGGCAAGGATTATGTTTACAACAAAGTAGAGAAGTTTATAAAATTCTCTAACGGTTCTGAAATTCTTTTTTATGGTCTTGATGACCCAGAAAAGTACAAGTCTTTAAACCTTCATTGGGCGGAGATAGAAGAAGCATCACAGATTAGTGATAGCTCCTTTAAGCAGTTATTAGGACGTTTGAGAAACACCTACAGGGGTAAGGACTGGGGAGATTTTAGATTTAGGTTATTTGGGCACACTAACCCGCAAGCTAACAAAGGTTGGATTTATGAAAGGTTTGTAGAGAACGCTCTCCCTAACTACAGGCTAATTAAAGCACCATCAACAAACAATATTTATCTGCCTGAGCACTTTATAAAATCAATGGAGGATAGTTTTGACCCTGAATATTTTAGAATCAACGTATTAGGGGAATTCGGAGATTATGCTAGTGGTTTAGTTGTTAAGAATTTTACAAACGACAACATCAAAGAATTAACATACAGACCAGAGCTAACGCTACATTTAACCTTTGACTTTAACGTTGACCCTATGAGTTTAGAGATAGCACATATAGCGAATGGAAAGGTGTTCTATATTGATGAGTTTGTACTAGAAAACACAAGCACAGAGGGTACAATAAAGGCTTTCTTAGCTAAATATCCAGCACACAAAGGGGATATAGTAATAAATGGTGACGCTTCTGGCGATAATCGTTCGACACAATCAGAACGGAGTAATTATGTCATAATAAGGAACGCTCTCAAAGAGCATTACCCAGATAAAAAGATAAGGTTTGACCTAAGACCATACAACCCACCAATTAAGAATAGAATAGCTGCTTTTAATGCTAAGGTATGTAATTACAAGGGTGAGCGTGGTTTGTTTGTTGATAAGCGTTGTAAGCGGTTATTGTATAACATTAATAACCTAAAATACAAGATAGGTAGTGAGATTGTTGATGTTCCAACTTATGCACAGATAAAGAATGATAATAGTTTGAAATTTCTTGAACATCCGTTTGATGCGGCTAGTTATTTGGTGGAGTATTATTTCCCGATTAAGTAAAAAACTAAACAACCCCCTAACCCCCTTCAACTAAGGGGGAATGGAAATTATGCCCGATTTTAGAGCCTCTAAGATGTAGATAAAACTACATTTTGGAGGCTTTTTTGTATGGAAATTAAACAAGAAATAATAAAGGATGAAGCAGAGTTATCAGTTACGCAACGTGATAAATTTGCAAGGGATTTGGCGAGTAATTTCTCTAAGTGGGATGAAGATAGAGCAAGCCAGATAGAAACTGCTAACCTTATTATGGACGAGGTTTATTTAAGGCAAGCAACAAGAAAGACAAAAGGTAAAGAGTGGAAATCTGATGTTAAGCTAAACGGTTTATACAACATCAAAAAAGCTCTTATTTCCCAGTTATGGCATCAAATGTACGGTAATCCTAGTGCAATGTTCGAAGTTAGAGGGACTAACGAGGAAACAGAACAAAACGCAAAACATCAAAAGGCAGGGATTGTTGACTCTTTAGAAAAAGGCGAAGTCGGTAAACAAATGGATGATTGTATGCATAACCTTTTTGATATTGGGGAATGTATATTAAAAACCGACTGGTTTATTAAAACAAAAAAAGTAATGCGTAAGGTTACAGGGTTAGGTTTGCAAGAGATAGAGCTTCCAGTTTATGAGAATGCCAGAGTGGAGAGTATTTCTCCGTTTATGTTTGTTTTTGATACTGCACGCTGGAAGTTAAGAAACAAAGACAGTTGGGATAGTATTGTTAAAATCTACAAGCGTTTTGATAGTTTAGACAACATAAAAGCAAACAAAAACTACAAGATAACCGAAGAACAGTTATTGGATCTGAAAACTCATAAAGAAAATGAGCCTACTGACAATGAAGATGCGGACAATTTACGCAAAATGGATGAGTATGGCTCTGAGTATTCTGTTTTATTTGCTCACGGGGATTTCAAGATAGATGGCAAGCTATACAGAAACTATATAGCAGAAGTATTAGCGGGTAAGTACCTTATAAGGTTTGAGAAAAACCCTCTTTACATCAATCCGTTTATCCTTTGTGCGTTAGAGTTTGACCCTAAAATCAAGCGTGGGATTTCTAAGCTTAAAGCCGTATTGAATATGTGCAAAGAGGAAGAAGAATTAACAAACATAGCCTTTGATATTCAGAAAATGACAGCAAACCCACCTCTAATAGCTAATGAGAATATGTTTGATGAGGACAATACAAACAAGGACGGAACGGTAGACCTGTTCCCAGGGAAGATAATCACATTTAAAGACGGCGTAAGTCAGCAGCAAATGCCTATTCCTATGACAATTAATGCTAGTGGGGTTTCTGACTTATTACAGTTATTAGGACAAAAGATTGCAGACACTTCTACAGTATCTGCCGTTATGTATGGAAACATTGAAGCAGAAAAAAGAACGGCTACAGAGCTATCTCTAGCTGATAAAGGAAGTGCAACGCAAGCAAGTAAGGATTTAGACACAATTTATCAAGATTTGACTATTCCAATGATTAAGAACATTGCAGAGCTTAGAGCTATGTTTGTGGATGGCAACGAGCTTGTTTATTCAGAAGAAAAAGGTAAGCAGATTGAGTATGAAATCACAAACGCTATAAGACAGGCTCAATACGATTACAAGTACGAAGATAGAAACGCTATCACAGAACGTAAGCAGAAGTTCCAAGATATGTATCAGCTTGCGACTGGTTGCGCTCAACTGCCAGAGCTTGCAGCAAAGATTGATTTTGTAGAGATTGCAAAAACAGGGTTTGAGAATATCGGTTATGAGAACGTTGAGAAGTTCTTCAAAGATGCAACACCAGCGGAGCAGTTTGGGGAGCAATTAAACCAAATACCGCCAGAAATGCAAGGGCAAGTAGTACAGATGTTCTCTCAACAGTTAGGGCAGATGATGCAACAGTATCAACTGCAACAGGAACAGGCACAAATGCAGGCACAAGCACAGAAACAAGTAGAAATGCAAGCAATGAGGGACAGGGCAAGAGCGGAGTTAATGACTCCAGAAATGCCCGATTTGAACACAGGCATAATCTAGGTGGAGGGTGAAAAACACCTCACCCCAACCCTCTCCTCTAAGGAGAGGGAGACAAGGAGCATATGGAACTAGAAGAATTAATCAGTTTGAGGAACACAATCCAATCTTATGAGGGCAAGTTGTTACTTGCTTATTTACAGGATTATGTCACAAATCAAGCGTGCTTAAAGCGTGAAGCTAGTGAGATTAAGGGAATGTGTGAGCTTATTCAACAGATTAAGGAAGTTCCAAAAACAGTAGAGAAGAAAAGGAGTAATTAATGGCAGAAGAAACAGAAATTTCAACAACTGTCGAAGAAACTGCAGAAGAGAACTCAGTAAGTACAGAGCCTGAAACAACAGACAACTCTGGAAGTGAGCCAGATGCAGAAGTAATCGCAGCTGAAACAGAAACAGAAGCGGCTGAAACAGACACGCAAGGGCAAGAACAACAAGAGTTGTTATTAGGTAAGTTCAAATCAACTGATGATTTAGCTAATGCTTATGTCGAACTTGAAAAGCATTTGAGCAGACCAAACGAATATAAGCAAAAATATGATAAACTTGTTAAAGCCCAAGAGGAAAAAGAACGCAAACACCAAGAGGAGTTGCTTAGAAGTGCAAACGCTCAAGGGTACAGAAGTGTAGAGGAGCAACAAGCAGACGAGCAAATTAGAGCATCGGAGTTTGAATGGTACGCAAACTATCTACACTTAGTGCCAGAGGAGTACAGAGAAGGCGTAAGAGGCAAATTAAGAGAGTATATGAACAATCCTAGAGATATCAACGCTCTTAAAATAGCCGAATCTTATTATCCTATCGATTTTGTAAAAGAAGTAGCAACCGCTAAAAGCGTTTTAAACTCTCGTTTACAAGGTGAGATTACACAAAAGCGTGAATTAGAAAGAGTACGCAAAGAGCAAGCTCTAGCAGACCTTATAAAAGCTGAATACGCAGAATTTATGGGGGATATTGAACAAAATACAGCTAAAGCTAACGCTTTGAAAGCTATGTGCCACGCAGGCGCAATTCAATCTAAAGAGGATATGCAAGAGTTTATCAATCTTTATAACGGGATTGTTGAGTTTGCTAAAGCAGGAGCAATCAAAGAGTACGAAGCACAAAAAGCCATTGAATTACAGAAAGATAAAGCCGTGATTGATGGAGGGGCTATCGCAAATGAGCCACAGAGTGAGCTTAAAGCAAGCTACACAGAGGCAGAAGTAGCTAGGATGTCACCTAGCCAATTTGACAAGCTCTATACCAAATACGGCAGTGAGTTCACAAATAGGATTAAATAGGAGATTTTAAAAAATGGCAGAAGCAGTACAGGACACAGTTATTAATGGTTTATATACCAATGCGGTATTTTCTCAATTAATGAGAAGAAACCTAGACAAACAATCTGTTTGGTATGACTTAGTAAACCACAAATACGAAGAACAATTAAGAACAAAGGGCGACAGAGTAGTTATTTACCAAGCTGGCGACATTACATTGAAAGATTATGTAAAAGGGCAAGATATGGTATTTGAAAGCCCTGAATCTAACAAGATTGAGGTTGTTCTTGACCAACAAAAATATTTTGGATTCCAACTTGAAGACATTGACGTTAAACAAGCTGAAATCAAAGGACTTGGTGAGAAGTTTATTGACAGAGCACAAGCAACTGTTACTCTTGCTAAAGACACATTTATTCAGACTAAGTTGTGGGATGGTTTAGCTGCAGACAACAAACTAGATACTGTTACATTAACAAAAGACAACGCATACGAAACATTAGCTAAGTTTATGGCACGTTTACGTTGGGTAAGTGCAGTTAAAGCTAACGGTACTGGTTTTGACGGCAGACGTCCCTGGTTAGTTGTTGACCCAGATGTTTTAGGTGTATTGATTGCAGCACCACAAGCTATTAAGGCTACAGAAGCAGGTGACAAGGTTACTCGTGAAGGTACAATCTTAAGACTTGCAGGCTTTGACATCAAAGTTTCTAACAACTCTGACGAAGCTGCAGCAACAAGAAAAATGATTGCTGGTACTACAGAAGCATTTGCTTATGTTGAACAAATCAACAAAACAAAAGTTGACCCAGCTGAAAAACGCTTTGCTACAAACTATTCAGGCTTATACCTATATGGTGGCGATATGGTTGAAGAAAAAGCAGTTGCAGGTATGGAAATTACTCTAGGGTAGTTGTCGACGGTGGGACGGACTGTTTATCCGCTCCGCCTTTTAAATAAGTTAAACCACCCCCTTTATCCCCCTCCAATTGAGGGGGAGTAGCAAGGGGAATAATGAAAGGATTTGAAATGGCAAAAAAGAAGGAAATAGAAACTACTACAGTTGTTGAGGTGGTAGAAACTCCAGAAATAGAAGAAACTACTACAGTTGTTGAGGTGGTTGTGCCTTCTGATGAGGATAAAATCCTTGGAGAAGAAGAAACGAAAAAAGAGGTTAAAGTTGTTGATTATACTTCTTTAAAAAGACGTTACAGAGTTCAAAACGTGTTAAAAAACAATGTTTATGAGCTACACGGGCAGGCAATAGGTGCTATTTTAGGCGGTAATGATGATGCCAAAAAAGCATTAAGAGAAGGTGCTAAAAAAGTAGAATTAACCAAGTTTGACCCTAAAGAAGAAAAAACAATCACTACTCATATTATTGAGGTTATTAAGTAATGATTACAGCGGAGCAAATATTACAAAGGCTAGGGAATGAGCCTTGGAGTGGTTTTAACAAAGACGATATGAAATGGACTAGTGAGGACTCTTTAACCGCTAAAGCAGTTATTAATCGTGCGTTAAGATATCTTATAACTCTAGAGGATTTCCCTTTCAGAAAGAAAGAAAAGCTAATTGAAACCAATACAGGGGCTGAAACCTACCCAATGGTAGAAGGGCAAATTACAGAGATTTATAACGCTTCTGATTTAGTGCCTTTAGAGTTTATTGCTGACTCCACAGAGTACGATAAAGAGCTTGTCGGAGTGCCAACTAGTTACTGGATTGATTACGCTAACCCAAAAGCAAAAATAAGGCTCTATCCTATACCAAACGGAATGTATAACTACAACATTGTATTCAACGCTTATCAGCCTGTAATAGATGCAGACGGCAAAACAAGAAAATATGAGTTTGAAAACGCAGACGATTTTATAAATATGCCTTCAAACCTAGAGTATTTGTTTGCAGATTGTCTTGTTATGCGTGCAATTGTGACAAATAACAAGGATGAACAGGACGAAAACTATAGACCTTCAATAAATGAGTTTAATGAGCATTGGCGGTTGTTCAAAAAGGCTTGCAGACCTAAGAAGTTAGTTAATAGGGTGGTGTGGTAATGAGCTATGCAATTTCTCCATTAATTTATGAACGATTTAAGGGAATAAGGGAATACAACGGAGTTAATTATAATGGTGAAATTTCTGCCATTGAGTGTAACAACGTTGAGCTTGTGCAAACTGAAATTGGTTCAAATACTGGTATAAAGACAATGAAGGGCAACAGTATTGATTGTGCGTTGCCTATTGGCTACAGAACAGTAGGGGATTTTAAAACAACACAAGAAGGTGTTGATTACTTAATCTTATATGGAGAAAACGGAGAGAAAGGAACACTATTTTTTAAGAATAACATCACGGGCTTAGTAGAAACTCTTATTGATGATTTGACTGTTACAGGTGAATGTAACGGAATAACAATGTCCTCTACTGCTTATGATGTGTTTATTTTCACAAACGGGGTAGAGGTTAGGACTGTTTGCTTCACAAACGACGAAGGATACCAAACAGTAATTGCAGACCATAACCCTGTTGAGTTCTCACAAGGTTGGATTGCTACCATTGATGCAGAAGACTACGAAGGAAACAAATTAACTTGGCTCTCAATGACTGTATTCAATGGACATTTAACAGTTGCTACAGAGTTTGGGGTTAGAGGTTCTGCACAAAACAATATTTATACTTGGAATGACAATCCAGAAAATGTAGCGGATTCTTGGTATATTAATTTTACTAAGAAAGTGACCGCAGTACACGCTTTTACTGGAGGTTTATACATCTTTACAGAGGATGATTGTTCCTTATTAACCGCATCACCTAACGATACTGCAAATTCTAGGCTTGTTACATCTGCAGGTGTCGGTTGCTATAGTTGGACTTCTCTAGTTAAGCACGATTTATATTTATTCTTTTATGACAACAACCAAAAGAATATCTACTATCTATCTGCGACTGATACAACAGGACAAATTAAGCCAGCGGGACCAGTAGCAAGAGAAATACAATCGTATTTTAATAATATCTCCAAATTCAAGATGTATAGCTGCATCTACTCTAATAGAAATGAGATATGGTGTATTATAAATGACAACATCTTAATTTATGACTATGTACAACAGGAATGGACTACAAGGCAACAGCAAGAGATTAACGACCTTGTACTATTTGATAATGTTGTGTTAACGGCTTCCGAGAGCGGCGTAGTATATGCAGAAAATACGGCTGACGATTTTAGTGGTGCTTATTTCCCTTCAAGCTATCAAACAACGTTTATTAACGCTGGTTCTAACAGTAACATCAAGAAACAGAAAACACCGTTGTTATTAACTCTAAACTCTAACTTTGTGAATGAGTTCTATGTTCAGCTTATTGTAGATAACAAGGTTAAAACACCTAAGAAAGTAAAAGTAGCGCAAATTCAGACTGGTTTTTATGCAGCAGAGGACGGAAGTTCTACAGACCCTAGAACAAAGTACGGAACTGCAAAGTATTCACCAGAAAATATCTACGCTAAAACAGTTGTTGAGATATCTACTCCGCAAACTTGGTACACAATGGGGGTCAAAATCTTTACAACACAATTAGGACACGGGTTCTTCATTAACTCAATGGAGTTAAAAAATATGAAGGGTAAGACTAAGACTAAAGGGCGTTAGGGATTGAAAATAGACCCTAATAAAAAGGCTACGAAAACGTAAATTAATGGCAAATGATACAATACTAACAATATTAGACAGCCTTTTAAAAACCACAATAACAACTTTTTAATATTCTCTAGTTTAACCATACTGATATTATACCAAAAAATAAGGATTTAATACAATGAATGAACAGAAAAACAATTTATGGGACTATTTAAACCCTTGGGGTACATATCAAAAAACTTTAGGATTGATTGAAGATTACAACAGGGCGGATACTGTTAATATGGGAGAAAAAGAACTAAATAAATTTAGACATATTGCAGGGCCCGCATACCTTACAAGTCGTTATTTTTCTCCAGAAGTTACAAAAACTTTAGGATGGGGTAAAGAAGCAAAAGACCTTGTTGTTGGGCGTGGTTTAACAGATACAAAAAACGATTTGACAAATAATATAAAGGGAATTGAAATTGGTTTAGGTGATAGAAATGTAAAAGGAAATCACAAAAACCTATTTGATTATATTTTTGAAACAGAAATAAAACCATACAGGGAGTAAATATTGATTATTGATAAGTGTAGGGATGTTGAAGAACTAAAAAGGCTATACAATAGCCGTCCTATGCCGTTTCAATATGAGTTTGAGTTCTTAATAAATAATCCTAATTTGTTTTGTTTTTATGAGGAAGAAAATCACCTCACCCCTAGCCCCTCTCCTCAAAGTAGAGGGGGAGGTAAGTTAAGGGGGTTTATTACTGTACAGTATGAGTATGATGAGGGGGAGAAGGTTTTAACTCTATCAGGGACAAGTGTAAGGAAGAATTTTAAAGATAATGTTGATGCAATAGAAATGGTTTGTTCACTATTTGATGAGGATATCTACAGTTTTACTCCGCTTAAAGAAGCTGGTTTAGTGCTTAGAAAAGCCCAATTTGAAAGGGTTGATAATAAAGGAAAGTACATTAGAAGGAGAAAACTAAATGGGTTCAAAATCAGCTCCAAAATACGCAAACACAACGTTTGATACTGGGATTTTTGGTAGTTCCACCTCTGGCGAAAAGGGAACAAAATACAAATCCAACGCTAATATGACAAATATAGGTAATAATGCTTTATTAGGTTGGAATGATGCTTTAACTGCTATTGGCAGTAATGATTATTTGAACGACCCGAATTTTCAGGTGTATCAAGATGATTTTAACAGAAACGCTCAAAAGAGTTTTGAAACAAACGTATTAAATCCAATACAATCACAAGGCTTGATGCGTTCTAGCGGTTTACAGGCTGCGACAAACTCATTCAATAACACTTTAGCTGACAATTTGGCGGATTTATACGACAGTTACTACAACAGACAAGTAAACAACCTAGGGCAGTATAAGGACTCTGCTAATACTCTTTACAATATGATTATGGGTATTAACCAAGGCTCAATGACTAACTCTAAGAATGTTAGTGATTACAATATGGAAGCTTGGAAGGCGGAGCAAGCTAATAAGCAAGCTATGATTAATGGATTGGTTAATGCGGCTGGAACAGTTGCAGGTGCAGCATTGACAGGCGGTACTAGCTTAGGGCTGGGCAGTCTTGGAAAACTTTCGGGCGGTCTAGGTTCTTTCGGTGTAGATAAACTGGCTAATACGGCTTGGGTGTAGAGGTGTAAAATGGCATTAATTGATTTTTTATTTAACAAAGGAGCAAACAAGCTCTATAACGATATGCAAGCAGTAGAAAACTATGCTGATATGCAAAAAGCAGATGCTTTGAAAAGCAAACTAAAACCTGTTTTAGTACCTTTGCAAATGGATGCAACAGGTGGGCTAGATGCAGAAGCTACAAACAGGGTGCAAAACTATATTAACAACCCTGTAACAGAGCCTAATTTGTGGCAGAAAATTGTAGGAAGGGATGTAACAACCGATACACAAACTATTAACCCAGAAACGAACGAAATTACTCTTGGTTCTTCTCGTGTTCACGAGCCAGGGTATTTAGAAAAAGCGGGGCAAGGGTTGAAGCTTGGGCTTAATGATATCTTAGGCGGTTATGGTGAAAACAGAACACAAAGATTTTCAACCGATAACTGGAACAATAACTACTTGGATAATGGCAACAAGAAAGGTTTGGCTTATAAACTTGGTGAGGGTTTAGGCTCTTTTGCTAAGCTTGCTGAAAGTCCATTGGGTAGAAGTTTGTTAGTTGGCGGTATTGTTGGGGCTAGTGGCGGTAGTGGCTTAGAAACTCTCTCTTATGGAGCTCAGACAGGGATGTTAAACCAAGCTAACAGAATGAAAGACCAGATGTATAGAGCAGAACTTAAAAAGATGGGCTTTGATACTTCTGGAATCCGTGGTTATATAGGTGATGATACATTTAATAAGATATTCCAATCAATGCAACTACAAGACAACGCAAAATACAGAAGCCAATTGTTAGAAAGCAATTTGAGAAATCAACAAGAGATGATGGAGTATAGAAAACAGGAAGCAGACCGCAAAGCAAGACAAGACGCTATTGATACTGATATTGCCTATAGAAATCTGGGGTTAAAAGAAAAGGAATTGGAGAAAAAAGGGCAAGAGGATAGTAAAGATATGCAAACATTAAACGAAATGGAAGCACAATTAGACGATTTTGTTTCTACTTTTGACCTTGTTGACAATCCATATAGATATAGAATAGCTGGTGGTGCGAGTAGGTTATTAAATACTCTTACTCCAGAAGAATCTAATTTTAACGCTAAGCGGACATTATTATTTAATGCTATTGCTAGAAAGCTAGGAGAAGAAAAAGGGGTATTATCAGACCAAGATATTAAACGGATAGATGATGCTTTACCTAAATTAGCTGATAATAAAAAACAGAAAATGGCTAAAATGGAAGCTACTTATTCTTTGTTAAATATACGAAGAGGGAGCAGGGCACAACAAACGCAAGGGGATGGTAATACAAACTCTACTCCAAGTCTAAATGTTGACCGCAACTCATTAGAAGCAGAAATGAAACGTAGGGGATTGAAATAATGGATTATTCAAAACTTTCAGATAATGATTTAATGGCACTTTATAACAACGATTATTCAAAACTCTCTGATGATGGCTTAAAATCACTATATGGTGCTACCAATAACAATAACAACGCTTTTAGTGATAGACAAGACAAATACTCTGCAATACAAAACGATAACTCTTTAACTAGAGAACAAAAAGCAGAAAGAATCAGGGCTATAGGCGAAGCGGAGCGAAAAGGATATGAAAAAGACAAGCTCATAGGCAACCTAAAAGACTGGGGCGGTTTTGGCTTAGAGGTTGGAAGTGCGTTAATCAATCCCGCAATGGGAGCTAAAGCTGTAGGAACTGCTATTGGTAAATATGCTATCCCTAAAGCTGCTCAATTATTAGCTAAAAATGCTCCTGGACTATTAGCAGGCGGTGCAGTTTATGGATTAGGTGAAAACCTAATAGAAGATAAAAGGGGGTTGGATGCAGTTAAAAACGTAGTCAATAATGCTCTTATAAACTATGGAGTGGTCAAAGGATTTGAAGCAGGAAGCAAAGGAGTAAATAATTTACTTAAGCGTCAAGCAACAAAAAATGCTGCTGCAAAATACATCGAAGGTTTAACCTCTGTACCCGAAGAAATGGGGCAGTTAGCAATAGAAAAAGAGTTGGCAGGAGAATCATTACTTCAAGGTAAGTTCGATAGCAAAACTGCGTATAGACCTATAGAGCAACAGTTAAGAGAAGCAAAGAATACATTAATTGCACAAAATAAACCTATAGAAACTATCAAGCCAATAGAGCGAAAATTTAATCAGGCTCTAGATATGTTGCCAAGCAATGAAAGTTTTGCTACTGAATATAAAAAGTTAGGTGATAGTGCATTGTCTGGTTTAGAACGAGTTGAACAAGAAGCAGGGCAACAAATACAAGATGTATTAGGTAAAATAGGACAAAGTGAGGGAATAGATATAAACCCACTAAGAAACCAGATAGAATCACACATTGATAATTATGCTATGGGCGGAGATTATAATGCAGCAATTGACAAAGCAGGGAAAGATATTGCCAAGGTTGGTGATGTTTTAGGGGCAATAGACACCCCTAAAAAACCAATAGATTTGCATAATTTAAAAGAAACTCTTTACGATACTGCAAACTATGAAACTGCTGGAGGTATTAGAAATAATGCTCTTAAAGGTATGGCAAACGATATTAATCAGTATTTAAGAAATAAATTCCCTGAATATCAAGCTCCGAATGATAAATATTCTTTAATACAAGAAGTTAAGCGTGGCTTGGATAACGAAAGCACTTTAGCAGGGAAAATTAAAGAATTGGGTACTGAAGGAAGTATTTTAAGCGGTTTGGATGACAGGCTTAAAAACTTAAACGCTATATTACCGCAAGAAAACCAGTTTTATTTTAAAGCTAAAGATTTGGCAAAAGAACAAAACAGGATAAACAACATAAAAAACAATGTTTCTAAGTTTGCGAAATCTCCAAGAAGTTTAGCGAAAACTACAGATGCAAAAACTTTGAGTGCTTTAAAAGAGCTTGAAGAAACAACAGGCATTAATTTTATGAATGATGTTGAAGCTTGGCAATTTGAACAAGATAAAATTAACGACATTCTAAAAACTCTTGGCAATTCCTATGAAAGAAACCCAAGATTATTGGGCAATCGTTCAGATTTGAAATTTGAGGAAGCTCTAAACGAATTGCAAAGTAGGACAGGTGCAAACTTTATGGATGATTTACAAGCGTTAAGAACTCGTGAAGCATTTGAAGCCTTTGCCCCGGGACAAGGTGGGGGGTCTGGTAGTGAGCAAGGTTATTTAAACTTTTTAAGAAAAGCTCTCTACGAAAATATGCCCAAGCCGTTTAATTCAATTACAGGGGCTTTGTTCTTTAGTCCTCGTTTTCACGGGCAAAATATAGTAAGAGGTTATGCAAATGCAGTTAAAGCATCTGACAAAGCTAGCCAGTTATATGATTTGCTTATGAAAGGAAACGCAAACGCTGAAATAAATGCTATCAAAGAACTAACCGAGTAGCAAGCGTGAAATTAAAACAAAAATCGACCACAAAAGAACTTGTAGAAATAAACGTATGTTTTTAGCTGATGAAATTTGTTCTTTCATACTTATATTATAACGTGTTTATAGCAATAGTTCAAGGTGCGATTGAATAAAAAAGAGGGCGATTGCCCTCTTTTAGTTTACTATTTCTACTTTTGTTTCTTTTTCTATTTGCAATTCTTCTTTTTTTCTTTTTTTTGCTTCTTTTTTTAGTCTTTTTCTTTCCTGTTTGGCTAATTTCTTTTCTTGTTTTATTTTTTCTCTTTCAATTCTTGCTTTTTCCCAAGGGTCGTTTAAAGGATTTACCAAAATTTTAGTATTGTTGTTATAAAAAGCTGGGCAACCATTCCCTTCCCAACTCCAAGATATAATATTGTTGTTTGCATCTACTTCAAATGTTCTATTACAATAATATGTTACAGTATATCCTCCAGTAGTATAAGAATTTATAGTTGCCGTTCTATAATTTGGTGTCACTGTAGAAGATGTGTTTTGAGGGACGTAACGCTGCCAAGAGCGTGACCAAGTATAAATATGTCTATCAGCAATAGTGTTTTCAGCAATTGGGAAGCCCCAACGGTCTATAACATTATGGATAGAATATGTAAGCCAAGAATTTAATGCCTTTTCCATAAATTCTGTTGTTCCAGAATATACAGGTAAAGTAAATCCTA
Organism: Candidatus Gastranaerophilaceae bacterium; assembly: GCA_045638625.1. Classification (GTDB taxonomy): domain Bacteria; phylum Cyanobacteriota; class Vampirovibrionia; order Gastranaerophilales; family Gastranaerophilaceae; genus CALUTH01. Next base: position 32,572 of record JAZUBR010000009.1, read on the forward strand.
ACAAAAGAAGTAGCAAAAATATCTTCTTCATAATAAAACCACCCTTTCTAATAACTCACCTGTTTATATTATTCCTCTTATAAAGCTATTGCAAGTGGTTATGAAGGTTTGTAAAATAAAAAGCCCCGTTGGGGGCTTGGAGTGTAATAAAGATGTTATTTGGGATGTGTTAAGGGTTAAAACCCCATATTTGTATCTTTATAGTATCGGTTTTCGTTTCTATAACGTCTATTGTAGTTATCATCGGAGTACTCTCTATTATCGTAGCGGTTCTCGTAATCGTCCAGACGTTCGTTGCGGTAACGTCTTACTCCTCGTCTATCTTCTTCATCATAGCGGTTATAATGTTCATAGTCGTTGTAATACGCTTGTTCTCCGTGCGATTGCGGTTTGTGCTTCTTAGCGTATGCCCCTCTATATACTTTTGTTTCCTCGTCTGGGTCATCCATTAAGCACTTAGCAATTTCTACAAACATACCTATATCTGTATAGCGTTTGCAACACTTTGCATAAAGAGCGTTTACAAGATAAGCTAAGTCAAACTCTGTAAACTCAACATTATGAAAGTCCACTTTTGCATACTTCTTAATTGTGTCTAAATCCCAGCGTTCACCGCTTCCATTCTTGTTAGCCCATTTAAGTTTTTTAACGTGTTCGTCATACTTGCGTTTATTTGTAATATGGTCTTCTTCTGCGTGGTGTAGGATATGGTCTACCGCTTGTGGGTCTTGGTGGTACATATATTTTATAAACTCTACCACTTTGTCAGCGTTCTTATCCAACATATATTCAATTTTTGATGTCAATTCGTCCATTTTCTAGCCTCCTATCTGTAAATGTAGTAGTTATCGCATCTATCGTATGGTGTGTTATACAAGATAACGTAAGGAGTGCCAGTTTCAGGCACAATATATCTGCCTTGTGAACGTCTAGGGACTTTGTCGCTATCTAGTGGCAATCCGTTCTTGTCTAATACGGTTACGTTAGCCCCGTTTACGCTTATAAGAACTGGCAAGGGTTCACCAGTAACGATATTTCCAATCCCCTCACATTGTGGGAAATAGAAATCGAATCTTTCAAAAGGGCTAATATTTGTTGAGTCGCTAACTGTCAAAATCACGTTTGCAGCAGTTGCGGTAACATTCTCTACTCTATGTGAACATCTGTTATTCATTTATAATCACCTCGTTATTCTTCTGATATAAAAGGCGGGGAGAACTCTCCCCACCGACTAAGGGTTAAGCATAATAGCCGCTGCAACCACAACCACAAGCGGGTTGCTGGCAACATTTAGGATTTGCTACTGCATAAGCAGGAATTGGTGCTGGGTTTAAAGTGTTCACAAGATAAGCGTTTTGAGCTAGTTGAGAAAGTTGGAAATCTCTTGTTTGAATATCTCTGTCTTTGTCTGCTAGTTTGTCTCTTAAAGCTTGCATTGTGTTTTGAGTGATTAGTCCTCTTGTAGCTTCACCTTCTGCGTGGATAGCGTTTACAATATCGCAAGTATTTTTAGCGTTGTTGTAGTTTACGCCGTCGATAGCTCTTTGTGTTTGGCAGCAACATTCTTGAGCTGCAAAGCGGTTTTCTGAAATAGCTGCGTTAACTGCTGCAAAGCCAGTACATAAATCTCTTGCTAATTGGTTTTGCCCTTGTAGAGCGTTTGTGTTCATTGCATAGAAGCCATCAGATAAGCCGTTAGTGATGCCGTCAAGCTTAGAAAGGATGTTTTGAGTGTTAAATCCTTGTTGCCATCCAGCACCACCACCGCCGAAGCCATTACCGCCCCATCCGCCACCGAATAAAGCAAATAATACAATGAGGGCTAGCCAGTCACCGCCGAATCCACCCATACCAAAGCCACCATAACCGCAACCCATACCAAAATTAGGACGTGTTACTGCTGCAATGTCTGCTGCTGATAAGTTTTCCATAGTGTGTACCTCTTTCTGTTTAAATGTGTAATACTAACTTCAATCACACTCATAGAGTGGTACATCACGCCTGTTTAGAGCCTATGCGGTAGGCTTTTTCATTGAGTTGTAAATATTTCCTAGGTAAGTATTTATCTCATCTGGGGTTTTTGATTTATAAATATTCAAAGCTTTTTGAAAGTTAGGGTCGTTCCCAAAGCGTTGAGATAGGAATTGTTCTGGGTTTCCTGATTGCATAGCTTGATTGTAAATGCTATCAATCATTGAACGCATTTGAGGGTTAAGGCTCATCAATAGGTTGTTTAGCATCTTTTACCTCTACTTTCTTGTCACCATAAACATTGATTATTGTTTGAGATGGTGGAGGGGTTAATAAAGGCATTAAAGCCATTATCATAGGGAGTATTAAAGCCCAATCGGCTTGGTTTTGTACTGGTTGTTTTTTATTCCACATTTTTTGTACCTCTTTCTACTTTCACCGCAAGCAATGAGGCTATGCGGTCAAGTTCTGCTCTTATATCTGCTATCTGTTCATCATAATTAGGGGCTTTTTGTGCCTTTACGGGTTCAACGCATAATGTATATTTCAGAGTTTGAACTTCTGCAGTCTTGATATCTCTTTGCTTAACGTAAATCTCATTTCTCATTTGGTCGAAGAAAAATAAAGGATTGCCTTGCAAATCTGGGAAAATAGAATCAGCTTCCTCAATTCTTGCAATAGGGTTTATCCTGTACCCAGTAAGATTTTGAATATTACTATAATAAGGATAGCTAGGATTGTTATTAAACATTTGATTTGTTCCTCCATAATCACATTATGAAGGGTTTTAGCTCTCTTATGGTTTAAACTTTTAGCCAAAAAGTTTTAACTTTATATAACTTTGTATTTTGGGAATAACCCGATTAAGTGTGTAGTGGTATTTTCCTAAGCTATAGCCGTATTCATCACAAAAAAAAGAGCGTGGTTTGTTCTCTAAAAATACGCTTACTGCTAGGGGGAGTTCCTCTAGTGTCAAAGAACTTTTATAAATAATATCTTGGATTTCTGCCTGTTCTAAGCCTTTGAAAATCTTTTTTATATTCATTGAATAACCGCCTTTCTTGTTGCAGCTATTCTTAATTCCAAAAGTATTTTAAACCCTTTGAAAGTCGGCAAAATGCCCGATTTGAAAACCAATAAGATATGAGTAGCAAAACATTAAAAGGAGTAAAAATGGCTACTTTAAAGACTTTTGAAGAAGGAGATACCATATACGCAAGTGAAACAAACGCTAATAATCAAGCGTTATTGTCCTTGCTTACAGATAACGCCGTGCAAGTGCAGAAGTATGTAGAGGGTGAAGTTGCATCTATTAAATCAAACGTGGCTTCTGTTCAGCAGACTTTGCAGAATAATATAAATGAAGCTCTAGAGGTCGCTGAAAGTAAGATAGCAGCAGATTTGAAAAACACCACTAATGGGTTTTGCCAGCTAAGCAATGGTTTATTGTTTCAGTGGGGACGTTCAGGACATTTAAACGCTTTTTCGGGGACTACAGTAACATTTCCAAAGGCTTTTAGCGCTGAACCTATAGTAGTAACTTCTTGTAAGGTCACAACTGGGAACGTCTCAGAGGTTACAACACACTTAGGAGGTGTGAGCAAAACAAGCTTTTATGTTTGCGTTGACAGGCGTGATGGTTCAGGCACAGATGGCGGACCCGTTAACTGGATTGCTATAGGTTTTGGGGAGGTGTCTAATGGCTAAAATCGTTGAAGCAAACGGCAATATAACAATGTATCAAGGGGATAGTATAGAGATTGTTATTAACGGCATCCCCACAGACCAAAACTATACAGTATATTTTGCAGCACAGGATGTAGATAGAAACCCGATAGGCTCTGAAATCTCTGTAGATAGTTTAGGAGAGGCTAGTGTTGCAATCAAGCTAACAGGGAATTACACGAACTTATTTGTTGTTGACCCCGACGTTAAATCTCAGAACTATTACTACGGGATTAAGATTTGTTCTGTTCAAGATGATACAGAGGACACAATGCTAATTGGAGAAACAAAAATTGGAGATAAAAATACCATAACCGTATTCCCAAGAAAGGTTGAAGGTATCTAATGGCAGATAATGTAATTAGAGTTAATGTAACGACTGTAGCGCCAAAGAGCATAAGTATTCAGGGTTCTAGAGAACAGAACTACATTAATGCTACAGGTGACACAAGCGGTTATAACGCTCAATTAGCTAAGAATTGGGCTATAGGTGAAGGGAAAATCCAAGGGATTGATTACTCGTCAAAGCATTATGCAGGAGTTGCTAAAGAAAATGCGGAGCTATCAAGCGAAAACTTAAGCAATGTGCAAGAGATTGTGGCGGGGTTTGGTGAAACCGCAGGGAACGCAACAAACGAACTAGCACAAGTTAAGAATGATGCAGTTATTGAGATAAGCAACTTAAATACCTCTGTTATTGAAGGTATTGAAACTGCTAGTAATGGGGCTATTGCAGAAATAGAAGTAGCTGGGGCTAGTGCTGTTGCAGATGTAGCAACAAATAAAAATACTGCTATTTCTAGCATTGAGGCAAAAGGACAGGAGCAAATAAAGAACATTGAAAAAACAGGGTTCTTTATGGAAAATGATAAACTCTTTTTTATAAACTCTAAAGGCGAAGTAGAAGAGTTTTCTAGTGGCGGTGGCACATTAAATATGTTCGACACCGTACTCAAAGACCACATCTTGAGCTTTGAAGAATCCAAAGGCTTAGCCCTCCAAGGTACCTATGTTTACAAAGATGCCATTGCTGGCAGCCGTTATGGTTATCCGACTTTCTATGAGAAGTGTTTGGAGGAAAAAGAAGCTGCTACAGCTACTGAAACCACTCTAGGTGACCACACCATTACAATGTATATCAACGCAAATGGACACCAGTTTTATGACATAGCTGACAAAGAAGCTGTTGACGCTTGGTATAATATTTATGGCCGTGCTTGGTTCTATGGTGTAGATACAGAGAACGAACGTATTTTCTTACCGAGAAACAACAAGTATTTCAGAATCGGTGATGAAAGTACAGTTGGTACAAACCAAGAAGCTGGATTGCCGAATATCGAGGGTACAATAGAGTTCAGACAGGTTAATACTGGCGGTGGAGATATTTGTTTCGGTACGGGCTCATTTACTAGAACGATGGATGGTGATGGTTATGTTAGTGGTTTGTCCTACACATCTTCTTCAAATAAAGGCGCAGTTATACACCTTGACCCATCCCGCTCATCTTCCATCTACGGCAACTCAGACACCGTAGAACTAGACTCAGTCAATATGCTACTCTACATCTGCGTTGGTAACACAGAATCAGAGGAAGCTATAACAGATGTAACCGAGGTGACTACTACAGAGAATGATACTATCCCTCTTGGTTATTCAGTTTACCAAGCTAACGGACAACCAAGCGTTTCTTGGTTAAAATCAAGCGGTCAATGGAATGATGGTAATGTTTATACAACATTCTACAACGAGTTTGTACAGAAGATAGGACAGGCTTTTGCTGGTGGTACTGTTGTTGAGTATACAAGCGAATATACAGATTACGACTTGGTTATCAACCAAACAGATATGACATTCCGCTTGCCGTTGTTGGATGGTAGTGAGGATTTACCGAGTGAGAAATATATAGATTTAACACTTGGGGCTAGTGGTGACACTTATACCGCTCCAGCGAATGGATGGTTTTATATATCAAAAACTTGTAACGCAAACTATCAATATGTAACTATAACAAATATGAATTCTTCCTTATCAAGTTCAACTGATGGTGGCAATACTTTTCGAGCTAATGCGTATATACCAACTCTCAAAGGTGATTCTGTAAAGATTACCTATACAACTGGGATGGGTTCAACAAACTTCTTCCGTTTCATCTACGCACAAGGCAATGGCTCACTATACTTCAAAGTAGCCAACGCAGTACAGAACTTGGAACTGCTTAATGCGGGTGAAGTGTTAGAAGCGGTGAATAATGTTGTGCCGAATAACAGAACTGTTTGGGATGGGCAATGGGTGCAGAAGTATTTAGAAGTAGCCTATTCGGTCAAGGCGATAGGTTCATATAGTTATGATTTATCTGGTTACTTACCTGATGACGGTTACACTTATGAAGTAATGTTTGATGCTTATGTGAACTCAGATGCTATCACTTATTATACTGTTGGTACTGCGCCTTCACCAAAAACAAATAAAACAACGTGTTTTTATAGTGAAATAGTAACTTTAGATACGGAAGGAAGAGCTGGTAATAGTACCTTCACTTTACCAATAGATAGTTCAAGAACTGTTTATCTGGAAATTGCGAATAAGGCTGTCAGTACAACGAGTCAGTTATATGCTGTAGGTTATCGTCGTATTGGTACAAATGTATAGGAGGTTAGATAATGGCTTATTACATTTTTATAAAAGATGAAGCAATAGATGGTAAAGGACAATGCAAACGACTTGATGAGGGTGTTCAGAATATCGAAGTTGAAGAAGAAATCTACAACGATATTGAAAAATACACCTACCAAGACGGTGAAATAATCCTAAACCCTAACTACGAAGCGGAGCAAGCTGCAAAGGAAGCGGAGAGGGTTGCAAAACTTTACTTAACTGGTGCGGATGTAGAGCGTGGGATTTACCAAGCCAAAGGAATGGATTTTGACGACATTGTGGCTATGGTTACAGAGCTACAACCAGAAGGCTTGGATGTGAAGGCTTTGAAGATTGAGTTGAAGGCTAATCACTTCTATCGTGGTAATCCTTATGTGGATGCGATTGGTGGGTTGTTAGGGTTCACGAAAGTGCAGTTGGATAAGTTCTTTGAGTTTAATGATTACACTTATTTGACACCAATGGAAAAAGAACCAACTACCGAGGAAAGTTTGGTAGTTGATAACCAAGAGGTTGGCGAAGGCTAGGGGGATTTTATTCCCCCTTTTGAAAATAGAAGGAGAAACAATGCAAATAAGACCTACAGAAATATGGAATCCAAACCAACCAAGCGACAAGGCATTCGGCTTGAAACGTTCTACAAAGGTTGTTTATCACCCACCAACTTATAAGAAAATTGTAGATTGCGTGGAATTGCAAAATGGCAAAAAAGTCACTTTTACAAAGATGTATGATAAGTTTGGAACGCTTACAGAAAAACTCTCATACTTGCGTGATAGTGCTGGGGATTGGGTTAAGTCTAAGCTTCAAATCTTTAAAGATGGGGAAGTTGTTAAGACTTTGAAAGGCAGGAAGAAATGACACCGTGTGAAGACTGCAATAAATGTGACGATATAAAAAGGGTGGAATGGTACAAGGATAAGAAAATAGGGATTTTCTTCACTCCAGAGCCTTGTGTTACTGCTCGTGTTATTTTGCCTTCAATGAGAACAGCAGAAAAGAACTCTATCACAAAGTACCCGTTTGAAAACAAAAGGACTTTAAGAGTAGAGCTTTTTGATTATAAAAAGGCTAAAAAATATGAGTTCTCTATCCCTAAAGGTTACTGTTGGGATGGCGCAAGCGTGCCTCGCTTTTTTTGGCGGTTGATTGGGGCAAAAACAGACCCACGTTTTTTAGTTCCTTCAATGGTTCACGATGTATTATGTGAGAATCATAACTACGTTGATAACGATAGATACTTTGCAGATAAAGTCTTTGAACGCTTGCTATATTGCTCAAAGGTTAATGGGTTTAGTCGCTGGATGATGTTTCATAGCGTTGACAACTTCCAGAAGTTTCAGGGGTGGAAGTGATGGAACCAATTCTTTTACAGTATGCAGCAATAATCTTGGTTGTAGTGGCTTGCTGTATTAACTACAACATCTTTATTACACCTGCTAAGTTAGAAAAGATTTTAAAAGAGCGTGCAGAGCTTTGTAATAACAGTTGCAAAGATAGTTATACAACCCGTGAAGAAATGCAGATAGAAAGAAAAGATTTATTGCTAGAGGTTGAACGCAGATTTTTAGAAAAAGTAGCTTTCCAAGAATTTACAAAGCGTTTTGATGAGAGATTCGCAGGACTTACAAAAACACTTGATAAAGTCGTAGAAAACCAAGAGCATATAAAAGATTTTATCATTAAAAAGGGGCTTTAATGTACCAAGAACTTTTTGAAAAAGCGTTATCCTTTGTACTCCGTTGGGAAGGTGGTTATGTTTGCCATCCTAACGACCTTGGCGGGGCTACTAACAGGGGCATAACCCAAAATACTTATAACGAATGGTTACGTTCAAAAGGTCTTGATAAAAAGGACGTGAGAGGGCTTACAGAGGATGAAGCAAAACAGATTTATTATGAAAACTACTGGCTAAAAGCTAAATGTAATCAAATGTCCCCTAAGTTTGCAGTATTAGCGTTTGATACTGCGGTGAATATGGGTGTTTCTAGAGTAAACGAGTTTATGTGTGCAGCTAGATGGCTTTACCCAGACAAATTTATTAAAGCCAGAGAGGAGAAGTACAGACAGTTTGCAAAGGTTAAAGGGCAAGAGGTATTCTTAAAAGGTTGGCTGAATCGCTTAAATGCCCTAAAAGATTTTATAAAAACATTGTAGTTCTCTTTTCACATTCTTTACGAAATGACTAATAACCATCCCCTCAGAAATGAGGGATTTTTTTGTGGAAATTTTTGTGCCACTTTTTGTGCCATAGAGGTTTAAAATTTATAAAAAATATGAAAAATACAAAAATATATATTTCTCAAAAAAACACAATAAATAGGGGGTTTTAGTGCTTTTTTGAAAAATATAAAAAATATAAAAAAGTGCCATCTTTAAATTTGCACCTTAAACCACTCGGACACCTCTCCATTGATTTTACTGAGTTTCAGGTTCTTTGAAACCGTTATCGCTCCATTTTCGCTCCATTCGGCACACAACCCTGTGTCAGCGGTTCACTTAAACATTCTACTAAAACCCTTATTAATTGTAAATAGATTCAACCACAATAAAAAAAGCGACACAAATAGTATCGCTCTTTATATATTAAACAACCACCTATACTAGCACCAAAAACTGTGACAATGATGATGGTGGTGATGATGATGATGCCCAAAGCATCCACCGCCCCATAAACCACCATAACTAAAAATCGACGGACCAAAGGCCCACATTCCGCCGCCCCAGAATCCACCCATCGGCATCATTTTCGACATCTGTGTCATTGCACCAAAGGTTACACCCATTGCAATACCAGTTCCTAGATTCTCTAAAAATGACATACTATTAGCACCCTTTTATCCTGTTTCCTATCTCTATAAAGTATTTTTTACATTTTTAATTGCCTTTTCGTTACAAAAATTAACACTATAAAAAAGAAAAACCACTTCTCAAGAAGTGGCACTAAAGGAAAAAAGGGAATAAGGAAAATTTGTTTTTGCTTAATCTTGGTTATTAGCTGAATACGCCAAATGTACGTTCTACGTTCTCATCAATTACCTTACGAACTGATTC
>JAZUBR010000010.1:0-1528 GCA_045638625.1 Candidatus Gastranaerophilaceae bacterium
CAATTACACATTGGAACAGATTAACCAAGCACTCAAGGACTTGTCTTTAGTAGAAAAAAATCCTATAATATTAGCTACAGATGTTGGGAAGCTACGTGAAGAACTCATGAATGCTAAACAAAAGAAAATCATTGAAACTTACCCTATTAGAATCTGGCAGGCATCAAACGGAACATGGAAAGCTCATGTTCCAGACGATACCAAAGAACGCAATCGCAAAATACTGCAGGGTAAAACAAGAGAGAACCTTGAAAACAACATATTGAAAGATTACCAAAGTCGATTTGATAATAGATTGATTTTTGCTAATTACTTTGCAGAATGGTTGACAAAAGTAAAAGCACAGCACGTGCAATCCTCTACTATTCAACGTAACCTTGATGATTATAATAAATTCATAAAGGATACAAAGTTAGACAAAATGAGTATTGCTAGCATTGAACCATATGATATTAAATACCTGCTTCACTCTATAATTAATGAACATCATTTAACACGTAAATCACTTGGTAATGTAAAATCAATCTTTTCTGGTATATTTGCACATGCACTAGACATAAAAGACATCAAAGAAAATCCAATGGATAAAGTCGGCAAAATTGAGAATACAAATATTCGACCTACTCCTAAGAAAAAACCCAGTACACAGGTGTTCAATAAAGAAGAATGGACTACCTTGATAAACTACATAGCACAACATTATATGGAACATAGTCCGATGGTATCACTTGCAATCCTATTAAATTCTCAGCTAGGACTTCGAGTAGGCGAACTGTGTACACTAAAAAAGAAAGATATTGATTTTAAGGAACGTACAATCAATATAGACCGTACAGAAATTAGTTATATACCAATTTCTTCAGAAAACGGACAACTTGTCAAAGGAAAAACAGTACACGAAGTCACAGAAGACCGAACAAAAGATGATTCAAATCGTATTATCCAATTAACAGACTTTGCACTGGAAATCCTTAATATTGTTTTACAGTTACATCAAGCAATGTCAGTGGATACAGAATTTCTGTTTCCTGCTTCAAACGGAAATCATATCATCAGACAACGATTCAATGATTGCTTGAAGTATTATTGTAATAAACTGTCTATGGATGTGAAATCTTCACACAAGATAAGAAAAACATTTCTTTCTAATCTGTTTAGAAATGGCTTTGACATTGACGAAGTTATGCTAATAGCAGGACATCGAGTAAAGTCAACCACGATTGAACATTATCTGTTTACTATGGAGTTAGAGGAAGACAAACACAAAAAACTGAATAAAGCAGTTGGTATAAATCAGAACATATTAACTCAACCCATAGTCAACCCACAATTGACTGCATAAAAAAAGAAAGAACGTTGATTTTTCAACGTTCTTCCTTAAAATTCCAATGAAGCATCGGGGATTCGAACCCCGGACAACTTGATTAAAAGTCAAGTGCTCTACCGACTGAGCTAATGCTCCGTATTCAATTTTGAACAGTTCTTATCAACTGCCCTAACTGGGCTAGTTGGATTCGAACCAACGAGT
>JAZUBR010000011.1:0-82612 GCA_045638625.1 Candidatus Gastranaerophilaceae bacterium
ACAACCCCCTCCCCCCTTGTCTTGACCTGTTCGCAATAAACGAGTACGCTCACGCTTTTACTCTCTGCTCACAGGTCGCTTCAATTAAGGGGGTACTATTATTATGCATTCCCATTGCAGGCCCCCTCTCCTAAAGAATAGGAGAGGGGTAGGGGTGAGGTATGAAAACTATTTCTTTATGGATCCCCGACACTCCGTGTCGAGGACGACGGTGCACAGTAAAAGTTCTAGGACTTTTAATTTGCCATCGCACTAAAAAAAGAAAAGCAGTGGGAGTAAGCCACTGCCTATATATTATTTGATTAAGGTTCAATTATTATCTTCCAAAATAATCATTATCTTGCATTATTGTATTACCTTCTTCAATCATAGAATCACCAGAAATAGGCTTAAATACTTCTTCACTTGTATTATACATCGGATCTCTAGTGATTCCACCTCCTCCGCCACCGCCTGATGGAGTTCTGTTTGCCCCACCACCACAATGAGCTTCACAGTCTGATGTTGTACTATTACCTTCCAAACAAGCATTTCCTCTTATCCATGGTCTTGTACAATCACAGCAATAACGCTGACCATTATCCATCTCTTCTGGACATTTTGCATCCACCCTAGAAATGTCTATAGTACTGCCATCCTCACATTTCAATTTATCATGACAACACATCACTTTTCCTGAACGCATTTCCGCACGTGTACAAGCATAACATTCGGATTCACACATACCATTTTGTAGATTTCTAATTTGTCCTTGAGCACATTTTGTTAAACACTGAGTAGTTGTCTTACCTCTAAAAGTTATAGTAACCTCTTCTTGACCAGAAGGACATTGACACTTACCATTAACTAGCTCTTTACCTCCAGTACAAGATTTACAATCAGCTTGAGTTGGAGCAATTGTACCATCATCACATTTTACAGGACATTCTGAGTTATTTTTTGCCAATACTGGAACTCGTGACATTGAGTACTCACACTGGAAGAAGCATTCATCCCCACTTTTCACTGGATGAGTCGCAGGACACTGACAAGTGCCATTAATTTTTACAAGGTCACCTGTACATTCTTCTTGCTTTTCGCAAACGCCATTTACCAATTTACAACAAGCGTTCTTTTCATTATCCCATTGGCTTGATGGACAAGATTGGCAACCACCATGGTGATAATAATCAGAAGTACATGACTTACAACCACCATGATGGTAGTACTCAGAAGTACATGATTGACAACTACCATCTGACATCAAATTCGGAATATTTTCTGGACAAGCATGACATGAACCATCTTTCCACATGAAAGGTTTTGTAGGGTCTTTTTCTTTACAACTCTTTTCTGTCTCAGAGCCAGATATTGATGAAAGAAGAACTCCTCCAAATTTATCGACATTGTATTTAAAGATATCTGTTCCTTCTTTATTTGGAGCCTTATCTCCATTTACGTCAATTGTTAATTCTGCAACAAGAGCTCCGCCACTCTTTGCGGTCAATGCATAATATGAACCATCACGCATTTTTTGACCCTTTGCTGATATGCTTCCATCACCAAAGTCTTTTCCACTGATTGTTGCAGTTCCTGCTCCCAAACGGTTATTCAAAAAGTCCATTATTTCTTTGTAGTTTCCAGTGGTCTCATCACCAAAGATTTCACTACTACTTTTAGCATATAAGGCCTCGTGCAACACACCTTGAACATTTGTCATTGCCTTGTTTCTTATTGCTTCATATTCTGCAGTGTTATCTCTATTACGCAATGTCTGTATTGATATTGAGCTTAAGATACCTACTAAAAGTAATGCAATAAGTACTTCGGCTAAAGTAAATCCTTTCCTTAACATCTCTTTCTCCCTCAATCCTAGTCTACAATCAGGGCATTTTCTCCTGATAAATTTATTCTAGAAGATTCGAAAGCAAAAAGTAAGATACTATCCCCCCATCCCATCCCATCCCATCCCATCATATCACATCATATATAGGATTATAGTTGAGTTTGGGGAGGTTTAAAACTTGTTTTTACATTTTGTTACATTACAGGTTTTGTTACAAGGTTGTTACAAATTAACACCTCACCCCGTACCCCTCTTTCTTGACCTGTTCGCAATAAACGAGTACGCTCACGCTTTCACTCTCTGCTCACAGGTCGCTCCTGTTAGAAGAGGGGAGTAGAAATTTTATTATCTCTATGTGGATACCCGAGCAAAGCTCGAGGATGACGGTGTTTATTTGAAGTAAACTGTCATTCTCACCGACAGGTGGGAATCCATTTATCAAATATATTTAATTTATTTCTATATGGATCTCCAAGGCTTTGCCTTGAAGATGACGCATGTTAAAAGCCCTTAATCAAGCTGTCATTCTCGTTGCACAGCAACGGGAATCCATTGAAGAAATTTTTATTATCTTTTGTGGATCCCCGAATCGAAGATTCGAGGATGACGGAGCATAGTAAATAGCTAAACAACCCCCTAACCCCCTTGTCTTGAACCATCTATTCGTGTTAGAATCAAGCTATGAATATTTTCCGCCAAGAGCACCCGAAAGGTTTATACTTGCTATTTTGCGTTGAGATGTGGGAACGTTTTTCCTACTATGGAATGCGTGCTCTTATTGTTTTGTATATGGTACAAAACCTTATGTACTCCGCACAAAAAGCAGGAAATATCTATGGACTCTATACAGGGCTTGTCTATTTAACTCCACTACTTGGTGGCTATCTGGCAGATAGATTTCTTGGACAACGACGCTGTATCTCTATTGGAGCTCTCCTGATGATAGGCGGGCTATTTCTACTTGCATTTGCTCCAAAATCATTATTTCTTATAGCACTTTTCCTGATGGTAATTGCAAATGGATTCTTCAAATCAAATATTAGTTCAGTCCTAGGTCTCTTGTATGGTGACAATAATGAGAAAAAAGATTCTGCTTTTACAATCTTTTATATGGGAATTAATCTAGGTGCATTCTTTTCTCCGCTTGTTTGTGGAACTCTAGCCGTTAAATTTGGTTATGAATACGGTTTTGCAGCAGCAGGATTTGGAATGCTTATCGGGTTTATTTTATACAAAGTTTTAGAAAACAAATTATTAGGCAATACTGGCTTAACCCCAGTTAAACCAACAACGCAAGAATTCGAAAACAATAATGACAATAAATCTATTGTTGCACTTTTAACCCTGATGATTTTTACAATCCCTTTCTGGGTTTGTTTTGAGCAAGCAGGTTCATCACTAACACTCTTCGCTCAATACTCAACTAATCGGAATTTACTTGGAATAGAAATTCCAACCGAATATTTCCAGTCCCTAAATCCACTTTTTATAATCATCTTAGTCCCTATTATATCAAGTTTTTGGACTATTCTAAGAAAAAACACCAAAGAACCTACATCAGTTGAAAAATTTACAGGTGCGTTATTTTTAATCTCTTTAGCATACGTAATTATGGCATTTGCAGGATATTTATCCATATCAAACAAAGTCTCCGCCATGTGGTTAGTAGTAAGCTATTTTATAATGACTGTCGCCGAATTATGCCTATCACCAATAGGTCTGTCATTAGTATCAAAGCTTGCACCCAAAAAGTTTTTATCATTGTTAATGGGTTGCTGGTTTTTTACAAGTTTTATCGGGAATTTGCTTGCAGGATTATGGGGAGGTATGTTTGAAACTCTACCTGCTTTCCAATTGTTCGGAGTCTTAGCAGCATTATCATTGATAGCTGCACTGCTATTACTCATTTTTGTTCCTAAACTCAATAAGATTATTACAAAATAATTTGGCATAATAAATACTAACAAAAGGAGAAATAAATGAATCCAACAAGTATTAAATTCAGACTTAATCCAACTACACTAAAATATATTTCAAAGAAAACAACACTTTCTGAGCATCAACTCAAAACACTACCCACAGATGAAGCCGTTAAAATAATGAAGGAAAGAGGTGTAATAAAAGACCCTAACCCAGTATTCACATTCTTTAAAGAACAATATATTAAACTTGGTAAAACCTTAGGTTTTATTGATAAAAGAACTACTTTTTAGTGTTCTCAACCTCATTTTGTTAAAAAATGTAAACATCCTGCTTCTAAAAAAGTCAATTCAAAACCTTGTATAAACTTTATATACATAAGGAACAATTTTTATTAAGGGAAGAGAAGCAACTATGATTAACAAAGCTAATATTGTGTTAAAAACACAAATTGGTATGACTAAGCAAGAGTTTATTAAGACTTTTTCAGAAAAAGAAACTAGAGTTTTCAATTATATTGATTCAAGCAAAGACGGAACTCTCCAAAAAGAAGAATTGGCAACTTATTACTATAAAACCGCTGATATTGCAAAAGCAAAAGCTTTTCTTTCTACATTCGCAGCACTAGGTGCAGGATTAACAGCAGGAAATTCAAAATCAACAACTATGAAATATAGCATGGGGGCATTGGCGGCAGGTAATGCTCTTAATACAATAGATGATGCTCAATTAGCTGATATTGCTACCCAAAAATTAAAAGTAATTCTACCTGCAGACGAATACACAGCTTTTATGAAAAAGATGAAAGACCCTACTATTGGAGAGAGTATTGCGGCTTTTGGCAACAATGTTGCTGATTGGTGGACAGATAGAGACAAGACTTGTACAGATAACATAGATGATGGAAATATTGGTTTTGCAGAAGGGGCAAAAAGTTACTTAAAAGGATTATTTGGCGGTGTTGTAAAAACCGCTGTAAAAAATCCTCTAGCTACTCTTGCAACATTGGGAGCTGCAGCAGGTATAACAGTTCTCACAGGCGTAGCTGCATTACCAGTTCTAGTTGGTTTAGGTGCTGTCGGAGCTGGAGCTGGGCTTGTTAAAGGTATTAAAGATGCAGCCAACGCAGAAAATGATGCTCAAGCAAAACAAGCATTTGAAAATATGGGCACTAGCACAACAGCTTTGGCATTAGCAGGACTTGGTGTAAAAGCTGCAGGAACTCAAGCTGCAAAAGCTGGAGTAACATCATTAAATGGTATTGAACAAATGTCCTATACGCAGGCTTTAAAAACAACCTTAAAGTCTGTTCCTGAATGTTTAAAAGTCTCTGGGCAAAATGCAAAAGCTAATATTTTAACAGCAACAACAGGAACTGTCCGAATAAATTCTTACGCTGAAAAAGGAATGAATAATGTAAAATATGCAGACCCTAAAACTGGTGAAACCGCTGAGATAATTCATATCCGTGGAGACCAAGCAGGTACTCAATTCAAAACTGCAGATGGCGTTCAGACAGTAAAAGCAGGCGATATTGTCGTAAAAATGAATAATGAATTTAAAATTATGCCAGAAGAACAATTCCTAAAAGATGTTTTCAATATTGCAAAAATCGAAAAACCAGTTAGAACATTTGACCCTGCATTCCGTGATTACGATATGGTTTACAAAGTGACAACAACTGATGGCAATACTAAAACGCTAGAAATCGCTAGCATCTTCTATGATAAAATAGCTCATAACACATCTTTATTAGAGCAATTTGTCACATTCCAAAAATCATTGCATTAATTATATTATTTCCTTTTTTCCAATAACATAAGGGATGGATAACTCCATCCTTTTATTATGTTCATAAGATTATTTTAGGTATTTTTTTAATTTTTCAGCTGTCGCTTTGTCAAACTCTTTTGTCCATCCCATAAGCTCTTTATGTTCTGCTGTAAAATTCTGATAAAGTTTTTGTACCCTCTGAAGATAAATTCTGTTATTTTGTGTAATAAACTTTGGCGCTCTTACATAAAGCGGATTAAAAAACGAGTTCAACATTAGAGCGTTATCTGTAGTATACGTTCCCCATTCACAAGCAATATAAAGATTTCCTTTTTGCATAAATCTAATAAACTTAACAAATTTATCAATCTCTTCATTTTTAGCTTTATGCCAAACACCCATCATCCTATCTCTGTACTTTTTTTGTTCTTCGTTTTTATATCCAAAGAGTCGGCTTTGGTTGAAGTACTTAAGCTTGTTTTCTTCTTCAGATTGGAACATTGCATTACTCATAAACAAATAAGGAGACATTTGATAATTATGATACTCTAATCCCAAGTCTTTACAGTCATCTTCAAGATTTTCATACCCTGCAAGATCAACAATACGTTCAATACCAGCATTTTGAACAGTCTTTAAGGAACCCCAGTCTCCTTGTAGAGATTGCCCTCTATACACACCTAGTTTTTCAGACACTAAAACCAAATTCCATAAAGGCAAATCTTCTATTAATTTATGATTTAAAGAACCACTCTGTTTTACATCTTCTTGCATAACTACAGTTCTTTTCGAATTCCTAATCCTCTGCAACATACTTTGCAAAGAATCTTGGTTCATTTTTTGACCATATAATGCACCAATAAGTTTTTCTAATTGATATTTCTCAAGTCTACCGCTATTTTCCAGAATATTATAATAAGGTATGGAATTATTCAAAATATCTTCACGCAAAAAATCCCGTCGTTCCTGAGATATTGAATCATCATAACCAAAACGGTGCTTTGTATTATTCGACGTAAACGTTGGCTCTATTGCCCTAATCTTATTGATTTGCATATATACTTCACCAAAAGAAAGTATAACACAAAAAAGTTTCTACAACTATTCAACAAGCGAAGCTTTTTTCAATGAGTTTAACGGCATACTAAACCAGCTACCTCTATTCGGGATGAATTTGAACTTAGAATCAAGGAATAGATTACCTGCTACAGTATTATCGGCAATATTAATATCTCTATCACATATCACTTCAAAATTATAAAACTGCATTAATTTTTCAGTTGAAGGTAAATCAACATGATTGATATCGACATTAGTCTTAATCTTTCTTGTAATTAAATCTGGCAAATCCTTTGCACCATCAAAATCTTCACTATGAGTTTTAACATACTGATTAACCCCGTGAGCGAAAGGTCCAAGCAAAACAACCTTGTTGACACAATCATTAATTTTATTAATAGAAATCAACGAAATGGAATTTGCATAATCATTAACAGCAACAGTTCTTGCATTCTTCAACACATCCGCACCAAAGAAATCTTCATTCATCTTGAATGCTATTTTACCATCTGTTGTAGATTCTATTTCTGTAAACTCGTCTTTTAAACTTCGAATTTTTTCTAATAAATCTCTATCCTTTTCACTGACACACATTCTGTTCATTTCTACAATTCTTGCATCTCCTACCGCTTGTAAGAGTTTAAATAAATCTTTTCTACCTATTTCTGAACAGAAAGTACCAATATGGCTCTTTACATTAACACCTTGGCGTCCAAGTTTACCAAGAACCTGAACCCTTTCTCTTAGCATTTTATTATTGTCTTGCTTAAACAATTCCAAAGCTTTTTGTTGATCCTTACAATTCAAAGCTTGTTCAATAAGTCCTGCAATAGTATCATAAGCAGCATAATTACCCGCAATATAACTACTACTTTCAGAAGTTTCAAACTCTACAATATTATTTTTCACCTTAATATCAACACTACCAAAACCACCACCAGTCATTACACCCATCACATAATCACCTTCTTTGAGCATATTACGTTTTGCAAGCATTTGAGCAAGTGCAACACCTGTACCACCAAGGTCTTTTGTAACAACCATATTAAAATCTGGATTGACATTGATACCCGTTTCGCTTTGTGGAGCGGTCTTTAAATTCTCAGCATACTGAGCAAAATCAACATTAGTCAGTGCTACATCCTCTTTATCCCTTAAGTTTGGCATAAAAGCAATTCCAGTTGGAGTTCCACTAAGAGCACAAGTAGTTCCAGGAACAAAAACAGCAACACCTGATAACATTTTATCTTTATTTGATAAAGGGAACTCTCCACTTATATCTTTTAACAAAATTCGCTCATGGGTACGCTTAATAACTTTTGCAACTTTTTGAATGAAGTCTTTTGCCCCTTCAAACCCCCAAACAGTATCATTCAAATAAGAATTTGCAGAGCTTTCTTTTAAAATCCTCCTACCCGTATCTGTTATACCAGTTATTTTTAATGTACCTTTAGGATTACTCGCACCAATATCAATCAAAATTTTATGTTGAAAAGTTGGATTGCTTTTGACTTCAGGAATTCTCATACGTACACTCCTTATTATTTTGTGATAGTTTATACCCCTACTTGGTTGGCATAATTCTAGCATATTTTTTTATGCTTTACAATATTTTATTAAAATCAATTGAATAAATTATAGTAGAAAAATTAAACATCATTTATAATAATTAAAAAAGGAGATTTAATGGCTGAAATACATATTGGATACGGACTTAGCCCTAATCATTGGTTTGATTTTTGTCATTTCTCGGTTGTATCAATTTTATTAAATGCAAACCCTGAAGATAATTACCACTTTCATATAGTCAGCACCGAATTTCCTGACCATATTTTGGATAAATTCTTCCGATTAGCAAATTTTCGACAAGCAGATTTTACATTTCATTTTGTATCTCCAGAAGAATTTGAAGATATTGCGCACGACACAACATTAGGACCTTCTGCATACTACAGACTAAAGCTTCTCTCTCGAGTAGAGCAAGATAAACTCTTGTATTTGGATTCAGACACAATGATTGTAAGTGACATTGCAGAACTATACAACCAAAATGTAGATGATTATTGGGTTGGAATGGTTGAGGACAAATGTTCCAAAGGGATGTGGTGGCGTTGCAAAGATTCAATGACCGAAAATTCAACTTTCTTTAATAGCGGAATGATGCTACTAAACCTAAAAACAATGCACCAAGAAAATATTGAAGAAAAGATTTTTGATGTCTTAAGACACTATGAGTACACAGACCAAGATGCAATTAACCACGTTTGTTTTGGGCATATTTTATCCCTACCTTTAAAATTTAACATTGTACCATTAGTAAGTGATGACGTTTATTCAACTAGACTGCAAGAGTACCTGTCAGCGTTATGTAACCCTGTAGTTGTGCACCCTCCATATAGATACGAAATCACAAACATTACTAACTTATACCAAGAATACCAAGAAAAATATAACGAAGTCATTAGAAAAATTTATTAACTTATGTAAAAAAATACTCAATAAAAATCATTGAGTAGCAAATTTCAGTTTCAGCTGTTTTTACATAAATAGCTATGGAACAGTATTTCAGTATTAATAAAATTTACCCCCAAAAAATGAAATTTTCACCTGCATTTGCAAGTCGAATTTCAAAACCTGCAATAAAAACTATTACTGAAACAACATTGAAAACTTATAGTACTGCAATTGCCGCAATGGGAATTACAGGAATTGCTCTTGGAAAGGAGGAAAATGTTCCCACGGAAATTACAGCAAATGAGTTTATGAAGGTCTTGGGAGCAAAAAACGTACCAGTCAAGTATCAAGAAGGTATAGCGGACCTGTGTTTGGATGGAGATAGAAAAGTTAGTTCTGAAACTGTAAGCAAGATTCTTCAAATTATAGATTTGACAGATGAGGATGATTTTGGGAGCATTGGAATAAATTTGACCTATTGTTTTGAAAAATCTAAACTTTCTCAATTGGCATTAGATAGTTATATAGATTATCTTAAAATTGGAATGCCAGCAGTTGCAATTCATGAAATTTTGTTGGAATGCTCTCAAGATTCTGATGATACTTTTTCTCCTGTAGCATTAAATTCTGCGAAAAAGTTGTTTGAAAAAGGTGTTTCTGCACTTGATATTCAGTATCTTGTGATGTATTCCAAGGATAAAAATGGAGATATAAAAGATGGTTTTTTCGAACAATTAGATGTATTGGTAGATAGTTTAATCGAAAAAGGTTGCATTAAAGATGTGATATCTTTTACCAAACTAGTACGGGACTATAATGCTGAAACTTCAATTCAGGTTATGAAGATTATAAATAGACTTGTGAAGGAGAAATTTAATTCATTACAAACAGCAAGTTATCTTGATAAATTTAATGATAATGAACAATTTTTAGAACAGATTATAGATTATTCAGAAAAGTCAAAAACGCCAATGTGGAAATTAAAAAGGCATCCATTTCATTCAATGGGAACGGCTCAGCAGTGTTTTATTTCTATGTTAATACAGATTGAAGGAATGCCATATTTGATAATTAAATCAATAATGGAAGATATGCAAAATAAACAAATCACTAATAATGTTTATCTAGGTTTAATGGATTTGATTAATAAGACTCAGAACTTCCCTTTAGAGCTTTTAAACAAAATTTTTACAAAAACTTGGATGACTCTTACCCCAAAGTCTGACATTCCTTTGAATCGAGTTTCTCAAACTTATAATGATTTTCTGGAGATGAAAAATATCACGCAGACAGATATAAAAATACTCACTGAGTTGAGAAATAGAGTGTTGGCTAATCCTGATTTGTATGTAAATGGGTATGGTGATACCACTCAAATAAGTAGCCAAATATGGCAGTTTTTTATTAATGAGTATATTCGTTTAAAGGACTTCATAAATATTTTTGACAAAGAAACCGCCGATGTTTTATTAAGACGTCGATTGGCAGAGGCCGAAGAATATACTGGAACATTAGCCTTGTTTGATGAGGAAACGAAAGAACTTCTTAAAAAGGTGGCGCAATCAAATGGTGTTGATGGGAGGCAGTTATTACCTACTCAAAAGATTGAATTTATAGATTTATTATACGCTTATCAATCTTGTAAAATTCCTACAGATAGATTGCAAAAAATGATTGAACAAAATTGCATTGATATAGATGCTTTAGAATTAGAGTTGTTTAAGAAGATAATGACAGAATATGGTATAACCGAGCGAGATTTAGAAACAGTTCCAAAAGAAAAACTTGATGGATGGAATCTTAAATATATTCATTTATTATCTAAAGAAATTGAAGAATCCGGAGATTATGGTTTTATAGATATTATAAAATCAAGTTTATTTGCCGATTTTGATAAATATATCCATGATACTGCGTATGATTGCGGTGTAGCTAATTCTAAAACAAAGCAGATATTTGGAAAGATTGGCTTAGATTATGAAAAATGGGTGAAACCAAATAAGGATTTAGAAGTAAGGTTCCAAGTTATTGATAATAATGCTCAGCAGTTGGAGTTGATGGCAAAGCAAACTGAAGAAGATATTGAATCATTATTGGAGAATCCTGCATTAAGGAGTTTGTTACATAAGCGTTTTTCTCAAAACATGCAAAAAGGGTATTTTACACTGAAATCAGAAAACTATGCCTCTAAAAAGAAGTTTTCAGATTTTTTAAACAACTTGAACAATCAATTGGAAGATGTTTGGAAACGTGCAGAAAATAATAAAGGTAAAAATCCTAAAGCTTTGTCTACACTGGCAATAAGAGACCATATAGAAGAGCGCTTGAAAGCGTTGGCGAATTTTAAAGAAGACAAGACTAATAAATCATTAGATTGGACAATCAAAATGTGGGATAGGGTTCCACAGAAAGATTTGTTCCAAGGGAATTATTCTACTTGTTGTATTGGAATTGGAAGAGGTTTTGGGGAATATATGCCGACTTATTTAATGAATACAGCATTTAATATGATAGAGATTCTTGATAATGCGACTGGTAAGACTGTAGGGAATGCGTTATGTTATTTTGTTAAAGACAAAGATGGTAATCCTGCTTTTGTAATTGATAATGTAGAAATAAATAATTCTATGGTTCCATCAGATGAAAATAGTTTAAAATTGAGAGATATGCTTGTTGAATATATTTCTAAATTAACAGAAAATATTTCAGAGCGTAAAGAAGTGCCTATTTATCTAAGCCCAAATTATAATGATATTTATTGTGATGATTTACAAACTCGGAATATTAAAATGTCGTTTTTAGGTGATATAGATAGATTCGATATTTATTTAGATATGTATCATGACGGTGGTGCTCATCCTGTCTCTAAAGATGAATATACTCGCTACAACAACGCATATATCTTAAAATAAACTATTTATGTTATATTATCCTTATGGAATTAATTATGCTTGGAACAGGTAATGCTGTTGCGACAGAATGCTATAACACCTGTTTTGTTTTAGAAAATAATAACGAATATTTTTTAGTAGATGGCGGTGGCGGGAATACACTACTACGCCAACTTAAATACGCAAACATCGATTGGAAAAAAATACATAATATTTTTGTTACGCACAAACACCTTGACCACATAATGGGTGTAATGTGGCTTGTTCGTTTGATTTGCCAACATTCAAAATGGAATAAATACAACGGAAACACTACAATTTACGGTAGCGAAGATGTCATTAATGCGATTAATACCGTTGCACACACTTTATTAAAAGAAAATGAAGCATGCCATATCGGCAAAACCCTACATCTGGTTTCTGTCAAAGATAATGAAACAAAAAATATTATTGGACACGATGTAACCTTCTTTGATATTTGCTCCGTACAGACCCAGCAATTTGGGTTTTCACTACAGCTAGATGAAAATCGTAAACTTGTATGCTGCGGAGACGAACCTTGTAACGAGTCTACACGACGATACGTACAAAACGCCGAATGGCTATTACACGAAGCCTTTTGTTTATACTCAGAATCAGACATTTACCAACCATACAAAATACACCATTCTACTGTTAAAGATGCTTGTCTATTAGCAACAGAATGTGGCGTGAAAAACCTTCTACTTTTCCACACCGAAGATAAAAATCTGACAAATCGAAAAGAATTGTACACTCAAGAAGGTGCAAAGAACTTCAATGGGAATTTATTTATCCCGAATGATTTAGAAAGAATTTCAATCGGATAAAATCCATACTCCTTCACATATCTTAACAAAAATGGCAATTTTCCAAGGAAATTTGTTTTTAAATAAACAGAAGTGTATTGACCATTAAAGGAGTTGTTATGACACAAATTCAAAGTGTAGGAAATAATAATGCAAATATGCAACCACAAGTTGCAACTAATTCTCAGCCAAAGAATGTTGTTCGTTATGATTTTAGACCTGCAAACCAAGATCAATTTGTTAGACAACAATCTCCTACCCAACAACCTCCTGTGCAACAAACCAGAAGAATGATGCAACCTCCTCAATTACAACAAATGCTGGAAGCACAAAAAAAGGAAAAAGCTAAACAGAATCTTTCTTGGGGACTTGGGATTGTATCCAGTGTAGTCATTATTGCATTCTTTGTAAGTCAGTTTATGATGTCAAGGGGTAAGAATTTACCAGGAAGTTTTAAGCTATCAAACCTAACTTTTGACGATTTAACCCAAAACAACAAAATAGGAAACCTTAAAGATACCAAAACATACGTAAAAGAGGTAAAAGACTTTTTCATTGACCTACTAAGCAATGCCAACATCGATGAAAAAGCCCTAAAAAAAGCAGGTTTTACAGATGAAGCTCTACCAAACGCAGCATTGATTTTAGGACCTCCAGGGACAGGTAAAACCGAAGTAGTAAAAATGTTCTCAAAAGCACTTGGCGGAGAATATTGTGAAATCAAATTGGGTGAAGTGGCAAACTCTTTCGTAGACGGTACTGCAACCCAAACTTTAAGAATGTTTGAAGAACTTGTTCAAAAAGCAAAAGCAGCACCAGATACAAACTTTACCATTTTCTTTGATGAAATTGACGGTTTTGCAAGAAAACTTGGTTCAATCGGTTCTCACAACGAACACTTGGGCAAAAATAGACAATCTTTCATTAAAGGTTTGGATATGTTAAAAGAACTCAAGAACGTGAGAATTTTCGGTGCCACAAACGTACCTATTACAGAAGTTGATGATGCCGTAATCAGTAGATTAGCTAAAAACATCACAATCGATTTACCTCAAAAAGAACAAGCAATGGAAGGCTTGAAATTCCACTTGAGAAACGTTGGAGTTGGCAACTTCTATGAAGCTCAAGCAAGCCAAATCGATAAATTTATACAAGATTTATGCGAGAAGAAATGTTCATTCAGAGATATTAGCAACATTGTACAAGATGCTCGTGCTAAATTTGCCAAAGACGTCGCTAAAAATAAAGACTACGACATGAACTTTGATATCAAATACTTAGAACAAGCTCTTAAAGAAAAAGGTTTGACATCAGGCGAACTTGCAGAAATCTACTAATTTACTATCTAAGAAAGTTTGTAGGGTGGGAACATTTCATTTTTCCCACCCTATTTAATTATTTCCCTCTTAAAATCCCAAATGGGATTTTTTACGAACTTGGCTATAGTTCCCTCTCCTGTAAGGAGAGGGCTAGGGTGAGGTGACAATTGAATGACTTTAGTGAGTAACAAAAGCTTGTAGGTTGGAGTTTCTACCCCAACGCAATAATGTCTTGAAAAATAGTATTTTATTGATGTAATTATTTTTGAATATTCTTGCATATTTTTCAGATTTAAAATCATATGTATATGATTTGATAACACACAAATAGTAATAATACCAAAATCAAAATATTGTTTTGTATTTTCAAATGAACTTCTGAACCCGTAAATTGGTTTTTACCCAACCTATGAACTATTATTTATGTCTTAAAAATAGATAAAAGCAACTTTAGCTCTTCTATTTCTTCTGCCCTATCTAAAATATATTCTTTTGATAAATTTTCTTTATAAAAAACTGCTTCATCCTTTGCATCAAATATCCCTTTTACTGCAGATTTCATCATCTTTTTATTTTCTTTCAGGTTTTCTTTTTCAAATACAGGTTCTTTAAAATTCGGTATTTTATGTTCAAATAACCTGATTAAAAGACCTTCAATACTTAATGGATTTGAAACTATTAAGACTGGTCTACGATTCTCTGTATTCAAACTTTGCAAATTTTTATCTTCGATATCCGAGTTAATCTCAACCATCCACCTTTTTCCAAGTTCACATTTTCTATCACTATCAAGTTTATCATCCTCATCAAACCAAGCATAAATTTTATCGTATCCAGGAGCCTTAAGTACTCTATCTAGAATTGCATTCGAGGTTCCTCCTAAATCGGGGTGAATATTTAAATTGATTTTTTTATCCGGATCAAAAAGGCTTTGCAAAAAATATAGAAAAGTTTTCTCTCTTTTCCCTTCAAGTGCTATAAAAACTGACGTTTTTTTATTTCTTGTCTTTTTTGCCATTTACAATACATCCCCAATTCTTGGTGTCGCACCATACGTACCGGACAAATACTTTTCAAAGAAATTTTCAGTATTTCTTACACCTTCAATTTCATCTAGTCTATATATTTCCGTATTTAGATAATCTTCTTTTTCGCACAAGAAAATTTGTTTTTTATCTCTATCATTCAAAAATAGTGGTTGATGAGTTGAGAAAAATAATTGAGCATTATATTTATTTGTTTCTTTATTCGTAAAAAGACTTATAAGTTTTCTTGCTATATCATAGTGCAACCTTGCATCAATTTCATCTATAATAGCAATTCCACCTTTTGATAAAACATTAATCAAGTTTAATAATAAAAACATTCCTTTAACAGTACCCGCAGATTCGTCAATTGCAGATAAAGAAAAACTTTGTCCATTATTTGAATGTTTAAAACCTATTATTTGCTGAGTAGTGCCATTATCAAATTGTATTTTAAAAGATTCATCTTGTACAAAATCTTCAATACCAAAATCGAAACTTCTTAAATAAGGAATTAAATTATTTTTAAATGCCGATTTTTCTAGAGCTCTTGATAAATATACTGCCTCTGAAACGTGATCGTAGCTTCTTGAATCAACATTTGAAACATTGCTAAAAATACTACTTGTAATTTCTTTTAGACCTAATTTTTCAAGATATCCCGTACCTAACAAAAAAGACAGAAAAGTAACATTTTTCTTGAGTTTAAATCTGTTTTCTTCATTAGGATTTATTTTTGATAACTCGTTATACCGGTTATATGTAATCTCTACATTACCATCACTATTTTTTAATTTATATAAGTATGAAAAACCCTTCTCAGCTTTCGTTGAAAGAATTTCTTCCAATATTTCTTTTTTAGATAATACTAATTCATATTTATATAGTTTATTGTTATTATCAAATGTTAAAGTAAATTTAGTATCTTTATTTTTGTTTAGCTTGTGTTGATCAAACAAGGCTTCATAGCTGCCAACCATATCATAATAAGACATTTGAGCATACCAAAGTAAAAAATGGAGAGCTTTGAATACATTTGTTTTACCAGAAGCATTGGCACCAATAAAGCAATTTACATTGCTAACGTATTTATCTTCATATTCAACAGAACTGCTGGAATACTTCTTAGTGGAGGTAGAGTCCAATTCTTGTTCTTTATTTATGCTATAAAAATTCTCAACAGTGAAATTATGTATCATGCTATAATGACCTCGTTTTGCAATTTTATTTACATTTTAGCTTAATAATAACACGTTGTCAATAGCAAAAAACCTAAAACAGCCTATTTTAGGACATCACAGACTTTTGATTATTACAATAAATTCCTTTATTTACACTTTTTTCAGAAAAATTATTAAATTTAGAATTATTATCTAATTTTTGTAGTAGCAAGAAATTATATCTGCGTTCAAAATCAAATAATACTCAATGCAATTAATCGTACCCTTGCTACCCAAACTCTAACGAGATTAAACCTGCTTTTAAATAAGCTCCCCTTAGTACAAAAGTAAGTGTATGCGTCGTCGTATTTTGGACACTTGGTTTGAGAAGAAAGAACGGTCAGTTTGATAAATTTTGTAAATTATTTGTTTTTCTTGTTCAAGGTCAATCTTCGATGCCAAAACGACCATAGAAATAATCTTCCAATAATTGTTGTTTCCAAGAACTGATTGGAGGATAAATATCAGCTAAAGTTGGCCCCTTTATACTCATATCATCCTTTACTTCTTCTACTATTTTTGGGGCCTTATTTACTATTTCTTCTTCCTGAACCTTTGACCTTACGTCATATATAGGGCGAGCATATTTTTCAGTAATAGGCTTATAAATATATTCTCTAAAATTCATTTTATTTAATCCGTTTATAATTCCCGTAAAAGCATCATTATTATCATAATATGCTTTAACATTTAAGCAATTATTGTCAATATTAGAAATACAATATCTTGACAGCCAAATAGTACCAGAGCTAGTAGCATCATTGGGCAAGCTAACAAGAATATCATCACTTGCAGTAGCAACTTTATCAAGAATACTTCTTAGTGCTTTTTCTTGCCCCTTTTTTAATAAACTTTTATTGCCTTCTAAAAATAAATTGGCTTTAAAATTTGTATTATTTTGTCGAATTGGGCTGATTAGCATAATACACGACTCCTTAATCTAGTAGATAAATTGTACTATAAAAGTAAATTATTAAATTAAGAGAGCTTAATATTGTAAAGATTTAGGCAAAAAATTTTATTTACGGGTTTATATCTATTGTAAAAATAAGCAAAATCACCAAGATAAAGAAAGTAAAAATATTATGAAAATCTCCCCAATTAACAACTATCAAATTAACAAAAATCAAAAAATGCAAACTAAATCAAAATCTAATCCGAACTTTGAAGGTGTAAAACTTGTAATGGAGAAGCCTTCCGCAGAATGGTTAGCAAGAGAATTTAAGTCGCCTGAGGAAGTAAGGAAATTTAAAATTGCATTTGATAAAAAACTGAATGAAGTAAACAATACTATCAATAAAAAGTTTTTACCAGAAAGGGTGAAAGCTATGTTAAACGATCGCTCTGAAAAAACTTATGAAGATGCTATTGAACGTATTTGGCCAAAAGATACTGAATATAAATTACATTATAAATGTTATGATTGCATTCACGCAGATATATTAATAAATGATAATCGAGGAAACGATATTCCCTTAAATAGCGCTAATATGAGAGGAACTATGCTAGAAGATCTTGATATGTTAAATGCGTATATAAAGGATCCAGGAGCTGATTGCTATAATAATTTTTGTGGGGGATATATTACTAGATTTTTAGTGAAAGAATTAAAACAACAACCTAATTTTGAATCTTACATGGAAAAAGCTGAATCAGAAATGCGTATTCTACAACGGACCGAAGAGTTTAGACAAAAAATCCGCGAGATTGAAATGGATTATATTTGGTATGGTGATGCTAAAAAAGGGAAAAAAGAAGCTTTAGAAGCCTATACAAACACTTTGATTGAAAAAATTAATAATAATGAAATTTCTATTGCAGATGCTAAAGACGAACTTACAATATTATCAAAAGAAACAAAAAATAGTTCTGCAAATGTAATCTCTAGGATTGAAAAAGTAATCAAAAATAAAGAAGTTGAAATTGAAAAACTAGTAGAAGCTAAAATTAAATACGGGGAGGTTACAGATAAAGTTTCTAATTTAATTGATAAAATTTATGACGGTGTTCCTTTTTCTAATATTGAAGAAGACCTTACGAAGCTATCAAAAAAATATAATGATGATGTGCTTGATGTAGACACAATTTTTGAAGAAAATTTAGAATTTAAACTTGATGAACACAAAAAATATTTCAATATAAGAACTGGTGCTAAATTTGATTCTTCGTATAAATTATTAATGGAAAAATTAAAAAGAATTTATTCTAAAGAAAAATTTGAAAATTTAGAAAAAGATATTGAAGATTTAGCACCGCTTCTCGATGACAAATATATTATTTCAGGCGACTTAAAAACAAATAATATTTTATTAAAATATCCTAACGCTAAAAAACAAGTTATAATGAGATGTATAAAAGATGCTAATTCTAATAATATATCCCATTCTATTGAAAGTGATGGTAATATTTATAAATTTGCTAAATCCAAAAATTTAATGATAAATAGTGAAAACACATCTAATAATAGTTTTTGGAAAAACTTGTTTATTATCTTGTTTGAATGTTAATTGTCCAGCAAATATAGTAAGGTTTTAAGAAAATGATGAACGCAGTTGATTTAATTAATACAAGTGAT
This sequence comes from Candidatus Gastranaerophilaceae bacterium, assembly GCA_045638625.1. Classification (GTDB taxonomy): domain Bacteria; phylum Cyanobacteriota; class Vampirovibrionia; order Gastranaerophilales; family Gastranaerophilaceae; genus CALUTH01. The sequence goes on from JAZUBR010000011.1 coordinate 18,889, forward strand.
GAAGTTGATTTTGAAAAGTAACTGCAAAATATTAAATAAAGGTAGTCTAAAGACTACCTTTTAAATCTATACTGAAATATCAATTCTATTAGCTTTCTTAGTTAAATCACTAACCATTTCTGAAATTGGTCTATGCAAGTCAACCTGTAATTCTTCTGGAATAACTTGTTGTCCTTTATTTTCTTCTAATATTTTTTCACTATAGTAGGTACTTTCTTAATTGGTTTACTTGGGTCATTTATTAGTTCCTCTGGAATAATTCGTTTACTTCTATTTTCTTCCAATAGGTTTTTTACTATAGCTTTGTAGGGTGCATTAACAATGCACCCAAAATAGGATTATAGGATTAGAAAATGAAATGTTCCCACCTTATTTAATTTTGTTATCTTGTATTTTAATTTCAGCTGTCGGACAATTCAAATTCAAAAGAAAATTTCTCGTGTCGCAGTCAGTTTTTCTCAACCTGCAAGACTATGTATACTCATTAAAATGCAACCTACAAACTTTATGTGTTTCAACATCCAATTTGAGAAGAAAGAACTGAGAGTTTGAGAATTCATAAATTATATGCCAAACAATGCTTGACATTAAAATTATTGTCAGGCAGTGCCTGACCTACAAACTTAAATAAATTTTATAAATCATTTAACAGCTTTTAGTGCTAAATCAACCTCTTTAGGAGATGAAACTATATTAATTAACCTTGCCCATACATCTAAATTAAATGAAGCAGAATAACTTGATTTATCGGCAAAAAATGCTAAAGATTTTTCAGGTTCAAAAGTCTTAGCTGCAGGAAATACAAAATCGTCTGCGGCTATTTTAGCTCCTGTTTTAGTATCCTTGAAAAATAATCTATATAACTGAAATCCTGTTGTTTTACAAATTCCTGCTTTTTCAGTTGTTAGTATAGTGCTATCACTAGTTTCTTTCATAAACTGTTCCATTAAACCTAAAAATTTATCACAATCCTTCGCTGGTTTAAGACGAACTGTTTGTTGTTTTTCTGCACTTTTTATATAGTTTACAAGGGATTTATCAATAGAACCTTTAAAAGAACTATTTGAATTATAATTGTTTAAAATTGGATTAATTCTCATAATACACCTTACCTTAATCTAGTAGGTAAATTATAGCACGGATATAAAAAACGTGCTTTATAATTATTTTTTATTGATTTCAAAATCCCCAAATGAGATTTTTACGGACTTGGCTATTGTTCCCTCTCCTTACAGGAGAGGGCTAGGGTGAGGTGACAATTGAATGACTTTAGTGAGTAACAAAAGTCAACTTTTGGAGTAGTTTGTATTATAACAATCGATTTGGGAAGAAGGAACAGTGAGTTTAATAATTTTTGTTGGGCTCCACCCAACCTACAGACTTGCACAAAATTGCACCATTTTTGCACAGATTTCATAAAATAAAATTATAATTAATAATGTAAAGCTGAACGTACTGTAAACCCTTCGCCAATACGACTAGATGGATTATCGGCTTCATATTTTACAAATCTAGTTGTTTGTTTTGGGGCAGACTGCATTCCAAATTCTTTAGCAATTCTCTTTGCTTTATCTTCGATTCTATTTTGTCTAATTTTTTCAATAAAATCAGGCAATAAAGTAAATCTATCTCTTGAATATTTTAGCATATTGTTAAATAACAACCTGTCTGCATCTTTGTTATTATCAGAAAAGAATTCAATTAAAGCATTAATATGTTTATCAAATTGTTTTAAGGCATCATTGTCAGTAGAATCAAAGAGAAATCTATTTTTCCATGCCAGAGGCTTAGGCTCTCCTCCTACTATAAATTCAGAGTTATGACTAAGAGAAAATTTCGACTTAGTTGTTTTATTAGAAAATTCTGTAAAATGTTTTCTCATACCAGTATCAACATATGCGGGACTATCATCAAAAGGTAAACTTACTCTATGAGTAATTATTTCTTCTTTAACTGAAATAATAGTATTCTTATGCAGTGTTTTCATAAACTGAGTTAATTTTTCTAAAGTTTTGTCAGCAAAGACTCTAGCTTCTTTAGTATTATTGCTATGTAAACATGCGTTGTCTAAATATCTTATTACAGACTTATCAACTACGCCATTAAAATTTACTTTATTAGAAGTTGATACATTATTAATTGACGATACTTGCATAGTATTTCCTTTTTTTTAAATAGTACCATAAAAAAGATTTTTATTTATCAAACCCACTGTTCTTTCTTCTCAAACCGAGTGTCACTATATACCCACCAAAACGCACTAAAAAAGCCACCTTGCTAGGTGGCTTTTAAATTAGGAGGAGGTGGGATTCGAACCCACGGTACGCTCGCACGTACGACGGTTTTCAAGACCGCTCCAATCAACCGCTCTGGCACTCCTCCGAGTGCTCGGTCTTTCGACTTTTTTATTCTATCCCAAAGATTTTTAATTGTAAAGCCCCACGCATAAAATTTGATACTTGAACCTTTAAGAGCTATAATACCCCTATGGAAAGAAAGTTCAAAATCTCATCCAAATATCGCCCCTCAGGTGACCAACCCAAAGCAATCAAACAACTTGTGGAAGGTGTCAACCTCGGTTATGATGCGCAAACCTTATTAGGTATCACAGGTTCTGGTAAAACATTCACCATCGCAAACGTTATTGAGCAAGTCCAAAAACCTACACTGATTATTGCACACAACAAAACTCTTGCTGCTCAGCTCTACAACGAATTTAAAGAACTTTTTCCTGACAACGCAGTAGAATACTTTATCAGCTACTACGATTACTATCAGCCCGAAGCCTACATCCCTAGAACTGATACTTACATAGAAAAATCTGCAAGTATCAATGATGAAATCGATAGGCTCCGCCACAACACAACTAGAAGCCTTTATGAACGCAACGACGTAATAATTATTGCCTCAGTGAGCTGTATCTACGGTTTAGGGCTTCCAGAAAACTATTTCAAAGGTTCTATCACAATAAAAGTTGGTGACACAATGGAGCGCAATGACCTCCTAAAACACCTTGTTGGTATTCAATACAACAGAAACGACCTTGAGTTAGAGCGTTCAACCTTCCGTGCACGTGGTGATATTGTAGAAATCATGCCATCCTATGAAAAAATCATCACCCGAATTTATTTCTTCGGTGACGAAATCGAACGACTTGTCAAAATAGACAACGTAACAGGCGAAATCATAGAAGCCCCAGATAGTGTAGTAATCTATCCTGCTGTACACTACCTATCTTCTGACACCGACGATGATGAAACAATTAAATTAATCCGCATGGAGCTTAAAAACCGTCTTGCGGAACTTAACAACGAAAATAAAATTCTAGAAGCCGCAAGATTAGAGCAACGTGTCAAATATGATATCGAAATGATTAAAGAAATGGGGTACTGTTCTGGTATAGAAAACTATTCTCGAATCATCGAGCGTAGGGCTCCAGGCAGCGCACCTGCAACTCTTTTAGATTATTTCAAAACAGACTTTCTAACCGTAGTCGACGAGTCTCACGTAACATTACCACAACTAAAAGGTATGTATTTTGGTGACCAATCCAGAAAAAAAGTGCTTGTAGATTACGGTTTCCGATTACCTTGTGCAAAAGATAACAGACCATTAAAAGAAGAAGAATTCTTCTCCAAAGTAGGGCAGAAAATCTATATCTCAGCAACACCTGCAGAGTTTGAACAAAACACATCTTCTCAAATGGTTGAACAAATCATTCGTCCTACAGGACTTGTTGATCCAAAGATTTCTGTGCGCCCTATAGAAACACAAGTTGAGGACTTAATCAAAGAGATTAATATAAGAGCAAAAAAATCCGAGCGGGTTTTAATCACAACTCTAACTAAACGTATGGCAGAAGACCTTTGCGACTTCTTCCTACAAGCGGGGATTAAAGTAAGATATCTACACAGTGGAATACAATCAATAGAACGTGTTGAAATTCTAAGAGACTTGAGACTAGGTGAATTTGATGTACTTATTGGTGTAAACCTTTTAAGAGAAGGTTTAGATATACCAGAAGTTTCTCTAGTAGCGATTATGGATGCTGACAAAGAAGGTTTCTTACGTTCAGAAACTTCTCTTGTGCAGACTATCGGTCGTGCCGCAAGAAACGTTTGCGGAGAAGTTATTATGTACGCTGACAGAATAACAGATTCTATGAAATCAGCAATAGACGAGACAAATCGTCGTAGAGAAATCCAACTTGCATACAACCAAGAACACGGAATTATTCCACAAACAATTAAAAAACCGATTGAAAATAATCTACTTTCTCTTGTAGAAAGTTACAGAAACCTAGAAGATATTGTTGCAGAAGAAATGGTTGAAATGGGTGTCGAAAAGAAAGATATCGGCAAACTCATCACAAAACTGGAAAAAGATATGCACAAATGCGCTAAAATCCTTGATTTTGAGCGTGCAGCAGAAATTCGTGACCAACTAAAGAAATTGAGGGAAATGGTATGACAAAACCACACGTAATAGCAGTTGCAGGACCTACTGCAAGCGGGAAAACAGCTCTTGCAATCAAGTTGGCACACGAACGCAACGGGGAAATTATTTCTGCTGATTCAAGACTTGTTTACAAAGGTTTTGACATAGCTTCTGCCAAACCAACAATTGAAGAAAGAGAAGGAATCCCACACCACCTGATTGACATTGTAGAACCAGAGGTAGATTATTCAGTAGGTGATTTTTACAAAGACGCAAAACCTATCATCTCTGATATTATTTCAAGAGGCAAAACTCCTATCGTTGCAGGCGGTACTGGATTATATTTTAGGATTCTATTGGAAGATTTTGACCTCCCCAAAATGGATCCTAACCTTGAATTAAGAGCAGAACTGGAATCCATGCCTGTAGAAGAGCTTTATCAAGAGGTTCTATCTAAAGACCCAATAACCGCAGAGAAAGTCCACATTAACAACAAAATCAGACTTGTAAGAGTCTTGGAAGTAATGCGGACTTTTAACCGTCCTTTCTCTCAAGTAGCTGGCAAAAAAGAAAACGAATATGATGTTGAATGGGTTTCCCCTAAAGTCGAATCACGAGAAGTTTTGTATGAAAGAATCAACCTTCGTGTAGACAAAATGTTAGAACTTGGCTTGATTGAAGAAACCAAAACCTTATTAGCAAAACACGGACGTATAAAGAATTTTGTCAAAACAATCGGCTATGCAGAGATTCTAGATTACCTAGATGGCAAATGTCCACTAGAAGAGAGCATTGAAACCTTAAAACAGAACACAAGAAGATATGCAAAACGACAACTCACTTGGTTCCGCAGAAATCCTGAACTAGATATGAGTTATTAGAGCATCAATTCTTTAAACATTGGACCTAGAGTAGCGTGGTCTTCAAGCAGAGCATATAGCGCTCCTCTTGTACCGTATTCTTGGTTATAAGTTAAAAGATAATTTTCAATCATAGATTCTGTTAACTCTTGGCCTCCTGCAACATCTGCAGCGATTCTATCAACTATTTGAAGAGCTTCTTTTAGTTCAGGCTCATAGAATCTGCTCGTGTATTTTGGATTAGTTAGAATGTCATAATGGGTATGTTTATTCAAGTACTCATTGATGCTTGGGTCTTCAAAAATATACTTCATACATTTTTCTACTTCGTTCGTATACAAACCGCCATCTTTTTCCAACATCTCTTCAATTTGCTCAAGAGTAATCGGTTCATCATTCTCCATTTTTGTTCTAATTTCTTCTTTTGCCTTATCAGCTCTATTAATTAGGGCTTCATCAATATGATACTTGTTGTGAATATCTTTAATTCTAGTTTCTTTTGCAATAACATCTGCGTGATATCTCTTTTTAACAATATCAAATACTCTATCCAAATCTGCATCATGAACACCATATTCACCAATTATCTGATAAAGTGTTTGCGAATCAAATTCACCCATAGACTTCATCTTCTCTGGATATTCTTCTAAAATTTGATAGAGTTTTGAACGGGTATCATAATCAAAGAAAGCAGTTTCCGCAACCTCTGGGTATTTTTCATACATTTCATCAGTAACTTTGAATTTTTCTTTTGCAGGAGCTGGAGCTTCTTCTGTTTTTGGCTGTTCTGTTTTTTCTGGGGCTTTAGCTTCTTCAGTCTTTACTACGGGAGCTTCTTGTTTAGGTTGTTCTGTCTTTACAGGCTCCTGTTTCGGTTCTGTTTTAGGAGCTTCTACAACTTCTTCACCATTTCTAGATGCCTTAAATTTAGCAAAATCATCTGCATAATCTCCTTGGATTCCTCTTGCTTGAGTTGGTGTCAAATCATAAAACTCCGCAAAATTTTTCCATGCCGGTAACTCGTCTATAGTATCTCTTACAAGCTCTTTCAGAACATCTTCATCAATGTCAAACTCATCCGCAACATTTGCAACAATTACATCCAAACGTTTATTAGATGGAGTCCGACCTTCACAAATATCTTCTGCCATTAATTCAAGAGATTTTTTAACCGCATCAGCTTTGTCAGGATGTTCAACACGAATCTTTTCAATAGCCTGCAATTCATCAGTTTTAAGAATAGATTTTGTGTCACTTACGGATTTTGTATCCGCTTCAACCACTTTTTTAGGAGGAGCTGTAGGCTTTTTAGCATTTTCTTTCTTAATGCTCGTACGTCTCATTTCAAAATTGAACAACTTATCTTTATATTCTCTTTTAAAACCAACACCTGTTAGTTCAAAACAAGGCGCAACATCTTTCCAATGAGCAAATTGTTTCGCAAAGTCTTTAACTGTATTTCCAAGCTCGGTTGCGTCAACTCCGTGTTTTGTAGCAACTTCCGCCACCATATCTTCAAATACATATTTGTTAACCAATTTATTTTTACAAAGAGCCTCCGCTATACTTTCCATAGCTTCTTGAGTTGCATCAGCCAATTTAGCATTATTCGCTCTTAATCCGTCAATAGCAAGCAATTCATCATCTTTAAGATAACTGTTTCTTTTATAAGCAAGTGAGTCTGCAATCTTGCTCACTACTTTTTTAACTCCTTGGACAACTTGCCCAGGGTTGATACCTGAATTTAAAACACCTTTATAATTATTATCTGATGGTGTAAAGAATCCCCACTCTTGAACTTTGTCTTTCGCTTTTTTAACGTGTTCTACAAACTTGCTGTCATTAATCGCAGCCAACATTTTTTTAATATCAGCAACTGACAAATCAAACTCTGCAAAAGTTGCACGTATTGTAGAAATTTGTTGGGCTTCTGGCATGTTTTTCAAGTTTGCTTGCATTCTTGAACCTACAAGAGCACCTGCTAATGACATTACCCAATCACCTTTAGTCACACCATCTTTTTGTAACAATGCAACTGTAGAAATATCTAATGCCACTTCTGTTGATATGTTTAATTTAGTCGCAAGGCTTTCAACAGTCTTTATTTTAGCCAGAATGTCAGCAGGCAAATTAGGATTGCCTTTCAAATCATCCAGAGACTTTCCACCTTGTTTTAAGACGTGTTGAAGTCCTTTTAATTTCACATAGCTTGAAGTCATCTGGGCAACTTTACCAACACCCATACCTAAACAAGTCCAGCCCAACGTTTCTAAACGTTCTTGTCCAAAGACCATCCAATCTTCTTTAGTCATACCATTTGCGTCAGTCGCACGCTCTGCGAACCCAACAGGGTCTGTAAGAACCACTCCCATTGACAATAAAGCAAGTGTTCCACCGCCAGTGAACATCGCTCCCGCTATAGCAAGAATATTCGCCCCAACCATAACAGTATTTAAATCTCGTTGTTGACCTTCCACCCAGTCTTGAGCTTTTAACAGGTTGTTTTTCTTAAACCCGTATGCAGCATTAAATGCCGCTGTTCGCTCTTTTTCAACCTCTGCAAACTCTTTTCCACCTGTCGCTGTCATTGTTGTTTTATGATTCATTGTAGAAATCTCTTTTACAAGCTTGCACAATACATCATATTTTTCTGCATAACCTTTATCAGCAACTCCAGATTCTTTAAGAGTAAAATCTATATGTTCTTGACCAAACATTTTACATAGCTTTGAATACACTTGTTCAAATGCTTCTTTTGCTTGCGCCTGCTTATTTTTAGTACTCCAAATAGTAGCTCTCTTATCCATTGTAGGATTTTCAAGCTCCTCTTTGAACATTTCATTAAAATATACTTCAGTTTGATAATGCTTTAAAGCCTCTTTATACTTAGCATTTACCTTGTCAAAATGAGCAACAGCTTCTTTTGAATATTCAACACCAAAAATCTCTTTGAATTTTGCACAATATGCTTTATAATCACCTTTCAAAGCCTCTAATGCTGCCAAATCTTTTTCATGTTGCGCTATTATTTCACGGAGTTCTTTTTCTGACATTTGCCCGCAAGCTTCATTAATTCTATCAATCGCCCTAGAAACAACACCTTGACGAGCGGCTTGTCCATCAACTGTTGTTTTTGCTGATTCATTATTAGACTTCGCATTTTCTGTCGCAGAATCGAGGTTTGTTGCTGCTTCGGTCTTTGAACCCTCTATCATTTGAATCATTGTGTCAAAAACTTTGTCAAAATTCTTACGCTCAGCAAAGATTCGAGGATTATTCATACATTGATTAAATTCTCTTTTAACCTCTGTTGTATCGTATTTTTTGGAATCAATATTCTCTAATAAAAGATTGAAAATCTTCTGAATTGCAGATTTTCTGCCTTCAGTGCTTGCAGATTGTTCATCCAATATCGCCTCTGCTAATGATTCTCCTTTTGAAGCTTTTTTGTATTCATTAAGAACATGAACAACATTCCCTGCATTCATTTGTTTTAAAGCTGCTTGAAAATCTTTATTATCGACAGATGCCCATTCCAAATTATCTTCAATGAGCCCGTGCATAGTCCCTACAATCTTTTTAGCTTCATTTTGGTGATTCAAATCAATAATACTATCAATTACACTTTTCCCTGCACCTGCAAATTTTTGTTTTGCTTCTTCTACGGATATCGAAAGCTTGGCAGCAAAAAGCCTCAAAGCTTCATCTTCTTGCATTACTTTGTCATCACCAGCTGCCCGCTCCAAATCTTGTTTTAAGGTCTCAATCTCTTCTCTTGAAAAAATACTGTTGTTATCAATATCATATTTTTTCAAGAACTGATTGGACTCGTCTATACGAAGCCCTTCTTGTAAATTCTTTGTATTAATCAAATATTTTCCGAATGATAACTCAGTCATAACTCTACTCAATATCTACATGGCTTTATATCGGCATTTTAGGTATAAAACTTTAATATTCTACGTAAATTTGTTACAAAATTTAATAAGCGTGTTAAAATAAGACTATGTTTGAGGACGTTAAAGAAAATTATTCAGATTTATCGTTGGCTTTAGGGTATTTTGACGGAGTACATACTGCTCATAGAGAAGTAATACTGAATGCTGTAAACTACGCAAAAGAGTACGGTAAAAAATCTGCTGTGATAACCTTTAATAACCATCCTGCAGAACTATTGGGCAGAAGTGTACAATATATTACAAACATTCAGACCAGAAACAAACTAATCAAAGAGCTTGGTGTGGATTATATTTTCAGTTTAGATTTTAACCAAGAAACTCTAAACACTACAAAAGAAGAGTATTTAAAAGAGCTCTATCGGAAATTCAAACCTTCTGCAATAACAACAGGTTTTAATCATACCTTCGGAAAAATGGGCGAAGGGAATCCAAAAACACTTGAAGCTAACCAAGAATTATATGGATACAGATATTTTCAAATCCCACCATTAACCAAAAATAACGAAGTCGTAAGCTCTTCCATCATCAGGAATAAACTTCTCGCTGGAGATATTAAAACTGCAAACCTTATGTTGGGAAGAGATTTTGAGATATCAGGAATTGTTATAAAAGGCGCACAACTTGGCAGAACAATTGGGTTCCCAACTGCCAACATTATTTATCCTCCACTTATACAAATCCCTTACGGCTCTTATGCTGTTGAAGTTGAGTTAAATAATTTTAAATACAAAGGCGTTATGAATTTTGGAATCAAACCAACTGTAAACAATCCCCAAAAAATGCCACTTGCAGAAGTTCATATAATTGATTTTAATCAAGATATATATGGAGAAATGATTAATATAAAAATCAGAGATTTTATAAGAAAAGAACAAAAATTTGATTCATTGGATGAGCTTAAAGCCCAAATAAAAAAGGATATTGAAGTATGCTTAAAGTAGTCATAGTCGGATATGGAGAAATGTTTACCAATCTTATCGCAGGAACATTAGATGCCAAATGTGAGATTGTAGGAGTTCTAAGAGGTGATAGAAGAAACTATTCTCCTATTAAACGTTGGTTTAAAGACTGTTTTTGTCCGTCATTAGATTACTCTTACATAAAAAGCTATAACTTACCTGAGATAAAAGCTCGCTCAGTAAATAGCGAAGAATTCAAAACGGCACTATTAAAACTTAACCCCGATGTTGTTCTAGTAGGTTCTTGGGGCGAGAAGATAAAAAAAGAAATTTTTTCTATCCCAAGACTCGGATTTATTAATGCGCATCCTTCTCTTTTACCTTTGTATAGAGGGCCAAACCCTTATTATCATGTAATTAAGAATAGAGAAGACTTGAGCGGGGTTAGCCTTCATTTAGTGGATGAGAAGTATGATAGAGGTGCAATTCTTTTCCAAAGAGGTGTAGAAGTCTTGCCTGACGATACAGGAGAAAGCTTAAAAAAACGCACAGTTCTTATTGCAAGAGGAGCAGTGTTTGAGTTATTAAACAAACTCCAAGAAGACGTTATTATCCCACTTACACAATCAGAAGAAAGAGCAACTTATTTCTCCAGTATGCAGATTGAAATAATGCTTGATTTTAACAAGACGGCAGAAGAGATTTATGCTCACGTAAGAGCGATGCATCCTTGGGGGAAAACTTATTTTTCTGCATCAGAGGATAACTACTTATCTCCAAACCCACATAAAACATATATTTTAGATAATAATACCAACGTTACAGAAGTTGGAAAATTTGTAGAGATTTCTCCAGAAACAAAATCTGTAACCGTTGTTTGCAAAGACAATAAACTCATTAGATTCGAAGATGTTTCACTTTACGAAAAGAAATGGAAAACCAAACATTTTTTAAAGGGTTTGAAGAAATAAAAACAACAGCAAAATCAATAACTTTCGACATGTGTCATACTCGAGCTTGTCTCGGGTATCCATATAAAAATAAAAACACCAAAGATAATTATCTTTGGTGCTTTCCCTAAACTATGCATTAGCGCCAACTGGCTGACTTATAAATGCATATTTCCTTGTTGTATTATCTGCAATAGTTTTTCCAACCGTATGTCCAAGAGAATAAGACCCGATTGAACCCAAAATAAAAGCAACGCCTGTTAAGACACTAGCAATTGAGGTCGGTTTAAAGTTCTTCAAAACCTTTGTATTTCTACAAATATCTTCAAACTTTCCGATATTATTCTTTATCAGTCTACTTTCAGCAAGAGCGCTACCAGATTTGAATTGCTTTTTCATAATCCCTTCACCGGTAAACATAGCCCCCATTGCACCGACTTCCTCAATCCCTGTAGAAACTTTGTCCTCAGAAGCAGCAACTCTGGCAACCGATGCTACACATAGCAAAGGATTTACAGCCTGAGAAAAATAATTTGCTGTATTTTGTGCAATCCTTGCAGCTTTATCAAACTTGTTTACTTCTGCAAAAATAGAAGTTGCGGCTTTACCTGTCTGGATTGTACCAACGACACCACGAACACCTGCATCACTACCGTTTCCGAGAGCTTTTGCATCGTTTCTTACACCAAATCCTAAAGATTTTGATACGTCGTACAAATAGCACGCTGACATATTTCTAACCACACTTCCTTATATACATTAACCTACATTTATATAAAGTCTTTTTTTTGCAAACAAATTGCATAATTTCACACAAAACTTAACAAATTGTAATAATTCTTTTTTGATTAAATTTCTCTAAAACAAGATAAGGTAAAGTCTTACGAATAGAGAATTAAAGAAGGAAAAAATTTATAAAAGTTTTATAAAAAATACTTCCATTTAAAATACCTTTGTGATTAAATAAATAATGAGAATTTTTAGAACTCTAGAGGTAAAATATGAAAAAGAATAATCGAGGAAAAATTTCCTTACTATTGCTGTCCGCATTGATGGCTTTTTCCATTAATACTGCTGATGCAGCAACATTTCAGCCAACACAGGATCCAATATTAATTCCTAAGGCTGATGGCAGCGATGCAACTGTCACAGATAATAGCAGCCATAATAGTGGTCCGCAGACAATTTACAATAATAATTATGGTGGTGGTATCTATAATGTTAGAGAAGGCGGTACTTTAAATATTGCAACAACAACAGGTACCAAAACTTATAGCGAAATCGCTGCAATGATAGAGCTAACAATCAAGACTCCACCTGATGTTCAAGACCCTACTAACCCACTGGCTGCTGGGGATATTTTCCCTGTAGGTCGTACTGGTGGTATTATCTATAACGCAGGTACATTGAACGTTGGTAATTCAGCTGTTGCAGGAGCTACTGCTCTATTCAAAGATAATACTGCGGGTATCGGTGGTGTTATTACCAACTACGGAACAGCTAATATTTATGGTGCTCAGTTCCAAGGCAACCTAGCTGATTCTTATCACGCTGGAGATGGTGCAGAATACAACGAATCATCTAGCCCTGAAATTTGGGATACACAAAACTCTGGCCGTGGTGGTGCAATTGCTAACTTTAATACATTAACTATTACACAATCACAATTTAACGATAACACCGCTGCTCGTTATGGTGGTGCTATCTATAACGGTAATGGTGGTGAAATTACTATTGATGGCAATACAAGATTCAATGGTAACAATGCAGGAAACGATGGTGGTGCTATCTATAACAGTATTACTAACAGTTCCGAAAAATCAGCAACTGTTAACATTAACGGTGGCATTTTCGAAGGAAACTCTGCAGGTACTAGCGGTGGTGCTATTGCAAACGTTTCTAACTGGTCAAAATCATTTGTTAATCCAACACAAGGCGTTGACCACACAACTTTAGACCCTCTAGGTGCTATCTTAGAAATCAACGGAACTCTATTCCAAAACAACGTAGCAGCTAACCAATTCGGTGGTGCTATTGCAAACAGCAGTTCTGACTATAGAGATATTAATTCTATCACCAACCTTACTAATACTAGATTTATCAGCAACGGTATTAAAACAAACGCTGATGGTTCTATCAGTACAAACAACGGTGGTGGTGCTATCTCAAACAGTGGAACTTTAACCGTTACAGACTCTACAATGAATAGCAACTTCGCTAAAAACTGGGGTGGTGCGGTATATAACACAGGTAAAGCTGATTTCAATGATGTATTATTTGAAAATAACGGCGCACAAACTATTGATGGAACCCCAACAACAACAGGTGACGGTGGTGCTATCTATAACGCTTCTGTAATGATAGGTGGCGGCGAAACCCTTCAAACTGATCTTGTTGTTAAAAACTCTACTTTTAGAAACAACGCAGCAGGCGAAGGGGGTGCTTTATACAACCTATCAAATGCAACTATTATTGATACAAGCTTTGAAGGTAACACAGCTTCTCAATATGGTGGTGCAATCTATGGTGGTACAAATTCTAATACAACTGTTATTGCACAAAACCAAGATGTTAATTTTGTTGGCAGCTTAGCTGATGATAAGACTGACTCTATTCACTTAGCAGCAGGTTCAACACTTACAGGAAGTAGCGCTGGTGTTATTAACCTAAATGCTCACGAAGGCAGAAACATTAACCTTGGTGCAAAAGTTACAGGCGGAACAACTTCTGACCCTGCTAATGTACCAACAGTTAATATCAACTACGATAATGCAGCTTACACTGGTAACATCAACTTTAATTCAACAGTTTCTAGTGTTAATTTGAATGTTCATAACGGTTTAGCTACAGCAAACAATACTGTTTCTAACACAACAATTACTACTAAAGGTGCTAGAAATGCTGCAGGAGAAATGGAAGGTGGTACAATCCACTTTACAAAAGACGAATACTTCGGTACTCGTGAAAGTGCTGCAGCAGGACATACATTAAACAATGTTGTTCTTGATGGTGGTACAATCAGCGTTCAACAAGGTGTTGTAAGCAACATTGCAATGAACAACTTCAATTTAGCATCTGATACTAATATTATGGTTGACGTTGATTTAGCTAACGAAAAAATGGATAACATTTTACAAGAAGATATCAAAGGTACAACAACTTTTGCACCTAATGCTCACTTGAATATCTCAAGCATGAACATGATTGATAAAGATGTAAATGTTGATCATGCAAACATCTTATTCACTAATGTTAATGGCTTATCAGTAGACAACGTTGATTCTTCTGTATCACGTCTTAACGGTACAGTTTATCAATATAACATTAACAAAGTTAGCGGAAGTAGTTTAAATCTAACTGGTGATGCTGCGGATGATGTTTATTTCTCATTCCAAAACACATTCAGACCATCAGACAACGTTATCTCAAAACCACTTGCTCAATTAGGTGCGTTCTTATTATTTGATAACATCTATAGACAATCTTTCGCTAATATGGATATGCTAAGCATTCTTACTAGAGATGAAAGAGAAACTCTAAAGAGATACAACAGATACTCTAATATGTTTGACGATGAAATCAACACATTCTATCGTGACAAACGTCAAGAAGATTATCCAAGCGTATTTGTTAGAGGCTATACTAATCTAGAACACGTTAGAATGGATGACGGTCCAAAAGTTTCTAACGTAACTTACGGTACTCTTATCGGACACGAAAGTGGTTTATACGAATTAGGCAGAGGTTGGGATGCTAACTATGCTGTATTCGGTGCTTATACAGGTGCTCACCAAACATACAACGGTATCGGGGTATGGCAAAACGGTGGTTCTGTAGGTGGTGTATTCACAGCGTATAAAGGTGACTTCTGGACAGGCTTAACAGCTAACGTTGGTGGTTGGGCAGTAGAAGCTCACAACGCTTTCGGCAACGAACACTTCCCAATGTTAGGTACTGGTGTAGCAATGAAAACTGGTTACAATTGGAGATTATTTGATAACAAATTCATCATCCAACCAAGCTACATGATGTCTTATACATTTGTTTACGCTTACTCTCACGATAACGCAGCAGGTGTACACATCAAGCAAGACCCATTACACGCTATTGAATTCGTTCCTGGCGTTAAGTTGATTGCTAACAACTTCCGTAACGGATGGCAACCATATTTGGCAGTTAACATGACTTGGATGACAATGGATGGTGGTAGCTTCTGGGCTGATTCAGCAGTATTTGACAGATACACTATCAAACCATTCGTTGAATATGGTATCGGTGTTCAAAAACACCACGGCGAACGTTCTACAGGTTACTTACAAGCAATGGTTCGCAACGGCGGTAGAACAGGGGTTGCTCTTACTGGTGGCTTCAGATACGCTATCGGCGAAGATATCTTAGATTAATTCTAAGTTTCAATAAAATAATAGAGAACGGGTTTGATAAATCAAACCCGTTTTTTTGTAAAATTTGTTTAAATTATAAATAATAAAATTTGACACCTCACCCCCACCCCCTCTCCTAATAGGAGAGGGGAGTAAAATATACCGTCATTAAAAAAAACAACAGGCTACTTATTTTTGCAGTAAAATAACTCTATGCCAAAGAGAAAGAAGAAAGAGAAATCTACATCAGTAGAAAAGAAAACAACCAAAACTAAAGAAAGTACTAACACTTTCCCATTCGTATGCGCAGTCATTTGTCTCGGGATATTAGCAAGATTATTAGTACCATTTTTCAATCAAACTTTATCACAAGATGAAGTTTTGCTCATTGGAGCTATCAATAACAGAGAATTTTGGGGATTGTTCAATCCTTTGTCCTTTCCACAGGCAGTTCCTCCATTATTTCTTTGTATAACAAAACTTTTTTCTTTATTAATCCCTGCAAATACTCCACCACATATTGTAGAAACTGTGTTCAAAACTGTACCACTACTTGCAAGCATTGGGAGTATTTTTGCTTTTCATAACTTATTAAAAAATATTTTTATAAACAAATTTGTTATCCTAGCAGGACTGATTCTATTCGCATTTAACCCAATGTTAATAACCTATTCTTGGGTTTTAAAACCTTTTTCTACAGATGTTTTAGTTTGCACACTACTTATCACTTATTTTATAAGATACAATCCAGAAGGCTATTGGAGACAGTTTATACAAATACTTTTACTATCTTGCAGTATTATGGTTTCTCTCCCTTCTGTATTCATAATCTTGGGCGGAATCGTTCATATCTTGTTTAAAGATTGGAGAAAATTCTTTTTTGCGATTTCAGCTTTCGCCCTATTCCTCATATTCTATTTCATCTACCATCTTTGGGGAATTATGGAAGCCCACGGCGCAGCAATAGATACATACTGGAGCAATTTTTTTATTACAAAGAAAAATATCTATCACTTGGCGCTTAATATGATAAAAACTAATTTTAATGTTTTTATAACTCCAATAATTGGACTCAGCGCAATCGGGCTAGGATTTATTGCAAGCTGTTTTAGAGACAAAAAATTTGCAATGATTTTTGCTATAACATTACTTGCAATAATCAGCGCAAGTTATTTACACCTTTATCCTTTCGCTCCAAGATTATTATTATTCTTGACCCCAATGATGATAATTCTTACCTGCGAAATATGTGACCTTATTCCTGCAAATAACATCATCTCAAAAATTCTTCCAATTATATTTGTCGGACTAACTTTCTACAATCTTTTGACAGGGTTTAATTAAAAAACTGTTTCAAGTATTTACCGGTATAAGATTTTTCATTTTTAGAAACATCTTCTGGCGTACCACAAGCAACTATTTGTCCGCCACCGTCGCCACCTTCTGGACCCAAATCAATAACATAATCTGCAACTTTTATTAAATCTAGGTTATGTTCAATTATTAAAATTGTATTTCCATTATCCGCCAAGCGTTGAAGAATCTTTATTAACTTATCTAAGTCATCCCAATGTAACCCAACAGAAGGTTCATCAAGAAGATAAAGAGTCTTGCCTGTTGCACGTTTATTGAGTTCTGAAGCCAATTTAATACGCTGAGCTTCCCCACCAGAAAGCGTTGTAGCACTCTGGCCAAGTTTTATATAATCCAAACCTACATCGTGAAGCGTTTCTAGCTTATTCTTAATCTGAGGCACACTATCAAAAAACTCTAAAGCTTCTTTTACACTCATATCAAGAACATCAGAAATTGTTTTACCTTTATATTTAACTTCTAAAGTTTCTCGATTATAGCGTTTACCTTTACAAACATCACATTTTACATAGACATCTGAAAGGAAGTTCATCTCAATCTTCAAGACACCGTCACCCGAACAAGCTTCACATCGTCCACCTTTCACATTGAAACTGAATCTTCCAGGTTTATACCCTCTTACTTTCGCCTCATTAGTTTTTGCAAAAAGTTCTCTTATTGGTGTAAAAACATCCGTATATGTTGCAGGGTTCGAACGTGGCGTTCTACCGATTGGAGATTGATCAATGTCAATAACTTTGTCAAAATGTTCAAAACCCAATATCTCATCAACGCCCTGTGGTTTCGGTTTATTTTTGCGTAATTTATGTGCGGCATATTCAAATATCAAACTCTGCATCAAAGTTGATTTTCCTGAACCAGAAACTCCTGTTAAAACAACCATTTTACCTAATGGTATATCTAAATCAAGGTTTTGAAGGTTATTCAAATAAGCATTTCTTATCTGCAAATATTCTCCACTACCTTCTCTTATCGTTTGTGGAACAGGAATCACTTTTTCTCCTGATAAATATTTCCCAGTCACAGATTCTTCGCTTGCAATAATATCCTCTACTGAACCAGTCGCAATAATATTACCACCATTTACACCAGCTTTTGGTCCAATATCCACAATATAATCAGCTTGCCTTATTGTATCTTCATCGTGTTCTACTACAATCAAAGAATTTTCAAGATTTCTAAGTTTGATAAGAGTCTTAATTAATCTATCGTTATCTCTTTGGTGCAAACCGATAGATGGCTCATCTAATACATACAAAACACCTGATAGACCGCTTCCAATCTGTGTCGCAAGCCGAATTCTTTGTGCTTCTCCACCAGATAATGTTCCCGCCATACGAGCAAGATTCAAGTAATTAAGACCAACATCTTTTAAGAATTTTAGTCGAGCACGAATCTCATCAAGAATCTGTTTAGCAATTTTCATCTGAAAATCACTAAAATCTAAATACAACGATGAAATAAAATCGTAAGCTTCATCTATTGATAACAAGCAGAATTCATGAATATTCTTCCCACTAATTTTAACAGCAAGCGGGAATGGCTTTAACCTAGCCCCGCCACAAGCAGAACAAGGTTCTGTAATCATATATTTTTCGATTTCACTACGCCAATACTCTCCATCTGTATCATGATATCGTTTCATCAAATATGGAATTACCCCTGGGAATTTCGACATGCGAGTACGATATCTTCTTGTACCAAATTCCTTAACCCTGATTTGCATTAAATCTGGAGAACCATATAAAATAATATTTTGATGGACTTCTGATAGTTCTCCAAAAGGCGCTTTTGTATCAATTCCATAATGATGAGCCACACAATCAATCAAATCTTTATAATAATCATTTGTCGTCTTGCTCCAAGGATAAATTGCACCGTCATCAAGAGACTTGGTTTTATCTGGAACAACTAAATCTGCAGAAATTCTGTAGTCAACACCAATCCCAGAACATTTCTCACATGCACCATAGGGAGCATTGAACGAAAATATCCTTGGCGCAAGTTCTTCAAAACTTATATTACATTTCTTACACGCAAGTTTTTCACTGTATAACTTTTCTTCTCCACCAATTACATCAATTGCAGTCAAGCCATCTGCTTTTTGAAGCGCAATTTGAACAGAATCTGTTATTCTTGAACGAGCAGAATCTTTTACAACAACACGGTCAATAACAACCGAGATTGTATGCTTTTTAGTTTTGGCTAATTCTATTTCATCTTCTTCTAAATTATATACAGTATCGTCAACTTTAACCCTTACAAAACCTTCTTGTCTGAGTTCTTCAAATAAAGATTGAAACTCACCTTTTTTACCATTGACAATTGGAGCCAAAATTTGGATTTTTGTTCCCTCGTCCAAAGTTAGAATATTATTAACAATTTCATCTATAGTTTGTGGTTTTATTTCTTCACCACACTTTGGACAATAAGGAGTCCCAACACGTGCATATAACAATCTCAAATAATCATAAATCTCTGTAACAGTACCAACTGTTGAACGTGGATTATTACTAGTAGATTTTTGGTCAATAGATATTGCAGGTGTTAAACCATCAATGTAATCAACATCAGGTTTATCCATCTGCCCCAAGAATTGTCGTGCATAAGTAGAAAGGCTCTCTACATAACGTCTTTGACCTTCAGCAAAAATAGTATCAAATGCCAAAGAACTTTTACCAGAACCCGATACTCCTGTAAATACAACTAATTCATTCTTAGGAATCTCTAAAGAAACATTCTTTAAGTTATGTTCTCTAGCACCTTTAATAGTAATTTTATCCATCATAACTATATGTTACTTCATAAATAATAATAGACAAATTCTTAATAATTTTCGATTATAAAATCTTAGATTAATAAGTTGTAACATTATTGCAATATTGTGTAAAATATAGTATAAATAGAATAATATGGGATACACGAGAGAGTTCCTTACAAATCTTAATTTTGATTAGGATAAAATCATACGAATGAATGTTACGTTGGTTAAATGCCTACTGTAAAATCATTAGTATATAGGAAAAATGAGAGTATAAAAAGATGTTCAAAAACATAGCAAATATGGATTCTTTTTTGATAGAAGAAGACTTAAGCACAACAGGGATAAGTTTTCCTGAGGGTGTGTCTGAAAAAACAGAAGTCGCAACACCAGACAGCAGAAACGGTTTTATGTCTGGACTTTGTGTTGTTGCTGCGTTAGTAATGATTGCTGGAGGACTAGGATACAAGAGCCTTACAACAATAGATTCTTCAGAAGGAATGTTCAGCGGGCTTTTCCATGAAAGCGTTCTAAACGACATTCAGCCTGAATCTTCTGCAATAACAGCAGCTAACAGCAAAAGAGAAATCATTTCGATAGAACGTAAAATCACTAAAAATGATCCGTTCTTGCCATATAGAGAAATTGCGGATAAGTTTAACGCTCCTCCGAAATTTGAATTGGTTGAACCACCAAGTTCAGCAATTGAAGACTCTGAAGCAGGCAGAATTATGGATACATCTGTATCAGGGATTTTATACGACACATATAGCCCTTCTGCAATTATAAACATTGAAGGACTTGACCAATTGGTTAAAAAAGGTGATGTTGTAAGTAATTATCAAATTATCGATATTGATAAGAACACTGTTACCGTAAAACTAGGTAGCAACACTTATACAGCCGGTATTGGTGAGATTTTGACAAGTAATCGTCTTCACCATAACAAAGTTTCTAATTTAGACAAAAAATTCGGAGGAAAGAATAGTGACTAATAATATACGTAAAGCGTTACTAACCGCAGCGTTAATCTGTGCCGCTCCTGCCGTTATGGCCATTGGCTACAACTACGACGGACAGCAAGTACTTTCGTTAGACGCAAACATCCAAATCACAGATAAGGCTGATAGTATCAACTTATCTCTTAGAGATTCTGATGTAAAACAAGTTTTGAGAATGTTTGCTGATAAAGCAGGATTGAACGTTATTTTCCACTCTTCTGTATCAGGTTCTGTTACATTAGACTTGGTTGACGTTTCTTTGAATGACGCTTTCAAACTAGTATTAAAGATTACTGGTCACACATATTATCTTGACGACAAAACTTTAATCATTATGTCTAAAAAAGCTGCTGCAAACGAGCAGTTTGCATCAAGAGATATGACTATTCTACCTGTAAAATATGTAGATGCTTCAAGAGTTGCAGAATTCCTTAACAAGAATATCTTTGCTAAGAAAAGACCTGGATATTCAACTACAGAAATTGCAACTGTAAACACAGCAGCAAACGAACTAATCATCTTCGGTATGGATAACGATGTACAAATTGCAAAGAAAATTCTTGAACAATTTGACAAAAAACCAAACCAAGCAACTTTCGTAGTTAACCATACTACTCCACAAGAAATGGCATCAATGATTTGTAATATGCTAACACCAGGGGAGACAAGCACATCTGGCGAACAACCTGATATGGAAGACGAGGAAGCAACTGGTTTCGCCGTTGAAGAAGAAGCCGAAATGGAATCTGGTGAAGGTACAGACACAGTTATTCTAGGTGAGAACCTTGTAGCTTGTACTCTAACAGGTGCAAATGCTGTAGCTGGCTCAACTGTTCCTTTCAGCCCACAAAACTTAAAAATTTCTTATTATCCACAAAGAGGTACAGTTAAAGTATTTGGTGGCTCTCAAGCTCAGATTGATTATATCGCAGAGTTCATCAAAGAAAACGATACAAAACAACCACAAGCATACGTTGATATATCTATCATCGAACTTAACGAAGACGGTTCAAGACAGTTCTCTAACAACTGGTCAGCGTCTATGGGTAATATTCAATTCAATGCAAACACCGACGGAACAACTATTGGTCACGTAAGTGGTGGTCATATGAAAACCAAACTTTCTTGGGATATGAACTACTTACTACAAACAGCTAAAGCAAGAGTTCTTGCAAATCCAAAACTAGTTGTTACCAACGGTAAAGAAGCAGTTCTTGACTTGACTTCAGACTACGTTGAATCAGTTGACGTAGAATACTTACAAACAGGTTCAACAACAGCATCAGCTGTTGCACAAAAAACCTATAACATAGGTTCTGATAAAGGTTTAAAAGTTTCTTTAACACCATTTATATCTAAAGATGGTTATGTAACAGTAAACGTAAAACCAGAATATTCAACCGAATTAGAACAAGTTAAAGCTATGGAATTCGGTGTAGGTGCCGGTACTGAATACACAGCAGCAACTCTATTATCAAGAAGAAATATCGACGTTAAAAACGTTAGAATCAAAGATGGTGAAACTCTTGTAATTGGTGGTTTGATTCAAGAACAAACTCACAAAACTGTTACTAAGATTCCTATCTTAGGTGATATTCCTGGTATCGGAGCAGCTTTCAGAAGCTCTAGCAATGAAAGAATCAAAACAGAGTTAGTTATCTTAATTACACCAAAAATTATCAAAGATAACGAAGATATAGGTATAAACACATTATAATTAAATTGATATGGCAACAGAACAATTAGAAAAATTAAAAAACAGTATAAAGCCTGATTTACTGGAAAAGTTTGATAAAAACCTGATGGTATCATCAGGCTTTATACCTGTCGACATAAGAAACAACGATTTATACATCATTATTAAAAAGTCCGTTTCTTCAAATAAACCGGAAATAGAAAACACCGTAAAAGGTGTTTGCCAAGCAGGGGAATGCGTTGCGAAGTTTATTTCGCTTGCAGATGATGACTTTGGCAGCCTAGTTGCGAATTTAACAGCACCTACTGCTATTCCAGCACCTCCACCAGAGTTGAAAGGCAACGTTAAAGTTGAAGATGAAATCACCTTTAGCTATCCTCCGACACCAACAATGAGTGATGAAGAGTTTTTCTTATCAAACGGCTTGGTTAAAAATGAGCACGTTATTGCAGCAAAAGAACACGCCAAAGCAAATAAGACTCCATTATATGCAGCTTTTGTTGCCAAAGGTTTTGTAAATAACGCAACTGCACGTGCTTACTTAAAAGCAAAATATAATGTTGACATAATCAATGCAGACGATATAGTTGTCGATTTAAACTTATTCAAAGGACTTAACGATGACTTTATTTTCAAAAAGTTTGCAATACCATTTGAAATTTCAGGTAGCAAACTTAAAGTTGCGATGCTTGACCCATCTGCCAAAGATGTAATCAGAGAAATTTCATTCTCAACAGGTCGTTCCGTTATTCCATACGTAATGACTTATTCAGACTACTTAATTCTACAAAAAGATTACACAGGCAAGCGTAAACAAGTAGAAGAGCTTAAAGAAACTGAAAGAATTATGGCTTCTCTTGAAGAAGAAGCTGCAGAATTCGGAGAAGAATCTTCTTTATGGTCTCAAGTAGAAAAAGAACTTCAAAACGCAAGCTCATCAGTAGCAAAACTTGTATATAAAATTATTACTGATGGTATCGATCAAAAAGTTTCAGATATTCACATCGAACCAAGACTATATAACTATGTAGTACGTTTTCGTGCTGACGGTTTGCTTAAAAAGGTATTAGAAATTCCGTCTTCAGTAGAAAACGCTGTTATTACACGTTTTAAAGTACTTGCAAGAATGAATATTGCAGAACACAGACGTCCACAAGACGGTACATTCTCTATCAGGTATAACGATAAAGCATACGATTTCCGTATCAACACTCTACCTGTTGCAGGGAAAGAAAAAGTCGTTATCCGTATCTTGGCTCCTGCCGTATCATTAAAATCATCAGGAGAAGATATTAAAATTGAAGGTACACAACCTTGGGATATTGAAAAAATCAAGACAATGATTAAAGCACCAAACGGAATCATCCTTACATCAGGTCCAACTGGTTCTGGTAAAACAACAACGCTTTATACAATCTTGAAAAGTCTTAACAAAGAAGATGTTAACATTACCACGATTGAAGACCCGATAGAAATCAAGTTAGAAGGTATCAACCAATCTCAAGTAAACTCAAAAGCAGATATCACATTTGCATCTTGTATGAGAGCTATTTTGAGACAAGACCCTGACATCATTCTTATCGGTGAAATCCGTGACTATGAGACACTGGAAGTTGCAATTTCAGCAGCTCTTACAGGTCACTTGGTATTATCTACTGTCCACACCAACTCAGCGGCAGCAACAATTACCCGTCTGATAGAAATGGGGGCAAAAGATTACCTCGTATCATCTACTTTAACAGGGGTTATTGCACAACGTCTTATCAGAAGATTGTGCGATGACTGTAAAGAAGCTTATGACCCAACAGAAGAAGAAGTAAAACACATTTCTATCAACGAGGATGAACAACAAGAATTATTAAAAACTAAAATGTACAGACCTGTTGGTTGCGAAAAATGTGGATTCTTAGGTTATAAAGGACGTTTGGGGATTTATGAAATCCTTCCAATGTCAAGAGAAATCAAAAAACTTATTGCGCAAGGTGCTCACGATATCGAAATTGAGGAAGCTGCAGTATCTGCAGGGATGAGAACCTTAAGCCAATCTTGCCTACAGCACATTGTTGATGGCAAAACAACCGTAGACGAATATGTACGTGTACTTGGTTACGCAAACGAATAGTTAAGAGGAAAAATTAATGCCAACCTATAATTATAGAGCCCTAAAAAGAGGAAGAGATGTAGTCAAAGGTACAATTGAAGCCATTGATGCCAAGGACGCACGTGAAAAAATCAGAAAAATGGGGCTTATTCCTACAGATATCACAGATACTTCTGCAGGAAAAAGTGGCGGTATTGACGTTAAAATCTTACCAATGTCTTTAACAGAACGTATTGAATTTATTTCAACTCTTCAAATCTTGCTACAATCAGGTATTCCAGCTGTTGAATCCTTGATGTTCATGGAAGTTGAAGCTGCAAAGAAAAAAATTAGAGACACTGCAAAAGTTTTAAGAACCCAAGTTATGGGTGGGGCATCATTTGCAGATGTATTAACAAGATATCCTAACGTTTTCGGTTATGTAATGATCGGTCTTGTAAAAGCCGGTGAAGAAGCCGGTGAACTTGAAAAAACATTAGGCCGTATTAAAGAATTGTTGCAAAAACAAGCCGATACTAAAGGTAAAG
Source organism: Candidatus Gastranaerophilaceae bacterium (assembly GCA_045638625.1). Lineage (GTDB taxonomy): Bacteria > Cyanobacteriota > Vampirovibrionia > Gastranaerophilales > Gastranaerophilaceae > CALUTH01. The sequence goes on from JAZUBR010000011.1 coordinate 43,836, forward strand.
TTATTTCTACACTTATGTATCCTTGTTTCGTTATTGCTTTGGCAACAATCATTGTACTTATTATGTTATTGTTCGTATTCCCAACATTCAAAGAAATGTTCGAGAACCAAGGTAAAGAGTTGCCACTTATCACTTCTGTTCTGATTAACGTTGGTGAATACTTAAAAACTAACTGGTGGGTATTGATTGTTGGCTTTATTGTACTTGCTATTACAATAACAATTATTACAACATGGCAACCTACCAAAAGAATTCTGGATAAAGTTTCCTTAAAAGTACCTTTAATTAACAGTATGTTAATTAGTGCAAACTTCTCAAACTTCCTTTCAGTTGTACAAGTAGCTTATGACGCGGGTATTCCGGTAGTTGACTGCTTGCACTTGGGTGTAGTTACACTTACAAATACTCTGTTGAGAGATAAAATGACTGACTCTATTGTTAAAGTTCAACAAGGTCAACAGATTTCTGTTGCAATGAAAATGACAAAAGTTGTTCCAAAGATGTTGTTATTTATGATTTCAACAGGTGAACAATCGGGTCGTTTGGGTGAAATGTTAGGTAATGCTGTTAATTACCTTGATAAAATATTGGACGATATCATTGATACTTTAACAAAAATGATTGAACCTATAATGCTTTTAGTAATCGGTAGTATAGTACTTGTATTGGCATTGGCTTTGTACTTGCCGTTGTTCCAATCTTACTTACAATAAAGGAGAAATATATAAATGGCAGACGAAAGATTGGATAATTTAACATCAGGAGTATGGTCAGAACGAGTTTTGATTATTACTAATGATTATGAAATAAAGGGTGACGTATTTATGCCAAAAGTAGGTAAACGTAACCGCTTGATTTCAGATATATTAAACAGTACAAAGAGCTTTATTGCGGTAAAAAATTGCACTCTCACACATAGACATCTTGCAGAACGCCAAGAGGAAGAATATGAGTTTTTACAACTTAACTTAAACTCAGTTATCTTAATGAGGCCAATTTCTCGTGACAGCAAGTAAGGTTTATGTAATAACAGGAGCAGCTTCTGGAATAGGAAGAGCTTTAACAGAGCATTTTTCTAAAAATGCTCTTGTGTTTGCTGGATATAGAAAAGAAGGTGGAGATAAGGAATTACAGGAATTATCATCAAACATTATTCCTTTTAGGATAGACCTATGTGATGATGATTCAATTACTACCGCTGCAGAATTTATTAAGAGTAAAACCGATAAAATTGATACACTTATCAACGTTGCAGGCTGCGTGGTTGCAGGAGCTATTGAAGGAATTTCTACTAAAGAATTGAGACGACAATTCAACACAAATACTATCGGACACATTGGATTAACACAAGGTGTTTTAAGCCTGTTGGGTGGCGGAAGAATAATTAATATTAGTTCTATGGCTAGTTATGGTATCTTTCCGTTTATATCCCCTTATTGCGCCTCTAAACGTGCTCTAGATATACTTTTTAATTCTCTTCTATTAGAAACCAAAAGAGACATAAAAGTTATTTCTATCAAACCAGGGGTTATTGCAACTCCATTGTGGAACAAATCTATAGAACAAAATAGTCAATCAATAGAAGGCTGTAAAGGTTTTGAAAACGAAATGGCATATATGATTAAGAATGCTGACAAGAATGAAAAATACGGAGCCCCTGTAGAAAAGGTTGTAGAAATAGTTGCAAAAGCAGACAACGCAAAGCATCCAAAACTTACCTATACAGTAGGGAAAGATGCTTTTGCAGCTAGAATTGTTTCAAAATTACCACAATCATTAATAAATAAAATAATAAAATCAAAAGTAAATAAACTCGGTAAAAACGGGAGTCTATAATGGGCGTAATCATATCTCCATCAATATTATCCGCAGATTTTGCTAACTTAGAAAAAGATATTAAACGTGTTGAAACCGCAGGAGCTGAGTGGTTACACATTGATGTAATGGATGGACATTTTGTGCCCAATATTACTATTGGAGTCCCTGTTGTTAAATCATTAAGAAAAGTCACTAACTTGGTATTAGATGTACATTTAATGATTGAAAACCCCGAAAAATACATAGAACCTTTTGTAAAAGCCGGAGCTGATATAATAACTTTTCACTACGAAGCAACGAATGCAGCAAAAGAATTAATTGAAAAGATTCACTCTTACGGTATAAAAGCGGGAATTTCAATAAAACCAAATACCCCAACTGAAAGTATTTATCCATATTTAAACATCGTTGATATGGTTCTTGTTATGACGGTAGAACCTGGATTTGGAGGGCAAGGTTTTATACACGAATGCGCTGCAAAAATCCCATTAATCAGAGAGCGTGCCCCAAAAGAACTTATTATCCAAGTTGATGGCGGAATTAACAATGTTACATCTAAGATTTGTACATCACTTGGAACCAACTGTTTAGTTGCAGGAAGTTATATTTTTAACAGTGAAGATATTGATTCTGCAGTAAAAAGTTTAAGAATGTAGAAACTTTTTCTTTACAAATCCCCGAGCAAAGCTCGAGGATGACAAGGCATATTTAAAACTCGATAAACAAAGAGGCAGACTTTTCAGCCTGCCTCTTATGCTTTATCAATATAAACTTACTGCGGTAATTGTTTTGCCATTTCTCGCAGTTGTGCAAGTTCCTGCTTAAGTTCTTTTAGCTCTTTATCACGAGCGTTTATTTTCGCTTCGTTAGAAGTTACAAGCTTAATATTTTCAGCCAAATCAGCAGCAAGCTGTTTAACTTTTGCATCAAGCTGTTTTAGAGCATTGACCATAGCATAGAAAATCTCTTCATGTCTGATTTGCAAGAAATCTTTTTCATCCTTAGATACTGCATTTGGGAACACTTTCTTCAAATGCTGAGCCATCACACCAACGTGAGGAACAGGACTGTTCTTGTATTTGTAATCATATACTTTTAGTCTATTAATCTTGTCCATAGCATCAAGGTTTTCACCAATGATATCTTTCAAACGACGGTCGGAAATATACGTACACCAGTTTGACAAATCATAGCGATCAGCTATCTTATAACATTCCTCTTGTTTAGTACGCCCATGTCCAGATTCATATTCTCCACCATAAACAGCCATTGACATGGTCTTATCATATCCTAGATCATCGAATTCCTTAATCCAACTAACAGCATGATTATAGCGATAACCCCAGTCATTGCTATTACCGGGCTCATAACGAGGACCACTTTGAACATACGCACCAAGCGCAGCACCTTTTAAAGTGACAAGGTGATTAGAAACCCAAAGCGAACCTTTTACATGAATATTTTCATATGCAAGACTCCCTACGATGATCTGACCTGGTACATAAACAGTTGTATCGTTACCACCAAGTACGATTACGTTAGAATGATCTTTTTTGAGTGACCCAAATCTACCAACAGCATTATCAATATCTGCCATAAGAGAAATTGAATCAACACCAGCAGCTTCAGAACCAGCACCTATTGCTAAAACTCTTTCTTTATTTTCAGTACGAGCCCCTTTCCCAATCGCCACGCTATTACTACCACCTGCATTAGCCTCATTACCTATTGCAAAACTATATGGATAAGCAACAGCTCTTTTACCTATTGCAGTTCCATAATCCTTAGTACTTGCATAATGCCCTATTGCAATGCCATTCCTTGCAGGAGAAGCATAAGCCCCTATTGCTAATGTATTTGCAGTACTATAAGTAGCATTATAACCTATAGCAACACTGTTGCCAAGATTAGTATTACTAGGACCTGCTGACACACCAAATACAACAGAGTCTGTAGTAACTTTAGTATTAGGATTAGTCCCTATAACAACGTCATTGGCAACCTTCGATTTTGCTTTATAACCTATTGCAATAGCATTTGTATGAGCACTCAAGACATTAGCATTCGCACCTAATGCATAAGCATATTGGCTACTAGCTTTCGCATCAGCACCTATTGCTACTGAATTAGCTGAAGAAGCCTTGGCATTGGTACCTAGAGCAATGGAGTGGGAGGCCAAGATATTAGCACCAGTACCTATTGCGATAGGATAGCTACCTGAGTATGTATTAGCACCCGTACCTATTGCTATAGAGCTTGATTTACTAGCATTTGCATTAGTCCCCAAGGCCAAGGCACTAGATGCAACATTAGCATTAGAACCAATCGCAATTGCGTAAGTCCCAGCCGTTTTAGCTCCTGCTCCTATAATAATATTTCGCTTATAATTACCTTGAGATTTAGAATGAGAATCCTTACCAATAACCACAGAACAACCAGATGGAGTATTGGCACCGGCCCCAACAACGACAGATTCTTGCCCAACCTTAACTCTTGCACTGTCACCAATTGCCAAAGACGTACCTGCTCCCTCTGATACCATTGCATTGTTACCTATAGCTATACCACTTGTAGCAGAAGAAACTTGAGCATTACCAATTGCAACAGATTGTTGTGCTGCAGCATTCGCATTAGCACCTAGAGCAGTAGCCTTAGTAGCCCCAGCTTTAGTTTTTGCACCGATAGCTGTACCACCCGCACCACTAACACTTGATTCAAAACCAAATGCAACAGAATCTTTTGCGCTTCCTGTGTTTACATTCTGACCAATTGCAATGGCATTTGCACCACTAGAAATAATATTGTTACCTATATAAATACCTTTGTTTATATAAAGATTGCCTCTTGGTTGAGCACCACTACCATCATCATACGAAAACGCAATCTGCGGGTTTTCGTTATTAGTGTTTATAACCAAGCCTGAATAATTAGAATCTACAGTACCTGATTTCATCGCTTCTGCATCAGCGTATTTACCACCGATAATTGCAGACAAGTTTCTTGCATGACGGTTCCAACTAATATGACCACCTGTCAATTGTGCCCAAATAGGACGAATTGTTACCTTTGTCTGTTTTTTAGCTACCATAGGAGATTGAATAGCCATAACAATTGCCACAATAAGCATTACAATCAACATCTCCATTAATGAAAAAGCTGATTTCTTTTTGACCAACGAAGTACATAAAAACTCTTTAGAAGGTTGCTCCTTATCATTTAGCTCTCTTCTTTTAATTCTGTCGGCAAAAATACTCATCTATGTCCTCGCTATTCTTATTCTTATATAACGGTTAAAACCTGCTCCGCAATTAACTTAGTCAGACACCACAAAACACACAACACTATATGTTGCGTGTCGCATAGTAATGCTCTATACTATTCTGTGCCATATTTGTTCCTGTTTCGTACCTGCAGAGTACAACTGCATACTAATATTTTAACATATTGCACGAATTTTTCAATATTTTTAATAGCAATATTATATATTGTTAAGCAAATTTTTAGAAAATTTCAAACTTCACCCACAGAAATAAAAATCAAAACCAATCAATCATGGCTTTTGATTCGCCAAACTCTAACCCCAAATCTCTTACTATATCATTATTCATCAAAGCCCAGCGACTTATATTATAAGCCTTAGGTTCAGCCTTGATACCACTTTTCTCCCACAACTCAGGAGAAATAATACCTTTTTCAGCATCGTAAACTTCGCTATAGTTAAGCCCTTCATTCACACAAGCAGGCATCTTATTCTTAGAATTGCCATCTTTATCTTGGACATAGAACAACAAGCCGTGTGTACGACAAATCAATGTTCTGTATTCATAAACACTACAACGATTGTTTATCAAAAACGGACACTGATACATCTTATCCTCACTAGAAGCTCTCTTCACTTTAGCCTCCTCAATATTAGCAAGAATTTTATCCTGAGTTTCCTTGTCAAGCTTCTGATACCCAGAAACCAAATACATTAACTCCAAATCAGAAGTCGGATACTCACCTATTTGACAACATCCTGCACAACCTTCTTTACAGTGGATATAATCTTTTTGCGCTTCAAAATACCTACTCAAAAGCCTTGTTTCAAGTATTTCTAGGTATTGTCCAAAATGTTCCAACATCTCTAGAGTAATCATCGTTATTCATCCAATTTGATATAATTAGTTTTTTCCCATCTCAAATCTATATATTTAACCTTTTTATTAAGCATCTTAACTTGAGGCAACAAAGAAGGAATTCTTGCAAGACGCTCCATTGTTGTAGTAGAAAATCTTCCTAACCTAATATTTGCGCTTTGGATTTTTATATAAACGTCATCAGGGTTTTTATAGTCAATATATTCAACCTTTTCACCGGACAAATCTTCTACAGCTTGAGCGATATTTCTGAATTTTCTTACCTTAGGTTCATCCCAAGTACGATAATCATCTTTTGTACCATAGGTCAAAATCAACCAAGTTTGATAAGATGAATCAAGAGGCATATACTCACGCCCTATCAACTTGCCATCCATTGAAAAGAATGCTATTGGAGGAACATCAAACTCTGGAGAGATTGTTATTACAGGAGTTCTTTCTATAATAATAATTTTTAACCTAGCAGGGAACCAAAATCTTCTTATATAAACATCCTGAACAGGCTCCAAATGCATTATACTTTCTTTTAAAGCATCTGTTTTAACCATAAAAATTGGCTCTTTGGGAACAGGATTACAGCGTAGAGCCGAAAGAACCTTGTGAGAAGGAACAATCTTATTATTAGTGATTTCCAAACTTGGGTTAACAACTCTATCAAAAGCCGCAGGACTTAGATACCACTGAGGAAGAGTAACTAAAAGATAAGTAAACCCCATCATCAATACAACTAGAAAGAATTTTAACCAATTACGAAAAGCTCTCAAGCGACGTCTTCGATTTTTTTCTTGACGTTGCATTTGCTTCGACTTAAGTCTCAATAATTGGTTTTCTTTAGTTATTCCTGTTTCTTCGTTAGACATTATTTATTGAGTCCGGCACTCTTTAAGATTAGTTCCACTAATTCATCATAGCATATTCCGCAAGCTTCTGCTTGTGCAGGAAGGTCGCTTGTATCGGTCATTCCTGGGCTTGTATTGATTTCAAGCACATACGGAATATTGTTTACAATCAAGAAATCAACTCGTGATACCCCACTGCATCCACAAGCTTCAAAAGCTTTAACAGCAATAGATTTCACCTCTTTTGTAAGTTCTTCACTTATCTCTGCAGGCAAAATAAAATCTGTCATACCTTTTGTATATTTTGCCTCGTAATCATACCACTCATTTTTTGGTCTTAGTTCTAAAATCTCTGTTGCAAAGCGTTTGCCATCTTTTTCCAAAACACCAACAGTAGCACAAATCCCAACTAAATATTCTTCGACAAGAACATCTGGGTTATATTTTCTTGCATTCTCTACAGCTTCTACAAGTTGAACATCATCATCAACCTTGCTCATACCAAAGCTTGAGCCTTCACATACTGGCTTAACCATCAATGGATAATTAAGTTCTCGAGATTTTTCAATAATATCGTCATCTTCTTTAATAAAGACTGACTTTATCAAAGGAACACCTGCTGGTTGCAATAAGCGTTTTGTATATTCTTTGTTCATACAAACAGCACTAGACATAACACCACAACCTGTATAAGGGATTTTCATTATCTCTAATAAACCCTGTATACAACCATCTTCGCCATATTTTCCGTGCAAAGCGTTATATGCAAAATCATAACCTTTTAATATCTGAGCAATATTAGAATCTACAACGACTAACTGCGCATTTTCGTAACCTAATCGCTTTAGGGCTTCATAACAATTTTTCCCTGAACGCAAGGAAACTTCGCTTTCGCTAGACATTCCACCACATAAAACTGCTATCTTTGAATTCTTTAATAGAGTATCTTGCATATCTCTTCCTCTCTTGAATTTTTTTCACCGACAAAAATAACTTCCGGCTTTAATTCAATATTATATTCATCTTTTACTTTATTGTACATTTTTAACATTAATTCTAAAACATCAAGACTGGTTGCTCCGCCTTTATTAACAATAAAGTTTGCATGAGTATCCCAGACCTTTACCCTCTCTGCTTCAAACCCTTTCATGCCAGCTAAATCTAACAATCGTCCTGCACTATCATTCTCAGGATTTTTAAATACACAGCCGGCATTTGGATTCGCCATCGAAGGTTGTGTTTGTTTTCTTGATGTTAAATTTTTATTCATACGCTCTTGAACTGATTCGACATCCAAAGCTTGTAATTCAAACTCCGCACTCAAAAGAATATATCGGCCAGATTGAAATATGGATTTTTTATACCCAAACTCCATTTCCGATTTTTGTAAAGTAGAAACCTTTTTCAATTCCCTGTCAAAAACCAACACTGAAACCAAACAATCTGACATAAACTGACCATGAGCAGACGCATTCATATAAAGATTCCCACCTACTGTCCCTGGGAATGCTATCAAGAATTCAAAACCGCTCAAGCCTTTCTGAGCCACAGTCTTTGCTAATAAACCACCAAAAACACCACACTCAGCCTTGACTTTATTACCATTAATTTCTAGATTTCTCAACTTAGATGTTGATACAACAGGTGTTTTTACCCCCCTAGAAGATACCAAAAGATTTGAACCACCAGCAACAATCAAAGGATTATCAACACTTTCCAAAACCTCTACAAATTCATCAATAGTCTGTGGCAAATATAGCTTTTCACAAACCCCACCTATTTTGAATGTTGTTAATCTTGATAATTCAAAATCCTCTTTTACTTCGCAAGCCAACATGCACCTTCTTTTGCTTTTTCCAACTCTTTACCCAATACGGTAATAGTTCCAGCACCTAATCCAATAACAATATCACCCGATTTTAATATAGGCAACAATTTTTCTGCAACAACAGACATTTCACCTTGATAATGAGAAAAATTAGGAGCGCCTTTTACAAACTCAGCAGAATTTATTCCATCTATTGAGCTTTCAGAAGCTGAATAAACATCTGTTACAATAACTTCGTCTGCAGAATCAAACGCAGCTTTAAACTCATTCCAAAAAGCTTGGAATCTAGTATATCTATGAGGTTGGAAAACAGCTACCAATCTTTTTTCTGGGTTTGCCATTTTCATTGCAGATAAAGTAGCTTTTATTTCAGTCGGATGGTGCGCATAATCATCAAATACACTTATACCATCAAACTCTAAAACTTTTTGCAACCTTCTTCCCATTCCCGTAAATTCTTCAAAATAAGAAGTTATTGACATTATATCTACATTTGCAGAATCTAATGCTGCAATTACAGCCAATGCGTTATAAACATTATGTTTCCCAGGTAATTGCATTTTGATTGTACCAACTTCCTTATTAGATTTGTACAAATCAAACAATGTCAAACCTTGTTCTGTTCTGATATTCTTTGCAACAAAATCCGCATCACTATCAATACCATAAGAGATACTATTTTCTAACCCTAAAGCTCTTACACCTGAGTCATCAATATTTATCACAAACTTTGTATCTGATAAGTTTGCCAAATAAGTTTTAAATGTAACTAAAAGAGAGGTAAGTCCGTCTTTGTAGAAATCTAAATGATCAGCTTCCAAATTATTAATAACAAGAACATCTGGCGAGTATTTTACGATAGTACCATCGCTTTCATCCAACTCTGCTACAAAAAAGTCTTCAGAAGAATATTCAGCATTTGTATTAAGAGAAGGAACAATGCCACCTACAACAAAAGAAGGTTTCAAACCTGCCTTTGATAACAAGAACGAAGCCAATCCACTTGTAGTAGTTTTACCATGAGTACCTGAAAAACCTATAAATTTGCCGTTTACATGAGAGAACTTTTCTAATAAATCAGAACGGTGATATATTGGCATACCTTCACGCTTTGCTTTTATTAGTTCAGGATTATCTTCCTTTATCGCAGAGCTAACAACAACAATGGAATCTGAAGGGAGATTGTTTTCATTATGTCCTATAAAAATTCTTGCACCCATATCTCTAAGCTTATTCACGTATTTGCTATCAGAAATATCTGAACCGGAAACAGAAGCCCCTTGTTCAAGCAAATATTTTGCCAAGCCACTCATCCCTATTCCGCCAATTGCGATAAAATGATAATTCTTATCCACGATTACCTATACCTCTTAATATCTAGGAATTATTATAATACAAAGAAATAAACAATTAAACTTATCCAACCCCAGATTACTAAAAAAGTAATATAATGGAACTACCTTCAACTTATATTTAAGAATTAAAACTTCAAAATATAATCATTACTTTTCACAACACTCCGATTATCATAAACCACTAAGCCCCATAAGATTAAATTGATAATAATTAGGAGAACTGTTTATGGAAAATATTATCAATATACTTGCAGTAGAGGACCAAAAACTAATGCGAATCGGGATTCAATCACTTTTCACAGACTATCCAAGGCTACAAATCATAGCAGAAGCAAGAAACGGCAAAGAAGCAATAGAAAAGGCAAAACTGAACAAACCAGACATAGTCCTTATGGATATAGGATTACCTGACATTAGTGGGATTGAAGCTACTAAAAAGATTCTTGAACATAACAACAACATAAAAGTCATAATGCTTACATCTCACATATCAGAACAAGAAGTAATAGACTCCCTCACCGCAGGAGCAAGTGCTTATGTACTAAAAGACATAGCAACAGAAACTTTAATGATGGTAATTACAACAATAAAAGAAGGTGCAATGTGGTTAGACCCACACGTAACTCCATTTATCCGTGATAAAAACTGTGGCGTCATCCCTTCTAGACAACTATCACGCTCAGTATTCAAAGAACGACATTCAAACCTCACACAAAGAGAATACGAAGTCCTAAAACTCGTTGTTGATGGACAATCAAATAGTCAAATTGCACAGACGCTAACAATAAGTGAACATACCGCAAAAGCACACGTATGTAATATTATTCAAAAACTAGTAGTTGACGACAGGACCCAAGCAGCAGTAAAAGCTTTAAAAGAGGGGCTTGTATGATTATAAAAATAATAATTTAAAGAAATTCTTTCGCTTATCTGTCTTTTTTATCTCAGCAAACACGTCATCCATATATTTTACAAACTCGTCAGAGTTTGTTTGGATTTCTGATTGCAACGAATTCCCGATATTCCTCTCTGTTATTTTCCCAAACGAGTACAATAAACTATTCGACATACTAAACTCCTATACACATATATATAAAGATTTTTTAAAACGGTCAATTTCAGACAGTTTACAAAAATTTACAATCCAGTTATATAGCGGGATTCGGTTGATTTTTCGTGTGTATATAGTACAATTATTATATACGGGAGATATGCAAAAGGAGCAAATCATACAATGATTAGATTAAGCTGCCGAAACACAGATTCTGCGATTATAGGTGCAGAACACGGTTTAAATCTGCAAGAAGAGTTTGAAAAATATAAAGAGACTATCGCAAATATCATAATGGACCTCAACAAACGCAAAGATAAGCCTGGTCAATGGTTGCAATGGATGAACTTAGGCTACAATGAAGAGACTATTTGGTACGTAAAAGAGTTTGCGTCTATGGTAGAAGGTCGTTTTGAAAATGTTTTAGTACTAGGTATTGGAGGTTCAGCTCTTGGTGGTTTAGCGATGTCAGAAGCATTACTAAAACCTTATTGGAATCTACTTACCCCTGAGCAAAGAAATAATCTCCCTAGATTATTTTTCCTAGATAACATCGATCCGGACTCAATGAATGGGTTGTTAGATATCTTGGATTTAAAGAAGACTCTAGTAAACGTAATTACAAAATCAGGTTCTACAGCTGAAACAATGTCTCAATATATGGTCATTAAAGACCGTTTAGAAAAAGAGCTTGGTGATGATTACAGAAAGAATATCGTAGCCACTACTGATAAAAAAATAGGTGTTCTAAGACAGCTTGCTGACCAAGAAGGATACAAAACTTTTGTAATCCCTGATGATGTAGGTGGCAGATTTTCTGTATTCTCAGCAGTAGGCTTATTACCATTAGCACTTGTCGGAATCGATATTGATGAGATTATGAACGGAGTTAAAGATATGGATTTAGCTCTAAAAAATACAGATATTCATCAAAATATTGCAGCTCAAAGTGCTTTAATTCACTACCTTATGGATACCCAAAAAGGTAAGAACCTATCTGTAATGATGCCATATTCAAGCAGACTTAAGTATATCTCTGATTGGTTTGTTCAACTATGGGCTGAGTCGCTTGGAAAAGAAATTAATAATAACTCAGAAATAGTAAACAACGGACCTACTCCTATCAAAGCGCTAGGAGCAACAGACCAACACTCTCAAATTCAGCTATACAATGAAGGTCCGAATGATAAAGTCATTACTTTCATTAGAGTTGATGAATTTGATACAACATTAGAAATTCCTAAAATCTTTGAATATACAGGAATCGGATATTTGGGTGGTAAAACAATTAATGACTTATTAAACGCTGAAGCAAATTCAACAAGAGTTTCATTAATAGACTACAAACGTCCTACAATGACAATATCATTACCAAAAATTGATGGATACAATCTTGCGCAGCTCCTATATATGTTAGAAGTCCAAACTGCAATTGCAGGAGAATTATATAATATTAATACTTTTAACCAACCGGGGGTTGAACAAGCTAAATATTACACATACGCTCTTATGGGACGTGCAGGTTTTGAAGACTCTGCTCAAACACTACAAGAAAAATTAGTAACTTTATAATTATGAAACGAATACTTAAACTGTTTTTAATTATTATTATAATCTCAATTGCTTTAATCCCAGTTATAGCAAGAGAGTCGTATGTACTAAAAGCAGGGGTTTCAATCGAAGAAGTGCCAAAAGCAATATTTGGCAGTTGGAGTGTCCGAGCAGAAATAGTAGACTCCAGCAATTACAAAGTTTTTAAACCCAAAAGCACAGACCTATGGAACATTTCCAGAAGAGGTGACGTCTTAAACTTAAGCAACCCTTTCACAGGGGCATCAGCAGATGTTTCAATCAATGCAGCCCAAGGAAATGTTGTTTCTTTCACCAGAAAAGTCGATTTTGATAACCATCAAGTCTTAATCGATGTAGTAACAGTAAGACTGAACGAAAATACTTTTTCAGGCATAAACGAAATAAGACTTGAACAATATTCACCAGTCAACAATAAAATAATAAAAAGCGACAAGGCAAGATACGAAATCAAAGGTGATAAAATCTCTGGCGAAAGTGTTTTAAAATAATTTATTGAGGATTTTAAGATGACAAAACAAGTATTAGAATTTGATATACTGATTCTTGGAGGAGGTCCTGCCGGCATGAGCGCAGGAGTATATGCCGCAAGAGGAGCTGTTAAGACTGCTATTGTTGATATAAGCATGTTTGGCGGACAACCATCAAACTATCTAGAAATAGAAAACTATATCGGATTCCCAATAATCGGAGGGTATGACCTTTCTGAGAAATTTGAAGAACACGCAGATAAATTCGGAGTCGAAAAGTTTCCTTTTCAAGAAATTCAATCAATCGATTTGATTGCAAACCCTAAAATTATAGAGATAACAGACAAAATATTCAAAACAAAGAGCATTATTATAACAACCGGAGCAAATCCTAAAAAGCTTGATATAAAAGGAGAAGCTGAATTTACAGGTCGTGGAGTAAGCTACTGCGCAGTTTGTGACGGAGCATTCTTCAAAGACAAAGAAATTGCTGTTATAGGTGGTGGCAACTCTGCAGTTGAAGAAGGAATTTACTTAACACGATTTGCTAAAAAGGTTCATATAATAAATAGAAGAAATGAGCTAAAAGCTGATAAGATTCTCCAACAAAAAGCTTTTGAAAACGAAAAGATTTCCATCATTTACAACACATCACCTATTGAAATAAAGGGCAGCGACAAGGTTGAAGGAATTGTCTTATCTAATTCAGAAACTCAAGAAACAAGTGAATTAAAAATAGATGGTGTATTTCCATTTATAGGTTTAACTCCAAACATTAGCCTTATCAATGGACAACTTCAACAAGACTCTAGCGGTTTCATTGTAACAGATGAAAATATGAGAACTTCTATCGAAGGTGTTTTTGCAGCCGGAGACGTTAGAACAAGCCCTCTAAGACAAGTCATAACAGCAACTTCTGATGGAGCCATCGCAGCAGTTAATGCTATTAAATACGTAGAACATGCCATCGAAGTTTTACAATAGTTTTATAATCTTTGTAAAAATTTGTTAACAATGCGCAATTTCTTCTTCTAAAAATACTTTATATAGAAAAGAAGAGGAAAATCTATGGACTTTTTGAGTAAAATCGGTCAGTATATGCAGACCACTACACAGCAGGTCAACCCGTACAACGGGGGGCAGAGTGTTACGCCAAAAGTTGGTGGCGCCGGTCAAGAACCTAGCTTTATTGAAAGAATTAGTGCAATCGGTGGCAACGAATATGGTGGACTACGTCACGACCCAGGTTTAGTTGCAAGATTAGACGCCCTAGACCCTAAAAGACCTGATGTATCAGGGACTTGCGGTTTCGACATCTTAGCGTAAATTTAATATCAAAATATGAAAAAGGATGACGTTGGTCATCCTTTTTTTATTATAATAAACTTACTTTCTAAAATTTTCTACAAGTTTTAAAAACTCTGGAATGTATTTTTTGCACATTAATTCTAACACCCCTTTTTCTTCCATACTCATAGAACTCACGAACTTGGAAGAAGTCTTCATATCTCTTCCACGATTCCAAGGGAAAAGATTGGTATCAGCGTATGTATACACTCTATCACTCAACTCGTTTGACACATTATGATAAAATACATCAACAGTTTCAGTAGCTTTATCTGCAACTTGTAAAATAAGATTGCCTTCACCAAATTTAGACAAGCTTATGGATTTATTATCCAAGTGTTTTACCAAGTCCAAATCACCACATTCACGAGAAATCTTAATATCATCAGCCATTTGCATAATAGAAATATTATCAAACAAGTTTTCTGTAGACCGCAAAAGTCCTGCAGTTTCACTACTATAGGATTTAAATGTTACATTGGGGTTTGTAAAACTTATTGGCCTTATCATTATTGATTTTCACTTAGTTTTTGTCTTACCAAATTTTCTACTTCTGCTAACAAATCTGGATTATTAGTAAGAACTTCCTTAGCCTTATCACGACCTTGACCAAGCTTTTCTTCGTTATAGCTAAACCAAGCTCCAGCTTTCTTAACAATACCCAAGTTAACAGCAACATCAAGGATATTACCGACTTTGCAAATACCTTTACCAAAAATGATATCGAATTCAGCGGTTCTAAAAGGAGGTGCAACTTTGTTCTTTAACACCTTCACTCGAACATGGTTACCGATATCTTCACCATCACCTTTAAGCCCCTCAACACGTCTTATTTCTAAACGTACAGACGCATAATATTTTAAAGCATTACCACCAGTTGTTACTTCTGGATTACCATACATAACACCGATTTTTTGTCTTAATTGGTTTATAAAAATAACTGTAGTATTAGTTTTTCCGATTATACCTGTCAATTTTCTTAAAGCTTTTGACATTAATCTTGCCTGTAAACCCATTTGTTGCTCTTCCATAGAGCCTTCAATTTCAGCTTTTGGAACAAGAGCTGCCACAGAGTCTACTACAACAACATCAACTGCCCCTGAACGAACAAGTTCTTCTGTAATATCTAAAGCTTGTTCACCTGTATCAGGTTGAGAGATTAATAATTCATCAATATTTACACCCAAATTACGAGCGTATTCTGGATCAAGAGCGTGTTCAGCATCAACGTAAGCAGCAATACCACCTCTTTTTTGACACTCAGCAACAACGTGCTGTGCAAGAGTTGTTTTACCAGAAGATTCAGGACCGTAAACTTCGATAATTCTGCCACGAGGAACTCCACCAATACCCAAAGCAACATCCAAAGCCAATGCACCTGTAGGAATCGCTTCGACATTAATAGCAGGCTTATCACCAAGTTTCATAATAGAGCCTTTACCGAAATCCTTTTCAATCTTCTCTATCGCTAACTTTAACGCCTTGGTTCTTTCTTCGTTTATATTTTTTACTTCCTCTGCCATTTTCCTCAACCCCTAATCCAAGTCTGGTAACTGTTTTAATTAGAATAAAATGTTATTGTTATTATCTTCTTTTTTTACATACAAGCCGCACATAACTGGTTTAAAACTATTTACAGCCATTTTTAGATTGAAATTCTCTTTATTTAATTCATTGATTTTATTCTTCAAACTTTCGTTTTCAGTCTTACATCTAACAAATTCAATGATTAAATCATCAATACCTTCTAGCTTATCATCTATAACTTTTTCTACAGATGATGCTAAATTATTTTCTAATGATTTTAAAGTTGATAAAAGATTATTAACAACAGCTTGAGAATCGCCGTTAACAGCTGTTACAACATTAGTCACGGCAACTTTATTTTCTTTCGCACGTTTCAATTTTTTTACTTCATCCAAAGAAAAATATAATTGACCTTCTTTATTCTTTTTAGGAAGAACTGATGTTTGTTTACACAAATCAACAATTTCTTTATTATCGGCATTCAAGATTCTTCTCACTTCTTCGGGTAACATGATTTTATCTTCTTTAATATTCATCCAAAAAATCCTCTAAATACTACAATGAATATTCTAGCCGAGATAAGAAATGATTTCCACAATTTGTAACAAAGATTTAACAAAGAAAATATGCCAAAATAAAAACTATTGCTCCAATTTCAAAGCAAGCTTAATTTCCCTTAAATCCTCTCTTAGAGTCCTATTAACTACCAAATCTTTTTTAATCTTTTCATAAGAAAATAACATAGTCGGATGTTTTTTATCAAAGAATTCTGCTATATTAACATAACTCATTCCTGTAGTCTCTCTTGTCAAATAAACAGCTACCTGACGAGCCTGTGAAATTGTCGCATTACGTTGAGAACTCTTCAAATCTTTAACTGAAACATTGTAATATTCTGCACAAACATTTGCAATCTCTTCAATACCAATTTTCTTTTTATTCTCTTCGCATTTTAGAGTTTCTCTCGCAAATTCTAAAGTAACAGGAACACCCATTATATTCGCATAGGCAGATACTTTATTAAAAGCACCTTCTAATTCTCTAACATTGTCACAGAAGTTATTTGCAACATATTCACAAACATCATCTGGCACTTCTATCATATTCTGCTCTGCCAATTTTTGTAAAATAGCAACTCTTGTTTCAAATTTTGGAGGTTTCAAATCAACTACAATCCCCATCTCAAAACGAGTTCTTAATCTATCTGTAAGATTTGGAATATCTTTTGGCAACCTATCAGATGTTATAACAATCTGTTTTCCTTTATTATGAAGAGCCTCAAAGGTATTAAAAACTTCTTCCATAGTTCTATTTTTTGATTCTATGAACTGAATGTCATCAATCAAAAGAATATCAATATTTCTAAACTTTTGTCTAAACTTGGTCATTTTTTCAGGAGCGCTATTACCACTTCTCAAATTATTAACAAGCTCATTTGCAAATTCTTCGGTTTTAATATATCTCACTTTTAATTTTGGGTGATTAAAAATTGCATAGTGACCAATAGCTTGCATCAAGTGAGTTTTACCCAACCCTGGACCACCATATATAAACAAAGGGTTAAATTTTTGCCCTGGCTCTTGCGCCACAGAATAAGCAACAGCGTGAGCCATCTTACTAGTTTCACCAACAACAAAGTTTTCAAACTTATATTTCAAATTTAAATTAGCAGCAGATTGCATACAAGCCAAGTTTTCCATAGCTCGTTCACGAGTTTCTTTATCAAAATACTTGTTATTAATCTTTTCTGCTTGTTTATTAATCTTTTCTGTTTTCTTTTTTAACTCTTCAGATTTTTTAGCATCAACAATCAACTCAAACTTGATATCACGACCTGTTACTCTTTTAAAAGCATCAACGATATCTTTATAGTGATGTTTTTTAATAATTTGCGCAGCAAAAGACGCTCCTGTTAAAAGAGTCATAGTATCATTCTCAAAACCAACTGGCTCTAATGGCATAATCCAAGGATGAGAAGCTTCTGGAACAACATTGCGAAGTTCCTCTTTCACGCTATCCCAAATTTCGGCTGTCTCATTTGCTAATACGCTCATAAATAATATGATACATGAACAAAGTTCGACTTGCAAAAGTTTATTAACTTTTTTATAGATAAATTTACAACAGAACTGGGACGTTTTTCACAGAATAAAACAAGCTACCTGAAACCTTGAACTGCTCAGGATTTGCGCTAACAAAAAACTCTTCTTTTCCCATATCTTTTTGAAGATTATTCAAGTTTTTCAACTCTAAATCCCTCTTAATAAACTTTGAAAATTCTTCCGCAGGGTCAATAAGCATGGCACTTTCAACGTATTTTGATATAATTTCTTTCAAAAATGGATAGTGTGTACACCCTAAAACAATCTTCTCTGGAGAGTTTGAAAGCATCTCATACAGGTACTTCTTAACCAACTCAACACTTTCAGGCTTATCAAGAGTATTATTCTCAACAATTTCAACCCATCCAGGGCATGCCATAGAAAAGACTTCCATGCCTGAATTGTATTTTTTAATCTCTCTTTCATACGCTCCTGAATTTATAGTCGCCTTTGTTGCAAAAACCCCCAGACTTCTCACCCCAGATTCTGCTAGAATCTTTGCCGAAGACTGTATTATAGGATAAATCTTGAACGGATATTTGTCTTTTACTAAATCATATACTACCGCAGAAGTTGTATTACAAGCCAAAACAACAGCTTTAACCCTTTTCTCAGCAAAAAAATCAAGAATCCCTGTCAAATATTCTAACAACTGTTCTTTTGTTTTACTGCCATAAGGAACATTCTTCAAATCACCATAATAAACCATATCCTCATTAGGCATAAGAATACGACATTTTGAAAACACCGAAAGTCCTCCGACTCCGGAATCACAAAATCCTATTGGCAAATTTCTGTCTGAACAACTATTTTCTAGCATTTATATACTCAACTATTCCATCAGCAACAGATTTAGCGACCTGTTGTTTTCTTTTCTCTGTCACTAACATTGCCCGCTCTGCATCATTTGATAAGAATCCCATCTCTACTAAGATTGCAGGTGATGTCGTATGATTTATAACATAAAACTGGGACTTAAACAAGCCTCTATCCTTTGTTGGAATATTTTTCACCAAATGACTGTGAACAACTTGCGCAAATTCATTACTGTAATCATGGTACCAATGAGTTTCAACACCATAAATATCATTCTTTAAACTTGCATTCACGTGAACACTAACAAACACGTCAGGCTTCTTAGCTTCACTTAAATCAACTCTATCTTGTAATGAAGGAGCGGAGTCATCCGTTCTGGTCATATAAACCCTATAGCCTTTCGCCACAAGCATCGCTTCAATCTTTTTAGAAACGTCTAATGTTATATCTTTTTCGTTAATACCGGCTCTTATTGCACCATAATCTGTTCCACCGTGCCCTGCATCTATAACCACAGTACCTTTCACTTGGGCTTTATTATTTCTAATTTTGGTCACAGGTACAGGTGATGTTACAACAAGTTTTACTGCTTTTCCGTTTATACTCTCATCAAATCTAATAACTTTATCCCTTGATAATGGGCAAGTCATCCTAATACCGATATTAGACATTAAAGAAAGCTTTATATCTTTTAATCCTGATTGTTCTAGTGCAGCTCTGAACTCTTGTTCATTATAATTTTGAGCATTTAGAAAATACGCTGTAAAAGAGTCTGGATTTCTTCTTATCCCAACAATAACAGGCTTTGTAAAAGAAAGAACAAATTCACTTGTATATTTATCAATCTTTTTGTTAAAGTAACCATTTATATTAGTTTTCTCTTGAGAAACATAAGCTGTTTTTAATTTATCAGTATTAACCAAGAATATTGACTGATTATCAGGAGAGAAAATCGGTAAATATTTGGCAGTTTCTTCTGTATTTATAACAATCCTTGCCTTATTTACTTCAAACTGACCTATCTTAAGAACTTCGCCAGTATCTCCTAAAGGTACTTCTTTATTACGAATATCAGGATTTACGTAAGTATTTGGCATATCAATAACCAATCTTGAAGGTTCTGTTAAAATAATTGGCGGTTCAATTTGCGCATGCCCAATACCTTGTATCAAGATTCCATCATTTTGATATTTTACAAGCTTTAGATAATAACCTGTCTTAAGGTCAAATTTTTCTGAAATACTTGTCTTCTTCACAATATCGTAATTTATTCCATCAGAATTGTTTAAAGTAGAATTTTCAAACGAATTTTTTATCTGCTCTAAGATTTTTCTATCGTTATCCTGTGTTGAAATAGGAATAGTTTTTCTTTCTACAGTCTGAGTATTAATTTTTAAGTATTCATAAAAATCATTCTTAGAGGTTTTAAAATCCCTAAAAATTGTTTTAAAATAATCACCTGCAACTTCAAATTTGCCATTGTATCTTATTACAATATTTCCATCTAATTGATAGACTTTAACACTAGATGGTGACACGGATTCATCTAATGTCATTACAACACGGACAATAGGTGGAGTAGATGAGTTCTGAGAAATAATAAACTCTTTTATAGGACTCTTCTCAAATAAAAATTCCTTCTTCCCGCCAATAAGGGTTGAATTATCAATATCAAAATAAACTCTATTAGGCTCTTTTAGGGAGTTTATTTTAAAAGTTCTCACTTCATTATCTTTACTAGAGCCTGCAATAAATATTAATTTATCAGAATTATCAAAATGAACAGAGTCAAGCTTAAGCAGGTCTTGCGCTCCTACCCCACTCACAAAAACCGACAAAAAGTTTATTAAGAAAATTATTATTAATAAGAAAAATTTCTTCATTGTAATAACAACATCTTAGCAAAAAACTATTTGTTAGTCTTGTATTTTACAAAAATTTAATAAGCTGGGTAATATAATACTTGCTACATTCCATTCAGAGCTTCGAGCGCAGCAATTTTCATCATATTCGCATCCGGAGTTTTGCCTGTCCAAATAATTTGAGCTCTTTGCGCCTGCATAATTAACATATCCAAACCACCAATTGTTCTTAAACCAGCTTTTTGTGCCATTGTTATAAGCTTTGTTTTAGTAGGATTATACACAACATCATAAACTATTGTATCTGGGTTAAGTTTTTTGATATCGTTCTCCTCGATAGGGCTTTCATTCATCATAAACCCACGCATACCTATTGGTGTTGTATTAACAACGATAGAAGTATGAGACAAATCTCTTATATTTTGGATTTGATACGCAGAAAATTTCACTTCTGGAAATTGAGCTCTCAAGTAATTAATTGTCTGATTAGCATTGATTATGTTTCTGGTATACATATCAATTTCAGTTACACCACGCTCAATCAAGCCTACAACAGCAGCTCTAGATGCACCACCAGTACCAAGAACAGACGCATTCTTACCTTTCAAATTAACCTCTAAAGGTATTGCCATCTTGAAACCATAAATATCGGTATTATACCCAAATAACGTCTTATCAGCGTTTATTTTAACAGTGTTTACACAACCTGCAATATTTGAGTAATCATCAATTTCATCAAGAAATAAAGAAACAGGAACTTTTAAAGGAATTGTCACATTAAACCCGTGATAATTCTGAGTTTTCAAAAACTTTAATCTGGAAATCAAATCCTCAGGAGGAGTTTCTAAAACATCATAAACTCCGTCTACATCTATACTTTTCATAGCAGCTTCGTGAATTGCTGCAGAGATTGAGTGTCCTAAAGGATAACCTATTATACCTAACTTATACATTTCCTGCTCCAATTTTATACATTGTAGCATATTTTAGAGCGATTTGGAAGAACCAAAAACAAAATATAACGTCATTTTTTATCCAAAATGTTAATTTATGTAAAACTTTTTCCAAAAATATTAAAGATTTTTGAGAACTTGCCGTTATCACACATGTATTATATTGAACTACGAGGATTTT
Source organism: Candidatus Gastranaerophilaceae bacterium (assembly GCA_045638625.1). Classification (GTDB taxonomy): domain Bacteria; phylum Cyanobacteriota; class Vampirovibrionia; order Gastranaerophilales; family Gastranaerophilaceae; genus CALUTH01. The sequence continues at coordinate 65,714 of JAZUBR010000011.1, forward strand.
ACAATGGCATCTTTTTCAGATTATCAACAACAGTACATGGAACAACGACTTGGTAAAGACTGGGGTACAAGCTGTGGCGGTGCAGGCGCTAAAGGTGGACGCAACTTTGCAGAACAAACAGCTTTTTGTTCATTCATTTATGCAAGTGTTCGTTGGCTATGTGATGCCGTAACAGCTAGATAAAAGAAAGGAATAAATCATGTCATTTTGGGCACATCAACAACAGTATATGGAACAACGACTTGGTTCTGATTGGGCAACTAGTGGCATAGTATCTAACTGTGGACCACATGGTAATTTCGCAGAACAAACAGCTTTTTGCTCGTTTATTTATGCTGGAGTAAAGTGGCTCTTTGGCTAATAGAATTAATAGTGGAGGTTAGAGAATGTTTGGAATATCACAGATCACTAATAAATTTCTAAAGGATATCGCAACTATTGCCGATACCAATAATGATGCTGTAATTAACGGCGAAAAGGAAATCAGCATCTTCTTAGAAAAATCTAAAGCAATAAAAGAAAATGGATTATGTTCTGAAGAAGAATATGATACTCTTTTGAAGTCTTGTCCGAGAGAAGTACAAGTTGGTAATGCCAAAATGACCGTTGGTGGAAATACAACTCCTGTAGACGAAGCCGCACAAGAACAATATAAAAATGAGTTAGAAGAGCTTGTTAATAAAACGATTGCAGAAAAACAATTAGAAAATACTCCAGAAAACCGTTTAAAAGCTATTGAGATTATCAAAACTCAAAAAGAATTGAATATTCAAATAAAAATTCAAGAAGCAAAAATTGAAAAACTAAAACAACAAAAACCTGAAGATTTATTCGAAACAAGAAAACAAGTCGGAACTTATACAGGTATGACGGGTGGAGCGTTAGGTGGCGTTGCTCTAGGTGTAAAAATAGGATTGCTTGGCGGTGCAGTTGGAGCAGGAATAGGCGCTTTTGTTGGTGGCATTATCGGTGCAGTTGCAGGTGGTGGAGCTGGTATAGCAATTGCGACATCAACAATTTCTGATGAAGAAAAAGCTAATGCCCAAAAACAAATTGATGAGCAAGTAAAATCCGCAACAGAAGAACTTAATAAATTAAAAGAAGACTACGAACAAATATAAATGAAAGGATTAGTGTATGGAATTAGATTTAAGATACAAGCAGTATCAATTAGATGCAGAAGGTGCTAAAGAAAAAAGTAATAACGAAGGTCCTGCAAGACCTCATGAAGATATTCTTAAATATTTAGAAGGTAATATTAATCAATTTACTTATAAAGACCTTTTAAAAATTGTAAAAAATGTACAAGGTCTTGAGCGCTTAACTCTAAGCAACGGAACTCAAGTAAAATTGGCAGTAAGAGAAGGTATTATCAATTTAGGATTTATATTCCCTGATAAAAGTAGCTTTGTCGGTACTTGGTCAAACATTACAGACCAAGAAGAACTTCTCAAGAAATGTCAATCAATGTAAATAACTAATTGCTAAAAAAGAACCCCTTTTGGTCTTAAAATCCAACTGGGGTTATTTTAGTTTATTTCCTAATGATGACAATGATGTCCTTCGCTATGCCCATGGCAAGAATGGTTCGGGTCACTACCGCAAGAATTTTCTCCTGTTAGCAAACTCTCATTAAGATACTTTTCTACAATTTCTTTAACATCCAATTCTGGGCATCCTGCAACAACTTTAATATCTTTATCATTCAATGAAGTAATAGGACGTCCTCCTATACCTCCTGCAAGAACAACATTAACTCCTTGTTCCGCTAACCAACCTGCACACTGACAAGAAACTCCGCCTTCTGGAGCTCCTGTAGTCAGTTCAAGAATTGATTTTGTCTCAGAATCTACCAATGCAAATGTAAAAACATCACAATGTCCAAAGTGTGAGCATAATTTTCCATTCTTGGTTGGTATCGCAATTTTCATAATAGCATTCTCCTATTGTTGAAGGTTCTTAAATAGTGTAGTCCAAAAACCATCTTTTTCAAATTGTTTATTAGCTTTTTTTTGTTGTTGTTCGTAATATTTGTCTACTGCAATTTCTGCTCTAGTTTTGTCAAAAACGGCTTCTTTAATTCTAAAACCACCTAAAAATGCCATTGATAAATCAATGTATTCTTCTTTTACTTTCGCAACTTTTTCATTTAAAGGCTCTTTGTCACGGCTTTCCAAAACCTCATAAGGAACGACACCTTTTGACTTGTCTATATATTTTCCTTCTGAAGAGGGGGCTGTATATTGAAAAAGTTCTAATTGTTTTTGTCTTTTAAGCTCTTTTTTGTTTTTATCAAAGAACGCAAAATCGGTTCTTGTAAGGTATTTTTTAGTTAGAGGTGATTTTGGGTTAGCGAAATCTTTTGTGTATTCGGTATAATAATTGACAATATCTAGAGAACCACTCTCAATAAAACTAAAATGTTCTATGGTTCTTACGGTTGTTGCAGGAGTGCCTTTTGGATTTTTTAATAGCTGTCTGCCTCTAAGCCCTTGTCCGATTGAATATATTGCTGCTTTTAATTTCTGTATTTTCATAAATATCCGCCTAAAATAGGTGTCTAAAGAGAATTATAGCATAGTTTAGGAGTAAAATTCCTAAATTAGGTTTAGTGTTAAGTTTTGTTAAAAAAACGGTGTATAGGGGCAATTTTTATTTTTATGCGCATTAAATTAGTGACAAAATTTTTATCAGAAGAATCCAGTACATATAGCTCAATACATTGTTTGGCTTTCCCACCTTTAATGTATGCTTTTGCTGTTTGTCTGGCCTGAAAATTTTGTGTTGGATAGGGATTTAATCTTGTATTCATTACAATCTAAAAATAACAAAAACGTGCTGAATTATCAATAATCAACACGCTTTTAGTTTAAATGTATAAATTTTTATTAAGCTATAACAACCTTGTGATAAATTTTCTTACCTTTTTTGATTTTAACACCATCTTTTAAAGATTCTTTGGTTAATCTATAGCCCAAATCAGTAATCTTTTCTTCTTCTATTGAAACACCGCCTTGTTGAAGTAATTTTTTAGCTTCACCACGGCTTGCACAAAGTTTTGTTTCAACAAGAACATCAATCAAAGAAATACTGTCTTCTTCAAGAGTTAGTTCAGTTGTTGGCATATTTGAATCATCTCCACCACCTGCAAATAAAGCTTTTGCAGATTGTTGAGCAATGTCAGCTTCTTCTTTACCATGTACAAGAGAAGTTAATTCATAAGCCAAAATTTCCTTAGCTTTATTGAGTTCTGCACCTTCCCAAGCTTCCATTTTTTCGATTTCTTCAAGAGGTAAGAATGTCAACATTCTTATACATTTTAGAACATCATCATCCTCTACGTTTCTCCAATATTGATAGAAATCGTATACAGAAGTTTTATTCTTATCTAACCAAACAGCCCCTGATGCTGTCTTACCCATCTTTTTACCTTGAGAATTCATCAATAAGGTTATTGTCATTGAGTGAGCGTCTTTACCTGTTTTTCTTCTAATCAAATCAGAACCAGCAAGCATATTAGACCATTGGTCATCACCGCCAAATTGAAGATTACAGTTATAATTTTCATTCAAATAATAGAAATCGTAAGCTTGCATAATCATATAGTTAAATTCTAAGAAGCTTAAACCCTTTTCCATTCTTTGTTTATAGCATTCAGCACGCAACATATTATTAACAGAGAAACACGCACCAACTTCTCTCAAAAGTTCAATATAATTAAGATTCAAAAGCCAATCAGCGTTATTAACCATAATAGCTTTATCTTCACCAAACTCAATAAATCTTTCCATTTGTTTCTTAAAGCATTCACAGTTATGGTCTATCATTTCCTTAGTCATCATAGAACGCATATCGGTACGACCTGAAGGATCACCAATATGACCAGTTCCGCCACCAATCAAAACAATTGGTTTGTTACCTGCCATCTGTAACCTTTTCATCAAACATAATGCCATAAAATGACCAACGTGAAGAGAATCTGCAGTTGGGTCAAAACCTATATAAAAACGTGCATTGCCTGAATTTATTAAATCTTTAACTTCTTGTTCGTTTGTTATTTGCGCAATTAACTGTCTTTGTTGTAATTCTTCAAATATTCCCATATCAAAATTCCTTTTGTTTATTCAATTTAATCTTAATAAAAGCACCCACTTTTCGCAAGCTCTAAATCTAATAAACTAATTCTCTTACAATTCGACAAGGAACACCGACAGCAAAAGTATTTGGAGGAATATCTCTTGTTACAACACTACCTGCTCCTATTATAGAATTTTCCCCAATAGTCACTCCTGCTAAAACAGTTACATTAGCGCATATCCAAGCATTATTTTTTATAACTATAGGTTCCGCCCACTGCAAACCCTGCTTTCTTACATCAGGATCTGTTGGATGTTTTGTTGTTATAAAACTACAATTAGGTCCAATCATCACATTATCACCAAAACTTACTTTGGCAGAATCCAATATTAACAAATTATGATTCGCACCAAAATTTTCACCTATCTCTATGTTATAGCCATAATCGCACATAAAAGGTTGTTCTATAATAAAAACTTTACCAGTTTTACCTAAAATTTTTGTTATAAGAGAGTTTCGCTCTCTAATAAATTCAGGAGAAAGTGTATTAAATTCGTGACATAATTTTTTACAGGATAAACGTTCTAAAAATAAGGGATAATCTAAAGCTGGGTTATAATTTTGATTATTCAGCATTTTATTCTTTTCGTTGAATAAGAGTTTTTTATTCCTGATAATATGGGTTATTACTTGTTTACAAAGAATATTCCTGAGCATAATTTCCTACAGTTTTAATACTGTTTCATATTAAAAACAACATAGAAATTATAAAATTACACTCTCAGATAATTACAGAGTCTATAAATAAACAATGCTAACTATTATTTGACAATCATCATCAAGAATTTAAAGCGTTTTACACGTTTATCATCAGCTGCTTCTGGATTATTTTTTACTAAATTCTTTAGAATATAAACACCATCAACTATATCCAAACGGTTTATATAAAGTTTTGCAAGATTAACACTGTACATAACGCTTGTCGGATGATTTTTTACAAGGATTTTATACTGTTCAATCGCATTTTTATACTCACGTTTTTTGTAATAAATATTTGCTAAAAGAGCTGTGACACTGTTTTTATTTCTAAACTTTTGGGCTTCTTGAGCATAGAACAGAGCCTTATTCATATCACCTGTTTCATAACAGATTACAGCGAAATTATAATAGATTATGAATTTGGTATTGTTGTCATTTGCATATTTTATTGCCTGCTTCAAACAGTTCTTAGCTTTATCATAATCCTTTGCATACATAGCTGTCTGAGCCAAATCTATATACCCATTTGGCAAAGATGGAGCCTGTTTTATGTAATTATTTGCTTCTTGGATTTTTGTTTCGTTTATATCATCTAAACTTCTGAAAATAAGTTTTGGATGTATAGAATATTCCGCTTTACCATAAGTTAAATCAGGTTTTATGTCATACAATAGCTTTATTGTATTCACATCACTTTTTGACAAAGTTTTGTAATTTTGATTATTTGGTTGCTTGTTTGGAGCAAAATACAATACATCATCAGCATCTCTACTATGTCCAAAAACACCCAATGCGTGAGCTATTTCATGAAGAGCTGTATTATAAATTTCTTGAGGAGAGAAATATTTGTCCTTATCGTTCTTGGTATAAAGAGTTATTTTCATATTCCTAAGAACATCTTCATCAAACTCAGGTTCGGTGTTTGCAACAACATAAACATTATTATCGTTATTTTCTTTTTCTTCTTTTGGAATTTCAGTAAACTCAATAGTTATATTAGGATTATTATCGTCAAACTGAAATGCAATTTTATTATCAGTCATACGTTGCCATTCCATAAAAGCACGTTCAACTTCATTTATGAAATATAGATTCAAATCTTTTGTCTTAGGTATTTTTACTCTTATTGGTGTACTACCCCAACGGATGATTTTGTTATTGTATGGAACATACTCAATATAATTTGGTTGGTATTTCTCAAACAAAGCTTTTTCCAAATCATGCATATATTCTATAGCTTGAGTTTGAACAACATCATAAATTCCATCATCAATAAGAGCTAACAATTCTTCTTGAGCTTCATAATTAAGCCTCATACGTTTTATAGTATCTAAGAAAAACTGTCTGTATTTGTAGTTTGTAATATCACTTTTATAAAGCTTTTTAGCTAGACTAAACGCTTTTTCATCACCGCCAGAAACAAAAGCATCTTGAGCACGTTTGTAATCTATTTCGTAACGATTTTCTAAATAAAACCAACCTGCTGCCAAAACAACTAATATAAATGAAGCCAGACACAAACGTTTAAGCACGATACTCTCCCTATTCCTTATTATCTACATTATATTTTAAGGTTAAATAAAGAACAATAAGAGGGGAGTAAAGATTTGTAAAAATTGACAACAAACAGAACCAAGGTGTAGTTAAAGTACATTAGATATGCTGTCATTCTCAAATCTCTGATTTGGGAATCCATAATTAGAAGAAATTAAAAACAGTTTTTAGAACTGGATATCCAAGGCTACCGCCTTGAATATGACGAGGTATAATTAAAGTACCTTTAGCATATAGACATTCTCAGCCTTAAAAGACTGAGAATGTAGAAAAAGTTTTAATATTCTAAGCACCAAAATCTATGAAGTTCTGGTCATTATTATCGGGAATATTATCAAATATGTCATTGTACGTTGGATTACCTAAAAAATCACTACCAAGAGCCCCTGCTAATCCTGTTAGACTTTCTAATGGTTGAGAATCTACAACATCTGCAACAACATCACTTGCAATTTCAACAATATTTTCTTTTAGTTCATCTTTTATTATCTCTATTGGATTAACGGCATCTTCGACAGCTTCAATTACCAAATCTTTTACGGCTTCGCCAGCAGCTACTGCTCCGCCAATAAAACCTTTTTTAGTTTTTTTAGATTCTGATTCTGGAGTTTCATCAGATTTTCGTCTAGCTTCTGCTTCCAAAGACTCTTGAGCTATTCTCGCTTCATCTGCTTTCTTTTTCAATTCAGCAAGTTCGGCATCTTCTTTTTGTCTGGCTTCATTTGCTCTGCGTTTTGCCTCAGCTTTTTGAGCTTCTGCTTTTTTAGCAGCTTGGGCTGCTGTATCATCAGCACTTTCTTTTATAAAAACTCCAAGGTTATCAGCTTTACCCATTGATAATTTATACTCATTTACCATTTTTTCAGCTGCAGCATACATGCCTGTTGAACAGTTCCAAGAACCATCATCAGCACCAAGCCATTCTGAAATACCTCTAGCCAATTCTGGGTTTAAATCTTCCGCTTCAGCGTAAAGTTTTTGAGCTTTCTTAACAGGAATATATTCTTCATGCGCAATCCATGGTTTTCCAGGAAGAGCATTCATCAAAGCTTTACCGTTAGATGGTTTACGAGCATATTTTTCTGTAATCTCTGCCAATGCATCTTGTAATTCATCAGAAATTTTTTCACCAAAATACATTGTAATTGGATCGTGACGATTACCCCATTTTTCTAAAGTTGCTGGGGTTTTATATTCAGCTATATCTGGAACTTTGACAGTAACAGTCTTACCTTGTTTATTAACATAAGTGCCTGTTTCTAATAGCTTATCAAGTTCTTCTAACATATTCTTGTCTGCAACAACGTTTAAAGATATTCTATCTACAACATTAGCACTCATACCAACGCAACGATTAGGAACTCTCAAGCTCCAGCCACTCATCCATTGTGTTCTTGCGTATTTTGCTTGAACACCATAATCAATATCAGCAGCTGTAATATTTCCTGCAACACTTTCGTCGAATGAATAGTTAGCCAATCTTAAATCATCATAATATTGGTCACAGATTTTATTAAATTCATAAGCACTAGTATTGGCATATTTACCTTTTAAATAAGGATCCCATTTTGCAGCATAATCAGGTCTTATGGTATTTAAAATAGTTCCATTTGTAGAGCCTACATCTGTTATATAGATTTGACCATTACGTTTTTCAATTTTTAAATGTTTGCCAGAAACATATTCGTTATTAATTATTATATCATTTGGACCTGTTACAGTTCTACCGATATAGAATGAATCGCCATCTTGCATAACATCAAAACGAGCTTCTAAATCTCTTAAATCAATATCTATTTTGTTTGCTAATCTTATACTTGAAATACCATTGATACTAACAGGAGTTCCTTTGGTCAAATTTATCTCAGCATTTGAAGCTTTATTTTTAGCCTCTGCACGTCTTGCCTCTTGAGCTCTACGAGCAGCTTCTGCTTGTTCTGCTTCTTTGGCTTTACGGACTTCTTCAGCTTTTTTAGCTTCTTCAGCCTTACGAGCTTCTTCCGCACGTTTTGCCTCTTCAGCTTTTTTAGCTTCTTCGGCTTTGCGTGCTTCTTCCGCGCGTTTTGCCTCTTCAGCCTTTTTAGCTTCTTCTACTCGTTTAGCTTCTTCTGCTTGTCTTGCATCAGCAGCTTGACGTTGAGCCTCAGCTTCTCTTGCATAAGGGTTATTCGCATCAACACCTTCTGGATAACTATTTGGATCAGATGGGTCAAAGTTTCTCCAAATATCATCTTCTGGTCTCATATCTCGTGCCAAATATTGACCTTCACCACGGTTTGAATCATAACGTTGGAAATATTTTGCGTTATCATTTGGATTAGCAAGGTCTAATATATCGTCTTTGTATCTGCCTGAGTTAAATTCGTAACGATAGAACAATCTACCAGTGCTACCCATTTGGTTATCACCTACAATGTGAGAACCTGTTCTTTCTAATTTATTCTTTTTAATGATATATTCCAAGTCTTTAGCAACTTGAGCCATATGAGCATTATCTCTAGGATAAATAGTAAATGCTTTACCATTTTGATTACCGGTTAATTTTTCCGGTGTATATCCTGAATTGAACGTTTTCCATTCAATATCATGTTCTTTTAAATACGGAATGATAACATCACACATATCTCTCCAGTCAGCTTCACTCACTGAGAATAAGTGCATTTTCCAAGGACCATGTTTTTGGTTAACAGGGTCATAACCAGTCCAAGCGTTATAGTCATGCATTTTAGCTTCATCAAACAAATCAGGTCTTGATTTTGTCCAAGCAAAATGTTCCCATTCAGCTTGTGTTCTTGGATATAAATCATTAGCATAATCAGTTGCAGCCTGACGAATTTGATTTTCCGGCATATTAGGATAACGTTTTTTTATCTGATTATACTTTTGATTCCACATTTTGTTATAGAACTCTTTTGCTTGCTCAGCTGTTTGTCGAGTTACAGGAGCTGATTGTCCATTTAGAGGACTTCTAGTATATTTATCTAAATGTGGATTGCTAACATTTGCAGAATCATTGGCTCTTACATTTTGGTTAGCACCTTTTGCATTATTAGCTGCTCTTCTTGCGGCAGCATCTGCACTTACATCAACGGCATATCCATCTAAATTCGCAGGTTTACCTAATGACAGTTTGTATTCATCCACTGTTCTCTTAGCAGCAGCATACATACCTGTTGAACAGTTCCAGTTTTGGTGTTTACCTAGATTGCTTGCAATACCATTAGCCAATTCTGGATTAAGTTTCATAGCTTCATCAAATAAAGCTTTAGCCTTATCAACAGGAATATACTCTTCATGTGCAATCCAAGGTTTTCCAGGTAAAGAATTCATTAAGGCTTTACCGTTAGAAGGAGTTCTTGCATATTTTTCTGTTATATCTGCAATAGCTTCAGCCAACTCATCAGAAATCTTTTTATCAAAATACATTGTTATAGGGTCATGACGATTACCCCATTTTGTTAATGTTTGAGGAGTTTTGTAATATCCTTGTGGAACTTCTACTTTTACAGTTTTACCTTGTTTATTAACATAGGTTCCATTCTGCATTAAGTTGTCAAGTTCTTCTAACATTTTTTTATCAGCTTTAACATTCAAAGATATTCTATCTACAATGTCAAGTTTAGCCATATCACCAACTCGTCTTGGACTACGCCAGAACCAACCATTACTTGGATAACCTATTATATTATTATTTTTTATAATTGCATCATCAGGCATTACATCTGATTGACGAATATTTTTGTTAACACTTTCTTCATAAGAATAATTAGCTCTTCTTAAGTCATCATAGTATTGTTCTGAGATATTATAAAAATCATTTGCTTTTGCATTTGCATATTTGCCTGCTGTATCAGGTTTCCACTGCGCAGCATAATCTGGTTTTGTTGTGTTTAAAATGGTACCATTAGTAGAACCTACATCTGTTATATAGATTTCGCCATTGATTTTTTCTACTTTTATATGTTTGCCAGAAATATAAGGATTGTTTATTTGAATATCATTTGGACCAGTTACAGTTCTACCAATGTAGAAAGATTCACCATCTGGCATCATTTTAAAACGATTTTCCAAATCTTTTAAATCAATATCAACGTGATCTGCTAGTCTAATCTTTGTATTAACATTAACTTTTACAGGATTATTTGCAGTTAGTTTTATATCTGCATTTGCACGAACTGTAGATTGAGGAGCATCTATATTTCTGAAACTATCCACAAAATTATCTATTTTAAGTTTCAATTCTTGGGCTTTAGCTTTCAATTTTGCCATTAAATCGGTCTTTAATTCACTAAAACCTTCAAATTTTTTATTAATTCTCTTGATAAGTTTATCTAAGTCAACTTGATTTTTTAATGAGTCAATACCACGTAAAACTGCTCCATAAGCATTTGCAGCCTTTTGACCATACTTAGTAGCAATTCTTTTAGCTTCCGCTTTTATTTCAGCTCTTCGTGATTTTTTAGTAACTTGAGCATTGGCACCGTCATTAACTTGTGCACCACTGTTTGTTTTCTTTGACTTAATATCATCAAGATATTCATTAAATTTAAGTTTTAAATTATCTGCTTTTGTTCTTAATTGAGACATTAAATCTGTTTTTAATGCTCCCAAATCAGCAAACTTTTTATTTACCCTTTCGATAAGTTTATCTAAATCTACTTGAGTTCTTAATGAATCAATACCACGTAAAACTGCTCCATAAGCGTTTGCAGCTTTTTGACCATACTTAGACGCAAGCTCTGCTACTTTTGTTTTAATTTCTTCTTTACGAGCCTTTTTAGTTTCTTCGGTTGGTTTAGCTTCTTGGGCTGGTTTAGTTTCCTCTGTTTGTTTTACTTCTTCTTTTGGAGTAACATCATCGGTCTTAGTATTAGCTTCTTCTGCTTGTTTTTTAGCAGCTATAGCTTGTAACTCTGCATCACGTTTATTAATCTTACCAATAATATCTAGTTGTTCTTGTTGTGATAGTTTCTGGAATTCTGGATTATTGGCAAGTTCTGCTCTGACTTTTGACATATCATCAGAAGTAGCAATCATCTTTTCAAATATAACTTTTGTTTCAACTATCTGACCTTGAACAACATATCCTTCTTTTGTCATTCTAGTTAATAACTCAGCAGCACGTTGTTGCGCAGCAGCTCTTTCTGTTTCAGGTAGACTATCAAAGTTATCAGGAATATTTTCATATTCTTTTATCATTTCTGTTGTTGATAAATCACCTACTGGTTTTTTAGTATCAACAGCTTTGATATCAGCTCTTGCATCAACTACGTGACCAACTGCGTTACCAGCTACAGACATTATTAAACCTTGTAAAAATGCTTCTTCGTTAAATTCACCTTCTTGGCAATACATTTGAACAAGAGATTGTAATGTATCACTTGTAACTTCAAAACCTGCTGCTTCAACACGAGCTACCCAAATAGCAGCCCTTTCTAATGTTGCAGGATTTTTAATCATTGTTGATAAAACTGATTTATTTTTAGCTAACAAGCTTTGTGCAGCTTTTATATTAAGAGCTCCTCTTGCAAATTTTTCTGCAAATTGACCAACTTTCATACCAGTTGCAGTCATTACACCATCCCAAATAGCTTGTTCAGCGTCAGATGTCCATTCTAGATTTGTATAACCGTCAGCATCTGTAGATTTTTCAGCAGCATTTAATGCCATTGAAGAACCTGCTACTGCTGCAAATACAGCTAAAGAACCGCCACCTGTAAATGGAGCTAATACAGCAGCACCAATCATAACAGCAAAGTTTACAACTGTTTTACCTGTATTAATGGTTTCAATATACTTATCAACCATTTCATCTGTTGGTTCTTGGTTGAACGCTTCTCTATACTCTTGTTTAAATTTTTCAATCTCTTCTTCGTAGCCTTCATCTAAAAGACTCTTAACACTATCAGCGTTCATATTTGTTGTAATACCTTTACCAAAGATATTATTTGCCATTTCTGCTAAGCCAGTCTTTAATTGTTCAACTATCGGCATCAAATCTTGTGGAGGCACTGTAAAACCTTTTGAATCAACGATAATACCTTCATCATTCAGTTTGTAACCATAGCTTTCTAAGGACAGTTGTGATTCTTTTAATTCACCAAGTTTCTTTAATGTATTAAAAATACCAACAGCTAAGCGTTTTAAATCACCATCTTTTGCACCAAGCTCTAAATCTGCCCAACAAGCAGCTATAGTATCTTTCATGCGATTCATTGCGCCCATTCTTTCAGCTTGAGTAGCAACTGCAGCAACTTTATCTGCACTAAATTCAAAGTCTTTATTTACTTCTGATGCGCCTATTACAGCACCATTAGCTGTAACTTTTTCTGCTTGACGTTCTTTAAACACATCTTCAAAGCTTACAGATACTGTTTGACCATCAACAACTTTTGCTAATTTACCGGCTGCAGCTAACTTGAGTAATCTTAAAGTTTCTGTATCGTGTTCAATTCTAGCTTCAATTTCATCTCTTGTTGTACCAAGATTCCATCTTTCACAAAAAGCATTAACAGCATCTGATACAAGACCTTGGCTAGCAAGAGCTTCTTCGTAAGCTTTTTTCATTTCTTCAAGTTTTTCTTCAAAGACTTGAATTGTCATTTCATAAGCTTGTTTTTGTTCAGGGTTTATTTCTACAGCATTATCAGCTTCAACATAAATATTATCTGATACATCTGTATTTTCTCTGTATTCATCTGAAATATGTTCTGCTATATCACCTAAGACGAAAGCTAAACCATCCCAAATAGCAGCTTTTGATTTATATTCAGCTTTTTCTTTATTAAACTGGTCATAAATCTTATTTAAAGAAGTACCAACTTCTCTTAACTTAGAATCAACAATTTTTGCTATTTTTTCATTTCTAATAGCTCTTAAACCTGCAGCTCTTGTGTCAAAATCATCGTTTTGAACAAGTCTAAATGCAACATCTGCAGCTTTATCATCTGATAATAATCTGTTTGCTGCAAGTTCTGCATTTACCAAATCCATATCAGTTTGCATTAATTGTTTGTTCAAAAAGTCTTCTAAATTAGCGTAACCTTTAGTTCTTAAAAGCTCATCAAGTTTAGCAAGAACTTCTTTATCTTTAATATTCTTAACTGCATCTTTAATATTATCAAAATCGCCTTCTAAAATTTGTAATGCTGCTTGTTCAGCTCTTATTTTAACAGCTTCTTGTTCAGAATAAGCGCCTTGAGCAATTAACATTTCATTGAATTTTCTAATTTCAGCGTGGTCTGTAGAAAATCCCATAAATGTGTCACATTCGGTATACATTATTATTTGTAGAGGAGACATTCCTTCAATAGGAGCTTCTAAACCTTTTTCTCTACAATATTCTGCCAATTTTTCATCAACAGCTTTTCTATCCTCAGGAGTTTTAACAGCCTTTATAGCTTGCTTTAAAGCATCAATATCAGTACCAGCTCCATCAACAGCTTCTTTTACTAAAGCAGAAACAGCATCAGCTCTTTCCTCTCCTTGAATAGCATCATTTTCAGCTAAAATACCATCTAGGTATTTTATTTCATCATCCCAAAGTTCACCTTTAAGATAATCTTTCAAATCTTTACACTTAGTACCAATACCATAGAAAGTGTTGTGATTAGCAATTATCTTATTAACTTGTTCATAAACTTTTTTAGCAGCCTCAGAACCTTGTCCTGCAGGTGCTTTAATCATATAAATACCTTTTTTAATCTTATCAGGGTCTGTACCAAAACCATCACCACCATCACAAATTACACGTGCTGCTAGTCTCGCTTGTGCATCAATTGCTGCCTGACCTTTTAATAAACCTTTATCAATCCAGTTTTGAACAAGTGTTTCAAGTTCTTTACAAGAATAATCAGTCTCAACTCTCTGTAATTCTTGGTTAATAAATTTTTCTACAGCAGAATACATATCATCAGCTTTGTAACCTTCTGCAGCTAATAATCTATTAACTTCTTCCAATTCTACAGGATGGTCAATTCTTGCAAGTGCTTTATTAATAGCATCATGGTCATTAAGACCTCTTATTGCTTTCTTTAAATCATTAACAATCTGTTTTGCAGACTCTTTTTGAACTTTTATCTCATCATCAGAATAACTTGGCTCAGCTTCTTGTGCAGCTTCTGCTTCTTCAGCTCTTCTTCTTTCTTCTGCAGCAGCCGCTTCTGCCTCAGCTTTACGTCTAGCCTCTGCAGCTGCAGCCTCACGTTTTTTGCGAGCTGCTTCTACAGCCTTATTATACTCTGCTCTTGCCTCTGTAGCAGATTTTCTGTTTCTTAAAACATCTGTATCAGCTTCTAATTGATTAGGAATAAGTATTTCATCTCCTGGAGTAAATTTGGTTTTACCACCATTCAAATCAATAATAGCTTGTTTATCACAACCAAATTTAGCAGCTATTGAATCTATTGTTTCTCCATATTGTACAACTACAAAAGTATTACCATTACCATCATATTTTACATTATAGGTCTTGCCATCTTTTGTTTTGACAATTTGGGATAAACGTCTATTTGAAGCTCTATCTGTTATTGTTTTAGATTCTCTGCCAGTTGCCTCTTCTGTCTTATTCTCTGTTCTTGTTTTTTCATCATAGCTATATTTAGAAATTATCTGATTGCCTTTTTGACCATAGTTTTCTACATATTCTTTATAATTTCCATTAGCTGGATCGGTAGTATATTTAGTAGATTTCCCATCAACTGTTTGTATGGTAGTTTCTTCGACAGGGTTTCCTTCTTTATAACTTACTTCTCTTTTTAAGTTATAATTATCACCACTCTCTTCCATAGATTCTTTTGTCTTTACACCATTTTCGTATTCTTCAACAACGACTCTATTAGTTATTGTACGGGAATTACCTTGATTATCTGAATATTTATCATTTAAATTATTTTGTCTTACTTCTTTTCTAGAAACTTTACCTTCACTATCATACTCAATAGTAGTAAGCTTATTGCCATCATTTTCAGAGATTTCTTCTTTTATCTTCTTTCCATCAGCATCAAAATGAGTTTTTGTCCCACCTTCTTCTACTATCTTAGAACCATCAGCAAATAAGTATTCTGTTTTATTAGAATCTTTGTATTTTACAATCTGACATTCTTTACCGTTGATAATATTGTTAGAAATATTATCAACATCAGCCGTTTTCTCAGATAGTTTGTTTAATAACTCATAAAGAACTTGACGTCCTTTTTTGCCAATCTTTTCACCATTCTCATCAGTGAACTTTTTACCCTCTTTTTTAGAAAGGGCTTTATCATCACCTGCTAATTCTGCAATCTTATTTCTTAAGGCTTGAATTTCTTTTCTATCAAGAACTTTGTTACCGTTTTCATCTAACATTGCCCAGATAGATTCTAAGTCTTTATCACCACCTGTGATATCCTCTTTCTTTAGACCTTGTTTTAGTTTTGAAAAATCAATCTTGCCAAATTGACCTCTTTTACCTAATTGAAATTCATCAGCCATTTTAATTTCCCCTGTAAGTTACAATAGTTCCTATGTTTACTTTTTATACATGGAGTCATAACGGCACTTTTCTGAAAAACTTTAGAATTTCAGAATACATTTTTACAAAAGTTTACAATTAGATATTAAACCTCTAGTTTATATCCACCACCGTAAATGGTTTCAATATATTTCTTGCCATCGGATATTTTATCAATTTTTGTACGTAAATGTCTTATATGAACACGAATTGTTTCGACATTATCATCAGGTTCATATCCCCAAATATCTTTTAATAATTTTGAACCAGAAACAATAGTACCATGATTTTGGAATAAAATGTTAAATATATCAAACTCTATTGGAGTTAGTTTCTGGATTTTTTCTCCTATTTTCACACTATAGTTTTCTGGTAACAGTGTTATTTCTTTATAAGTTAGAAGTTCTTTTGTCGCAGCAGATTTTGGTATCTTATCAGAACGCTTCAAAAGAGCACGAACACGGACTAGCAATTCTTCTATTTCAAAAGGTTTGCAAAGATAATCATCTACACCTGTATCAAAACCTTTAACTTTATCATTTAGTTGAGACAACGCTGTTAACATAATGATTGGAGTATCAGAAATTTCAGGACACTGACGAATTCTTTGCGCAACAGTAAACCCATCAACCTCTGGCATCATTACATCAAGAACTACACAATCAGGACATTCTTGTTTTGCATTTTGAAAACCGTCAATACCATTATATGACTGGATTACCTCGTATCCTGATAGTTCTAAATTTATTTTTATTAATTCATTAATAGCTTTATCGTCATCTATTACTAAAATCTTGTTTGCCATAGTTTTTATTGTAGAAAAAATGTAGAAAATTGTCTATAACTTGTCAGTAATTGTTGACAATATTGTTTATAACAAAAAGATTGTCAAAAGATGGCATCTTTTTTACATCTTTATACAAAACTTTTTACTATTTTTCTACAATCTTTTGACAGACAAAATTTATATTATTACTATATTACAGAGATTTATCTACATAAAATTAATGCTTATTACT
>JAZUBR010000012.1:0-146400 GCA_045638625.1 Candidatus Gastranaerophilaceae bacterium
CCCCCTCGATTGGAGGGGGCTAGGGGGTGGTTCAGCTTAATCCTTAACCCCCAATTCTGACTTCAATCTCAGATAAACTCCTTCAAAATTATTATCAATCTCATTGTTCCAAAATCTCAAAACTTTATACCCCTTAGACTCTAAATAAGCAGTACGCCTTTCATCATATAACTTATCCTCAGGCAAATTGTGTTGACCTCCATCAAGCTCGACTATCAAAGATTTTGAGCGACAAATAAAATCTACAATGTAATCACCTATCGGATGCTGACGTCTAAACAATAAATTATAAAAGCGATGAGCACGAACCAACTCCCAAAATTTACATTCTTGCGGTGTCATATTACGTCTTAATTGTTTAGCAAGTTCTTTATTATTCATAACAAAGAAATCATAACACAAAACGCACTAACTAAACCACTCCCAAATCCCCGCTTGTTGCTTAACCTCGAGATTCTGCTCGCTTCCACTCCCTAAATCCCCGCTTGGTTATCAGCGATAAACGAGTCTTCGCTTTTTGCTTCCGCAAAATAGCTACGCTCTCTGCCGATAATCCGCTCTCCAACTGGAGAGGGACTAGTTCTTTCCCCCATTAGTAGCAGGGAAACTTACTACACTTCTCCTACACCATCTCTCTACTTACAGGGTTTGATTATCTGGATATTCCTAGACTCTGTTATACTATTCCTTGCATCCTTTATAGTATCTCTATACTCCTCTGGCAAGCTCATACCATTACATAGTCTATCAATAAAACCATTATTTAGTTTAACAGCCTTCTCTAACGCTCCAATATCTTCCAAGATATCTTTAATATCCCCAAAGTCATAGCTAAATGATTGTTTTGACTGGTAAATCATTGTCTCGCCTGTCAAAGATGTAATCGGTTCACCACCCAAGTCAAAATGCAGCTTAAACACCGACTTCAAGTCCTGTATCTCTGCCTGCAATGTCTGAATAGTCTGTTGCACCCTCAAATATCTATCAAATAAATAATCTATATTCTCCAACTGTTTAGCCTGCCAGTCACATTTCTGTAAATAAAGTTTTTTCAACTTAGGATATGCCAGCGCCAAGCTCATTGTATCCGCCATCGCTCTATGGTGGTTCACCAACTCAACACCAAACTTCTTTGTCAGTGGTTCCAACCCATGTGAATCCAAGTCAGGGCATATCTCCTTAAACATCTGCTGTGTATCTATATGTTGGTTCTTGAACCTCTCCCCAGTACACCTTATACAAGCTTCGTTCAAAAACGAATAGTCAAAAATCGCATTATGAGCAACAATAGGATTATCACCAATGAACTCAAGTATCCTCGGCATAACCTCTTCTTCAGTAGGAGCATCCTCTACCATGTCCTGTGTAATACCATGTATCGCAATACTAGATTTCCTAATATGTTGTTTAGGGTTAATCAATGTCTGGAACTCGTCCTTTATCTTGCCATTCTCCAAACGTACTGCAGCAAACTCTATTATCCGCTCCCTCGTAAAATCTAACCCTGTTGTTTCAGTGTCTAAAACAATTTCAACGATTTTTTTTCTTACCATGGTATCCTCTTGAATCTCCTCTCTAGAATAATAGCATAAAAGCAAAATATATGCTAATATTAAGAAAAAAAGGAGGGTATTATGGTTATAGAACTAAATGATGCAAACTTAGCAGAATCAATAAAAACAGGCCCAGTAGTAGTCGACTTTTGGGCTCCATGGTGCGGTCCATGCAGAAAGCTTGGCCCAGTACTAGAAGAAGTTGCAGCTGAACTAGAAGGAAAAGTTAAAGTCTACAAACTCAACACAGATGACAACACCACCTCCGCTCAATCCTACGGAATCTCCGCTCTACCTAGCGTATTAATGTTCAAGGATGGCGAAGTCGTAGAACGTATGGTCGGATTAATGCCTAAGTCAACTATAATTTCTAACATTGAAAAGCATTTATAAGAGTTTAATCGGGTGGCATTTAGCCACCCGATGTTGTTTCTATTTGTATCTCCGACCGAAGGTCGAAGATGACGATGCTTAATTGAAGTGCTGTCGCTTTGCTGTCATTCTCTTGGCTTGCTTGAAGCACGCTGCTTGTTTCTGCTAAACCACCCCCTAGCCCCCTCCAATCGAGGGGGTATTTTCAAGTTCCCCTGGGCTAGAGAGGAAAAGTTTTACCTATGCCAACCCTAGTGACTTACAGGCCTCATAAGCAGCATTAATCTGGGCTGTTTTCTTGGTCTTACCTTCACCCCTTGCCAAGACCTCGCCGTTATAAGAAACCTCAACAACAAACTTCTTAGAATGTGCCGGTCCGCTCTCCTCAACAACAGCATAAACAGGTAGTCGTTTATCCACACCCTGTGTATACTCCTGCAAAATCTCCTTCGCATTATATTGGGCAAAGTTCTCTCTTATCTTATCTATCTTTGGGCTAAGAACCCTCTCCAAAAATTCCTTAGCCTTAACCTCTTCTCCCGCCAAATAAAAAGCACCAAGCAACGCTTCGAAGGCGCAAGCGCAATTAGAAACCCTCTTCCTACCCCCAACCTTCTCTTCACTCTCCGATAATCTCAAGAACTTATCAAAACCAAGTTCTACAAAAATCTCCGCCAAAGTATTATCAGAAACCAAAAAAGAACGAATCTTTGACAACTCGCCCTCCCTCGCTTCTGGAAATCTCGCAAACAGTATCGCCGAAGCCCCCAGTTTAAGCAATGAATCGCCTAAAAACTCCAACCTTTCATAGCATTCAGAAACTGCCAACCCCTTAACCTCTGTATAAGAAGGATGAGTAAATGCTTGTTCAATCAATGACACGTCCGCCCCCCTTACCCCGAACGCATCAAAAACTTCACTATACATTCAAAAAGCTCCTGATAAAATTAGCTAAATCAACATTCAAAATACCACTAAGTACAACGTATTTAAAATAATAGAACAATATCGGAGTAGTCAAAATATAGCTATCTGTTCTATCCAAGAACCCTCCGTGACCAGGAAGTGCATCGCCAGAATCTTTTACCCCTGCATCTCGCTTAATCATAGATTCGCAAAGGTCTCCAATCTGCGCAAATACAGTAATCACCAAACCTGTTATCAAAGACTGGTACCAAGGAAAGCCCAACAACCAGCCAATAAGCATTGCCAACAGCACAGCGCTCACTGCACCACCAATAGCACCTTCCCAAGTTTTATTAGGGCTAATCACCGGTGCAAGTTTGTGTTTACCAAACCTTAACCCAAAGAAATAGCACGCTGTATCTGTCATAATCACGACAAAGAAAAGCAATATAACATAACCAAGACCACTACAGCAATACTTAGTTAAAAAGCCCTCAGTACAGCTATATGCAGGCAAGTTTCTTAAAAAGATTAAATGCAATGGAAACCAAGCACAATAAACAAAACCAAGGATTGTAGTTGCAGCATTCGCAATATAAGGTTGGCTCCCCCTGAAAAGAACCCACATTAACGCTAATATAGAAAGCAACGAAAATGCAGGTGCTACCAAAGAAAATTTATCAAAATGTGCAAGTAACGTAAGTGCAACAGTCGCTACCATCATTATCCCAAAGCTAGGCAAAAAGCCCTTATTCTTTAGAATCCTTACATACTCACGTGAAGCAAGAGTAACAAACAGGAATATCAATAGGGACAACAACCAGCCGCCACAAATTAATGATAGCAATACCAAAACCCCTAACAATATCCCCGTTGTAACTCTTTTAATATTCATTATACTGTAAGAACCTCTTTTTCTTTTTCCGCTACAAGTGTATCAATAATACCTGTGTATTTATCAGTAATCTTCTGAATCTTGTCTTGATAATCTTTTACCATATCCTCAGACAAATTCTCTGTCTTTTCCATCTTCTTAACATCATCAGAAATATCACGTCTTACATTTCTTACCGCAATCTTTGCATCTTCACCAAACTTCTTAACTTCCTTCGCAGTAGCTTTACGTCTCTCTTCTGTCAAAGGTGGGAATGGTAAACGTATACAAATACCATCAGAGTTTGGTGTAATACCCAACTCAGCTTTTATCAAAGCTTTCTCAATATCTTTTAAAATAGATTTGTCATAAGGAGATATCACCAATGTAGTTCCTTCATTAACAGTAACTTGTGACATCTGTCTCAACGGAGTTGGTACCCCATAATAATCTACAGAAACTTTATCTAATATAGCCGGATTCGCACGTCCAGTTCTCACTGTTGAAAATTCTCTTTTCATCTGTGCTATAGCTTTTTCCATCTTTTCTTCGCATAAAAGCAATAATTCTTCAACTGCTTCTGACATTGTCTTCTCCTTAACTTATATATGTACCAATTTTTTCATCATCCATAATCTTTGCAAGCCCGCCCCTAGCCTTGAAATCAAAGACAATAATCGGAATCTTATTCTGCTTACAAAGTGCACAAGCTGATGTGTCCATTACCTTTAAATCTTTCTTGATAATGTCATCATAGCTCATTGTTTCTATCTTCTTAGCTTCAGGATTAGTCTTTGGATCGTCTGTATAAACACCATCCACGCCATTTTTCGCCATCAACATTACTTCGGCATTTATCTCTGAAGCTCTTAACGCAGACGCAGTGTCAGTAGTAAAGAACGGATTCCCCGTTCCCGCTGCAAAAATAACAACTCTTCCCTTCTCCAAGTGTCTGATAGCTTTAAATCTAATATAAGGTTCTGCAATCTGGTTCATCGCAATTGCAGTCTGAATCCTACAATCAATATTCATATTCTTTAAACAACTTTGTAAAGTAATAGCGTTCATCACAGTTGCCAACATACCAATGTAATCACCAGACGCTTGGTCCATACCAAACTTCGCACTATTCTTCACACCTCTGAAGATGTTCCCGCCACCTACAACAACAGCAACCTGAACACCTCTATCTAAAATAGATTTAATCTCTTTACAAATATCTTCTACAGGAATCTGAGAAATACCAAACTCTTGATCTCCCAATAATGCTTCCCCGCTTATCTTTAGTAGAACTCTCTTATATTTAGAACCCATAAATAACTCCTTTTTATTATCCTAGCTTAAATTTTTATTTATGTAAAGTAATATTTAAGTTATATATCAAAAACTTTTTCATCCATTTTTTTATTTTTCATAAGCACTTGAATCGCCTCGACATCTAAGTTTTGCAAGTTTTCAAACTTAGAATCAAAATCATTTTCATTAAGATTGAGATAAGGCACACCCGTCTCTTCTGCAAGAATACGAACTTTCTTATCATAAACAATCGGCAAAACCTTTACCCCTGCCTTGAAACCAATTAATGCAGCATGAAATCTCATTGCAACTAAGGTTTCCAACGAAGAAAGTTCTGCAACAGTCTCTTCGACAGTCATCTGGGACTTTATACAAACATGCTTCGATTTTAAAAGAGCAGAAAACTTTTTACAAATCTCTAAATCAATAGCATCCTGCAATGAATACAAAACAATATCTTTATCTGGGAAATACTTATTAACAGCATTAGCCAGTCCACTCAAAAAAGATTCGCTTAATAACGAAAAATCTCTGAGTTGAATTCCAACCTTGCCTTCAACTCGTTTAGAACAACAGGATAAATTATACACTGGGTCATTTATCTGTGTCGCAGAAACGCCCCAAGACTGAAGAAGCGCTAGACTTTCAGAATCTCTTACAGTAACCAACTCAGCTTCTTGCATAACTTGTTTTACTAACATCTGGGATAGTTTACGATTCAACGGTCCAATACCTTGTGCAAATATAATAATTCTTTTCCTAAAAAGAATCGCAAAATATAAAAGCAACAAGTAATATATCAAGCTTTTAAAGCTCGTTACATCTTGAAGCAAGCTGCCACCGCCAGAAATGAATACATCAGCGGATTTTATCTCATTAATAACTTGCAAATAATCAAATGAACAAATGGAATTCACACCGTAAGTTTTAGCAGTCTTAGAAGGGTTTGCAGAGAACACTGTCAAATCGTATTTTTCAGAAAAAGTTCGCACAAGAACGCTTAATACAGCTTCATCACCGAAGTTATCAAACCCATAATATCCAGAACAGACTGCTCTTAACCGTTTTGCCAATTTGTGAAATCCTTAATATCGCTAAGTGTCGTACGAACTCGTTCAGTCACCTCTGAAGGTGTAAAGTCTGCATACAAGTCTCTACCAACACCAACACATTTAGCACCCGCTTTTATATAGCCAATAACCTCATCAAGTTTAATGTTACCAGTTGGCATAATATTTAAAAACGGCATTTGACGTAATATATCAGAAATATAATTTGCCCCGCCAAGAGCAGAAGTTGGATACAGTTTTGTCATAGGTACCCGTGCTTTCCACGCATTATAAGCTTCGTTAGCGGTAGCTACACCTGCAATAAATGGAACTCTTTTATTCTTAGAAATCTTAACCATGTTCATTTGAAAAATAGGGCTTGATAACATCACAGCTCCGCAATCCAAAGCCATTTGAGCCTGCAAAGAAGTAATTATACTCCCCGCACAAACATAAGCGTCTTTTGATAATTCTTGAATTGCTTCAAACATCTGTGCAGATTCTACGTTAACTTCTAATAATCGAATACCACCCTTTATCATCGCTTTCCCAGCAACAACAGCTTCTTCAACACTCGCACATCTTAAAATTGGGTAAAGTTTATCTTCTGTAATTATGTCTATTAAATTTATACTCATTTCATCTATCCTTTTTATTAATTTTATTATATCATAATAATATGAATGGGATTAAAAGTTTTTTCGTTTTAACGATAGTTGGGATATTTTTGTTTGTAGCTTTTTGGGTTTCTACCTGCTTTTTTGAACCCAAAGTCTATGATTTTATGATGAAAATGTTTACTGCCACTAAACACGGTAGTGACGAAATTGTCTTAGTTGTGATCGATGATGAATCCATCGCTAAGCATCGTTGGCCTTGGAAAAGAGAACTTTATTCAAATATTTTTGAATACCTTAATACTTATGCAAGTCCTAAAGTTATAATACACGACGCAATTGTATCTACAACCGATAAAGAAAATCCAAAATCAGATGAAAAGTACTTTAAATCAATATCAAAGATGAAAAACTTTATATCTGGCATGGAATTCTCATTCAAAGAATACCCAAATCCCGAATTCGGCAGAGTAATTGACGAAAATTACTATGAAAAATACTCAGTTAAAGTTACTGACAACAGAGCTTATTTCGAAGGTTTTCACCTAAAAAGTATAATACCATTCCCTACGAATTATTATCACTCACTAAAATATGCCGCGCCAGTAACTTGCCCATTGGATTTTGATGGAGTAGCTAGAGATATTTCTCTATTTGTAGCATACAAACAGTACCTATACCCTTACCTAGGACTAAGAGGATATCTATTTGTAAATAATGAAACAAGTTGTATAGTAACCAATGACAAAATCGAATGTCCAAATACTGGACTAAAAGCAAGACTGTACAATAGATTTATTGGAACTCACAAACGTGTTCCTATAAAGTTTTATAGAATGTATTCTAACAATTACTCACACAAAACTGTTTCTGCAGTCAAGCTATTAGATGCGTACGAAGCGTTACAAAAAGGGCAAAAAACAGACCTAGACCCAGAGCTTTTCACTGGGAAATATGTCATTTTAGGTGCAAATGTTAAAGCAACTGCCACTGGACTTTCTGATATAATGCCGTCTTCTATATCATCACGGCACCCAGGAACTGACATCTTAGCAACTGTTCTTGATAACACAATGAACAACGATTTTATGAAATCTTTGACAACCTGGCAAAACTTTTTAGTATCGTTATTCGTTGCTCTTGCGGTTTATCTACTAATCAGAACACGAAATATTTTTGAATCACTTTCCATCTCTACAATGGTTTTATTTTTATACTTTATAATATGTATAATTTGTTTCTCATTGGGATTGGCAATAAACCTTATCACTCCAGTAATTATCTGCATTGTTACAATGATTTTTGGTTATCTCCATAGGTTTCTAATAGAAGGTCAGAATAAAGAAAAAATCAAAAAAGCAATGGGGAAATACATCTCTGACGATATTATGGAAAAAGTTGTTAAGAATATTGACGAACTAAAACTAGGCGGTAAACGTTCTGTTGTAACAGTTCTTTTTGCAGATATTAGAGGTTTCACCTCCATGAGTGAACAAATGTCTGCAGAAGAAGTATCCAATATTCTTAATGAATATTTCACTGAAATAGAACCTATCATAACAAAACATAATGGCATAATTAATAAGTTCATCGGGGACGCAGTTATGGCGATTTTTGGAGAACCTATAATAGACAAAAATCACGCAATTAATGCTGTTAAATGCGCTAACGACATGTTAAAAAAAGTTAGAAAACTACAACATAAATGGCTCGAACAAGGTAAGCCCAAAATTGAAATTGGTATTGGAATTAATACCGGTGAAGTTTTTGTAGGTAATATAGGTTCTGAAAGAAGAATGGAATATACAGTAATTGGCGATACTGTTAACCTTGCAAGTAGAATAGAAAGCTACAATAAAATTTATAGAACTAATTTTCTAATAGGACCTTCAACCTACGCTGACGTAAAAAATCACGTAAATGTTATAAAAATATCTGATGTCCAAATCAGGGGAAAAATGCAAAAGCTTGATATCTATGAAGTACTAAACGTTATCAACAACGTAGAGGAAGACGGTGAATAATTTTGACCTAATGAGGCGAGCCGTTGAGCTTGAAATAAAGCATAAGTACATAAATGTAAGAGGTAAAGAAAAGACCTTCGCACAGTTTATGTGTAGTGAAATAAAAAACTTAATAAAAAGCTCTGGCAAAAACCCAAAATGGGTAGTACTCCTTGAACATTTTGAAAACTACTCTACAGATAGCTTCCCTGATAGAAAAAGAGCCATTGAAAGACTCGGAAAAGTTGTTCGCGCAGAGTTAAGCGCAGAAAAAGAAACTAAAACAATTGATGGAAAGCTTAAACCACCATCTCAAACTGACATTATGTATGTTAAAGGGGTCGGTCCGAAAATTGCGTACCTATTTAATAAGCTTAATATCTTCACGGCTAATGATTTACTATATTACTTCCCCAGTAAGCATATTGATTATTCGTCAAAAACAAACATCAAAGATCTTAAAGAAGGTGAAAGCACAACAATATTTGGCTATATAAAAAACGTTTCAGCCTTTAACTCAAAAAGTGGACTTAGTGTAATCAAGGTTCAAATTGCAGATCACACAGGTAAGATTTCCCTAAGCTTCTTCTTTGGTAAATCAAATAAATATATGCTTGAAAAAACAAAAGCACAATTTCCCAAGAATTCTGGTATTATGGTCTCTGGAATCGTAAAATTTAATCAATACGATAACCAATTAACCATTGATAAACCAACATATTCAATAATATCCAACGAACATAATGAAAAAGAAAATCTAAATCTAGGCAGAATTGTCCCAGTCTATCCGATGTGTGATAAACTTAGCCCCAAAACACTCAGAAGGGCTATTTACAATGTAATCAAAACTTACAAACCTGAAATTAAGAATATTTTGCCAGATTTCATCATAAAAAAATATGACTTTTTAAACAAGGCAAATGCTATTGAACAAATACACTTTCCAAAAGATTTAGAAACACTAGAAAAAGCCAGAAATACACTTATTTTTGAAGAATTTTTCTTAATTCAGCTTAAACTAGCAATTGCAAGAAAAGAAAACGAAACAATAAATACGGCTTATCCTCTAGGGGTAAAAGATGACGGACCCGTTATGAATTTCATTAAAGGACTTCCTTTTGAACTAACACGAGCTCAAAAGAGGGCGGTTAATGAAATCCTAAACGACATGAGTTCTACAACTCCTATGCAACGACTGCTTCAAGGGGACGTTGGTAGTGGAAAAACCGTTGTCGCCTGCATTATGTTACTTGCAGCTATTGAAAATGGATACCAAGCAGCAATAATGGCACCTACAGAAATACTTGCACAACAACACTACAACAACTTAACAAAGTGGCTAACTCCCCTTGGGATTAGCGTTGGGTTATTTTTAGGTTCCTCAGGCAAAAAGTTAAGAACAATTGAAGAACAAAACATTAGAAGTGGGCAAACAAAAATAGCAGTTGGGACCCACGCACTTATTCAAGATAATATAAACTTCGCTAATCTTGGTGCCATCGTTATTGATGAACAACACCGCTTTGGCGTAAAGCAACGACTCTCTTTAAGGAGAAAAGGACAATCTCCACAAGTTCTAACAATGACTGCAACCCCTATCCCAAGAACTCTTGCTATTACCCTCAATGGTGACTTAGATTTAACTATTATCGATGAGCGTCCTAAAGGGAGAAAAGAAATTATTACTGAATTCACAAGTTCCAGAAGCTACATAACAAAATTAATTAGAGAACAGGTAAATTTAGGTCACCAAGCATACATAGTATACCCACTAATAGAAGAAAGTGAAACACTTTCTGCGAAAGCAGCAACAGAAGAGGCCGAACGGTGGCAAAATGAAGTGTTCCCAGAATTTAAAATTGGGCTACTCCATGGCAAATTAAAAAACTCTGAAAAAGATGAAGTAATGGAAAAATTCAAGAACAAAGAGTTCGATATTCTTGTATCAACAACAGTTGTAGAAGTAGGCGTTGATGTTCCAAATGCTACTGTTATGGTTATTGAATCAGCAGAAAGATTTGGCTTATCACAGCTTCATCAATTAAGAGGGCGAGTAGGGCGCTCTGAACTACAGTCATATTGTATTCTTTCTTCAAACACCAGAAATCAACAAACAAAAGAGCGTTTAAACATTATGACCGAAACGAATGACGGGTTTATTATCGCAGAAAAAGATTTACAACTCCGAGGCCCTGGGGAATTTTTAGGGGTACGTCAAAGCGGATTACCTGATTTGATTATCTCTGATATTGTAAGAGATGCTAAAATTTTAGAACTAGCAAGAATGGAAGCTATTGATTTTATAAAAACACAAAAATTGGAAGACTTCCCGAATCTAATGAATGCTGACAAACTAACATTAAATAGTGATATCCTAGGATGCTAAATTAAATAATAAAAACAAAGACGAATGAATAATTCATTCGTCTTTGTTACTATTTTTGAGATTTATCATTTTAATTAGAAATGACAAACTCCATTTGAACAACAGCAGCCTTCACAACCAAAGTTTAAAGCTTCTTTAGCTTCTTCTAGTCTTACTTTAATACGTCCATCAACTGCAATACCTTCACCAGTTGCTTCGGAGATTAACAGTGGGTTAATATCCAATTCATCGATGAATTTGTAGTCATTTACTAATTGTGAAAGTCTCAATAATGTTTCTTCAATTTGGTCAATTTGAGCTGGTTTAGTACCTCTTGCACCTTGAAGAAGTTTATATGCTTTTACTGATTGAATCATTTCTTTAGCATCAATGTCTGTTAATGGAGCAATTCTGAAAGTTACGTCCTTCATAACTTCAACGAATACACCACCAAGACCAAACATCATCATTGGACCATATTGAGGGTCAGTTGCAATACCACAAACCATTTCTCTAGAGCCTTTAACCATCTCTTGAATAATTACACCTTCAAGACCTTCTAACAAACCTTTTTCATCAAGTTTTGCAATCAAGTCTTTGTATTCAGCTCTTAATTGTTCTTCTGATTTAATGTTTACTCTTACACCACCAACGTCAGTCTTGTGTGAAGTTGTTTTTGAAGTCATCTTCATAACTACAGGGTAACCAATTGAATTACCTAGGCTTACAACTTCTTCTTCATTAGTAGCCAATCCATATTTACAAGCTCTAATACCATATGCTTGAAGAACATCTATAGATTCTAAAGTTGTTAGTTGAGCTCTATCTTCAGCCAAAGCTGATTTAATAATAGCTTCAACTTTTGCTTTATCTACATCATAGCAAGGAACTTTACCTTCAGGTTTTTCCATCCATTGACGTTGTTGATCAAGTCTAGCAAAAGCTTCCGCAGCTTCTTCTGCATACATATAGAATGGCATATTAACTTCCATTTCAGAAATAGCTGTAAAGAAGTCGCTTGTTGTCATAAACACGCCAACAATTGGTTTTGTTGGGTTCTTAGCTTTGATTTCCATTAATGCTTTTGCAACATCTATATCTTTCAAGCCTAAGAATGGCAAGTAAATAACCATAATCATATCAACATTTTCATCAGCAATAACTGTTTCTAATGTTTGAGTATAGTGTTCGATTGGTGCTGAAGCAATCATATCGATAGGGTTCTTCACAGATGCAGCTGAAGGTAAGAAACTTCTC
This sequence comes from Candidatus Gastranaerophilaceae bacterium, assembly GCA_045638625.1. GTDB lineage: Bacteria > Cyanobacteriota > Vampirovibrionia > Gastranaerophilales > Gastranaerophilaceae > CALUTH01. The sequence continues at coordinate 12,293 of JAZUBR010000012.1, forward strand.
AAAGTAGCTTTAGTTTCATCTGTAATTTGAGCCATTTGCATACCGCTTTCACAGATAGCATCTGTAGCCATAATCCCAGGACCACCAGAGTTAGTAATAATTGCAACTCTATTACCTTTTGGAATTGGGCAATTCGAAAATGCTTTTGCGTTAGCAAACAAGTTTTTCAAAGAAAATTCTCTAATTACACCAGATTGTTTTAACAATGCAGCAGCAGCTTTATCAGCTCCAGCTAAAGAACCTGTGTGAGAAGATGCAGCACTTGCACCAGCTGCTGAACGACCAGCTTTAAGAGCAAGAATAGGTTTTTTCTTTGTAATTCTTGAAGCTAACTTTCTGAAGTTTGCAGGGTTTTGAATTGATTCCATATAAAGTAAAATTTGTTTTACGTCATCATCATTTTCCCAATATTCAAGCATTGTTTCTGCATTAACATCTGCTTGGTTACCAATAGATACAAATTGAGCAAAACCTAGATTTAAGTCTTTTAAAATATTTAAAATACCGCCACCTAAAGCACCAGACTGAGATACAAAACCTATATCTCCTCTGATTGGTAATGATTCCGCGAAAGTAGCATCCATACTTACACTTGGTTCGGTATTCAATACACCTAAGCAGTTCGGACCAACGCATCTCATACCATATTCTTTAACTTTTGCAAGAAGTTGCTTTTCAGCTTCAGCACCTTCATGACCAGTTTCTTTGAAGCCAGCTGTGATAATACAAAGCCCTTTAATACCTTTTGCGTGACATTGATCAATTGTATCTAAAACAAATTTAGCATTTACAACAATAACTGCTAAATCAACCTCTCCAGGAATTTCTGCAATAGAAGTATACGCTTGGAAGCCTTCTATCATACCACCTTTTGGGTTTACAGGATATACTTGTCCTTGAAATTTATAGTCTCTTAGTCTTTGCATAATCTCAGAACCAATTGTCTTGGGTTTTGTTGATGCACCGACAACGGCTATTGATTTTGGTTTCATGATTTTGTCTAAAACGTTCATATTCTTTCCTTTCTCAATTTTATTAGTAACCGTTTGTAATAAATTCTCTAACTCTAAACTTTGCTCCTAAACCTTCTGCTACAGCTCGACCACCATCAACATCTGGCATATCCTCTCTGAAGCCAGAGACCATCGTTGCCGTAACATCAAAACCAGCTTCAACTGCTGTTTCAATAAACGCTTTAACCTCTGAAAAAGCGTTTTCTATTTTAGGCTTAGAAAGTTCATTATATTCTTCTTCATTTGAGCCATTTAAACTTATTGAAAAACCATCAATTAAACCAACCATTTCTGGTAAAACATTACGTTTGTGAATTGCATTTGCATGACCATTGGTATTAACTCTGGTTTTTATTTCTGGATGATTATCCTTTAAATATTGGGCGAAATCTTTTAGTAATTGTAATTTTAAAGTTGGCTCTCCATAACCACAAAAAACCACATTTTTAGGAGTTGGAAAAGACAAAAACTGTTCCACAATCTCTTCTAATTGAATCGACTCTTTTTCAAGCCACATTTCTTTCCCACAAACATCATCCTTCTGCGAACGTAAACAAAATACACAATCATTAGTACAAGCGTTCGTGAGGTTGATGTATAAGGTTTCTGGATGTTCAGTTTTTTCTATAGAATAAACAAGCGTATTCATTTCCGCCCTCCATAAATTATTATGCCACATCAAGTAATGATATCAAGCAAAAAAATCCGGCACATTCTATGCCGGATTTTTCATTATGCTTTTGCTTTATTTTTCCCCTCATTCCACATATCAACAAGCGAAGCGCAGAAAAATATACTAGAATATGTCCCTATCACAATACCTAAAATCATAGCTAACACAAAGTCTCTAGTTGTAACGCCTCCAAATAAATAAAGCGCTAACAGAGTTAACAAGGTAGTAAGAGAGGTGTTAATACTACGAGTTAATGTTTGGTTAATAGAGAAATTTATGATTTCAGCAAAATCCATTTTCTTAGAATAGTATTTCAAGTTTTCACGCACTCTATCAAACACAACAATTGTATCGTGAACAGAAAAACCCATTACAGTAAGTAATGCTGTTATGAATAAACTATCAACCTGAACATCTAAAAACAAACCAAGAATAGAGAATACACCTAAGATAAATAATACATCATGAGCTAGACCTAAAATTGCTGCTAACGCATAGTCAAATCTAAATCTCATTGTTAGGTAACCAATTATACCCAACATAGCAAGAACTAGAGCAATTACAGATTTCTTGAATAATTCAACACCAAGAGTTGGACCAACTGATGATACTTGAACCAATTCTGTAGAACCATATTCATCATTCATAATATTAGAAATTGTAGACAAAGTATCAGAACCTTCTTCTATAAACTTGGTTCTAACTGAAATGATAGTATTGAATTCAGAGTCTGTAACATCATTATTCATATTAATAACTTGCAAATATGGATTATCAATACCACCTTTTTCCATTTTTTCTCTTAAAGATGCCAAATGCGCATCACCTTCAGAAATTTGCACACTATATTGGAGAGTAGTCCCCCCAGTATAATCAATACCTACTTTTAACGGTGCATGATTCGGATAGGTTATTGATGAATAAATCATCGCACAAATCCCTGGCAACAATAGCAATGCTGAAACACACAAATAAATTACTTTATTTTTTACTATATCTAATTTTATCATTTTATAACCAACCCTTCATTTAGTCCAAAATGCCAAACTTAGCTTTTTCACGTTTTGTCTCTACAGCTTTATATGCATCTCCAATTTCTGATTTATTTAAACCAAACAATTCTGGACGAGTCAATTCACCAGTGCCAAATACTAAATGCATAAAGTTACGAGTAACAGTTATTGCTGTAAACATTGAAACAGCAACACCTATCGCTAACGTAAGCGCGAAACCTTTTACAATACTTGTACCAAAATAGTACAGAATTAAACAGGTAATAATTGTCGTAATATTTGAGTCAAAAATACTTGTAAACGCTCTATCAAAACCTGAGTTTATAGCTGTAAATAAAGTTCTACCAGCCCGCAACTCTTCTTTTGTTCTTTCAAATATTAGAATATTAGCATCTACAGCCATCCCAACACTAAGAATAAAACCTGCAATACCTGCCAGCGTCAAAGTAACAGGTATAATTTTAAATAAAGCAAATAGTATTAATCCATAAATTACAAGAGCTACATTAGCAATCATGCCAGGAGCTCTATAATAAAGCCCCATAAATAAGACTACTAAACCTAAACCTATTGCCCCCGCGACCTTTGAACGAGCGATACTATCAGCACCTAAAGTAGGACCTACAGTATTTTCCTCTACAATTTTAGCTGGAACAGGTAAAGCACCTGCGTTTAACAAATCAACCATTTCTTTAACTTGATCATAAGTAAAATCACCTGTAATTTGAGCATGACCATCAGGAATCACTCCATTTACAGTCGGAGCTGATTTAAGTTCTCCATTGAAAAATATAGCCATTTGCTGATTTGTTAATTCTTTTGTCAATTTTGCAAACTTTTTCCCACCTTCTGGACTAAATTCTAAACCAACAGCCCACTTACCACTACTTGGATTACTTGTTGGCATTGCTTTGTCTAAATCCTTACCAGTTAAGCCAGTAGAAACCCAATCAGGTTGACCATTTACAATTCCCATTTTCTTAAATTCTAATTCAGCAGTTTCACCTAAAAACTGTTTTGCTTTATCTAAATCAGAAACATCTGGGATTTCAACAACAAGACGTTTTTCTCCTTCACGTTGAACAACAGTTTCTGCAACGCCTAATTTATTAACACGGTTTTCAATGGCATACTGTAAACTACTCATATGCTCATTAGTGATTGTTGGAATAGTTTCTGTTGTCTGAGCTTCAAGAACAAGTCTTGAACCTCCGACCAAGTCTAGACCTAATTTAGTTGGTTTGGTCACTATAACAAATATAGATGCTATTACTAATAGCATTACAAACCAAAACATTTTTACTTTATTTTTCATTTCTTATACTCCTCATAGGAATCTTAACAAAAACATTTTTATATTAACAGCTACCTTACAGAGCAATTGACTCATAGACAGCTACTAATGATTTTTTATCCTCAGCAGCTAATACTGTTAAAGGAAGGCGCACATATTCTTCAATCAATCCATTATGTGCCAATAATGCCTTTACAGGAATTGGATTTGGAGCAAAGAATAATTTCTTGAATATAGAATAAAGACTCATATGCATATTCTTTGCAGCAACAATATCACCAGTTTTAAAGTTTCTAATCATTGACTTAATTTCATTACCAAACAAATGAGAGGCAACAGAAATAACTCCATCTACCCCCAAGGACATCATAGGTAGAGTTAAGCTATCATCACCACTATATAAAACCAAATCTTTTGGACATTTTATTTTTAATTCAGAGATTGCATCCATGTCAGGAGAGCTTTGTTTTAAAGCTGCAATATTTGAATATTCTTCTGCTAATTTTGCAACAGTTTCAGGTAACATATTAACACCAGTTCTTGAAGGGATATTATACAATATCACAGGAACGTCTGATGCTTTAGCTACAGCAGAAAAATGTTCATACATACCAGCTTGTGAAGGTTTATTATAATAAGGAACAACAGACAGAATCGCATCAACACCTTCTTTACAAGCGTTAATTGTTGATTTTACAGCTGTTTGTGTACAATTTGACCCAGCACCAAAAATAACCTTAGCCTTTCCATTTACAGCTCTTTTTACACTAGACAATAACTCTAATTCTTCTGTAAAAGACAAAGTTGGAGATTCTCCCGTTGTTCCACAAACAACAATCGCATCAGTACCATTATCAACTAAATGAGCGGCAAGTTTCTCTGCAGCATCGTAATCAACATTACCATTTACGTCCATTGGCGTAACCATAGCCGTCAAAACTTCGCCTAAATTACATCTCATATATAATCCTCCTGTCCCTATATCTTATTTGATTATAAAACAAGAGTATTACAATAAAGGCGCTATGTTAACATTTGTAACAAGATTTTTTATTTCTGAAATCAGATAAAACAGTAATACTTTATATAAATGTGAGAACAAAGCAATAAACGTCTGATAAAGGTAAAACGACAAAAGAGAGAAGAGACTACCAACCGAGGAGTAAATTATCGAACAAGGCTCAAGTAACCAACTTTGGGCCTTTTTGAGCTTATATTAGCCAACTTTTTCAACCTTATCGCAACAAAATCTGCAACATCTGCATTAGGTTTTACAGTTAAAAACTTTGTATAATAACGCTTAGCATCTTTATAGCGTCCTAATTTATCAAAGCAAAGAGCAATTCCAAAATAAGCCTTGTAAAAATCAGGATTCAACTTTAATACCTGCGAAAAAGTACCTGTAGCTTCTTGATATCTATCAATACTCATCTCTAAAGTTCCTTTGTTTATATAAGCATTTAAATAAGAAGGTTCTTTTTCGATAATATTGTCATAAATCAAAAATGCCATATTATACTCTTGTAATTCTTCATGTGCCATAGCTAACCAAATTTGAGCATCATAATTATCGGGTTGTAGTTTTATAGCTTTTATAAACTCTTTAAGTGCTAACGAATAATTACCCAAAGAATAATGGCACATACCAATCTCTAAACGTGTAGAAAAAGTTTCATTTAATTCAGCAGCTTTTGTAAAATATACTAATGCTTTTTCATAATTTTCCATTGCTTTGTAAGAAAGAGCAATACCTACATGAGCATCATAGTTTTTTCTATCTTTCATGATTGCTTGAAGATATTTTGGCAAAGATTCTTTATGACGATTAGCAAGCCTTAGAGCATCACCGCTAACACAAAAATCATACGAAAGAGTACGATTTTTAACACGAATAGTATTAAGAACCTTAGATAAATTTGCATCTGATATTACTTCAATTTGCATCACATTCCCTCTTCTTACAATGTAATTGTATTATCTGTACGCAAATTGAATAACCTCCAAAGGGTGTATTTTTAATAAACCTTTGGATTTATTTTGAAAAGAGAATATTTTTACAAATTTTTACAGACATTAGATAATAATATACATGTATGCTATAAGGTAATTATGAAGAAAAAGTTATTAATCTCTACACTAACGCTTTTTTCTATATCATCTGCAATTTGTTTTGCAGATGTGGTTCTACAAGTTGAAAACAAAAACGAGGTTAATATAGAGAAAGAACCTAAAACAATATCAGGTTCCCTACTAATAAAAGATGATGTAACCCTTCAAACTCTCATAGATACCCAAAAGAAAAAAGATTTGGCAGATTTAGAAATTTTATGGCAAGGCACAATTGCAAATAACCAAGTCATAGAATTTGCACTTAAGAAACTGGCTTCTCCTGATAGCCAACGAAGAATACATTCATCATTTATGGCAAAAACTCTTTCGGCTGTAATTTCAGGAGCTTCGTTTGTACCATGCGTAATGGGTACAAATCCTACAGTTCAGACAGCAGCTTTCTCTGCAGGAAGGTTAGCTCAATCTCTCGTTAACAAAAAGAATGTACCACAAGAAGTGCCTTTAACAGACACTGAACTAATCCAACTTGCAAGCTTAGTAGAGGAATTACAAGATAAAATTATATCTTCCTATTACAACTATAAAAATACTCTAAATCAACTAAAAGCCACACGAGCTAAAATGATTTTATACAGTAAAAATTACTCAAAGGCCATACAATCCGACGATCTTTTAGACATTTCACTATCGTCATCCTTGTATGACAATATGTTCATACAAGAATATAAGCTTGAACAAGCTGCAAAAAAATATCATACTGAGCTACAAAGATTAGCTGGTAAGACCGCCGTTGACAAGCTTGAACTTTATCAGTATGACTTTAACACTGCTCTATTTAAAGGAGGAGAGTAAGTCATGAAAAAATACTACCTAACCATTGCAATATTATTAAGTTTATCAACTATTTGCTCTACGGCTGCAGAACTCGAGGATATTACAGGACTTCACCTACCATCATATCGAGTTGGCACAACCGACAATCCCGAAACAAAAGCTAACTATGAAGTAAAGATTAATACAACGGTTGCAAAAGAAGAGCCCGAGGATAAAAACATCAATACAGTAGGTATGACTTACGCTGACCTCAGTATAAAAAAGATGGCAAATGAGTTTTCAAAACTTATTGAATCAGATTATGAAACAATGATGACAGACCTATCTATTCTATGGCAAGGTGCTGCAAGCAGAAGTGATACTGTTAAGTATGCTTTATACAAACTTTCTAATCCCGACAAGGACAAGCCTACAAACTCAGCTGTAAGAAATGTGTTACATACTATTGCAGGCATGTCAACCTTAGTTGGAGCGGGGACAGGGAACGCCTTACTTTCCTGCGCTTCTCTAGTAGGTGGAAATACTTTAGGAATCATGTCTCAAGACACAAAAGCCTTAAACTACAAATATACAAAAGTCGGCGACGCAGACATGATAATCTTAGTAAGAAAGATTGACGATTTACAACAAAAAATTGTAAACATCTACTACGACTACCTTACCACTAGAAAAGTGTATGAAATGACAACTCAAATGGTAAAACAACGCCAAGCTAATTATAGGGCAATTCAAGACCAAGAAAAAGAAATCATCTTAATTGCTGATGCTTTTTACAGAGATGCAATTGATATGCAAATGAGAGCTAGAGGAGATTTTTACGAAAAACGCTCAACAATGGAACAGTTAGTAGGACACGATGCGTTTTTTGAGTTCGAAAAAATAATCAGCAAAAGGCAAAATAACGAAGAAATAACTATCGCTCCACTAAACCAAACAGAATTTACAGAACTAGCTCCAGACACAGAAGAACAGTTCCAAGAGTAACAAACTACTTTAATTCTTCTAGTCTTTGGGTAACGCTCTTAACAACATCTGACCAATCCAAGTAATTGTTTTGGACAAACAACTCTACTGAACTATACCAAGGTGTTTTTTCTTTATCTTCAAACCAACGCCAATCTGCGGATTTGGGTAACATTATAAAAGTTTTTTTACCGAGGGCAGCTGCCAAATGAGCAACAGAAGTATCTACAGCAACCACAACATCCAACGAATTTATGATTGAAGCCGTATCTAAAAAATCTTCAATTAAATATGATAAATCTTCAAGCTCTTGATATTTATCACAAGCTCGCATTGCCGCATTCAACTGTAATGAATAGAATTTCACCCCATCTAGTTTCATCATCTCGTCAAAATAATTAATATTAATTGTTCTATCTAGAGAACCTCTTAACTTTGTTCCACCAGCTTCCCAAACAAAACCAACCTTCAAGCATGAATCGTTATTTGGGAGTGCACATAGATTTTCAGATACAGAAAGATACCCATCAGATAAAGGTATATTGTTATAATCTAATTTTAATAAATATGGCAACATTGTTAAAACGGTAGACTTATCATATTCAACAACTTCTCCATATTCAACAACTTTAAAAAATGGAGATCTGAAATTGATAGCCATCAAGCGTTTTAATTGCTTTGGGACAGAAAATATTACCTTTTTAAATTTACCCTGCAAAAAGGTTAAATAACGAGAATACATTATAATATCCCCAAAACCTTGATCCGCATATACAAATAAAACTTCCTCAGTGCAATCTGCTCCTTCCCAAGAATCATGAAATTCTTCAAACATTGGACGAGTAGCTTTTTTAAAACAAGAATATGCCTGCTCAAACTTTTTTTGGGCAGCTAAAGCTATATATAAAGCTGTATTAACTTCCCTTATTTCCGAATCATATTTAAGAGCTTCTGAGAAATAAAACTCTGCATCTTTAAACTCTTTTAACCTAGAAGAAACAAGACCAAGATTATAATAAACAGGAAGAGCTGGTTTTAATTCAAGAGCTTTTAAATAACATTCTTTAGCTAATTCAAAATTAGAATAAAGAACTTCTTGTACAAGTCCTGCACTTAAATATAAATCTGGACATTCCGGATTTTCCAACAGCTTTGCATTACAATACTCTTCGGCCTCTGCAAACTTCCCTGCACATAAAGCTGCTAATATAAAAGATTCCCAAGTTTTTATTGAATCTGGATACAACTCATCCATTTTTTGAGCCATTTGCCAAATAGAATTTACATCTTTTGAATTTTCACATGCACTGTCTATATAATAATATAGCAATTGCAGTGTCGGAGTCTGCTCAGCACTTATTTTCAAATAAGGATATGCTTTTGTATACAAACCTAGAGAATAATAAGATATCCCCAAACCAGTTACAACATTCAAGCTAGTCCTATCCTCAGCCCTATAAAAAACCTCAATTGCATCCTGATACCTTTTCGTATTAAGATACAACCATCCTAAAAATGGATAAACTCTTTTATCCGTTGGGTATTGACTCATTAGCTGCAAATAAATTTCTTCAGCAGCATGCACATCTCCATTTTTTGCAAAATTAACAGCTTCATTTATACGTTGAACAACTTCCATAATACAATATTACTACTTTTCAGGAGATATAACAAGCATATAGCGCAGAAATCCGCTCTTGTGGTATAATCAAGGCATGAATTGTCCGAAGTGTAAGAGAACTTTACCAGATAATACTACTGTGTGTCCTTATTGCAAAAAGGTTCTAGCATTGGTGTGTCCTATATGTGGAACCCATAATGACAATAGCACTTGTTCTAATTGTTCATACATTATTTTATGTAAATGTAGTGAATGTGGAACTATTAACAAAACAGAAGATAAATACTGTAGAAAATGTAAAGCTCCGACCGCAGTAAGTGCCGCAAGACGTTTAACAGATAACGAAACTTGCACTGCTCTTACAATTTCTTTAGGAAATGCAACCAAACTGGGAAAAAGCCTTGGTGAAAAGAAGTTACTTGCAAAGTTTCTTTTTAAACTAAAAACCATGATATTAGGCTTTGCAAAAGAAATTAATGCTTATGCTTTAATGCCGACAGAAACGACTTTTCTATTAAACTTCACCGAGAATAACACAGAGTACACAACAGCTCAAAAAGCAGTTAAATCTGCAATAAAATTACTCAACATTATCTGTAACTTAAATAGAACATTAAGAAAAGAGCTTATGTTCAGCCTTGAAGTGCGTGTGACAGTGGAGCAAAAAAAGCTAGAGGATTTCTTCAATGTCATCCAAAATGCAGACAAAATAAAACTTTTAGATTTATATAATGTCCAAAATAGTGACGCAAAAGGATTACAATTTATTGCAGACCAATACATCTATCAGCTTCTAAGAAGAGAATATCCTATGGATACACTGTATTCAACTGAAAGAGATGGTTCTGTTGTATCATATTATTCTTTGGATATAGGGAAGTATCTTGTACCTGAGAAAAAAGAAGATGCAACACCTGATGATATCAGTGCATCTCCTATGAAAATCATCACAAAGAAAGAGACTGATTATGAGCAGGAACTCTATAAAAAGAGTATCGAAGGAATAAAAGTTAGCTGTAAATTTGAGCAAATAGGGGCTGAAAAAGTCTTCGAACATTTAAAAGAAATAAACTTTACAACTGGAAATAGAATTCTTTCGTTAAGAGCCAATCCTGATAGACAATTACCTACAAAGCTAATAATAGATACTGTAAGAGCACAGGTTCCATGTTACACCGTCATCTGCACGAATGATACAAACTTAGGACCTTGGAGCTTCTTCAAGGCACTTATCGCCGAAATTTACGAAAGTCAAGCTGCGCAATTTTCTATCGGATATCCAAATGATGAGCTTATTAAATCTCTTAGAAATGCTACCCCGCCTAGATATGATTCAGCAGAAAGCGCAAGGCTTGCTTATATAGAAGCTTTTATGGCGTTGTTATCATATTTGCCACAATCAGTTATTTACATCGAAAATTTCGAGCACATCGATGTAGCATCTATGCATATCTTAGAAGAAATCTTTGCCAAAATAAACCAAACCAAAGTATCTTTTATAATCACAAACAATAGAGGATATGCTCTACAGAAGAATATGCCAGATTTGCTGAATTCTTTCTACTATACAGAAATCTTTATCGGGCAAATGGACACTCATGCTGCTATCACCCAAATTATGGATAGCGATGATTTTAAAGAAACGTTTTTCTATAAAAAGATTATTGATAATGCAGGGGCCTCTTATTTATACTGTACCCAAGCTATTAATTACTTAAAAGACTGCGGAGTTCTTGTCGATTTTAATGACAAACTAGTCGTTACAGATGCAAAAACAGTAATCATACCGTTCAACATTGATACTTTAATAAATACAAGATTAAAGAGAATGTCAAAGGAGCCAAACAAATCTCTCATTTTGGCGTACTCTTACATATTAGGACCTGTTATTTATTTAACAACACTAGAGAAGTTAGGGTTAAATATTGCAGAAAATATTGATGCCTTAGAAAAAAGTGGTTTTATCTGCAAATATGGTAACAAAATATATATTCAGAATTATGAAATACTTAGAAATAGTTTTAAGACAACACTCAAACCCGAAGTATTAAAGTATCTAGCATCCAATATTCTAACAAAAGTTTATACAGACTCTAATAGGGAATATCCTGCTATTACATCACTCGATTATTTAGAAAACTATTCTCTAGAATTTTCAAAACTATACGAACTTTCTATTATAACTTTACAATTCGGCGACTATGATACATATCTAAAAATGTGTATTACATTATTAAAATTACTAAAACAACTTGAAAAAGATATCTCAACCGAAGAAATTAGCGAATATCAAGCTGATTTTTATAACAACCTCACTCAATTATTATATAGATATGCTCCAGAAAGAGTATACCCTATTGCAGAAGCCTTGTTACAAAAAGCTCTTGAACAAAATGATAATGAAAAGATTAAAACACTTTCTAATATGATGTTACAAGGGGGACTTCTGACCTCCAATTATACAAATGCACTAACCTTAATACAAAATATATTAGAAAGGACAGAAAATTGCAGGCTTGTAGATAACGCAGGTAATGTCAATAATAAAGTATTCGCATTATCACTTGTAAGTATAGAAATTTATTTTAACCTTGGCTACTATGATAAATGTATCAGAGTTTGCAATGATTTACTCGAACTACTTACACCAGAAAAACTTAGTCAACTTAAACCATCGGTATTAACAAGAGAACAGTACGTTGCTCATATTTCAGAAAGCTTTATATACTACTTACTTTCTCACATCCTTACTGGTAACACTGAGCTTGGAGAAATCATTGAAAAAATACAATTAGCACTTGGTATAAAACCAGATGGAGCGAGCGAACTATTGAATATCGCAGGGCTTATTAATGGTAAAACAACAAGCGCAGCCGTACCAAAAGGTGAAAATTCCGAGCTATTTAATAAATTATATACATCCTTAGCAGATTTTTCTGGTGATTTCGGCAAGTTTGCAGCTAATGTGTATGAGTTCAAAAAAACAGCCGCAATTCAATCAAAAGTGCCATACACATTACTTGGTGACATTTTGGTTGGTTTCTCTTATAAATCATTGGGGGCATTTGGAAAGGCTGAACACATTTATAATAATGTATACACAAAAGCAAAACAGTCATCTTTATATTTTATAACCCATTTAACAGCATTTTTCATTGCTGATTTGGCAATAATACAAAATGACTATCAACTTGCGCTTCAAACAATTACAAATTCTATAACAGTAATGGAACGTTCCGAACGTCCTTCTATATTCATTTTATACGCTCTTAAAAAACTTCTTGTTCAAATTGCAAATGTACAAGAATACTCCAATATTGATATTTCATCAGAACAAGGGTTTATAGAGCAAGTCGAAACACGTTATCCTGGCGTAACTAGAATCTTAAATGTTTAAAATTATTAATACTCCACTTGCATAGAAATTTTGTTTATATTAGAATAGCTTTGTCAGAAAAAACCCACATTTGAATAATTTTCATAAGGCAGATTTTGCTTATTTTTTGATGTATTCAAATAAAAGAAAATAAAATTAAGTTTACAAGAATAATTTAGAAAGGTAAAACATGACTGAAGAAAAAATTGAAACTGCTGCTGTAGAAGAAGTAACTGAAGTTACTGCAGAAATCGCAGAAGAAAACGTAGAAGCAGCTCCTGCTAGAAAGCAACGTGCTTCTAGAAAGAAAAAAGTTGAAACAAGAGAAGAACAACCTCAATCTGAATGGAAAGAACAAGTTGTTCAAATCAGACGTGTAACAAAAGTTGTTAAAGGTGGTAAGAAATTAAGCTTCCGTGCAATCGTTATCGTTGGTAACCAAAAAGGCCAAGTTGGTGTTGGTTGTGCTAAAGCTGCAGAAGTTATCATTGCAATTCAAAAAGCTGTTGCTGATGGTAGAAAAAATCTTATCAATGTTCCTATTTTCAAAACAACAATCCCACACCCAATCACAGGTCGTTCAGGAGCTGGTGCTGTAATGTTAAGACCAGCATCTCAAGGTACTGGTATTATCGCTGGTGGTGCTGTTCGTTCAGTATTAGAACTTGCTGGTATTGAAAACATTCTTTCAAAATCTTTAGGTTCTAAATCTCCATTAAACGCAGCTAATGCTACAATTGAAGCATTAAAAGCTTTAACTCCATTTAGCGAAGTTGCTAAAAAACGTGGTTTAACAATGTCTGAATTATTAAACTAATGTCGGATATGTTTATAAAAAATACATGAAATAATAAGGAATATAATAATGACAGAAGCAAAGAAAATTAAAATACAATTAAAAAGAAGCCTTATCGGTTGCACTCCAAACCAAAAAAAGGTTATTGCAGCTTTAGGTCTTAAAAAAACTAACAGTGTAGTAGAACAATATGAAACTCCTATCATCAAAGGTATGCTTAACAAAGTTTCACACCTTGTAGAAGTTATCGGTTAATAGAAAGAGGAATAAATTATGTCAGATAAAAGAATTGAATTAAATGATTTAGCTCCTGCAGAAGGTTCAACTTCTAAAGGTAAACGTGTTGGCAGAGGTCGTTCTTCAGGCATGGGTAAAACATCTTGCCGTGGTCACAACGGTGAAGGACAACGTTCTGGCAGAAGCTCTAAAAGAGGTTTTGAAGGTGGTCAAATGCCAGCTTACAGAAGATTACCAAAATTAAAAGGTTTTGAAATTATCAACAAAATTGAAAAAGCTGAAATTAACGTTGGTAGAATCGCTCAATTAGGACTTACAGAAGTTTCTCTTGAAATACTAAAAGAAATGAGAAAGGCTCATCCGTCAGCTCAAGCTCTTAGAATTCTTGGTAATGGTGAAATCTCTACAGCAGTTACAGTAAAAGCTGCTTATGTAACACCACAAGCAAAAGAAAAGATTGAAAAAGCAGGCGGAAAGGTTGAGTTAGTATAATGGCACAAGGTATGAGAATACCAACAACTGCAGATTTAATGTCAATGTGGAATGCTTCCGGCTTAAAGGAGAAGTTAATCTTCACCTTTGCGATGCTGGTAGCATTTCGCATAGGCGTTCATTTGCCGATATTTGGTATCGAACACAATGTTTTAAACATTGCCGGAAGTAATGATATCCTCGGATTCTTAGATTTATTTTCTGGTGGTGCATTGGGAAAAGTTTCAATATTTGCATTAGGGATTGGACCTTACATCACATCTTCAATCATCATGCAACTATTGGCTGTAATAGTACCAAGTTTAGAAAAATTACAAAAAGAAGAAGGTGAAGCTGGAAGAAGAAAACTTTCACAATATACAAGAGTTTTCGCTATATTCTTAGCAATCTTCCAAGCTGTAGTATTCATGACATTCTTATCTAAAGTTGATGGAGCAATTTCTCCAGGACTTAACCATGCAATGTTCTACGCATCTTCTATATTGTCTTTAACTGCAGGTAGCGCGTTAGTAATGTGGATTTCCGAACTTATTACTGAAAAAGGAATTGGAAATGGAGGTTCTCTGATTATCTTTGTTGGTATTATTTCCGGAATACCTTTATATGCAAAAAACACTGCAGAAATTATTGCAAATAACGGGATGGCACAATTAGGACTTTTAACTCTTTTAACAATCTTCTTTGCGACAATGATTCTTATTGTAATCATGCAAGAAGCTGTTAGAAAAGTTATTATTGTTAACCCAAAACGTCAGGTAGGCAACAAAGTTTATGGAGGAGTGAATACCTTTATACCTTTCAAACTCAACCCTGGTGGTGTAATGCCAATCATTTTTGCGGTTGCAATCCTATTATTCCCATCAACCATTATTAACCTATTGCAAAATACAAGCACTAATTTACCAGAACAGGTAAGTAATGTCGTTAGCTTCTTAAGTAGCATATTTTCACCAGGCGGCAAGACATATTATGTATTGTATTTCCTATTAATCGTAGGCTTAACATTCTTCTATGCATCTATTATGCCTAATATGCAACCAAAAGAAATCGCAAACAATCTAAAAAAACATGGTTCTTCTATTCCAGGGATTAAACCAGGAAAACCAACTGCAGATGCTCTTGATAAGATATTGACTAAGACAACTTTCATTGGAGCTCTCGGACTTGGTATAATTGCATTAGTTCCTGCAATAGCAAGTTACCTTACAGGTATCACAACCTTACAAGGTATTGGGGCTACATCTTTAATAATTATGGTTGGGGTTGCCCTTGATTTAATCAACCAAGTAAGAACTCATTTATTAGCAAGAAATTATGAATCTTTTCTTAAAGAGTAATAATCTTTGATAATAATAAATAAAGAAAGCGGCATTTACAGCCGCTTTCTTTTTGCTATAATAAACGTGTAACATTTAATGAGGATATGTATATGGGGCTTACTCTTGTAGAAAAAATAATTTCAGAACACGCAGGAAAAGAAGTTAAAGCAGGCGAACTAGTAATTGCGAAAGTTGATGTGTCAGCTGTACAAGATGGGACTGGACCATTAACAGTTGCAGAATTCAAAAAGATTGGGAAGCCAACTTTGAACAACCCAGAACGTACAATATTATTTATTGATCATGCGTCTCCAAGCCCTAGAAAAGAGCTTTCAAACACTCACATGGTACTAAGAGAATTTTCAAAAGAATATGGGGCTGTACTATCAGATGTAGGAGCAGGGGTTTGCCATCAAAGACTAATAGAAACTTTTGTAAACCCAGGAGAAATCCTAGTTGGAGCCGATTCTCATACTTGCACTTCTGGTGCATTAGGAGCGTTTGCTACAGGGATGGGTTCTACTGATATTGCTGTCGCAATGGCACTAGGAAAAACTTGGTTAAAAGTTCCTGCCACATTTAAAATTGTAGTTAATGGCACTTTCAAAAAAGGAATCTGCTCTAAAGACTTAATGCTACATCTTATCGGCATGATAGGAGCTGATGGAGCCACTTATAAGGCGTTAGAATTTTGCGGAGAAACTATTGAAAACATGTCTATGTCAGAACGCTTCACGCTAGCCAATATGGCGGTTGAAGCAGGGGCAAAATGTGGATTATTCATTGCTGACGAAAAGACAAAAGAATTTTTAAAAGAACGTGGTAGAGAAGATAAATACCGTAAAATCACACCGGACAATGACGCTGATTATGAAAGAATTATTGTTATTGACGCTGCAAAAATTCAACATACTGTTTCTTGTCCCCACACCGTAGATAATACCAAGACAGTTGAAGAACTTAAAGATATAAAAGTTAATCAAGTTTTTGTAGGAACCTGTACAAACGGTAGAATTGAAGATTTAAGAGTAGTTGCAGAAATTCTTAAAGGAAAAACTGTGAATCCAGATGTAAGAATGCTTATATCTCCAGCATCAAAAGACGTTTTCAAACAAGCTCTAAAAGAAGGGCTTATTGATATTTTTGTGGAAGCAAATGTTGCCATATTAGCCCCTGGATGTGGACCATGTGTTGGTGTCCATGCTGGAATTCTTGGGGACGGAGAAGTTTGCTTGGCAACACAAAATAGAAACTTCCAAGGAAGAATGGGGAATACTAAAGGTTTTATCTATTTAGCATCTCCACATGTAGCTGCTTACACAGCGCTTAATGGGTATATTTCAGCCGAATAATAAGTTGCGTTTGCAACTTATTTGTGCAAGAATTATAACGTGGTAAATTAATTTTTTAAAAGAAAGGAAATATGATTATGCCAACAATCATTGAAGATGTAGTCGCAAGACAGATTTTAGACTCAAGAGGCAACCCAACAGTTGAAGTTGATGTAACTTTATCTTGTGGTGTTGTAGGACGTGCAGCTGTTCCATCAGGTGCTTCAACAGGTATTTTTGAAGCATTGGAACTTCGTGACGGTGATAAATCAATCTACTTAGGTAAGAGCGTTCTTAAAGCAGTTGACAATGTTAACTCTATTATCGCTCCAGAATTAATCGGTGAAGATGCTGCTAACCAACAAGCAATCGACGAATTAATGATTAAGCTTGACGGTACAGAAAACAAAGCAAAATTAGGTGCTAACGCTATCCTTGGCGTATCTTTAGCATGTGCTAAAGCTAGCTCATTAGCTTATGAAATGCCACTTTACAGATACTTAGGTGGTATCAATGCAGTTACACTTCCTGTTCCTATGATGAACATCATCAATGGTGGTGCTCACGCTGATAATAACGTTGACTTCCAAGAATTTATGATCGCTCCAGTTGGCGCATCTTCATTCCAAGAAGCTATCAGAATGGGTGCTGAAGTATTCCATAACTTGAAATCAGTTTTGAAATCAAGAGGAATGGTTACTTCTGTTGGTGACGAAGGTGGCTTTGCTCCAAACCTTGGTTCTAACGAAGAAGCATTAAAAGTTATCGTTGAAGCTATCGAAAAAGCTGGTTATACAACTGAACAAGTTAAAATCTGCTTAGACGTTGCTTCTTCTGAATTCTACGAAGATGGTTCTTACAACCTTGAAGGCGAAGGCAAAAAACTTTCTAGAGAAGAAATGGTTTCTTTCTTAGAAAACTGGGTTAACAACTACCCAATCATTTCTATCGAAGACGGTATGGCTGAAGAAGATTGGGAAGGCTGGAAAATGCTTACTGACAGAATCGGCCATAAATGTCAACTAGTTGGTGACGACTTATTCGTTACTAACACTAAGAGATTAGCTCAAGGTATCGAAAAACAAACTGCTAACTCAATTCTTATTAAAGTTAACCAAATCGGTACATTGACTGAAACTCTTCAGGCAATTTCAATGGCTCACAACGCTGGTTATACAGCAATTTCTTCTCACAGATCTGGTGAAACAGAAGATACATTTATTGCAGACTTAGCAGTTGCTACAAACTGTGGCCAAATCAAAACAGGTTCTGCTTCAAGATCTGATAGAATTGCAAAGTACAACCAATTAATCAGAATTGAACAACAGCTTGGTTCTGCAGCTATCTACCCTGGTTTAAAGGCTTTCAACGGTCAAAAATCAGCTAAGAAAAGCGAATGCTGCTGTTGCTGCTAAGAACTTTATGTTCTTAAAAAGTTCAAGAGGGTAACCTAACGGTTGCCCTCTTTTTATATATTAATCTCTTTTATACATCCAACGGCTATTATCATTTGAGATAGATTCAAATCCCAGCGCTCTGTAAAAACCTTTTACGGGCTCCAATGAAGAAAGAACAATCGTATATTTTTTATATTCGTCAATTAAAAAATTAATTAATGCAGTTCCTATCTGCGTATATTTTCTATTTTCTTTTCCATATACGCAACTTGGCTCGACCTGACATAAATCAAGCTCCAACAAATCATCAGTTATTAATGAGACCTCTGCTAATGCAAGCGCTCTTTCAGGCTTCAACTTATCAAAATGCCCTCTTTGAGCTGTTATCGTATAGAATTTAGTTTGATATACATCTTGAGCAGGCATTTTAGTATCATCTTTTAACTCTTGAAGAGCGTTATGATAAATTCTACTTGCAAGAATTTCAAAACCAAAACAACTCTGCCAAGAATCTGCTGTTTTTTCTAAAAATTTCAAATCTTTGTTTGATTTTGGAGACAATTCAACAATAGCGGCTCTTGTATTTTTATATTTGCCACTATTTGAACGTTTATATATAGTACCTGATGAAATATATTTGCCAGTAAAATTTATCATAGACTTCTAATATAAAAAGAGAGACCCCAAGGTCTCTCTTTTAAATGGTCGGGATGACACGATTCGAACGTGCGACCCCTTCGTCCCAAGCGAAGTGCGCTACCAAGCTGCGCTACATCCCGACTATGTATTTATCAGTAAGCTTTAAAGCTCACTTAATTATTATATATGCTGAATTTTTATTTTCAAGCATTTTCTTTTCATATTTTTTGTAACAAATTTGTAATAATTTAGCAAATTATTACAAAATAAATACTTTATACTAACATAGGTTAGTTTAGAAAGGATGTAGTATGGTTAATGGTGTTTCTCAAAATCAGGTAGCTGGATTTCCACAGCCACAAATGCGTGCACATCAAGCATTGCAAAATCAAAATTATTACGAACCTGCAGGGCAAATTGCACAACAGCCTACTGTAGATGAATTTGTAACTAAATTAGAAGATGCTTATAAAAAAGGACGTACAAGGAAAAATCTAATTGGTGGCACGATTACATTAGCCTCTCTGGCAGCTTTAGTGGGCGGTGTATTCACTAAATCTAAATGGGGTAGAGCACTCTCCATCGCACCTCTTGCGTTAACAACCCTATTCTTTGGCGGTACCACTTTAGCAAAAAATAATAAAGTTCCTGACTTTAGAGGAATGATTTATGACATGCAGAATTCTCAAGAAATAAGAAGTCACCAAGCATAAATTGAAGCCCACTAATTAGTGGGCTTTTTTAATATTAAAATAATATAAATATTCATAAATTTTTAAATTTTTATACTATACTTAAATTGTTAAAGATATTAAGAGGAGTATATCATGATAGATAAAACAGCAATTATTCACCCTAGTGCAAAAATAGCAGAAGATGCTATTATCGGACCTAATGTTGTAATTGGTGAAAATGTTATAATTGGAAGCAAAACAAGAGTCATTGCAAATGCGTATATTGAACACGCAGAAATTGGTGAACGCTGTACAATATCTCCATTCGCTACAATAGGTTCTGAACCACAAGACCTTGGCTACAAATGCGAACCAACCAAAGTTATAATTGGAGACGAAACAATTATTAAAGAAAACGTAACTATTCATAGAGGTGCAGCATGCGGTGACAATACAACCAGAATAGGCAACAAATGTCTATTAATGGTAGGTTCTCACGTTGCACACAACTGTGTACTAGAGGACCAAGTTATCCTTGCAAACCTAGTAACGCTAGGCGGTCATGTTCACGTTGGCTTTGGTGCTTTCGTAGGCGGAATGAGCGTATTCCATCAAAATATCAGAATAGGCAAGATGGCGATTATTAGTGGCTTCTCTGCTGCAAGACAAGATATTTTACCTTACTCAAAAGGAGAAGGTCGCCCACCTATCCCAAGTGGTTTGAACGTTGTTGCGCTTAAACGTAGAGGATTCTCTCAAGAGGACAGAACTGCTGCTAATGAAGCTTTTAAACTTCTAATCTCTAAGGAATACAATACTTCCCAAGCGATAGAAAAGATTAGAGCGGAGATTCCTTCTAATCAATTAATCGAAGATATGATTGATTTTATAAAAACTTCAAAAAGAGGTGTAACACTAAAATCTCATAAATCTGGACATCAATCTTTAGAAGGTGAAGAATAATTGGAAATTTTTAAATTCAGAGAATTAAAAAATTGTAACAACGAGAAGGAGCTGGAATCCATAGGATTTGACAGCTCCTATCGTTTACGAGCAACTGAGAAAATGGATAATAGATTAATAAAAATTTATTCTCTTACTCCTGCTCAGGCAAACATTCTTAAACAGACAGCTCTTTCAATTGGAGCAGATTGCATGACTCACAGAGAAGTTATTACAGGGAAAGAAGAGCTCTCTAATGTAATAATTACATGCAGCACTTCAGAACTAAAAAAAATCTCGAACAAACTTAAGCGCCAGCCTTTTAAACTTAAAAACCTCGGAGAGGAGTTAATAAAGTACACTGAAAACAAAAAAAATAATACAGCAACAAAGCTTGTTGGAATCTTAAACATCACTCCTGACTCTTTTTCAGACGGGGGAATGTACGATGAACCTCAAAACGCCATAAAGCAACTATTACAGCTTATCGACGACGGGGCAGATATAATTGATATAGGGGCCGAATCTACAAAACCTTTTAGCAAAGAGGTGCCTGCTAACGTACAAATAGAACGTTTATTGCCCGTTTTAGATTTTATAAACAAAGAACAGATTACTACTCCAATAAGTATCGACACAAGAAGTGCAGAAGTTGCACAGGTTGCCCTAAGTAGAGGTTGCTCTATAATTAATGATGTTTCTGGACTTACACATGACTCGCAGATGGCAGAAATAATAGCTAAGTACGATGCCACAGTTATTATACAACATACAAATACAACTCCTGATACAATGCAAATAAACCCTACCTATTCCGATTTAATGGAAGAAATTTATCTTTATTTAGAAGATAAAATAAGATTTGCAAAAACTAAAGGAATTAATAGCATTATTATTGACCCAGGAATTGGATTTGGCAAAACCAAAGAGCACAATCTAACAATTATTGACCGTTTTGAAGAATTAAATACACTAGGATATCCTATTATGCTAGGAACATCAAGAAAAAGCTTTTTAGGTATACCTACAGACGACAACAATCTAAAAGACACTATGACATTAGCAATAAATAGTAGGCTAATAGAAAAAGGAATAGATTATCTTAGAATCCACAACGTTAAATTACATAAAACATTTTTAAATAATATATAAAAAAAATGCTTGACGTTAAATTTTGTTCTTGGTATATTGAAATAGTTGACACACGGAGCTGATAAATAGCAAAGAAAGTTAACCAGAAGTTTGAAAGATTTATACAATTTGCGCTTGTAGCTCAGCCGGTAGAGCACTCCCCTTTTAAGGGATAGGTCGCGCGTTCGAATCGCGCCAAGCGCAAATTTTTTTCGTCTATACTACCATTTTAATTCGGGATTTAGTATCACTATGAAATATGATTTAAAAGTCGCTGAGCGCTTATTAGCAGAACAATTCGAAATCATTGATGATATTCGAGATTTTAACCAGAAAAAAGTTCTACAAGCTTTTATTGATAACAAAGTTTGCCCTGAACATTTTTATACAGTTTCAGGCTACGGGCACGATGATGTCGGGAAAGAAGTTTTAGACAATGTTTTTACACAGGTTTTCAATGCTGAAGCTGCAGTTGTAAGAAATCATTTCGTATCAGGTACACACGCCCTTTCTTGCGTGTTATTTGGCAACCTTAGACACGGAGACAAACTAGTATCTGTTGCAGGCGCTCCGTATGATACAATGCAAGAGGTAATAGGGTGTGCTGGGGGAGCAAAAAAAGAATCTTTAATGGGACACGGAGTTTTATACGATGAAGTTCCGCTTACTCCTGAGCAGAAAGTTGACTTTGACAAACTAGAAAAAATGATTGACGAATCTGTAACAATGGTAGAAATTCAGCGTTCAAGGGGGTATTCAACCAGAGAATCCTTAAGCATAGAAACAATCAAAAAGATTTGTGAAATTGTAAAAAGAAAAAATCCGAATTGTATTTGTTTCGTTGATAATTGCTACGGAGAATTTGTTGAAAAACAAGAACCTTTAGAAGTCGGGGCTGATATTATTGCGGGGTCACTGATAAAAAACCCTGGCGGTGGGATTGTGGAAACTGGGGGTTATATTGCAGGCAAAAAAGACTATGTTGAACAGGCAGCAATGGCACTAACCGCACCTGGAATAGGAAGAGAAGGTGGAGCTATGTTAAATCAGCTAAGACTAATCTTCCAAGGGCTGTTTATGGCTCCATCAATTGTCTCTGAAGCAGTGAAAGGTGCAATACTTGCGGCAAAAGTATTTGAAGATATTGGATATAAATCTACGCCAAAGTACAATGAATTAAGAACTGATATCATTCAAACTATCATTTTTGATAAAAAAGAGCCTTTGGAACATTTTTGCAGAACAATACAAGCACTTTCTCCTATCAACTCATATGTAACACCAATACCTGATGATGTTCCTGGATATGAGGATAAAGTGATAATGGCTGGCGGTTCTTTTATTGAAGGCTCAACAATTGAACTATCTGCAGATGGACCTCTTAGACCTCCATACGCAGCGTATATGCAAGGTGGACTCAACTATGCTCACATTAAAATTGCCCTAGAAGGAATTTTAGAAGGAATTTAACATGCCTGAATTTACACACTATACCGTAATGAAACAAGAAGCCGTCAATATAATGGAACCTCAAGATGGTAAGATTTATGTTGATTGCACTCTTGGCGGAGGCGGGCATAGTGGATTAATATTAGAAAAAATTCAACCGAATGGCAGATTAATATCCTTTGATATTGATGATGATGCAATCGCTGCAGCATCAGATAGACTAAAAGACTTTAATAATATCACTATAGTTAAATCATCCTACACAAACCTTAGAAAAGTATTAAAAGAGCTAAATATCGAACGTATTACTGGCGGTCTATTACTAGACTTAGGTGCATCATATCACCAGTTAACAAAAGCTGAGCGAGGTTTTTCTTTTTCAAAAGAAGCCCCATTGGATATGAGATTTGACCAAGACGCAAGTATTACAGCTTATGATATTGTAAATAGTTATAAAGAAGAAGATTTAGTACGTATATTCTCTGAATATGGAGAAGAACGCTTCTCAAAACGAATTGCAAAAAAAATTGTAGAAGTCAGAAAAAAAGCTCCTATAAAAACAACAACAGAACTTGCAAACCTAATTATAAACGCAACCCCAAAAGTGAAAACTCATTTACATCCTGCCACAAGAGTATTTCAAGCAATAAGAATAGAAGTAAATCAAGAACTAAAAAACGTAGAAACAATTCTTAACGAAACATTGGATTTATTAGATGTAAATGCTATAATTTCTGTAATAAGTTTTCATTCTTTGGAGGATAGGCTGGTAAAAAATATCTTGAAAAGAGAGGCGCAAAAATGCAGATGCAACAATATGATATGTACTTGCAAGCCTCCCCGAATAGAGCTTTTAACCAGAAAACCGATACTACCAACTGATGAGGAGATAAAGGAAAACCCGCCATCTAGAAGTGCTAAACTAAGGGCGGCAAAGTGTATCAGAATATGGGGGTAGTCGATTGGCACAATCGCTTGCTAATTACAAAGTTTACGAAGAAAGAGCTCAGCAAGTTCATAACGTAAATACAGTCGGGATAGATAATTTAAAGAGAGCCTATGTTAATAATCCATTGGTTCAGCCTGACTTTAATCGTGTTATTGAGGGCTATTTCCCTAAGGAGAATTTTGTTAGAGATATGGCAATAAAGAAAATAAATAAAACTTTGTGTATCCTATTAACAGCAATTGTACTTGTATCTTTTGCAAGCTACTATTTTGTGCTAACAGCAGAGCTTAAACTAAATGAGCTTAGCCGTCAAACAATTCTACTAAATGATGAGAACACAGAACTTCAGAATGATTTAGACAGGCTAAAATCTTTTAAAAACGTTGATGCGACTATGCAGAAAAATAAAATGCTACAAAAGGCAGACATGGTAATTGAAACTCCGGAAGTTTCTGTTAATGTTAACCAAGCAACTTCACCCAAAAACAACAAAGTTTTCAAATGGTCAGTAGGATACTAATTAAAAAGGGATTATTTCTAATCCCGTATGTAGTCTTTAAAATGCTGTAGCTCCTTAGTGCTTCTAAGCTTTTCTATCGCCGCATTTTCTAACTGTCTTATCCTTTCCTTCGAAAACCCTAACGTTGTCCCAATTTGTTCGAGAGTACGATAATCTGTACCATTAATACCAAACCTAGAAGAAATTATTTCTTTTTCACGTTCATCTAGATACTTTAGCATCATTTCCATATCTTTTGATAAAAAATTCTTATTTACAACATGTTCAGGAGCTTTATAAGAATTATCAACTATATAGTCCTCTAACGCCAAATCCTCTGTAACTGGAGTATCTAAACTTATTGGAGATTTTATCAAAGTACTCTTTACCAAATTTAAATTCTTTATATTAAAACCAGTTTCTTTCAATAATTCCTCATCTGAAGGCTCTCTACCTAATTGGAATGAAAGTTTAGAAAAAGCTCTTTTATAGCGTCTTATCTTTTCTTGCATATGAACAGGAATTCTTATCACACGAGAAGTATTAGAAATTGCTCTAATCATTGTCTGTTTAATCCACCAGGTAGCATAAGTAGAGAACTTATAACCTTTTTTGTAATCATACTTTTCTGCTGCACGTATCAACCCAAAAGCTCCTTCCTGAACCAAATCCATAAATAAAACACCTTGTCCTGTATATTTTTTAGCAATACTTACAACCAAACGTAAATTTGCTTTTACTAATTCTTGCTTTGCTTTCTTTCGCTCTTTAAATGCACCCTCTTTAATTTTTCTTCCTAGAGCTAACTCTTCTTCAAAAGATAACATCTTAGTTCTGCCAATATCTTTTAAATACATTTGTAAAATATCATCTGAATCAACAATAGTATCAAAACATTTTATATCTGAAGAAGAGGTTTCAACTAAGTCATAGATAAATTCTTCACTATCTTTTTTTAACGGAAATCCCATATTAAATCCTCCATTATCCTCTAAAAATAAAGACGATTATTTCTCAAAATTGTTTCCTTTTGTAACAAAAGAATAGAAAAATTTATTTTTCTGAGGTATTAATAAGAAGGGTTTATTATTTATGCGCATCAAGAGATTAGAACAAAGCACAAACTTTCAAAGAAAGTTTTCAAATAGTGAAAAAAAAGAAGCTGAACTTCTTCATAGAGAAGCGCAAAAACTTTTAAACTTAGAAGGCGACAAGATTTTAATCGTTCACGATACGAGCTTACCATTTAATCAGAAAAAAGACCTAGGAATAGGATTTTTAAACTCAAAACTAGGATTCCAATTTTTTGATGATATTAAAGCATATCTTGGATTCAATAAAATAGAACTACACCCTCAAGGAGAATACCATATTCGAAATGTAAACAGTTTCTGCTGCCCCTACGCAGGATCTGGAATGTCATTGGGAGCCCATATAATTAACCCGCAATTGCTAACAACTGTAGAATATGGGAACCTGCTAAAAAAAAGTGAAATTACAGAAATTATAAAGACCAATAAAGCTCCTGATAAAAATACAATAACAAATTTTGAAAACATCATACCTGAGAATTCGAGCTTTGAAAAAACTCTGAAAAAAGCCTTTGAAAGGTTTAAAACTTTATCAACCACAAACACACTAAAACAAGAGTACACGCAATTTGTTAGTAAAAACAATGATTGGTTAGAACCACAAGGAATTTATAAGGCTCTTAAATCGGATTATAAAACTCTTTCCAAAGATTGGAATGAACTTGACAGGAATTTATTTAATGAAGATTTTGATATAACTAAAAGAAATAAAAGAATTATTGAGCTAAAAAGTACAAAAGCTGATGATATTTATTTTTTTAAATTTAAACAATTCATGGCCGACAAGATTCTTAAAGATGCAAAAAAACAACTTAATGAAAAAGGGTTGGAGCTTATTGGAGACTGTCATATTGGGTGGGGAGATCAAGATATATTTACCAATCCTAAAGCTTTCTTCAAGAATATCAGTATTGGCTGGGGGCTACCTGCTCTTAATTATGACAAAATACTAGACTCTAATTCTGATGCTTCTAAGTTACTTCAACGAAAAGTAGAACTTTGTGCTCAAAGATACGATGGAATAAGATTTGACGTGGGATGGGCATACTTATCCCCAAGACTGTATGATTTAAAAACAAAAAAAGTTGAACATCGAGAACTAGACACCGATGAAATTATTAAACAGATTGAACATACGGTAAAAAAAGTAAAAGGAATTTCTTATGACCTTAAAAATCTTATCTATGAATTTGAGGCTAGTCCAGAAGATTTTCAACTTAACTCATTAAACAAAGATTTTATAAGACAAAGAACCAAAATTTATTCCATGCAGTACATGAATGAAGATTGGGGACATCTTGCTGCATTTAAGAATCTGTTTTTAACAAATGATAATACTCTCATTATGGGATTAGGAAATCAAGACGGCGTACCTCACAGAAATATTGCAACAATGCAACCTGTAGAGTTAAGCAAATTAAAAGAAGGAGAGTTATTAGAACTGTTAGTTAACACCTTTGGAGGAGACATCGAATCTCTTAAAAAGAAACCTGAATACAAAGAGCAGTTAATTAATAAATATAATAGATTAATTTCACTAAAAAGAACCCAAGCTTCACTGCTTGCAAAAAAATATAACACTAGTGCAAAATATCTACTAGACAACCCTAAAGAGTTTGCAAAATTCAAAGCAGTAGAAGCATTTAATAGTAAAAATAATATGCTTTACTTTATGGACATGTTTGGTTCTAATAAAGTTTTTGATGCACATTCTCTAAATGGAAATAAAAACTACAGATATCGTATCCCTCAGAATTATTTAAAACAATATGTTGACTCTGTTATAGAGGGATTTGGGATAAACATGTTTGAAATTTACGAGAAACTCTTAAAAGAAAAAGGGTTGGATTCAACTTATCCGGAACTATTCCAAAAAGTTCAAAACTTTAAAAATATACTACTTGCACCAGAAGAAATACCGATTTACAAAAAGACTTCTGTTATCGTTGCTGGTAGTACTATTGGACTTGGAATTATTTTACTTGGATTAAAATTTCTTACAACAAACAAAAAAGAGACTACTAATAATAATAGCCTCTTTAATAAAAATATCTAAACAATTTATTTTACAAACTGACTAATTGAAGCTGTAATATCATTACCACCATAAAGAACAGATGATTTTGATAAAATCAAATTGTAACCTTCTGCTTTTGCTCTTTGAGCTATAACAGTATTAATTTGAGATTCAATTTTTTGCAATTTTTGATTATAAATTGATTGCATATTCTTACGTTTTGCATTTAATTCTCTATCATACTTATCAGTCAGCTGCTTTTTCTTTACAGCATTTGGCTGTTTTTCAACATCAGCTCTTGCCATTTTGACAAAGTTTTCTAAATCAGCCTTATTCTTCATTTGCTCTTCTTTTAAAGCCTTGACCTGTTGAGAGCTTGAAATAATTTTCGCAACATCAACTACTGCAACCTTAAAATTGCTCGGAATATCTGATATTGCCATATTATTTGAACTAATTCCAATACCTAAACCCAATGCAAAACAGGCTACAAAAATCTTTGCCAAACTTTTTTTCATTTATACCTCCTATATATCCTCTTTGTTTATTGCATTTACAAGAACTTTATTAAACATTTGTTCATAATACTCAGTATTAATATTTAATCGCTTGCCAACCTCAAATAATAGACTTATCAAATCCTTATCCAAACGATAGTCAATATTTTTCATCAATTCTCCAAATGAGGTTACAATTTTACCAAAGTAAATACTTTGAGCATCTGAGATATCAACCTGTAAGTCTAAATCAGAAATATTACTCAATAACTCAAGGGTAGATTCTGCTTGTTGAATTTCTAGAGAAGACGCTAACCTCGAAACACTTTGGGCAACTTTTCTTGAGAACAATTTATTAGTCGGAGTTTTATCAATTACAATACCTAAATTCTTTGCCTCATAACTTATATCCATACCTTTTTGAATTGCTTCAACTGTAGGATATTTAATCTTTTCAAATAACGCATTGAACTGCTTTGTTAAAACATATTGAGCAGCAAGCTTAAACTCTACCGGAGTTTCCAAACCTAGAGAACATAATTGATAAATAGAGCCTTTACCTTCATTGTACAATGTCTCATAAGTATTTGCGAAGCTTGCTAATTTATCTTTTAGAAGCGTTTTTAACAATTTTTGTCTTGCCTCAATGAAGATATCTTTTAGAGTAAAGTACTCCTCTCCAAAATGCTTATCAATCGCCCTTAAAATTTCAGTTACAGGAGAAGAAAGATAAGTTTGTATCAAATCTTTTCTTACATCCATAAACTCATCCGAATAACTAGATATAGCACAATGGAAGTTACCATCAGCAAACTGTAACAACGCAAACATCATATTTTTCCGTTCAAGAGTAATTTGAGATTCTACTTCAATATTACCTATTACCAATTGCGAATCAGATTTTGAAATCTTTTTATAAGAATTTTGTTTTATTTTATAACTATAAATTAACTCCTCATCGTCAACATCTCTATATAGAGAAGACACTGCCCACAAGCAGACAATTTGCTTTGGAGTAACAATTGACGGTCTTACAAAACGTTCAAAGATATCTTTACCATTTCCAAATTCTGGTATATTACTCTTTGCCTCAGATAAAATTTCTAAGAAAGGAGTTTCAAAGTCCTTACGACTAAAATCTTTTAACAACTGTATAACTCTTGCCGCATACTTCATTATTTGTACGGTTTCAATGCCAGAGATTTCAGAGAAGAACCATCCGCAACTTGTATACATCAACATTGCCTGACGTTGAATTTCAAGTAACTTCATAGCCTTAACCTTCATGTCATGCTCTAGACCAGACAAGAAATATTCCTCTTGATACTTTTTAACATTCGTTTCACTTCTATCAAGAATAACGTTAATATAATTTTCACGAGCTTCTTTTGGATTTGTGAAATACTTTTTACCATGATTCTTATAAATAGTCACAGTTTCATCACGCAAGTAATCTAGAGCATCCCTTAATGGTTTACGCCATTTTTGACTCCAACCAGGATGTCCACCTGTTGAGCAACCACAATCATCGCACCAACGACCAACACCGTGGAAACAACTCCAAGAAGATACCGGTTTTATATCAACAATCCAATCACTCTTATGTTTTTCTAAATACTCTCCGTAATTAGTAACTTTAAAGCCTTCATCCTTAACTCTTAATTTGTATGCATAAGATAGTCCCATATCACCAAACTTAGTATGGTGACCATAACTTTCTCCATCTGTCGCAATATTAATAAGCTGTGGATAATCTCTTAAATCAGACACCCCATCAGAAAGACGACTTACAAACTTATTTCCATCTTTCAAAAGCTCATCAAAAGCAACAGATCTTGAAATTGCACCATCATAGAAAAATAAATCAATGTGTTTACCTGGCGCAGACTTAATGTTATATCGGTAAGACCTTGCAGGGTCAATATTTCCCCAGCTTACATCCATCCATTCTTTATCACCCGCTTTTTTAATCCTTTGAGCTTGATATGGCGACAATATCGTAAACTTAATACCATTTTCAGCTAAAACTCTTAATGTATCATCATCAACTGCAGTTTCAGCTAACCACATACCCTCTGGCAAGCGCCCAAATCTGTATTCAAAGTCTTTTATACCCCATTTCACCTGCGTCTGTTTATCTCGCTCATTTGCTAATGGCATAATCATATGGTTATAAACCTGAGCAATAGCATTACCATGCCCATTATGTTCTTTTATACTAGTAATATCTGCCTTAATAATTCTTTCATAAGTTAACGGAGCGAATTCTTCCATCCAAGACAACAAGGTTGGACCAAAATTAAAACTCATATACTCATAATTATTTACAACATCAAGAACCCTATTCTTGTTGTCAACAATTTTTGAAACAGAGTTTGGATTATAACATTCTTGGCAGACACGTTCATTCCAGTCGTGGCAAGGTGCTGCACTTTCTTGTAACTCAATAGCTTCTAGCCATGGGTTTTCCCTTGGTGGCTGATAAAAATGACCATGAATAGTCAAAAATACGTCTTTTTTTGGCATAATAAGCCCCCCAACTATTATTTAATTGTTTCCAATTTTTCTACATCTACCCATACATCACCTAATGCGGCAGAAAAGACCTTCCCTGTAACAGTAACTTTATCTTTTGACTTCAAATCAACGAACTTTTGCGCAGCATCACGCTTCAAAAACAGCTTTAATTCAGACTGCGGAATATCAAAAGATGTATTATCACGGTACAACATAAAAGTAATATAATCTTCAGACTTTCTCAACGCAGGTGGATAATCCAATCCTACAGTTGTAAATTTATCAAATCTTGCATTTATAATCACTTTTTTATTCAAATACTGTTCTGGTGTTTTAACAAGAGTAGATGGAGCAACTGCTATTTCATCAGTAGCAACATTTGCGACAGGTTTAAACTCCACAACACCAATTGGTTCTGCAACAGCCCCTGTAAAAACACCTCCCATAACCAACATTAACAACAATATATATTTATTCATTCTCTTCATATTTAACACCTTTTACGTACACTCAATATTCTAGCATAAAATTTTAATTTGGGTAATATTCTTTACAATAAGCAGAGAAGTATTTTTGTAGTAACATAAGAATATGAACACGATTGATAAAAAAGAGATAAATGCTTTAGAAATTATTAAAGCCACTGATTTTAAACACGTTGCAATAATTATGGACGGCAATAGACGTTGGGCAAAAGAAAAGCACTTACCTTCTATGCTAGGACACAAAGAAGGAGTTAGCGCTTTAAAAAAAACTCTTAGAGCCGCAGATGCTTTAGGAATAAAATTCGTAACCGTTTATGCTTTTTCTACTGAGAACTGGAATCGAACACCCGAAGAAGTTAAATTTTTAATGGAACTACTTGCTAACACTCTTAAAAATGAATTGCAAGAAATGCACGATAACAATATTGTTATCAATTTTATTGGAGACATCGAGCAACTCTCTAACAGTTTAAAAGAAATTTTAGCAAATGCTATTAATAAAACAAAAAACAACACTGGGGTTCGACTCCAAATAGCGTTTAACTACGGCTCCAGAATGGAAATCACAAATGCTTGCAAAGCTATTGCAAAAAAAATAAAAGAAGGCTCTCTTGCAGTTGAAGACATCACAGAAGAAGTCATTACAAAAGGGCTCTATACAAAAGACTGCCCAGATCCAGACTTACTCATTAGAACTGGTGGAGAAATGAGAATATCAAACTATTTACTTTGGCAAATAGCTTATTCTGAATTCTACGTAACTGACAAATTCTGGCCAGAATTTAATAAAGAAGCCCTTATTGAAGCAATTCTTGAATTTGGGAGACGTAATAGACGTTGGGGAAAATAAAATGAAGATTATCTTAGCAACTAACAACAAACACAAGCTTGAAGAAATTAATGAAATCTCAAAGAATACTAAAATCGAGTTTACACTCCCTCCCGCAAACTTTGACCCAAATGAAACTGGCAAGACTTTTGCAGAAAATTCTTATATAAAAGCTCTTGAAGCAGCAAAACTAACAAACAATATTGCATTAGCAGATGACTCAGGATTATGCGTAGAAGCTTTAAATGGAGCTCCAGGAATACATTCTGCAAGATACGAAGAAACTCAGGATAAACGAATACAAAAACTCCTAAATGAACTTGCCCCTTTTGAGAACAAAAGAGCAAAGTTTACATGTTGCATGACTATAGTTGCACCTGACGGAAATATCATCCACCAAGTTATAGGAGAATGCCATGGTCACATTACAGAAAACAGAAAGGGCTCAAACGGTTTTGGCTATGACCCTATATTCGTTCCTGACAATTATACCTGTACTCTTGCAGAACTTGATGAACAAGAAAAGAACAACATCTCTCACAGAGGAAATGCTCTTAGACAGATTATGGAGTTTTTAGAAAAAACTAGCCTTTAAAATAATCGCAGATTCTTTTCTCACCCAAAGGCAATATTGAACGAATTTTACCAGAAACCTTAGATAAAATAGGTTCTGTCAACTGCTTAAGTTCTTGCTTTAATATAGCTTTTTCCAAAACAGCTTTATTATACAAATCTGCACATACAGGAGATAAATCTACATTATCTCGTAACTTTTCGATTTGGTATTCTTTTTCTTTGATTCTCTTTTCTAATTGGGATTTATTCACGTTTTCAGACCTCATTATGAGTATATCAAAGTATATACAAAAAACAATCACTCTTTTAGTTGATTCTTGAATAAAAAAATTTTAAAGAAAATCTTTGACATTTAAAAACTTTTATAATAATATGAACTAGTGCTCAGTTGAGGACATTGAAAACATTTCATCAAACCCGCATGCCCTTGTGGCGGAATCGGTAGACGCGTTGGACTTAAAATCCAATTGGGGCTCAACCTCAGTGCCAGTTCAAGTCTGGCCAAGGGCAATTCTTAAAAGCTTTCCTTAGTAGGAAAGCTTTTTTGTTTGCTATTTGTTATTCACGATTTCTCCCAAAACATTTGACATGTTTTTTATAAACGAAAAGAAGGTTGCTTCAATGCGTTCAAATAAACCCATTTTTTTAGACCTATTTGTCAACATTGGCTCGTTTTCAACTCCAGTTCTTGAGTAAGAAAATTTAGGGATTGGAATAAACATGCTTTTTGCAGGAGCATAATACAATATTCTCCCCTGAGCATTACAATCATCCAAAAAGTTATTATAGGCCTCATCAGTAGTTATAAAACCTTTCTTTTTATAAAAAGTATGAGGAGCTCTACCTGAATGGTGTGCTACCAAGGAACATCTACCTTCACACCCTTGACGATAACTCTCACCTTTGGCAAAATCTATCAAATAATCCCCCCATCCTTTACCACGTGCATGAACATATAGAGAATAAATATGGAGAGTCGGAGCCCCAGGCTCAGTATTATAAAATGAAAGATTATCACAAGGTCTTTTCATCAAGGAAATTTCACCAACAAGATTACCACTCTTTGAATCAGCTAATAAATAGCGATTTCTTTCCTTAAAATGATATATAATACCTTTTGGAAAAGGTGCTTGTTTTATTGGTGGGAATTTTAGCATTTTTGTACATTAAATTTTGTGAATATTCTATACAGTAATTATACCAAAAACTAAGTATTTGAATAATTCAAAGCTACTAAGTCTTTTATAAACATTTCATCAAACAAAGTTTTCTTATCAATTGGCATTGTTAAAAATATTTCTTTTGCCCTGTTTAGAGTGACATTACTACAAGACATTAAATATTTTGCATAATTAGGATGACAATTATTAACCGCTGCTAGATAATAATAAAGCGAATGTCCCCAAGGATTACGTTTATAAATCGGAGAAATAACTTTATCAATAACATTATAAATAAAATTCATATCATAATTTGTATCATAGTTTTCATTCATATATTGAAGAAAAACTTCAGTACATAAATTACCAGCACCACGTCCCATCCCCATTAATGTTGAATCAATTATTAATTCTCTGTCAGAGTGAACATTAATTAAACATTTCGCATTCGATAGAGACAACTGGAGATTATTATGAGAATGAAAACCTAGTGATATTGAGGGATGTAACAACCCAGATATCACGCCAAAATATGACAATACTTCACACTCTTTCATTGCCCCATTTGTATCGACGATTGTCAAAGCTTTCGGCTTAAATGAGTTGACTTCTGATACTAATTTCTGTAAATCCGCTACAGAATATGTATTTGTATGCATTGGATTTACAAACACATCATATCCTTTATCAACAAGCTGCCTACAAAATAACAAAGCTTCTTTTAATTGAAACTTCTTGAACGCAACTCTTAGAGCAATCTTATTAGAAAAAGCAGGAGGGATTTTAGAAATTGGATATTCACCAAAATTAATCATAAGAGTTAATATCGAACGAAGAGACTCTACGCAAAAATCCTTCACAGCATCAATCTCCGTAAATAAAGAATATTCCGCACTAAAAACCTTGGATTGTAAAAAACCTAGCTCTATATATTTGATACCAGAACGGTTAAGATTATCAACCAGTGACGTAATCCCATCTGATTTAAAGTTCCAATCATTAACGTACCCCCCATCTCTTAGGGTACAATCAAGAACTTTAACATTATTTTTATATTCTGAAACGATAGACATGCTAGCTTCCTTACAGAAAAATAATAACACAAATAAATTAAAGTTTATAAAGAAGTGTAATGCCATATCATTGACAACACCTTGTTTTAAGAATAAAATCATAAAGTTAAATGATATTTGGAATTATAATAGTCGTATTAACGGAGGGTATATGAAAATATTTGAGAGCAAATTTTTCCAATCGCCATACTTTGGCGGAGCATTTTTACTCACTGCAATGGCTTTATACTTGGGTATAAGCTACATTTGCAGAGCAGCATTTGGCGTTTTTGACATCCAAGAAGTTGGCGTGACAGAAACTTTAACCTATTTATTTTATGGTTTTGGCGGCGGAATCATTTTTTGTTGTGCAAAGGACTTCCTAGGAGACAATTCAAAAATCAAATCTTATGCGGCAATTGTCTTTATTTACATTGTAATGATTTTAAGAGATATGGGCGCTCAAGGATGGTTAACAACACACGATACAGTTGTTACTAAAATAAGATTCTTTACAAGCCCTAACAACCCTATGTATGAAAAAATCATTGCAGGCGGAATTATGCTATTCATCCTTGCAGTTTTCTTATACGTAGTAATCAAACACATCAAACCTCTTGCAAAAGGTTTTGTAAAATTTGAAGCAATTCCTTGGACAACAGCACTTCTATTTGTTTGGACAGTTTTCACACAAGTTATGGATAGATTCCCTGCTGAATACCTAAAAGCAACAGGAACTGACTTAGTAGAACCAATTAAATTCGCAATGAAAATCCTAGAAGAAGGTGGCGAATCTATTTTACCATTGTTAATAGCAATAGGTTTCTTGCAATACCATTATATTTTTTGTAAGAAAAAAGAAAGCTAGTTGTTAAACTATAACAATAAAAAGTGTTCCTATTTGGAACACTTTTTTTATTCACTTTTTGAAACTTTTTTACTCTTTTTTATCGCAATCAATGTTGCCTTTAAGTCAGTTTTCTGCTTTTTAACATACTCATTATCACTATCAATTCGCCTTGCTTGTTTTAACCAGCGCTTAGCTTGCTTAAATGTTGTTTTCTGAGGATTTTGTATAAAATTGTATTCTTCGATATAAGACAAATACAAAGGCGGAATGACATTCTTTGAATTTTCTTTATTTGCTTTTAAGAAGTAGGCTTTTGCATTTTCATAGTCATCAATTTTATAGTACTCATAAGCTTTTTGAATCAATTTATCTTCTTTAGAGGTTGGAACATATTCTATTCTATCAAACTTTTCATCACGGTATAGAATAATAGTTTTTTTATCTTTTGATTTTTTTACAACCAACACTTTAGAATCTAAAATATTTTTTCTTCCTTGGTTTTTATAATTCTCTTCATCATTTAAGAATAAATCTTCTTCAAGATTAAGCATCCTATCATCAAACGAAGGGTGAGTATTTTTTGCATCTTCAACATGAGGTAAATTTGACAAAAAATCCATAGCATCTTGAGCTTTTTCAGGATTAAAACCAGCTCTTGTCATAAGGACAAGGGCCTCAGAATCAGCAATAAATTCTAATTTCCGCTCCTGTTCATAAATGTGCTCTATTTTTGCTTCAAGAACACCTTTTGCAAACCCATTCGCAAAATTGGCACCAGCATTTGCAGCAGCAGCGTTATAATTTTTCAAAGCAGAATTTACACTACCTATAGTATTTTGCCGAGAGATTTCACGCTCCAACTCTGCAATTTCTTTTTGATACTTACTAATCTTTACAAAGTTTTCTGCAGAAAGTTGATTATGCTTTAAAATCAAATGGGATAACTCGTGAGCCAATACAAACGCAATAGCATCCTCATTAGGATACAAGCTATCATACAAAGAGCTATTTATTACAATCAGATTCGCACTTCCGGCATGAGCATTAACAGACTCTGCATCAAGAGTAATAGCAAATCTCCAGTTTTGGTATTGCAGATTATTAGCTCTTATGAGTCTATCAAAAATTTCTGCAAGACAATAATGCTCCTGCTTAAGCTTTTTGTTAACCTTTTGAAACTCCTTTTTATCTTTTGAAACCTTTTCTTTATATTTATTAGCCTCAACCAAAGGAGCCTTTACAACTGCCGGAATTAAATTTGTATCTCTTTTCTCTATATTAACCGATACGTTAGCACTTAGAGCAGGTGTAGGTTTATCTACTGATACAATAGACAGTGTTTGTTGACTGCTATCATTTTCAACCGCAAGAATTGCCTGCATGCTTACACTTAATGAGACAGCTATAAAAGAAGCTGTAATTAACTTTTTCATAAATACCACCATTTGAGTTTATTATAACAAAATTCACTTAAAAAAACTATTGCAACTCATTAAAAATACTTCTAGAGAAAATGTTTATTAAATTATGTAAATAATAGAATCCAAAACGCAAATTTTCAGATTTAGAGATTTTAGTAGGGTAAAAGGATATAATTATGCCCTCTATCTCTCGAATCACAAAACCTTACGTTGTAAATACCAAAACTAAAATTGTAGAATATTTCCCAGAAAAAGATATTTTACAAAACGAACTTAAGCAACTCGCACAAAGGTACAAAGAGACTCTTTCTATCAAGGATAAAGCATTGGTATTAGAAAAAGAGCGAGAAATCATTTTCCAAGAGATTGAAGACCCTTCTCTAACAATATTAAGAAATGGCATAGACTGGTCAAAAAAGGGAGTACAAAGCACTACTGAATATATACAGTCTTTGAATATTTTCGCATTGAGATTTTTAGAATTTTTAGAAAAACCCTTCAAAACTACTGTTACACAAGAAAAAGTAGATTCTCTAGAAAGATTATACAAAGAATTAGAAATTCGACCTAAAGAAAATAGTATTGCACTAGCACATATCAAAGATATTTTAACAACTTATCAGGATTTTGACATAACAAACACAATTACGTTCAAAAAACCTAGAAATACTATTAAAACTAGAAAAAAAGATTGTAAACTTGACCTAAATAGACTTGATTATGAAAACATTACTGCTTCCAAGTTTTGGGAAATTATGAATTCACTAACAATAAACAAAATGGAAGAGGACGCAAGAGAGGTTGTCAGAAAACTCCTTAAAATAGAAGGTCTTAATAAAGATGTAAAAGACAGAGTTGTTTTTGCGGCAGGTAGAGAAAGAAGTAATGACGCTTTCGAAGCACTAAAAGAAATTGCATTAAATCCTGTTAAAGATAATTGCTACCGTCAAAAAGAACTTGCACTGCATTCTATTGCAAGATACCTTAGAGAAAAAGAAGACGAAGTAAAGCAAACTCTTGAATACGTTAAAAATAATGATGAATTTTATTCACCATTAGCAGAAATTCTACTTGCGAAATGCAATGGGAATTACCACGGGGTAAAAAATAGAGAATTAAAAACCATGGGAGATTTTTTAAATATTAATGATTTTATTGAAAAATATATTAAATTCGATGGGGAAATCAATACACAACGAAAAAACAGCATTGATTGCGCTCTAAAAAAACTTGAGGATTTCATCCCTATACTCATAAAAAATAAATTCAACGTCCTAATTTCCGAAGATACACTCACCAAAATCAAACCATATAAAACAGGAATAAGAGCCTCTAACGGACCATTTCTTGATTCTCTAAATGGTGTATCGAGTGGGAAAATGATATTTCTGGATCCAAGAAGACTAGAAGGGAACTTTGGAGCTAGTATCCTTTGTCACGAAATAGCTCACCAACTTGATGTCTTAGCAGACCTTGCAAAAAGTTTTGAATCTTATTATACAAAGGCGTGCAAAGAAGGAACCGCTGTCAGTACATACGCTCAACTCAATATAGACGAATTTTTTGCAGAAAACTTTGCCGCAATGAACTGCTATTACGTTCCAGAAGAATTTGCATTTACACAACGAACAGGTGCTCCTAATTCAATCTACAAACTGAGGGACATTAATCCAGAATTGTACGAATATTGTAAAAAGATTATAGAAAGCCTAAAATCTGCTATGAATAGCCCACATCAAAATTAAAAGGAGTTATAAAGAATGAAGGTAACACCAATTTCTACAAGTTTTAAATCAACACAACCTTATTCGCAAGACGATAAAAGAAGGGACTACATAAACAACTCCCTTGTGATATCAAGCGGACTAGTGGGAATGAGCCTTGCTTATAACCGTACAATGTATGAAAGAATCTCAAAAATCACAAATGACTTAAAAATATGCCCTCAAGTTCCGATTATAAAAGAAACCATCAAAAAGAACGAAGCAATTTTAAAAGATTTAAGATTCAAAAAACCATTACTAACCACAATCGTTTCAATCGTATTTGGTTTTGCTGCTGTAGGTGTATGTGAATGGGTTGCTTTAGAAACCGCCAAAAGAAAAGAACTACAGATGATGGAAGATGAAATTTTTACCACGTCAATGTAAATTAATAAGATTGAGTTAATAGTTCTATGTTTGTAATTAAAATTGGAATTCTATTATTCGTAACTATAGTGAGAAAAACTAATACATTCTCTATAAATAACCTTCTATAATTCATCATTTGATAATAACACAAAGATTTTGTTGGATTTGTAAATCCGACCTACGAACTTAATTTGAGAAAAAAAGAAGGACGGGGTTGCTAATAGTTTTGGTGCAATAAATTGCACCCTACCTGCTTGCGAGCAATGTAGGTTTCAATCTAACTCATATTGCCTTATTGAACATAATTCTTTATAGATTCATTTATGTCTTTTAGTCTTTCTGCTCTTTTTTTAGCATTTTCTTTCTTTTCAGCTACAATATTTTTACTAAGTAAAATTTCTACTCTTAAATCTTTTTCTGTTGTTTCTGATATTATCTGTTTCAATGAGCGATTATCTCTTCTGTCACTTAAAGTAACAAAAGCTGTATAATCTTCTTCTGAAGGTTCTTTTTGGAGTTCTTTAAAACCTAGAAATTCTGTGATTTTTTTTATAAAAGATTTTTCTTGTGGAATTACTGTATCAACTTCTTTCAAATCCAAATGCATACCATTAAAAGGTTTTCCAAGCCATTCATAGGTGTAAAAAGTTGCCCAAGCATCATAATCTTTAAATAGCTTATTAAAAGCATCATTTTTCATGAACGCATCAACTATCTCCGCATCTTTTATATTATATTTAGGATTGAAATCATACATTGGATTAGGAGCTTTTAAAAATTTCATATTTTTTAACCCTTTAAAAGAGTTATTATTTTGTTGAATTGGGCTGATTTGCATTTTTTGTTTTTCCTTATTTACTATAATTATAATTCATAAAATAAAGCGGATCTTACTGTAAAACCTCTTCTTATACTACTAACTGGATCATCTGCTTCATACCTTAAAAAACCATCTTTTTGTTTTGTAGTTGGTTTCATACCAAATTCATTAGCAATTTTTTTTGCTTTTTCTTCTACCTTATTTTGTCTAAATTTTTCAATAAAATCAGGTAGAAAAGTTAATCTATCTCTGTTGTATTTCAACATATTATTGAACAATAACCTATCTGCGTCTTTATTATCATCTGAAAAGAATTTAATTAAAGTATTAACATGTGTATCAAATTGTTTTAAAGCCATGTCATCATGAGAATCAAGTAGAATTTTTTCACTACGCTTAATAGGTTTTGCCCAACCACCTACTATAAATTCACAGGGATGACTTAAAGAAAATTTTGATTTAGTCGTTTTGTTAGAAAATTCAGTAAAGTACTTTCTAAGTCCTGTATCAATATATGCAGGTTCATCATCAAATGGTAAGCTTACCCTACGAGTAACCTTTTCTTCCTTAACTGAAATAATAGTATCCTTATGTAAGGTTTTCATAAACTGTGTTAATTTTTCTAAAATTTTATCAGCAAATACTCTAGCTTCTTTCGTATTATTGCTATGTAAACAGGTGTTGTCTAAATATCTTATTACAGACTTATCAACAGCTCCTTTAAAGTTATTATTTCTATAATTTTGTTGTGTTTTTTGAATTGGGCTGATTTGCATTTTTTTATTTTCTCCTTATAACCCTCTTGCTAGTTCAGGGCAATTTTCGTCACAAAACTTATTTGAGGCTTCTTTACCATAAGGTAGTATTACACAAAATTCCTTTTTATTTAATTTACCTTCATTATCTCTTCCATACCAATACACTTCTCTTTCAGCTTCAGCACCTTTATTAGTAAGTGTATTATAGGATAGCCTCGCAGCTTTTATTTTTCCATTTTCAAAAATTGATTTAAAGAAGTCCATACCTTCATAAAAACTTTTAGAAACTTCCTTTGCTACTACTTGACCATTATTGGTATCTTTTGCAGTTACAATTTTTGTTCCGTTGAAATTAAGGGTGTCAGTTACTACAAAATTATCTTTCTTTATATTTCTAACCCAGTTAATTAGTTTCCTGCCTTTATCATCTCTTAAGGCAACTTTTTTTCCTGTTGCTTTATCAATGCCTTTAACAACAACAGGCTTATATCCGTCAATGATATTAAGAATAGAATCACCCAGGCTTTGTAAACGAGACCACTCCTTAGGTTGTCTAAATACTTGCCCATTGATTGCTCTAATGTTTGAGTTTAAAGTTCTAGTAGAAAAACCAATTCGTGTAATCATACTCATAATACACCACTCCTTAATCTAGTGAATAAATTATACTACAAAAGCAATTCATCAGCTTAGACGTGCTTAACATTGTTAAGATTTAGTCGAAAATTTTATTTTAAATTTACTCCGACTTTTTGGTTTATAATACTTTTATGATAAAAAAAGTTCTTTCGATTTTATTTTTGTTTGTTTTTTTGCAGTTGGTTTGTTTTGCTGAATTTGCAAAACAACCAGACGAATTTACTTGTGCGCCAACCAGTTCATATAATCTAATAAAAACGATATGTCCTGAGTGTAAAACGTCTATTCAAGAGCTTGCAGTTATTCAAAAAACTGACAAAAACGGAACAACAACTTTTAACCTTTGTCGAGGATTAGAAAAATATTTTAAATCTCAGAATAAAAAAGTTGATATTGAATATTACGGAATAAAAAAAGTTCGCAAATACAAAGTAGATTCAAACATTGATTTAAGTCTTTTAAAAAAGCACTTGGAAAACAACGGATACGCAATAATTAATATCGGAATCTATACAAAAGATTCTGATGGCACATTTACTCGTAAATGGGGGCATTATGCAAATGTTGTCGCAGTTGAAAACGATTCAATAAAAGTTTTAGACCCGTACGATAAAGAAAACGAAATCTCAACTTGGTTAGGGCTTGGGGTTGGGATAAATATTACTCTTAAAAACATCAACGACAATGAAAAATACATAAAAACAAACGAGGCTTATTTTATAAATAGTGGAATAAACTACTTAGAACCAACAGAGTTTGCAGTCATAAATGGAATTGTATTTATAAAATAAAACAGGCAAGTTGAGTAGGTTGGGTGAAACCCAACAAAAACTTTTGTATTATATGAATTATAGACGATTATTTATACCAAATAGTATTGTTTTTATAACTGTTGTTACTTTTGATAGAAAAGA
This sequence comes from Candidatus Gastranaerophilaceae bacterium, assembly GCA_045638625.1. GTDB lineage: Bacteria > Cyanobacteriota > Vampirovibrionia > Gastranaerophilales > Gastranaerophilaceae > CALUTH01. The sequence continues at coordinate 54,763 of JAZUBR010000012.1, forward strand.
ATTTTTAATACCAAATATTGAATCGTTAAAAAAAGCAATCAAGCAAACTAAAGAAAAATATCAATTTAATATCGTAGCCATTTGTGTATTAAAAAATCATATACATATGCTATTAAAAACAAATAATATAAAAGATTACCCTGATATTATAAAAAATATAAAACGCAATTTTTCGGTTAATTTTGATATTTCACAAATACCAGATTATAACGAATCAAATAGCCGAAAAAGTAAAGGTGAAAAAAGTATTTGGCAACGAAGATATTTTGAACACACAATTATTGATGAAGAAGATTTGAATAAACACATTGATTACATACATTACAATCCGATGAAACATTATAATATTTCACCAAAAGACTGGAAATATTCATCATTCAATAAATTTGTCCAAAATGGACATTATGAACAAGATTGGTGCAATTTTGAAGATATATACAATATCAAAGAATTAGATTATGAATAGGAATGAACTACAGTTGTTGGGTTTCACCCAACCTACAGGCTATGAATAGCCCCAATCAAAATTAAAAGGAGAATTTATAGTGGCATCCAGAAACTAAAAAAGCCCCGAAGGGCATAAAAAATCGGAAACAGAGAGATTCGAACTCTCGGTGCAGATTACTCCACACAACACCTTAGCAGGGTGCCGCCTTAAGCCAACTCGGCCATGTTTCCTCTTCAATTGTCATGGTAACATAAATATAAAAATTTTAAAAGTATTATTTTTATAAAAATATAAAAGGCTTGCATTTTGCAAGCCATTACTCTCATCTTACATCTATGGACAACTAATTTACTTAACTGCCCTTAACTCTGTTTGAACGCCAGACGCCGCATTAACTCGCATCGCCTCAGCTATCGCCATAGTTCTTCTTTTCTTAGCCCCCCGCAAAATAAACTCAACGCATGAGCTAGTGTTGTTTGTCGGTTTTTCCAGTTTCTTGAGCATTAGTATCTTCCTTTCGTACTAATGTTATCGGCTATTTTTAGAAAAACTTTAATGTTTTTATTCAATTATTTACAAATGTTTACAAACAAAATAAAATTATTAATTAGCAACTTTTGATAAAAATACTACAGTTTCCACATGCGCTGTTTGAGGGAACATGTCAAACGGTTGAACGCTATCAATCACAAAACCCTTATCTAATAATACACGCAAATCTCTAGCTAATGTTGCAGGATTACAGCTTACATATACCAGTACTTTATCTGTAATACAGGCAATTTTTGCCAAGGAAACCTCATCACTACCCTTGCGAGGAGGGTCAATTATTGTCACATCAAAATGTCTCTCTTCTGATTCAAGATATTTCATAGTATCAGATGCAATTGCATCAACATTTGTGATGCCAAGAGATTTAATATTTTCTTTTGCCATCAAAATTGATTGCTCATTTAATTCAACACTAACTACATTTTTTGCAATAGAATTCAAAGTAATTCCAAAAGTAGCAATCCCCGCATAAGCATCAAAAATAGTAGGGGCTGATATCAAATCTTTTAACTTATTCTTCACATAATCAAACATCAAATTCGCGCATTTTGGATTAACTTGAAAGAATGTATCTGCAGTAATCTTAAACACTACACCAGAAAGCTTTTCTTCAATAAACGTCTTACCAATAATATTTTTTGACACACGCCCTAAAATAACATTTGATTTTGAAGTATTAAAGTTAACAGAAACCCCAACCACATCATCAAACTCATCATAAATATCATTCGCAAGCAGTTTCACAGACTCTGTCACCACAGAGTCATTAATAACAAGTGAAACAATCATCTTTTTATTATAATCAGATACTCTAACTACAATATGACGTAAATCTCCTCTATGAGAACGCTCATCATAAGCCGAAAGCCCAGTCTTCTCTGCTGCAGATTTTATAAATTCCATCAAATCGTTAACAACATCAGGTTGAATCGGACAATATTTTATATTTATCAATTCATGAGAAGCTTGCTGATAGTACCCAGCTAAAATACGAGAATTTCCCTTTTTTGAAGCTACAGGATATTGTATTTTATTTCTATAATTATAGCCGTCAGGAACACCAATAACATCTAACACATCTACATTCTGATTCAAGCCGGAATACAACGTATCTTTAATCATTTCTTTCTTGAATCGTAATTGAGCTTCATAAGAAATATGTTGAAGTTTACAAGCTCCGCACAACTTATGCATCTTACATCGTGGTTCAACCCTGTCAGGAGAAGGGGTTACAATCTCTACAATTTCAGCAAATCCATATTTTTTATTCAGTTTTGTAATCTTACACAACAAAGAATCTTCAGGACAAGCATTTTTTACAAAATAAACAAAGCCATCAACACGAGCGATACCATCACCTTCGCTATTCAACTTTTCTATTTTTAATAAAAGAGTATCACCTACTTGCATTTTATCGACCCAAAACAACCATTAATACAGATATATCAGCTGGTTTTACACCACCAATTCTGGCAGCTTGAGCCAAGTTAATCGGACGAATTTTCTCCAGCTTTTCACGGCTTTCTGAAGAAATACTCTTGATTGAAGAATAGTCAAAATTCTCAGGAATTCTGTATTTTGCTAACTGTTCTGAGTTATCAATCTGATATTCTTGGCGTTTAATATAACCATCATACTTCAATAAAACCTCAACTTCTGAAGTTATATCATCAGACAAGTTTAAATCGGATGTCACAGAATCAAGTTCCTTAAGGATTTGATAATTAATATTTGGACGTTTTAGCAATTCCGCCAATCTGATACCACGCTCTAAGTTTTCATTATATTTTGAAAGGATTGAATTAACTTCATCTGTAGCTGAAAGTTTTGTTTGTTTCAAACGTTCAATTTCATTAGCAATCGATAATTGTTTATTCTTAAATCTATCATACTGAACATCATCAACAAGCCCCATTGAATGACCTATCTCTGTCAATCTTGCATCAGCGTTATCTTGTCTTAAAAGCAATCTATATTCAGAGCGAGAAGTCAGCATGCGATATGGTTCTTCAATATCCTTTGTAACTAAATCATCAATCAAAGTCCCTATATATGAAGAACTTCTGCTTAATATCATCATTTCTTTATTATCAAGATACTTAACAGAGTTAATACCTGCAACAAGTCCTTGAGCTGCCGCTTCTTCATAACCACTTGTCCCATTAATTTGTCCAGCAAAGAATAAACCTTCAACACTCTTTGACATTAAAGAATGCTGTGTCTGAACAGCAGGAATATAATCATATTCAACAGCATAAGCAGGTTTAATAACATGAGCTTTTTCTAACCCTGGTAAAGAGCGCAACATATCTAATTGAACATCAACAGGCAAGCTAGTAGAAAATCCTTGAATATAAACCTCATAAGTATTTAAACCTTCCGGCTCAATAAAAATATGATGAGAAGGATTAGAAGAAAAACGCTTTACCTTATCCTCTATAGAAGGACAATATCTAGGTCCAACACCTTGAATCAACCCTTGATACATTGGAGATTTATCAAGATTACTCCTTATTATCTCATGGGTTCTTTCATTAGTTCGGGTTAAATAACAAGGAACTTGAGGACGAACAGGACGGTTAGGCTTAAATGAATAAAAGCTTAGTTTATCGTCACCCGGCTGTATTGTCATCTTTGAATAATCAATTGTACGTTTATCTACACGGCAAGGGGTTCCTGTTTTGAGTTTTTTCACAACAAAACCTAGTTTCCTTAAAGAATCTGACAAACCAATAGCAGGCATTTCACCAAGACGACCTGCATCATAGGCTTTTAGACCAATAAAGATTTTACCGCATAAAGAAGTTCCAGTTGTAAGGATAACAGCACCCGCTTGATAAACATTATCAAATTCATCAACCGCACCCGTGATTACATTATTCTCGGAAATGAGTTCTGTTATTGTACATTGTTTCAAATAGATATTATCAATACCCTCTATCAAGTTACGCATATAATGCATATACTCTTTTTTATCAGATTGAGCCCTTAGAGCCCTTACCGCAGGACCTTTGGATGAATTTAAAACCTTCATCTGAATATAAGTAGCGTCCGCAGCTTCTCCCATTACACCACCGAGAGCATCAATTTCCCTTACTAAGGTAGATTTTGCAGGACCTCCTATAGCAGGATTACAAGGCATTAATGCAATATTATCCAAATTCAAACTACATAAAAGAACTTTCGCACCCAGACGGGCTGCTGAAATGGCAGCTTCACAACCAGCGTGACCTGCACCTACAACAATTACATCAAATTTATTTTCTAAGTAACTCATAAACTGATTATAATACAAAATTGTTCCATGATATAATTTAGTTGATAAGATTGAGGAGATTTATGAAGAAAATTTTACTATTCTTTTTGATAATACACTTATGTTGTTTAACATCAAATGCAGAGACTACAACATTACAAGCCTCTGCGACTTTTAATTGGGATACAATTTCACAAGAAGAACGAATAGAGAACATTTCACAAATAAAATCATCAATTTTTGGAGACTCCGAAAAAACAAAAAAACTTGATAACTTTAAAGAATTATACAAAGATTTTCTAAAAGATAAAAACTACAAAAAACATTATCTTGTAGCATCTTCAGGATACAAAGAGTATAAGAACTTTAACATAGCTGCAATGTATTACAAAAAGATGTCTACTCTCTATATGTACGCATTGCAACCAAAAGATAACCTCACGACCATATATTACTACGATACTCTTGGGAACCTAAGATACGTAGATAATTTAAAAGGAAATTATCCTGATTTCCCATACTACACAGAGCAATACAGGCGTAGCGGAAAACTCGTTGGAATAAGCTATTTCGTCTCTAAAGATACTCAATACATTTTCAAACCAAATGGAGAATTTAAAGGTGTGTGGCATAAAGAAAAATTCTTTGACCTAGATGGCAAAATAAAAATGCAAAGGAGCAATTACTAATGAGCCTAGAACAAGATATCGCAAATATATTAATCGAAAGAAAATTAACAATAGCAACTGCAGAATCTTGTACTGGCGGACTACTTAGTTCAAGACTCACAGATGTAGCAGGGAGTTCTGCATTTGTAAAATTCAACATTGTAACTTATGCCAACGAAATCAAACACAAAGTTTTAAATGTTTCTAGTAAAACATTAGAAACACATGGAGCCGTTAGTCCAGAATGTGCCCAAGAAATGGTTTTGGGGTTAAAAGCCTTAACTAATGCCGACATTTGCGTTGCAACAACAGGGCTTGCCGGACCAGACGGCGGTACCGCAGAAAAACCTGTTGGACTTTGCTATATCGGAATACTTGCACAGAATAAACTTTCAATAAAAAAAGTTAACTTTCTTTCCACAGCAGAAAGAAAAACTTTAAAACAATTATTCGCAACAAGTGCCCTAGAAATGGTATTTACATCCTTGAAATAATCTCATCTAGCAATGGTTGACAGTCTTCCATTAAATATTCTGCAAACATTTCTGTATCTACTTGAACCATTACTATAGATAAGAAGTTTTCATCCATTTCCATCATCATATTCATAAGAGTTTCTTTTTCAAGAACCTCCATTGGCTTGATGATATCAGGCTTCATCAATGTACTCAACATTTCTGTATAAACTTCATTATCAAACAATTGTAAATATTCAGGATCCTGCTTTGACATTGAGAAAATCACTTGACGTAAAATAAAAGGATCAATACTAGCCATTACAGCTTCATAATCCTGATCACCTAAAGACGTAATCATATTAATAACTTCTGTAGAATCAACCTCAAAAGCTGGCTGTCCTGTTAAAGATTCCATTAACTGTTGCATTAATTCTGGAGGTAAAGCCTTTAAGAACTTAGCAACATCTTCTTTTTTAACTTCTTTATTAGTAAAGAAATTTTGTAGTTCTTCTTCTGGCATCAACAACATAATTTCTTCTAAATCAAAAGTGTTCAACATTAATTTGACCATTTCCTCTGGGTCAATTTCATTCAACATATCAAGAATCTTATCCTTGGTAAAGAATTGCATACCAAGAACCATATCTTCTGGTTCAAGCATCGGAAGAATTGCATCTCGTTGTTGAGATGACATTGCTGATATCAATTGAAATTTGTTTTCTGGGTCAAATAATCTAAATAATTCAATTATTTCTCCAGTATTCTTATATAATTTACGAGCATAAGAAAGAGCTTGAGCATTCCCTTGCGCTGCTTCTGCTTCTAAGATTTCATCAACAGTAGACGATGCATAATCTCTCATCCTTCGATTTGAGATATTCAATACGCTTTGCAAATGTAAAATATTTGTGTCTATTGCTACCATAAAAATCTCTTATAATATATAACTTATATATATAAAGTATTTATAATAGAAATTATTGCCTTATTTGTTACAAAACTTAATATTAAAAGAATTTATCCCTTACTTCATATACATTTCTATATTCACCATCATTAACATAATTGCCAACAACAGTCATCTCATATTGAATCGTTTTATTATGTTCATATCTTAACTTTGTCGCCGGTGTTAATAATATATGCCCATATAATCCTGTTTTAACAAGAGAGTCAAGTTCGGAATATGCGACTTCATAACCATTTTCATCAACAACTTGAACAGCAAACAAATACTTAACAGGAGCAGCAGAATTTAAAGCTTTAAGAAACGCTTCAAAAAAAGTGTCCAAAGTTTCAAAATCTACATCTTTGAACAAATACCCATTTTTATATTTTTGTGGCATTCTAAAAAACTTAGAAGAGAAAAACTTAATTAACAACTGGTACTGTTCCTCAAGACTAACCTCTACACCTTGTATTTTTTGAGGTAACAATTCAAAATATACAAGGGCATATTTCAAGTTTTTATTTAAAGATTTTATCTCACGTTTTAAACTTTTGTTCAATTGTTTTTCTTCAAACTGAATACAACTAATTCTAAATCTATTCAACTTTAAAGTTATAAATTCAAAGATATTTTTCAAAAGAAATAATACCCCCAAGATAGAAAATAGAATCACTAAAGAAATTATATACCCACCAACATTTGACCCCATAACATTATATTGCTCTGCGATAGACAACAGTAGTTGAACTAAAGGTTGCATATAGTTGATAAAAGGAGCATTTGCCAATGCAAAAATTATATATATTACAAAAAATAATATATAGAACAATAAACAAAGCATAATAAATTGCAAAATATTCTCAATAGCCTTTGAAAACCATATTAAAACATTAAATATTCTATACAAGACTTATTCTCCTAACAAAACATTATCAATCAATCTTACATTTTCAACTCTACAAGCAATAAAAACTCTTGTATCATCAGAGACAACTTTATCACTTTCCAAAGTTGTCGAATTATAGAACTCTAAATATTCTAATTCAGTTTCTGGTATTAACAAAGAAAATGCAGTTTCTTTCAAAGCTTCTACATCTTTAATTCCTCGTTTATAACAAGCTCTAATATTATTTAAAATCTTAGATAAAACTAAGGCATCTTCCTTGCCTTTTTCACTTAGATATTTATTTCTTGAACTTAGCGCCAACCCTGAAGATTCACGCACTATTGGACAAGGCACAATTTCAACAGGGATATTTAAGTCTTTTACCATCTTTTTTATGATAATTAATTGTTGCGCATCCTTTTCTCCAAAGAAAGCCTTATCAGGTTGAACGATATTAAACAACTTATTTACAACAGTACAAACCCCATCAAAATGACCAACTCGAGATTTTCCACATAATTTGTCAACATAACAAAAAGGTGGGCATACATAAGTTAAATTGTCATTAGAAAGAATAAAACCTTCGCCATACATTTCAGCAGGAGTTGGAGAGAAGACAATATCTACTCCATTAGAAGTACATAGTTCATAATCCGCATCCAAGGTCCGAGGGTATTTATTATAGTCCTCGCTTGGACCAAATTGAATAGGGTTTACAAAAACTGAGACAACAACTTTATCACAGATAGATTTAGCTTTTTTAATGAGACTCAAGTGTCCATCATGTAAAGCTCCCATAGTAGGAACTAAGCCTATTGTTAACCCTTCTCTTTTATATTCTTTTACAAGCGCTCTCACATCGTTTATGGTTTTAGCTAACAAAATATTTATCCTCTTTTAATTTATTATACTCTTCTTCGCTTAACATAAAAATCTCACCCTCCGAAGGGAAAGACATTGTCCTTACATCATTTGCATATCTTATAACAGAATCTTTTATAACCTCATTCAAATTCGCATATCTTCTTGCAAACTTTGGAGTAAAGTCAGTAAATTTTCCTAAAACATCATCAGAAACTAATATTTGCCCCGAGCAATATCTCCCCGCTCCAATTCCAAATGTCGGAACGGATAAATTATCCGTAATATACTTTGCACTCTCTTCTGGTACCATCTCCAAGACAATACCAAAAACACCGGCATCAACTAATCGTTGAGCCCATTCCAACAATTTTACAGTTGATTCATAAGTTTTGCCTTGAATTTTATAACCGCCAATTGTGTTTAAAAACTGTGGTGTAAAACCTAAGTGCCCTAATACAGGGATTCCACTCTGAACACATCTTGAAACAAGTTTTAGCAGATGATTATTTACACCTTCTATTTTTATTGCCGATGCACCTGCCTTTAACATTTTTCCTGCATTCTCTAAACCTTGCTCCAATGAAATGTTATAGCTCATAAATGGCATATCACCAACAATAAAGGAATTTTTCGCCCCTTTTGAAACCGCCCTTACAAACACAACCATCTCATCAATTCCAATTACATACGTATCTCTATAACCAAGGGCCACCATTGCTAATGAATCGCCAACTAGAATCATATCAACACCTGCCTGTTCAATTATTTGGGCAGTTGAATAATCATAAGCAGTTATTGCAACAATTTTTTTACCTTCATTTTTCAAACTTTGTAATTTAGAAATACTCATGTTCTTATTTTTTCACTTTCTTTTTATACCAATAGTAAATTGCTCTTGCCACACGATTAGAAGAGTGACGAACCAAACCTGACTTATTTTCTTGGATTAATTTTGAAGTAACCATTTCAATATTAAAAGAAGATAATTTATCTTTATCAACATCAACAGGGAAAGAGCCAGATTTTGCATAGCCTTCAGAAATTTCTTCTGGTAATACATTATTTACAAGCACTGCATCAATTATCTTCTTTCCACCAGCATGCATAATAAGAGCTTTTACGTGGTCAGAGACGGTGTAATCATCTGTTTCACCAGGTTGTGTCATAATATTACAAACATATATTTTCTTCGCAGAAGAATTCGCGATAGCATCTGCAATTCCATCAATCAACAAATTAGGAATAACACTTGTATATAAACTTCCAGGACCAAGAATAATTAAATCAGCCCCTTTTATTGCGGTTAACACATCTGGTAATGGAGAGCATTTTTCTGGTTCAGTAAATAATCTTTTAATCACACCTCCCGCTTCAGGAATGTTAGACTCCCCATGAATAACTCTACCATCTTCAAACTTTGCAGCTAATTTCATATCATCAAGAGTTGCTGGCAGCACTACACCTCTAATCGATAAAACATTAGACGATTCCTTGACTGCAGAGAACATATCTCCAGTAATAGAACATAGTGCAGTAAGAAATAAGTTTCCAAAACTGTGACCTTCTAAACCTTCTCCGTTTTGGAATCTATATTGGAAAAGTTTTGTAACCAAATCTTCATCATCGGCCAATGCAGCCAAGCAGTTTCTTATATCTCCAGGAGGAAGAACTCCTAGCTCTTCTCTTAAACGTCCTGAACTACCGCCATCATCCCCAACAGTAACAACAGCTGTAATGTTATTTGTAAAGCGTTTAATACCTTTTAATAACATTGATAAACCAGTACCGCCACCAATGGCTACAATATGCGGACCTTTATTAAGTTTACGTCTACGATATAATATTTCAAGCACAGAACCTCGTTCTTTATTAGAATGAATATCCAAAATTGACATATTTGTATTTCTCCAGCCTAAAAAGAACAATGTAATACCTGTCAAAAGCAGAATCACAGAAAAGAAATGACTTGGAATATAGTTAACAGTCGCCTTTAGAACACTTAAAGACCACGATAATAACTCTATATTCAATAATGAAAACAATCCAAATAAAATAAAGAACGAGCCTAAGAATATAAGTATAAACCAACGCTTTACCTCTAAGCCTGGAATTAACCAACCTACACTTTTAGGAACCTTTATATGTTTCATTCTTCTTAGCATATCTACTCTGCCCATCCTGATTCTTTTGCTGAAATATAATTTAACGGTAATGGCTTTATAATATCACTCGCTTGTTTTAATAATCCAAGAGATGATGGATACTTATTATTAAAGTGAATTGTTGATACGTTAACAGAAGCCATCCCTTGATTTATAGTTCTAAGTTGAGATGTATGCAACAAATGTTGCAATCTCTTTATAGAATTATAATTATCTGTATTATCCGGAATAGAATAATCAACAGTTAAATCTGTATTATAAGTCTTTTCTAACATTAATTCCTGAGCGACTTTTATATTTACATATTCGCTAGTCTTCTCGGCAACATCACCTAAAGGAGAATACAATGTAAGCCAATTTGAGCATTTTTTTACAGCATTAGCAACTACACAAGAGAAGTGGAAATCTTCCCCCATTTTCTTATACATCGCACCATGAGGTCTTACAAACTCAATATCCAAAGAAAAAGCTTTTGCAAAAGACATAAGAGCTCCAACCTGATAAATAACAAGAGTTTCAATTTCATCATCAGACAGCTCAACATCTCTATATCCAAAGCCTTGAATATCAGCATAGCCAATATGAGCTCCTATAGCCAACCCACGGTCTTTAGCTTCTAACAACGCTTTCTTTATAACTACTGGATCTCCAGCATGAAACCCACAAGAAATAGCAACAGAACTTACATAATCCAACAATGCATAATCTTTGTTACTTTTATAAACCCCAAATTCTTGAGCTAAGTCGCAATTAAAATCGATATTTTTAATTTGTTTTCTCTCCAATAAAGTATCTTGCATATAAACCTCTTAAAACTACACATTAATTATAGCACAAATCACCAACAATAGCGTTATTGAGCTTTTAAATACGCCTGAATAAATTCATCAATTTCGCCATCCATAACACTATCTACATTAGCAACCTCAAAACCAGTCCTATGATCTTTTACCATTTTGTACGGATGAAAAACATAAGAACGAATTTGAGAACCAAAGTTAATATCAAAAGCTTCACCTTTTAGCTCAGCTAATTTTTTTTCATGTTCTCTTTGCTTCATTTCTAATAGCTTAGAAGCAATCATTTGAAGTGCATTTTCCTTATTTTGAAGCTGAGAGCGCTCCTGTTGGCACTTTACAACAATCCCCGATGGTTTGTGTAAAATCCTTACAGCAGTCTCAACCTTGTTAACATTCTGTCCACCTGCACCACCTGAGCGCATTGTATCTATTTGCAAATCCTCTGGAGGAATAATTATTTTCTTATCAAAATCCGGTATTATGGGGGACACTTCACAAGAAGCAAAACTTGTTTGTCGCTTGTTATTTGCATTAAAAGGAGAGAGCCTAACTAATCTGTGGACCCCTTTCTCAGCTCGTAAATAGCCATAAGCATACTTACCTTCAATTCGTAAGGTTACAGACTTAATACCCGCCTCTTCACCCTCTGAACGATCAACAACTTCAAATTTATAACTATGTTTATCTGCCCAACGAGAATATAACCTTAGTAACATCCCCGCCCAGTCTTGAGCATCAGTACCACCAGCTCCTGCATTTATCGTTAAAAATGCATCCGCATAATCATACTCACCATTCAGAATTTGTTCAAACTCAAATTTATCTAATTGTTTAGACAAATTTTCTAACTCTTTCAATGATTCTTGAATAAATTCTTCATCAGCGATTTCAAAAGCAGTCTCTGCATTTGAAATAACCTCATCCCATGAATTTATCATCTCTAAAGAATCTTTAATTGTACGAAGTTCCGCACCTAACTCAGAAGCTTTCTTTTGATTTGCCCAAACCTCTGGACTCCGAAGTTCTTCTTCTAGAATTGAGCATCTTGTTTCTAATGACGCCTTGTCAAAGACACTCCTTATTTTTAACAACTCTTTGTTTTAATTCTTCCAAACTCATACTGAAATTCTACAATAAATAAATAGACTTTACAACAAAAAAAGAGACGGTTAAAACCGTCTCTTTTATTTGCTATTATTTCTATTCAACAACACCTTCATCTATAAGCTTCTGGAATCCAGACCCCTCATAATCTTTGTTTACAAATTCTATATTTGCATTCTTTTTCAAAGCAGTTGCCAAATCATTAATAATGTTCATCTGACGATTAGCTTTAATCACTTGGGCAATTTCATTTTTCACCATTGCATAAGGATATGAGCCTGCTTCTCTTCTATCTGTCACAATAATAATATGGTAACCATATTTTGATTTAACTAAATCACTTACTTTGTTAGCAGGCAATGAGAATGCTGCATCAGAGAACTCTTTAACCATTTCTTTTCTAGTAAAGAATCCAAGTTCGCCACCATTAATAGCACTTGTTCTGTCGTCAGACTTTGCTTTTGCAATTTTAGCAAAATTATTAGGATTTGCTTTTACTTCTTTTAAAATTTGTTCAGCTTTTTCTTTTCTACGCAACATTTCCTCGTTAACTCTTGCCTTTAAATCGGCTTCTGTCATTTGAGGATTTTTCTTCTTTAATTCTTCGCTATACTCATCTTCATCTGCTAAGACTAAGATATGAGAAGCTCTTACTTGTTCTGGGTAAGAGAATGCTGCTTTTCTATTTTTGTAATATTTAGAAATATCTTCTTCTGTAACTTCTTGTTTTGAAATTGAATCAGCAAGTTTTGCGATTGTTAAATGTTGCATTGTAGCCTTTTTGAATTGCGCAGAAGATATACCTGCGGCTTTCAATTTATCAGCCAATGCAGACTTTGAACCCACAATTGATATAATTGTTTCAAATTCTTTTTCATAATCTTCATTTGTTACAATAATATTTCTACGCTTTATTTCTTGTTGAATCAAAGTATCATAAATCAACTCATTAATCGCTTTATCTCTAAATATCACATAAAGCATGTTTTGCTCTTTATCATCAGAATCCTTGGCGCTTTTTAAATTTGCTGCAAATGGAGAGCCTCCTGATAACTCCTTAAATTTCTTATCAAACTGACTCTTCTTTACAGGTTCGCCATTAACCTTCATAATTACATCACCGCCATTTACAGAACAACCTGTTACAATAAATGACATTAAGGATAAAGCTACTAAAAGTTTTTTCATTTACAATCCCTCGTTCTTATATTTATAACTAACTTCTTTTATATGATAAAACAAACCCGTTAAAATGTTAAACAAATCATCAAAATCTGAATACATATTTTTTAATAATAGTATTGATTTTGCATTAGTAACATTACTTGGAGCTTGGGTAAACTTTATAAAACGCCCTATTTCTGGCTTTAATTGAGCTCTAATCAAGTTCCATTCAAACTGTGTATATGGGGTATACACCCTAATAAAATCAGCAGTCTCTCTAACCAAAGAAATACTTGCTCCTGTTGCTAGTAAACGTAAGCGAACAAGTTTTATTAAATTCTCAACTTCTAACGGCAGCTTTTTAGAAAACCTATCTTTCCACTCAGAAACAATATAATCAAGCTCAACTTCAGAATTAACGTCACTTAATCGCTTATACTCAATCATTTTTTGTTCTTTAGAGCCAACCCACTCATCGGGTAAAAACGCAGTAATATTTATATCTATAATTGCTTGTGGAATATTCGAAACAGGCTCTCCCTTTAACTCATTCACTGTATCTTCTAACAACTGGCAATACGTATCAAAACCGACATTCACCATGTGTCCATGTTGTTTGGTTCCTAAAATATTACCTACCCCCCTTATCTCAATGTCACGCATTGCTATTCTATAACCACTACTAAGAGTCGTAAACTCTTTAATTGCTTTTAACCGTTCCTTCGCTTCTTGAGTAAGTTCCTTATTCGCTTTATAGAAACAATAGCAATACGCTTGACGTTCTCTACGACCAACTCTACCTCTAATTTGATACAACTGCGCCAAGCCTAATTTATCGGCATCATGGATAATCATTGTATTAGCATTAGGAATATCAATACCATTCTCGATAATCGTAGTGCAGAGCAAAATATCATATTCATGATTTGAAAAATCAACAATTACACGTTCTAACTCTTTTTCTTCCATCTGACCATGTCCAACAGCAATACTAGCGGTAGGAACTAATTTCTCTAGAGTCGCTTTAAAATCAAGTATTGTTTCTACTCGATTATACAAATAGAAAATCTGACCATCTCTATCCATTTCATGTAAAATTGCATTTCTCAAAGTCTGTTCATTATAGTTTCCAACAAATGTTTTTATAGGAAGCCTATTAGTAGGAGGAGTGTTGATAACAGAAATATCTTTTATACCTGACAACGACATATACAAAGTCCTTGGAATTGGAGTAGCAGACATTGATATAATATCAATATTTTCACGCATTTCTTTTATTTTTTCTTTGTGGCGCACTCCAAATCGATGCTCTTCATCGATAACAAGCAGCCCCAAGTCTTTAAATAGAATATCTTTCTGTAAAAGCCTATGGGTTCCTATAACAACATCACAGCGCCCAGTTGTTAGATTTTTCAAGGTCTCATTTTGTTCTTTTTTAGAGCGGAAACGGCTCAATAACTCAACGTTAACACCAAACGGCTTAAAACGTTCCATCACAGTCGTGTAATGTTGGAAAGCCAGAAGAGTCGTCGGAACAATTAGTGCTACTTGTTTTCCTGAATTGACAGCTTTAAACATTGCCCGCATAGCGACTTCTGTCTTACCAAAACCTACATCACCACAAATCAGCCTATCCATTGGCATTAAATTTTCCATATCAGATTTTACATCTTGGATAGCTTTTAATTGATCAGGGGTTTCAATATACTCAAAGCTATCCTCAAGTTCAATCTGCATAGGTGTATCAGGAAGGAAAGCAATACCTTCTTTCATTTTACGTCTTGCATATAATTTTAATAAATCATAGGCAATAGTTTCTACCTCTTTTTTTACACGGGTCTTAGTATTTTCCCAGTCAGCACCACCCATTCTAGACAACTTAGGTTTAACATTACCTGCTCCTCGATATCTTGATAACAAGTTGATTTGCTCTGCAGGAATATGAAGCCTATCTTTATTTGAGTATTCAATAGTTAAATAATCTTTTAACTGCCCATCAATCTCCTGCTTGGTTAATCCAGAATAAATTCCGACCCCATGAACAGAGTGAACAACATAGTCGCCCTCTGATATATCATTGAGACTTTCAATATATTCCATTTTACTTTTATAAGCTTTTCGTTTTGATGAAGAAACTGATTTTGAACTCTTATTAAAAAGCTCTCTATCAGTTATAAACAAGCGCTTTAATCCATGAACCAATGCTCCTGAAATAGAAGTACTCTCTATCAGTTCAAACTCTGATATTCCCATTTGCAGGAGTTCTTCCTTGACTCTATCTGGATAATCTGTCGCAATAGTTAAGGTATAATCCGAATAATTTGATAAAAATGAAGCAAGTTCATCAAAATTAGCATCAAAAATAGGACAAGACTCTGATTCTAAATCTAATAATTCTAATGGAGTGTCATCTATAAAATTATTCAAATAAATCTTTTGAAATCCTACAATAGAAGAAATAAATGCATTAGACTCTATATGATTAAACTTTTCAATAGGTGCAATCAATTCTGATTTTACATTCTCTGCTAACTGATGTTTAAAATTGTCATCTAAAGAAGAATATCTCGAAATAACTTCACTATATTCATCAAAAATCAAAACATAATCTTTAAAATAATCAATAAGAGAAGTTAGTTCATGATTAAAATAGTGTTGATAGACATTCACACCCTCAAAGTATTTATCTTCGCTTAATTGTTCCCTCACTTGTTGAGGAAGATTTGAGAAATCATCGCTAATTAAAAACTTAAATAAAGGATAAATAAAACAATTGTCTACCTTTTCAACTGAACGTTGGGTTTCATTATTAAAATAACGAATATCTACAATCTCATCACCCCAAAATTCAATGCGGAGTGGATACCTAGAAAAAGAAAAGATGTCTACAATATCCCCTCGTACACTAAATTCACCGACATCAGAGACCATAGTAACTCTTTTATAACCATACTCAACTAATAGTTTTGCCAAAGAATTTGGAGAAATATTATCCCCTACTTTATAACAAAGCTTTTTAGAGTTATAAAACTCTCGTGATGGAAAGTATTCCATTAAGGCTCTCGTGGGGGCTATAACTAAATTAGAAGGATTTAATAAACACTGTACTTGTTCAGAATAATCATAAAAATCAGGGTACAATTGCTCATAGGGAGATACACTTTGATAAGGGAATAGCGCCGAGTCTATTCCAAAAATTTTATTTATATCAGTTTGGTATTTTTGAGCATTTGCCTCCGAAGAAGTTACAAAGAGAACTTTCTTCCCTTGCTTTAGAACTCTTGATATTACATACAAACGAAGATAGGATGTTAATCCTGTCAATATAAAAGAGTTTCGGGCAATGTAACTATCAAACTTATCAAAAACACTCATTATTCTTTAACACTGGATTCGTAAGCAATACCTTTTTCTTTTAAAGCTTCTATAAACTTTTCAGCACAAGCACTCTGAATCTCAGTAGGTACCACTCTTAAAATTTCAACAGTCTTAGAAATTACAGGGTCTTTGTCGTACCAACGACTACCATTAACGGGTTTAACCATATCATAAAATCTATCAATTGCATCACCAGATACTTTTTGAGCTAATTTTTCTAAGAAAAGAGCCGCATGATCGTGTAACTCATCTGGATAATTCTTTAAGAGTTCAATAACTTCTAATAATTTAGGGTCATGGTCATACCATCTTTTATAAGCGGGAGTCATTACCTATAGTCTCCTCTTTGTTTTGTAACACTGATTCACCTGTAATTCTTACAATCTTAGCACCAAGATTTTGAAGCTTTGTATCGAAATGTTCATAGCCTCTATCAATATGATGTAAATTAGTAACTTCAGAGGTGCCTTCTGCCATTAAAGCTGCCACAACCAAGCCTGCACCAGCTCTTAAATCACAAGCTGTTAAATTAGCACCAGTTAATTTCTTAACACCTTTTATAATTGCATGATTTCTATCTTGATGAATATCTGCCCCCATCCTTCTTAAGTCAGGAACTTGCATGAAACGATTTTCATATAGGCTCTCCGTAATAATTCCAACACCATCAGCAGTAGTCAACAAGGTCATTGCCATTGACTGCAAATCAGTTGGAAAACCTGGATAAGGCTGAGTAACAAAGTTAATTGCATTCAAACGATTCTTGCAAGAAACCTCAATTGCAGTAGGTTCTAATAATTTAATGTTAGCCCCCATTTTTATCAACTTATCATTAAAAAATGTTAAATGAGCAGGGAATACATTTCTAATTATAGCCTTACCCTTTGTAGCAACAACAGCCGCCATAAAGGTTCCAGCTTCTATTCTATCAGGAATTGTAGTATATTCAATTGAATGTAAATCTGATTGCTTTACCCCATTAATAACAATTTCAGAAGTCCCAGCACCTGAAACATCAGCTCCCATTGCATTTAAGAAATTTGCCAAGTCAATGATTTCTGGCTCTTGCGCTGCATTCTGAATACGAGTAGAACCTTGCGCTGTAATAGATGCCAACATCAAGTTTTCTGTTGCCCCAACAGATGGAATATCTAGGTAAATATCTTTACCTACAAGCTTTGAAGCTTTTGCATGAACATATCCGTTCTCAATTTTTATTTTTGCACCAAGCGCTTCCAAACCTTTTATGTGAAAATCAACACGTCTTTCTCCGATTGCACAACCACCCGGCAAAGCCACAATCGCTTCTCCACAACGTGCCATCAAAGCACCAAGCACAATAAAAGAAGCTCTCATTTTACTTACAAATTCATACTTCGCAGTAACGGATGTCAAATTACTTGCATCAATAACTACAGATTTTTCAATTTTATTATACTCAGTTTCTGCACCCAACCCCTTGATAACATCAAGCATTATGTTTACGTCAGTAAGTTCTGGCACATTATAAATCTTTGTTTGTCCCTTAACTAAAATAGATGCAGCTAATAATTTTAAAACTGCATTCTTTGCTCCACCTATGGAAACTTCTCCCTTTAAAGGATATCCGCCCTTTATATTATACAATTCTGTCAATTTCACTCCAATTCCTACCATGATTATAATACAACCGAAATATATAAAAGTAAAGATTCGTTACAATAATATAAGTTATATGGAGTAAGTCATGCTAGTAAGTCAGGCGTTTTAACAAATTAATAATCGACACTAGTCCTTTTGTATCATTATTTTCAATTACTTTGTTGACCAAATATGCGATATTCTCATCATTTTGAGCATCAGTAACCAAATTCGCAAGTGAAAACATTACCTTTGTATCATTTACAAAATCTTCTTGTTCAATTACCATTTCTACAAGTTTTGCATCTTCTAGCGATTGAACAGCGGCTAATACATTTGGCAACTCCGTCTTCAAAAAGGCTTTATGCTCATATTTTGGATTAGAAATTATTTTATCTAACAAATTTGATTGGTAACTATTCTCTAAAACTTGTAATATTTCTGCAACAGGATAAGCTTTTAATATTTTGGGCTCTTCTAGAACTCTGTCTAAGAAATTATCGACTTCAAACCAAGAAGTATTTTTTGCACAGTCCAATATTTTAGTAATATTACTCAGAATTTCTTCATCTTGATATAACGATTTATTCTTAAGAATTTTTGCAGTAAGTCTGTCATTTGTTTCATCAACATGGGTTAAAATATTTCCAATTGAAGATACGATTTCTTTCTCATTCTGCAAATTTCCATCTCTAATATACAAGTCCGCAATATCTTTCTTTGCACAAAATGCCTCATGGGAAGAATTATAATCTGTTACCGGAATCCTAAAATGTCCCATCTGCAAAGCATCTACTACATTAGGATTTGTATAGAGCGCTTTGTTATCAAAAACTAAATCAACAACATCCTTTTCTATATTATAATCAGTATTAGCAACTATAGAACCTATGCAAAAAGGGATATTTGAATTACATTTTACTCCAACAGAGTCAGAATATTTTTGCAGAACTTCTTTTTTAATACGTCGTTCAGTTGCAGAATCTTTTGTACAGCAATCAAATGCTATATCGTTAATTCTTTCCTTTATATTTTTATTATTGAATAAACATTCTTTTGATAATATTAGCTCAATAAGTTCAGAAGTTGCTTTAGTTCCATCAAGAGACTCTTCATTAATCAGCCAGCCTTCTAATGTAATTGCAATACTTTCATCATTTCCCCAAATATCATGAGTAACAATTTTGTCAACAACAGCTTTTTTAGCATCAAAAAGTTCTTTTTCGTTCATAGCTTCTGCATGTTTTAATGCCCTTGGAATTTCACGAGGATAGCTAAACTTCACTTCATTCTGTTTTTCAAAAACATCCTTCTGGACACTTGGAAACCAGTTCTTAGCACAATCCAGCCCCAAAAACGCTGCTGTTATATAAAAAGCTTTTTCTTGAACAGCCTTTTTAGGAATAAAACCTTTAAAACTATTATTATAATTTTGAGACGGAACTGGTGCTATATACATAAAAACTCCTTGGGACATTATCTACACCAAGGAGTTTATTACAAAGTTATATTAAGTGTTGTAAAACTTTCTGATTTTATCCAACACAAAGTCCAGAGCCCCGCTTTGTGCTTCAAAAACCTTTCTACAAGCACTTGAAGTAGCGTCATAAAAAGCTTTATCAGAAAGCAACCTATCTAAAACCGACTCAAATTCTACAGGAGTCTTTACAACAAAACCCGCTTCGAAAGAAGTTAGCAACTTATAAATATCTTTAAAATTATGAGTATCTGGACCAGAGACAACAGGTTTATTCCAAATTGATGCCTCTAAGGGGTTGTGTCCACCAGTAGTATTAAAACTCCCTCCAATAAAAGCAATGTCAGCGTAGCTATACATCTTAGCTAATTCTCCTAATGTATCCAAAAGGATTATGTCATAATCCTCAAAGCTATCATTATTTGAACGATATCCATACTTAAAGCCACGTTTATCAAGTAAGAGTTTTATGTCGTCTAATCTTGTTAAATGACGAGATGCATGAAGAAGTTTTAAATCTGGATGCTTTGCTTTCAATTTTGAATACACATCAAATACAATTTCATCTTCTCCACTATGAGTAGAGCCTGCTAACAACACCCTTGAATTTGCAGTATTTAATTGAATATCAACAACAGGAGGGGTTATATCAAATTTCAGATTCCCCATCACCTCTGTATTCTGAGCTCCTAGATACTGGAACTTAGAATTATCATCTTCTGATTGAGTAAATATTCCGGTGTAATTATTCAAGACCCAATTAAAAAAGAATTTAAATGGCTTATAAAATTTGAAAGAAGAATCTGAAATTCTACCATTTATCGTATACAGTGTAATACCTCTTCTTTTACACACAGACGCAAAGTAAGGCCAGATTTCTGTTTCTGCAATAAAGACTATATCAGGATTAACCTTTGACAAAAAGTTTTCCACAATAAGGGGAGCATCCGCAGGGAAATACGTAATCAAATCTACCGAATCTGCCAATCTTTTATGAGCAATTTCTTGACCAGTATTAGTCCCTGTTGTCACAACTATTCTCACACTATGAAAAGCAGCTCTTGTAGCTTTTATAAGTTTTTCCAGCGCAATAACTTCTCCCACTGAAACCCCATGAAACATCACAACAGGGCGTTCATCCTTATCCCAGCCAATAGGTGCTTTAAAAACCCCTAACTGGGTTAGATATCTTGTTTTTCTATCAAATTTCATATTATCCTGCTATATATTTAACTAATGTTCTAACTCCGGCGCCAGTACCACCATCAATAAATTCTCTTTGTGCCTTTTCTAAATAGGCAACACCTGCTATATCAATATGTGCCCAACAAGGATTTGACACAAACTTTTTCAAGAATACACCAGCAGTTGAAGCTCCTCCATAACGAGAACCTGTATTTTTCATATCAGCAATAGAGCTCTTTAAGCTTGTACCATAATCTTCCCACATAGGAAGCTCCCAGAATCTTTCTCCTGCAGCCTGAGCAGTAGCTATCAACTTCTTAACAAAATTGTCATTATTACCCATAATTCCTGCAGCTTGAGTACCTAAAGCAACCATACAAGCGCCTGTTAAAGTTGCAATATCAATAATCTCATCAACACCAAGCTCTGAAGCATAACAAAGAGCGTCAGCCAATGTTAATCTTCCTTCAGCATCTGTATTATCAATCTCAATAGTTTTACCATTCTTTGCACGTAAAATATCACCAGGTTTATAAGCACTGCCATTAATCATATTTTCACAAGCGGCAATGATACCATGAACCTCTACGTTAGGATTCAACGCTGTAATAGCTTTCATTGTAGCCAATACACACGCTGCACCTGACATATCATCTTTCATTGTTAACATTGACGCAGCAGGTTTCAAATCCATACCACCACTATCAAATGTAATACCCTTACCAATAATGGCTATTCGTTTCACTGGGTTTTCACAAGTATAACGCATGTGAATAAATTTAGGAGGGTGAATACTTCCTCTAGCAACAGCAGCAAATGCCCCCATCCCCATACGTTCAATTTCATCTCTGTTATAAACTCTGCAATCAATCTCTAAAGATTCAGCAATATCAGCTAAATACTGAGGTGTAACTAATTGAGCAGGTTCATTTATCAAATCTCTTGCAAAGCTCATAGCTTCAACAATTTTTATTGTTCTATTTACAACCTCGGCATTTGCTTGAACATAAACAGTCTCAACCTTATCTACTTTTTCAGATTTATACTTATCAAAAGCATAATCTGCTATTAAAGCCCCATACGTAAAGTGCTCTGAATAATCGTAACCAATGTTATCCAAAGAAAAAGCAATTGTCTTTGCTTTCATCTGCATTGCTTTCCTAACAGATTTTGCAACAGCTTCTCTTAATTTATCATTATTAAACTCTTCTTTTTTACCAAAACCTATAACAAGAATCTTACTAGCCGGTAATTTGTCATAAGTCTGGAGTAAATATGTTTGCCCAAATTTACCTTTAAAACCATCTTTCTCGATAGCATAGCGATTCGCGACTTCTTCAGAGGTTAGCTCTCCTTCAAACTGATTGACAATTAAAATATCACAATCGATTTCTTTTGTGTTAAAAACAACTTTTATATCCATATAAACCTCCTCTACTATAAACCTATTTTAGCACTTTTAAAAAATAATGTAAATTGATGGTACAAAAGGTAGCTCCAAGAAGGAACTACCTTTTCTAATGTTATAAACCTACAGTAGACATGACATATACATCATTAAAATATTTATTAGCCACTTCAATAATATCAGAGACGGTTACATTTTCTATCATTTCTAAATATTTTCCATCTTTATATAGAGGCTTCCCTACAAGCTCATCATAAGCCGCCATTGAAGCCTTCTCAGAATTTGTTTCTAAACCAATAACATACGCACCAGCAATTCTATCCTTTGCATCACGTAACTCTTTCTCCGAAACAAACTCGGTTTTAAACTTTTGAACTTCTTCTAGCATCTTTGATTTTGACAGCTCTAGAGTTTGCGGATTTGTTCCAATATAGGTTATAAATGCGCCCCCAGCTAATTTAGAAGAATAAGAAGAGCCTAATTGATAAGCTAATCCCTCTTGCTCTCTCAAGCTCCTAAACATTCTAGAACTCATGCCAGAACCTAAGATTGTATCAATCACCTCTAGAACAGCATAGTCTTTCTCATTCATCACACCAGAAGTCCGCCAACCTAATATTAACCAAGATGTTTTTTGATCAGGCTTAGAAACATACTTTTCTTTTGATTTACATAAAGCAGGAATCTTCATTGATCCATATTTAAATATTTCTTTAGGCTCTCCGTCAAAAATTGATACAAACTTCTCTTGCAATAATTTCTCATCAATCTTCCCATAAGCAGATATTACTATATTATTTGGATTAAATATATTCTTATGATACTCAACAACATCGTTTCTTGACACACTTGGCAAAGATTTTGCCAGCACAGAATTAGACACCCCATATATAGAGCCTTCAAAAATCATTGCTTTAAAATTGTCCAAAGCCAAATTTATTGGCTCATCGTTTGATTGTTTTATTTTATTCAAAAGTTCGGAGCGCTTCTTCTCTAGTTCATAATCGTCGAATTTTGGATTTTTTATAATCTCTTCTAATAATTCCAAAGCCAATACTTCTTTTGATTTTGTAGTTAAAAGACTTATTTTCAAGTAATCAGGAGTACTTGCAAAAGAAATTTTTATACCATTTTCATCTAAAATCTTCGCCAATTCAGCTGAAGTATACTTTTTAGAACCCTGTTTCATAAGTCCAGACATCAAAGTTGCAGTACCTGTAACTTTTTCAAGGCTTTCTCCACCTTTAACAAACATTTCTATAGCTAATATATCGTTTGCATCATTGTTAGTAAGAATCAACTTTGAGCCATTACCTAAAACGTAAGATTTTTGCTGATTTTTTTCATACTCTAAAACGGGTTGCTTAACAACTTGGGTCTTATGAGTTACCCCCACTTCACAACCAACATCCTCTGGAAGCAAAATTGATAATGCCGCCTTATTTTCTGATAAATATTTGTTTGCAACACGTTTTACATCAGCAGCAGTAACTTTGGCAATATTAGATAAGTAGTCTTTATAATAATTAGCGTTATCAGTCAATACCAATGTATACCCAATGCCAGATGCAATATTTGACACAGACTCTCTTGAGTAATGTGTATCTTTTTCTATAATACTCTTCCCTATAGAAAGTTCTTTTTCAGAAACACCAAACTTTTTAATATGTTCTATTTCCGAAAATATTGCTTTTTCAACCTTTGATACATTTGACGGCTCAAACCTTGCTGACACATATAAAATACCATCATCTTTCATTGAAGAATTTGCTGCACTTATAGAAAACACTAATTGTTTATTTTCTTTTATAGACTGGTACAATTTTGAACTTGTGCCATCACCAAGTATGGTCGCAAGGACATCTAGCGCATAAGTATCATCTTCTGATATTGGAACCCCTCTAAAGCCCATCAACATATAACCGGTATTAACATTTGCTTTTTGAGTATAAGTTTTTTTCTCAGAAAGAGGTTTTTCTCTCTTAAAAGAATTCTTCACAATTTTTCTAGGTTCCACCACAAAACTTTTAGATACTTTATCTAAAACTTCTTGAGTATTAACATCACCAACAATAACTGTTACCATGTTCGATGGTGCATAATGAGAATTATAGTAATCAAGTATCTCTTCGCGTCTAATAGTCTCTATAACCTCTGACGTTCCAATAACTTTCCTTTTATATGGATGTTCCATATACATTAGCTTGCTCAAATTTTCATACAAAATCCTATCAGGATTATTTTCATTCTTTGCA
This sequence comes from Candidatus Gastranaerophilaceae bacterium, assembly GCA_045638625.1. GTDB lineage: Bacteria > Cyanobacteriota > Vampirovibrionia > Gastranaerophilales > Gastranaerophilaceae > CALUTH01. Next base: position 79,397 of record JAZUBR010000012.1, read on the forward strand.
ATTTCTTCTAACACAACTTTTCGCTCTTTTTCCAACTCTTTTCGAGGAATTTGAGGATTTAAAAGCATGTCAGAATGCAGTCCTAAAGCTAAATCAAAGAACTTTGACGGTAACACTATATAATAATGAGTATAATCTTTACTTGTCGCAGCATTAATAATAGCCCCTTTGGATTCTAAGAGCTTATCAAACTCTCCAACAGGATGGGTCTTAGTCCCTTTAAAAAATAAATGTTCAAGAAAATGCGAAACTCCACTATTTTGTTCGGACTCATCAACAGAACCTGTCCTAACCCACGTATCTATCGTTACAATAGGATTACTATGTTCTTCTTGGACTACAACAGTCTGACCATTCTCTAATTTATGAACAGTATAATCACCTGCAAAAACAGGTAATGTTATAAAAAAAGCAAATAATAAAACGATTTTCCTCATCAAAAATCCCCCTTATACTTTATAGTGTAATATAAGAGGGATTTTAATTCCAGTTAAACAATTGACTATTTATTAAGGTTTAATCATTGTTAATACATATTTATCATCAAGATACTTATTAGCAACATCCATAATGTCTTGAGATGTAACAGATTTTATCTTCTCAGTAACAGAGTCTTGGAAATCAAATCCTAAACCTAAAATAGCATAATGCCCTGCCAAATTAGCTTGTTGAGAATTTGTCTCAGAGATAAATTGTTGTTTACCAAACAAGTTATTCTTAGCAGACTCAAGCTCTTCTAACTCAACAGGAATCGATTTTATTTTATCAATTTCTTCCTTAAAACCCTGCAAAGAAACTTCGATATTCTTAGGTTCTGTACCAATATAAATATGGAACAATGCGCTCTTACCAAAAGAACGATATGCACTTCTTACGGTATATGCCAAACCTTTTTTATCTCTTAATTCCAAGAACAATCTTGATGATAATCCACTAGAACCCAATATTGTGTTCATCACTGCAATAGCAGGATATTCTTCAGACTCTACTGTAGGCACTAGCCAGCCTTGTAGAATTTGAGCTTGTTGAGCATCATCCTTAATAATTTCTGAAACCTTTTGTTCTGTTAACACAGGAACAGGTATCATATTAGCTTCTGCAGGAGGATTTTCAAGTGTTGCCAACGTTTCATTCAACAATTTATCTAAATTATCAATTGAAATATCCCCAACAACGCTTACCACCTTATTGCCTGTAAGCAAGATTTCTTTATACAAATCAACAACCATTTGTTGAGTAACTTTGTCAATATTATCCAAGATACGAGTATATGTATTGCCATACATGTGCTCTGAATATACTGTTTTGATAAATTCATCAGAAACCTTTGACTTATTTGAATCTAGTTCAGCAGAATATTCGCCTTTTATCTTTTGAACTTCCTTATCAAATTCTTCAAATGTAGAATTCTTTACAACGTCTTCTAGAATCTTTAAAGCAAGACTAAAGTCTTCATTTAAGCATACGAACCTAAAACTTAAATAATCTTGTTTCATCTCTGTAGAAAACTCTATTGCATTCTCATCTAAGATATTTGCAAGCTCTTCTGATGAATAAGTAGTCGTCCCCTGTTGCAACAATCTGCACAAAAGGGAATGTGTACCCGCAATTTGTTCTTCTTTATTTATTGCCACATTGAATGCTAACGCAATTCGTGGTGTATTTGGATTAGGCTTATAACCTACCAATATTCCGTTTTTTAATTGAAATTCTCTCATAGTGATAATTATTACATAAAAAGCCCTTTGTATCAACATTAAAAAGTCTACAGACAGAGTTTTTATTTTTAATGATATAATCAAAATATGACTAAAGAGATAAAAAATGTTATAATTTGCGGATTAGGAGCAATCGGCACCGCAATCGGAGAACGTATTCTAGAGAACACTAAAGACTCGCTTTTTGTCCTAGTTGATAAAAATCGTTATGAGCGTTACATAAAGAATCCAAGAACTTTCAACAACAAAACTCTTAATTTCAAATACATCACACCAGACAATACCGATATCAAGGCAGACTTAGTAATAATTGCGGTAAAAGAGCAAAATCTTGACGAAGTTATAGAAAATCTTAAGAACTTCGTAACACATACCACTACAATAATATCTTTAATCAACGGTATAACTAGTGAAGAGACTCTTGGTAAAACATTTAACTCCAACCAAATTCTTCCAGCATACTATATCGGCAGTAGCGCAGTGAGGATAGATAATCAAGTCATACACGGAGGAAGGGCGACTATCGTATTTGGAGCCAAAGACGAGTTTTCAAGAGATAGAGTTGCTCCTATAGAAGATTTCTTCACAAAAGCTAATATTAATTACAAAATCCCAACTGATATTACAAGAGCTCTATGGACAAAGTTCATGCTAAACGTTGCATGCAACCAAATTTCTGCAATCTTAGGTTTAAATTTCCATCAAATGCATACAAGCAGTAGTTTCAAAGAACTTGCAACTAATGTTATGAAAGAAGTTGAATTATGCGCAAAAGCAGAAGGCATAAAAAATACAGATACAATGATTGAAGAAGTTTTCGAACATATTCAAACAATCACACCAGAAGGCAAAACATCAATGCTTCAAGATATCGAAGCTAACAGAGAGACCGAAGTAGAAACTTTTGCAGGAACCGTCATCAAATACGGACTTAAGCATAATATCCCAACCCCATATAATAACGCTCTTAAATTAATGATTAAAACCATTTCAGAGAAAGCACTTTTATAATCGCATCTTGAAAACTTTCTACAAAAGACTCAAAGGATATCCCAGGAATAACCTCTTTTACAGTGGTCACAGAATCCCCACAAACAGGCTCTTTAAAAATATCTTCTAACAAAGATTTATCATAATCATATAAAATTGAGCCGTGTTGCAGAATATAACCTCTTTTTCGACACTGAGCTGAACCAACAAGTTTTTTACCACAGTAATTCAAATCAGCGCCCGTTGAAACCAGCATACAATAGTCATGGGAAGTATGAACCGACTCTCCACCCAGAGAAAGACTAACTCCAAGCTCCTCAAAGGCTAGCATCAAGATTTCAGACAATTCTTTATAAGATGCAATTACTCTTTGACCGTTTTTCAGCATTTGAGCAGGGCAAACAACACTATACGTCAATTCCTTATCATGCAAAAGAGCTCGTCCACCAGTTAATCTTGTAACCGTGTCTATATTATGCTTTTCTAGCAACTCATAATCTAAAAAATCAGATTTCTGGTTGCATCCCAAACTAACACAAGCAGGCTGCCAGCCATACAATCTAAAAATGAATTTATCAGAAGCATCTCTAATAGACCTATCCAATAATTCCTCGTCAAGCTTCATATTATCAACCCCTGACAATATCTGAAAAGGCACTATCTTAAACTTACTCACTTTTTAGAACCTCTATCAAACCTTCAAACTCTGGAAACGAAATATTAATCCACTCAAACCCTTTAATTATAATAGGCATCTTTGTAATTAATCCCGCTACAAAATAAGACATTGCCAGACGATGGTCATGATATGTCTCCAACTCACACCCGCCACTTAAGCATCGTTTACCGTTAATAATAAAGCCATCTGGAGTTTCAGAGATATCAGCACCAACTTTTTGAAGGGCATTAACTACAGTAGAAATTCTATCGGCTTCTTTGTTTCTCAAATCTTCTGCATCTTTTACAACTGTTTGCCCTTCAGCTTGGGTAGCTAAAACTGCGATTACAGGCAATTCATCTATCAAGCGAGGAATTTCTGAACCACAAATTGTAGTAGCTTTCAAAGAGGAATAACGAACTCTTATATCAGCAACAGGTTCTCCGAGTTCTTCTCTTTGATTTAGAAGCTGAATGTCTCCACCCATCCGCTTAACAACATCGATTATTCCAGTTCTTGTTGGGTTAACCCCAATGTTTTTCAAAACAACATCAGAATCGGGAACTATTAGAGCTGCCACTATAAAAAATGCCGCAGAAGAAATATCCCCTGGCACAATAAAATTCAATGGACATAGCACAGAGCGTGCAATTTGGACACGATTTTCAAGGACAGAAATATTTGCCCCCATTGCACTCAACATTCGCTCTGTATGGTCTCTAGACTTTTCTGGTTCAGTAAAAGATGTCATGCCATCTGCAAATAAACCCGCCAAAAGAACACAAGACTTGACCTGTGCACTAGATAAACTAGATTTATAATCCACAGCAGATAAATTAGTCCCAGTTATTAGCAAAGGAGCTTTTCCGTCATTAGAATCAATTTTAGCTCCCATCAGTGTGAGAGGTTCTATGACTCGCCTCATTGGACGACGTGAAAGACTAGAATCACCGGTTAATACTGATTTAAATTTCTGACCAGATAAAACCCCACTCATCAAACGCATTGTTGTACCAGAGTTACCACAATCCAAAGGAGAGGGCGGCTCCAAAATCTTGCCTGTAGAATTAACTACCAGTTCCTTTTCACCAGTAAAAGTTATATCAACACCTAGCTGTCTACATACAGAAACGGTAGATAAGCAATCTTTCCCAAGAGAAAAATTCTTAATATTAGAACAACCTTTTGCTAAAGAGGCAAACATAACCGACCTATGTGAAAGAGATTTATCAGAAGGAATCTCCACAGCCCCTTTTAAAGGTTTTACAAGCTTTTCAACAACTTTATCCATAGACAAAATTTTAACACCTTAAAGAGAAAAGTAAACCATTTGGAGGATATTTTAAACACTTTATTAAAGAAATCTAAAAACACTCCGAGTAAATTAGTATAAGAAACAACACGTTTCTTATACCTCCTCCCCAAGTCTGGTAGCCGTTCTCGATTAGACGGCTTTTTTTTTTGCTTTATATCTGATATTATCTAGTTATGAGCGAAGAGATTAAAAACTTACAACGAGTACTTAAATCACAACCTGATAATTTTCAAGCAAGACGAGAGCTTGCAATGCTTTTATTAGAAGAGGGGTTTAACGAAGAAGCTGTAACCAACCTTAAATACTTACTCAAGGTTTTTCCAGAAAACCATGAAATGTGGTTTAATCTTGGAGTAGCCTATGAAAAACTAAAGAAGAAGGACAATGCTATTGACGCCTATAGGCATGCGGTAAATTTAGCTTCTCAAGAGGATTACAGCTACAATCTGGGGTCTGTTCTTATTGAAACAAAAAACTATAAAGATGCTCTACCTGAGTTTTTAAAAGTTCTTCAAACCTCTCCAACAGATGAAAACACAATATTCAACATTGGACTTTGCTACTTTCACCTTAATGAATACAGCAAAGCTCTAGACTATTTTCTTCTTGCAATTGATACTGATCCCGAAGACGTATATGCATACTTCTACGCAGGTTACATCTACAAAGAACAAGGTCTAACAAATTTTGCAGTTGAGAATTACAAGCGAGTAATTGAAATAGATGCAAATTACAGCTGGGCATATTTCAACCTTGGCTCGATTGCCTATGAATCAGGAAAATTACAAGAAGCTACTGACTATCTTCTAAAAACACTGGAATATAACCCTGCTGATGCAGGGGCATATAGAATCCTCGCAAAGATTTATGTATCACAATCCAAACCAGAAGAAGCATTATCTTTGCTTGTTGATGGCATTAATAAAACCCAAAATAATGGTGATTTATGCTACGAACTTTCATGCCTGTTTAAATTAATAGGAGATGAAGATAACAGACAAAACTATCTTAAGCTTGCGCTGGAAAATAAACTAACACTTTCGTACCCAGTAGAACAACTACAAAAAGAACTTAAAGTTTAAAGAATATTTTTCCCATCTTTATACATGTTCGAACGAACTTCTGCAATAGTTGATAATGTTTCTGAATCATAGTTTGCTAAAACTTCTCCTATCGAAGAGTAGAGTTTTAATAGAGCTTTTTGTATATTATCAGAATTTAAATCAACCATATCAATAGCCATTTCTGGATTTGACATTGCCAATCGAGTCATATCTCTAAAACCACTCGATGCAAGCTTCATTGCAAGGCTATTACCCTCCACAGACTTAAAAATAGCCTGAGCAATTACCATAGGGGCATGAGAGATTAATGCAACTGCTTGGTCATGTTCTTCTGGAGTCGAATAAACAGGTTCTGCTCCCATTATTTTAATCAAATCCTCCAAAACACCTGTATTTTGGGAATCCTTTATGGGAGTAATTACCCATTTAGCACCCTCAAACATTGTTTCTGTAGAATTTTCAAACCCTTTAAATTCAGTTCCTGCCATTGGGTGTGACGGAATAAAATTAAAAGGATATTCCTGTTGTGTTAAAAAACCTTTCAAACTACAAACATCTGAAACGAAAGTAGATGGTCTTACGTAGTTTGCAATATTCTCAAGTGTTGCCAGCGTAGAATTCATTGGGGTGGCAACAAAGACAACATCCACCTCTGATAATTGTGCATAATCAGAAGAAATCCCATCTCCTCTCTGAGACATCGAGATACCAATAACATCAAACCCTTCTTTTCTTAAGCATTTGAATATTGAACCACCTATTAACCCTAAACCTACAACTGCGATTTTCATCTATAAATCCTTATGGTTGAAGCTTTTTAACCCATCTGCATAATCTCTTACAATATGACCATTTCCTCTAATATTGTACTTATAGATGGTCAACCCTTCTAAACCAACAGGGCCTCTGGCATGAGTTTTATTTGTTGAGATTCCAACCTCAGCACCAAAACCATATCTAAAGCCATCTGCAAATCGAGTTGAAACATTATGATATACACCTGCCGAATCCACCAGTGCTAAGAATTTATCAGCATTAAGCCTATCTTCAGTCAGAATAGACTCTGTATGTCCTGAACCATAGGTGTTTATATGAGTTATAGCAGAATCAACATCATCAACTAGCTTTAATGCGAGAATAGTGTCAGAATACTCATAGTGCCAATCATCAGGAGACTCTTCAATAGTTATCCCAGCTGAAATAATATCTTGTTTCAACTTTGAAACAAAGGGATATTCCTTATGAACAAGAACTGTTTCCACAGCATTGCATGCACTTGGATACTGAGTTTTTGCATCAATAACAACTTTTGACACAATATCTGGATTAGCTGTTTTATCAACAAAAATATGACATACCCCATCAGCATGTCCTAAAACAGGGATTTTAGTATTATTTTTTATAAATTGAACAAGAGAATTACCGCCTCTTGGAATAATTAAATCAATATAATTTTCGCACTTTAGCATTTCTGCAACATCATCTCTTGTAAATACTTGTTGAAGAGCATTTGATGGAAATTTTGAAACACTAGCTGCGGCAGTTTTTATCAATTCAAATATAACCTTATTTGTATTAACTGCTTCTTTTCCACCCTTTAGAATAACTGCATTCCCTGATTTAATTGCAAGTGCTGATATTTGAGCTATAACATCTGGTCTTGCCTCGAAAACAACACCTATAACACCTATCGGACAAGAAATCTTTTCAAGAATAAGCCCTGTATCCAATTCACGCTTCAATATTGTCCTATTTACGGGATCTGGTAATTCAACTAAGTCTCTTATACCTTGTACCATATCTCTTAGTTTATTTTCATCCAATTTTAAACGTTTATAAACAGCTAAAGACAATTCACCCTTATCAACAAGACCTTGTGCATAATCTAAATCTTTTGAATTTGCCTCGTAAATTTGAAGGGCTTTTTTTTCAATCACATCCGCAACTTGAATTAAAACCCTGTTTTTAGTCTCTGTATCTAACGCCGACAATAAAATTGAAGCTTCTTTTGTAAGTTTAGCTATATCTTTAAAATTAATCATTTTATACCCTCTTTTCAAAAATGATATTACTCCAAATCAACAGTTTTGTAAATTTATATTAAGAAAAATAACAAATTTCCACACAATATAGCAATTTTAAATATTGAGAAGGTTTGTTTTAAGTACAATGGAACTAAAAAAAGAAGGTTAGTATGAATTTTACAATTACTCCGAGTTTTTTCATTAGGCACAACTATAATAGCAATCCGCAAGAAAATAACTTTTACACATACAAAAATCTTGCAGTATTAAAACAAGACACTGTCTCTTTTCAGGCAGGAGCAAAAGTGCTACCCAAAGGTGCTAAGCGTTTAAACAAAAAAATTGGTATTGATATAACCAAAATGATTGAAAAACCTTTTAAAAAATTTGACTACCGCTTACGAGAAGCTTTTGGGCCTCTAGTAGCCACTGAAAAAAACCCGAACCTTCCAATAGCCAAAATTGAAACACGCATCAAATCTCCAGAATCAATTGCAGAAAAAGGCGGCTGCAGAGATGCGAAAAGTATTGTTGAAGTAACAGAAAAAATAGACGACCTTATGGGTGGTAGACTTGAGATGAGAGATGTCTCAAGAGATTCTATTCAACAAATCATTGATATTCTAGAAGAACAAGTAAACAAAGGGATCTTTAACGTTATTGAAATAGAAAGCTACTATGCAGAACCAAACTTGGCTTACTTAAATGACAGAATGCTAACATCATTAGTTAAAACTTGTGAAAAGAAACTTGGCGCAATCCCTGTAAAACACCAAAAACACCCTTCTGGCTACCACGGGGTGCACTTTACAATAAGAATGCCAAAAGATTGTGACAACGCAAAAGCAGAAATCCAATTACTAGGGAAGGATACTGCTGATCTTAAATATGCAAATGACCCGGTTTATAAAGTTTTGTGTAATAAAGCTATCCAAAAGAAATACGCTCCAATTGCAAAAATATTAGCACCGTTAAAAGGCGACGACGAAACATTGAAAAATGCATTTTTAGATTACACTAGACAAGCTTATAAACACCAAAGGAGAAGAAAATCTGTGCCATTCGGCGAAAACAAAATGCCACCTGAATTTCTGGATATTCCTTGGTTCTTACCTAAGGAATTAGATTACAAGAACATCTACATGGAAATGAAAAAGTGTGATGCAATTGCAGCAGAAAAAGCTGCATTAAAAAATAAAAAAGCAGAAACTGTAGTTCGTAATATTGCAAAAAGAGCCACTCAAACATCAAAAAAAGCCGAGTCAACAACCGCAAGCAGTAACGCTTTAAATAAACTTGCGTAGATTAAACTGGAAGATTAAACATCCACTCTGGCATTCCTAACTCTACTAAAACTGCTCTAAACTCTGGAGAATAAGCTTGTAAATTACCTTCTGCTGCAACAGCAACAAACTCACGCTTATTCGTATATGCATAATCTATATTACTATCAGAGATACCAGCATTTTTCAATTCTTCTCTGTACCATTGCTTATTTTTTAAAATTTCACCATTCTCTGAAAAATCAAAATTTTGATTTTTACCAAATTTACCGAAAGCTCCTGACACGTCATCATTTAAATGAGCTAGTTCATGTCTTAATGCAGATACTATTCCATACTCCCCACGCAAACTCATATTACCTCTAGCAGGCTGAACGTATCCAACAACCCCGGTGTTAAAATATTTAGGATTGATAACAGAGGTGTCAATGATAGTTGGGAAATTTGCAACGCCACAACTTGCTTTTTGCCAATTATCAAGCTCTTGGGCTATCATATAAACACACTCAGGATTCAAATCTTTATCTAAAAAGACAGGTACACCATGCTTTTCATAAATCTGCTCTAAAGTATCTATCACATCTTGGGGAATCCTTGAATCAGTTGCAAGTTTATCAAGATAGTACTGCTTATACATCCTTTTCTTTTCCGCTACTGATAGGTTATCAGAGGATGCAATTGTATTTTTCAAAGAAACTAAATTTTCATCATTCATTATTTTTTGTTCTACACGTTTGTATTCGGCATTATCATAAGGCTTATATGGTCGCTTATTTTCAGGATGTTTTTTAGAATAGTTTAAACGTTCATTTAACATTTCCCAAGCATCTTTATTGATGCTACCCTTTTGCCCTTTGTATGAAACTTGATGCTGAACATTGACGTTACCATTTATTCCTAGTCTTCTATATTCAGTTTCAAACTTTGAGGCCAACAATTCACCGTTAGTATCAAAGATATGTTCTTCATAACCATGATTATTCTTCACACGCACCTTTACAAAGTCATTTGAATACTCTAATATATCATAGTTTTTTCCAAGCTTTGCAAAAATAAAGTCCTTACTTTTAATAGAATCTGCAACTTTATTGATATATGCCCTAATATCTTGAACGAAATTTTTAGTATCTTTAAGTGCATAATTTCCTTTTGCAGTATTTACAACGTCACTCAACTCTTGAGCTCTTTTAAACAATACCTGTAAGGCTCTGTCAGGTAGCTGTCCATCTGCATTATCTTGAATAATATTAAGAATTTCATTAATCTTATCATATACCAACTTATCCTTTACAGGGTCGATTCCGTTCAATGTTCTTGTAAGTTCTTGCAAGTCCTCCATTAATGCTCCTCTTTGAGATTTCAGGAACTTGTTTTTTATTGCATTTATTTTTGCTTTGAAAGAAACATCATTTAATGCGTCTATTTTCTTCAAGAAATCTGAATAATCATTCTTAATCTCATCTGGATTCTTACCAGACCTTAAATCTTCATCAACACCTTTAAACTTATCAGTCGAACGAGATTTTCCAACTGAATTCATCAGAATCTCATGCATTGAATTAAACTTATCTGGATGTATTGATATCATTTTTCCAGTTTTTGAATCAAGTCCCCAAGCAAGAGTATTAGCCCGAGAATTCTTGGCACCTACTTCAACTCTTAAAACATAAACATCATTTTCTGTTAAAATAAATCTATACTCATAGTTCTTCTGCGTACGAGCATCAACTGCCGTTGTTCGAACCTCTAACCATCCATCTTTTGTAGTTTGTAATACTTCAAATTTAGAATCTAGATTTTCTTTGATATAGGATGATAAGTCCTTATTAAATCGTTTATGCAAATCAAAAACGCTTAATGGTTCTTTATTCGCAGGAGGAACACTCTTATAGTCCACGTCATCAATATCACTTGATTTCTTTTTAGGCGGCAAACCTTCAATGTCATTTGGTTTACGTGGAGGTTCTGAAGAAGATAACGGTGGTGTACTAGGCTCAGTTTGAGCCGGTGGTGTAGTAGTCGTTTCTCGAGGCTGTTTTGGGTTAGTTGCCGACGGAGTTTTTTTAGGGGGAGCCTGAACTGAAGGCTCTGCAGGAGACGGAGATTTAGGGGTCCGCTTATTTAAGCGTCCTAAAGCAGTAGAGCTACCAAGCAAAGCAATCAGCATATTCATACCAAGTCCTTCTTTAGTTATTTGACCTGTTTTTAAGAAATCACCTAATACAGAAACACCTGTATCAATACCTGCTTCTTTACCAATCTGTTTAGCAACTGCTAATAGACTTTTCGCATTGGTACCAGGGAAAAGTTTCATTAGGCCTGCAGTTGCCGCATATATTCCACCATCAATAAGAGCGTTCTTTATAATTTCATACACTTGTTCGGGAGACAAATCCTGTACATTATCAATATTATTTGTTGCCTTATCAGAAAGTTCAACACCAGCACTGGCAGCTGCTGTTGCCAGTGCACCCATAAGGATAGGAGAACCTGTGCCAACAGTTGCAACAGTCAACAATACTGCACCCATAATCGTAGCACCCTTTGTTACCATTGAGCCTAAATGCTGAGAAGAAACATATTCTGTCACACGTTGATGAATATCATTATCAACACCAAAAGCAGCTTTATAGCAACTATCTTTCTTACGCTTCAACTCCTCAAGAGACCCCCCTGCTAATATTTCATCAAGCTGAGATTTTGCTGTGTTAAGTAATTCACTAGCTAATGATCTTAGCAAGTTATATTTTTCTTCATCAGACAATCTATTATAAGAATCGGAATCAAAGCCAACACTTTTTAAAACAATATCATGAAAATTCTTCCCACAAGTTTGCTCAAAACCTTGCTCTAATTTTTGCAACCCTTCAAAGGAATACTCTTCCTCTTGTACTACCTCTGAGAAGGCAGTATTATATTGACTGTAAATTACAGATTGTGTAGAGGCTAGTTGATAATTTTCTTGGGCTTGCAAATAAGAAATCATATTATTCTTATTAAACTTCACTCCAAAAATTTGCTGAAATACCGTATCAAAAGAAACTCTATTTCCATTTGAATCAAAGAGCTTTCCACTTGCAGCATCCTCTAATTTTGCCAACTGAGCCTCAAACTTTTTGATATCGGCCTCTACAAGCACCATTCTATTATTTGAACCCCATAAGCGACTAATTTCATCAGCAACCCAACCTGTCCAACCTATACCATCAGTACCATTTTTAAGAGCTTCTTTAGCGCTATTCAAATATTCTTTTAAGTTATTAATAATACTTTTTGCAACTATCTCCTCCGTTAACGATTCACGTGCTTCTGTCATACCCGTGTCATTTACTATATCGTTCAGCCTTTCCACTTTCAAATTTTCAGCAGTATGGATTTCTTCAATAAAAGACTCAACAATAGAGTCCAGACGTTTACTATTTGCAGGTTTCCAACTTTTTTCTTGGATACTTAATTCCGCTTCAAAATCTTTTTTAAATTTCGTAGCATCAACGCCTGCAGTTTTTGCTCTAGCTAACAAAGAGTTTTTAATCTTATCCACAACAACCATTTTGTGTGTCCATAACAAACCCACTTCATCGAAAACTGCTTCAATAAATGATTCATCTGGAGATTTTCTGCGATACGCTTCTAAAGTTTCCACAACATTTTTAGAATTTATTCGCGAAACATGTTTATCAAAAGAAGAAGAAGTTCCTAAACCATCAATATCATCATATAACTCAGCCACTAAGGACATCCCTTCTTTTTGAGCGTTCTTAGCTTGTTGATTAATTTTATTCAGTTCATTTTTTGCAATATTACGTTCTGTCACATCAGGCTTGGAAATCAAGTGAAAGAAGTCAAATACGTGATTTACGTTTAGCCCCACATCCTTTAAAAGTTCTCCTGATGAAGTCTTGATAGTTGATAAATAATTTTCGACCTCTTCTTTTTCTAGGATAGAAGAGTCTCCATCAGATTGAGCTACATTAGCAAATGCGTTGAATAATGAAACTAATTCATTTTTATTCAGAACTCCATCAGAACCTTTCGTACCATCAGATTTTTGAGTATCAAAAATATTAAAAAGTTTGAGAAGAACGTCATTACCTTTCAGTTGATTCTTATTCAACTCTTTCAGACATTCTAGACTTATCTTCCTACCATGATTTGATTGTAACCAAAAATCACTGTTCGACATTGTAGTTCCACTTAATACTATTCAGTCTATATAACGGCAGTTGAAACAGAAAACTTTAAGAGAAAGCTTTTAATTGTTACAAACCTTAATAATATAATCCTACATCTTCTCTTAGTTTTATAACAAACTCTGTGCCAACAGGAATATTCACACGTCCACCTTTTGAAAAGAGTGCTAAAACAGGAGATGAAAGTGTATTCAAACCAAGCACAATTGTTCCATAAGCAACTGGAAATGGAGATAAAATCAAAGTAGAACCTTCGCCACCTAAGTTAACCGTCAATGTTAGCATTCTATTAAATAGGTTTCTACCAAACCCCGTTTTCTTCCAAAGAGTCTTTAGATAAGTCCTTTTACCCTTTATATTATTCAAAAATATCTTCTTACTATTTGCTCTTGTTATATAACCATCTATTTGAGTCACAGAATTATTAATAACAATAGAATGAACTTGCAATTCAACTGACCCTCCATTACAAGAAAATTGTGGAGGATGAGAATCTGTTATCTGGGCATAAAACTTTGTTCCTGCAGGAAGCACAGAACCTTTGGTATTTATCTGATTTTTAGAATGAAATACAACTTTTGTCCCTTTTCTTAACCCATCAGAAATTGCATTATCATTAAGGACTAAAATTTTTGTACCTTTTTTTATAACACCTCTGTATGTAGCTGGAGATATTTGTTTTTTTATAACATCCACTGAATCTGGTCGAGAAACTGAGGAACTATTCTGCAAGACTTTTGGAAGCTCAGGTAGCGCTTCATCAATCAAAACATCCGATTTATAATTTTGTCGGATATCATCATCAACCGTCGAATCTAAATCATATGCAAAAACTTTCAACGGTATTAAAAATAGTATTAAAATTAAGAACAATTTATTTTTCACAAATAGATTATAGCATTTATCATTTCATTTTTTATCCCGTAAAAATAGGAATGCTAATTTACAAACAAATATAAAACTGATAGTATTAAGTAATGTTAGTTGAATCAATCATCAAATATATTGCCTACGGCTTAATATTAACAGCTGCAATCACAACAGCAGCACACTTTGGAAGAGGCAAGTCTAAAAGAGACAGAGAGCTTAATGAGTTAAAAAACTATCTACAAACAGTGGCTTCTACTGTTAATTCTGTTCGATATGGGAACCTTGCAAAAAAAATAGAACCCAACTCCTGTAAAAAATACAGAACTCTTTCAGAATCTATAAATAGAATGATTGAAACATTGTATGACAGAGAACAAATGGTTATTGAATCGCAAGCTGAACTTAGGAATCAAAACAAATTCCTAGAAGCATCCATAAACTCGCTATCTGATGGGATTGTTATAATTGATGAATTTGGAACAATTCTAAGAGCTACAGAAAATATACATGAATGGTTTAACTCTGGCAAATTAAAAGGGCAAAGCCTACTAAGCTATATCACAATTCTTGACGAAAAAGACTTATTCACATTAAAAAACAATGAAGTCTATATCCCCTCTAGCCCCGAACTAAGCTTCACGGCATATTGCAACAAGTTAGAGCTTGACGATAAAAAAGAAAGATACATTATCGTACTTAAAAACATTTCTGACCAGAAGGAAATCGAAACCCTAAAAGAAGACTTTATCGCAACACTTACGCATGACCTTAAGGTCCCTATTATTGCAGAATCTAATATGTTAGATTTACTTCTTGCAAAACGTTTCGGAGAGATTACAGAGAAGCAACAAGAAGCTCTCTCCAATATGAAATCTTCTAACAAAGAACTCATTGAACTTGTGCAAACTGTCCTAGACACATATAAGATTAAGGCTACAGGAGTATCTCTATTTATAGAAAAGTTCGAGTTAGCAGAGTTTTTAAAAGACATTATCGCAGAAATGGAGCCTATTGCTGCACATACAGGGAATACAATAAAACTGGATTGCGAAGATTTTATTCCGATAAAAGCTGATAAAATCAACCTAAAGCGAGTTATTAAAAATCTTATTCACAATGCAATATCTTATGGAGCAAATAATACTTCCATAGATATAACCGTTCATAAAGATGATGAGCATATATTTATAAAAGTAAAAGACTACGGAAAAGGTATTCCCGAAGAAGATATTAAAAAGATTTTTCAAAAATATTACTCTACAGCAAAAAAATTCAGAAAAACAGGAACAGGACTCGGCTTATTTCTTGCACAACAAATCATTAAAGCTCATAAAGGAAGTCTTACTGTAACAAGCGAGCCAGAAAAATTTACAGAGTTTTGTATCAAGTTAAATGTTGTAAATTAATCTCTTTAACAACAAAAAGTATATAAAAATTTTTCTTGCTTGTAGTAGAATATTTATTATGAAGAGAATATTATTTGCAATTATTGTGTGTATCGGGTTACAACCCCTAGCTATAGCGGATTTTAGAGAACATTTTGAAGAAGGACAACAAAGCCTACATCAAAACCAATATTCAACTGCTATTATTGAGTTCAAGAAAGCTTTGAGAATAAATTATTTGGATAACTCTGCAAAAATAGGCTTAATTAATGCCTATTTGGCAAGAGGAGCTTATTACGGAACAACAGCAGAAGACTGGGAAGCCGCAACAAATGATTTTAGAGCAGCTCTATTCTACATGAAGTATTATGGTAACATAACAAATGCAAATAATGCTGCATCTATTATTTCACAAGCAACTTCAAACCTTGAAAAATGCTATGACATGCAGAACTTTGATCGTTCTCCTGCAAACAGATATCAAAAAGCGATGGAACTAAGACAAGCTGGTAAATTTGCAGAAGCAGGATACGAATTTTTCCAAGCTGCCGACTCCAAAGGCTACAAACTCGATTCCTACACTCAGCTTGCAGATTTATTTAAACTTATTGGAAACGAAGAAGCTTCCATCCCTTGTTTCGAAAAAGCTCTTCAAGGAACTCCCAACAACAGTGCTCTAAGATTAAAATATGCAAGAACACTAGATAGACTCAACAAAGAAGACGAGGCCGTTATTCAATACAACCTAGCACTTGCCCAAAGTGATGGTGACCAAGAAATCCTATACGCATTAGAACGCATTTATATGAAGAAAATGCAAAAGAATCCTAATGATGCAGAAATATACGCAAACCTTGGTGCAATAAAACAAAAACAACAAGATTTTGAAACAGCACTAAGATACTACGCTAAAGCAGAACAAATTAATCCTACCAATGTACAAACACGCTTGAACATTGGAACATTGTTCCAACAGCAAAACGACTATATCAAGGCTTTACAATCATACAACTCAATATTAGCCTTATATCCAGATAACCTTGAAGCTAATTTATACAAGGCCCAAGCACTGGAAGCGCAAGGTGAAAAGAAACAAGCTTTTGACTGCTATCAAAAAGTCTTGAACATAGATCCTTCTAACAAAATGGCGGCTGCCAAAATAAGCGCAATGATTCAAGAAGGAATGACTCCGCAAGAAATGGTTGCATACTTAAAAAATAGCGTTAAGAAAGACCCTGACATGGTTAATTCTGTATACAACCATGCAGTATCTCTACACAAAGAAAATAAGACTAACGAAGCTATAAAATACTATAGAGAAGTTATTAAATACGATACTAATAACGAAGAAGCCTACATTAACCTTGCAATTTGTTATGCCGAAAATGCAGATTATGATAGAGCAAAACAAGTTTTAAACATTGCAAAAGTAAGATTTCCAAGCAATAAGCAGGTACTTTCAACTCTTGCAAGCATTGAAACTGATGCAACTTCAGATAAACTTTCTAATGCTAACAAGAATTATGAATCAGGGAATTACTCTGAAGCTCTTGAATCATACCTAGCAATTACACCTGCGACAAAAGATTCTCTGCTTGGAATTGCAGCTTGTTACCAAGGGTTAAAACAACCTGATAATGCTATCAATTACTATAAACAAGCAGAAAAATTAGCACCAAACGATAATCAAATAAAGTACTATATTGGCGCAATTTATACAGAAAAAGGTGATTACAAGAACGCTGAAACCTATCTTAAACTTGTATCAAAACAAGTTCCACAAGCTAATGAACTGTTGAACTTTATAAATCAAAAAAGCTCTATGGATACGCTAGAAGCAGCTATAAAAGATTTTGAAGCAGCAGACTACACCTCTAGTTTAACTAAAATTGCACAAGTTCTAGAAAAAGAACCTAGCAACGCATATGCATATTACTATAGAGGGATGGTGTATGATGCCCAAAATAAAAGAGCAAATGCAATAAGTGACTATACAAAAGTAATTGAACTTGCTCCAGAAATAGTTATTGCAAACTATTTGCTTGCAATTGATTATGATACGTTACAAAAATTCCCAGAAGCATATAAAGCATACACCGATTTTGTGGCTAAATATAATAATGAAGATGAATATAAAAACTACTCCAAGAAAAGGCTAGAAGATTTAAAACCCTATGCAACAGAAAACTAATGCCGTAGAAAAATTAATTCAATCTAAAGTATCTCTCGCCCCTATGGCAGGGATTACGGACTATGTTCTTAGAGAACTTATCAGAGAGCATTCAGAATCAGCTTTGCTCACCACTGAAATGATTAGTTCAGAAGCTCTTGTACAAGTTCCCGACCCAGTTATTATAAAAAGAAATGACACACATTCACCTATAGCATATCAATTAAGTGGACATAAACCTGCACTTATGGCTAAAGCTGCAAAAATAATAGAACCCAATGCAAACATGATTGATATCAACATGGGATGCCCAGTAAATAAGGTTACAAAAGGCAATGACGGTGCAGCTCTGATGAAAACTCCCGAACTTGCAGCAGAACTCGTTACTGCAATTAAAGAAAGTGTAAATCTTCCAGTTAGCGTAAAATTTAGATTAGGATTTACGCATGACACAATGAATTACGTTGAATATGGACAAAAAATGCAAGAAGCTGGAGCAAGTTTTATCACTATTCACGGACGAACAAGAGCTCAAATGTATGGCGGACAAGCTGATTGGGCAAAAATTAAAACTCTTGTAGAGAATGTTGATATTCCAGTTTTTGCAAATGGCGATGTTATTAGTATTGAAACAGCTGTTGAATGTCTTGAAAAATCTGGAGCAAGAGGAGTTGCTATCGGAAGAGGGGCTCTTGGCGACATCACTCTTATCGGGCGCGTCGAACATTATTTTAAAACAGGAGAAATCCTACCACAACCAAACATTGAAGAAAAAGTTTCAGCTTTAAGAAAGCATTTATATTCTGAAATGGAATTAAGAGGAGAGCTTGTAGGCTTAAAATTTGTCAGAAAATTTTACCCTTACTACATCAACGGAATAAAAAATGCTGCAAAATATCGTTCTGTACTAGTAACTACAGAAGATGTAAAAAATATTGAACTAATTCTAAATCATATTTTGAAAGAAGAAGTTTCTATGGTATAATGATTACAATGAAAAAGTTTCCGTTTATTTAAGAGTAGAGGATAGTTTATCGTGAATAGTGCATTTGATATTAATATGGAAGTATTTTCTAATACAAGATTAAAAAAAGAACTTAAATTATTAAGTTTTGAAGAAGCTTCTAAAGACTTAAATTGTTTTATCTCCAAATGCGGAGATTATTCCCTAGCTAAGAAAAACTTCCCTTACGACGATATCGAAAACCCTGCTCAAAGCGTAATTGATACCTGCAAAGAATGTATAAAATCTGAACCACAAAAAAACGATTTTATTGTAATTTACGGTCTTGGACTTGGGTATATTTTAGATGAAGTTTATACAAGATATTCTTCAAGAATCTTTGTTTATGAACCAGACATTAATGTTATAAGGTTTGTAATGCAAAACGTAGACTTAACACATATTCTTTCAGACCCACGTGTTTATATTTCAAATGATTGTGAAGAACTATGTAAAAAAATTGGGGAACAATATCTTTCACACGATAAATTAGAAATTGTATTCCTTAAAAATTACGGTCTTATAAAGCCACAAGAGTTAATCAAACTTACAAACACTTTGTTTAACACCTGCAAGGCAAAAATAACAGATATTAATACCCTTAGAAAAGCTTCAAAAATCTGGGTAAAAAATATCATTGCAAATATTGAAAATAATAGGTTTATAAAACCTCTATACAATTTGGACGGAACAATAACCCGAGGTACCGCTCTTGTACTTTCTGCAGGACCTTCTTTAGCTGATAATATTGAAAATATTAAAAAGAATAGACACAAGTTTATATTATTTGCAATAGGAAAAACTCTTAAAACACTAGAAGCAAACGGAATTACACCAGATTTTGCAGTATTTGCAGACGCTCAAGCTGATATAAAAGAAATTTCAGAATTAGCACCAAGCTTCATCTCCAAAATAAACTTCATAGGAGATATTAAATCTGATTACCAAGTATCAGGGGCTAACTGGAAGGATAAATTCTTTTATTTTGCAAACAATACAGAATTTATTACAAAGATTGCAACCAAGTATGCAATCAAGCAGTATCCTGCAATTGCAACTTCCACCCTAAACGCACTACTTTGCGCTTCTCAAATGGGCTTCAAAGAAATTGCGCTTTGCGGATTTGACCTTGCTTTCAAAGAGGCTACAGCTTATTGTGATGGTTCAACAATTTCTATTAAAGATGACAAAGTCACAATAAACGGAGAAACTAGCTACGAAAAAGCTCTTGTTAAATCTGTGAGCGGCGAAATGGTATCTACAAGAGAAGATTTTGCAGCATTTATCAAACAGTGCGAAAACAACTTAAAGCTAATTTCTGATGACGTAAAATTATATAACATTACAGATTTTGGGGCGTACATAAAAGGTTTGACTTACACAACACTTGATGCAATTATGCCAGAGATAGCTGCAGTAAACGTAAATTACCTTATCGAGCGCACAACTTTTGATAAATTGAGTTTAAAAAATGCACTAGAAACAGAACTTGATGCAATTGATGAAATCAAAGGGCAATTCTCTGAAGGTGCAATTAACTATACCAAAATATATTCCCTTAAGAAGTCAACCTTGTTATCTGAATATACAAGATTTGAAATTCTTGAGCTTGTAGAAAATGAATTCTCAACACAACAGCTTGAAAAGTTTGTTGATAACGTTATAAATTCTACAGAAGAAGTTAAAGAACTCATCCTTAACAAACTGGTTAATATTTAAACCTCTTCAACACCAGAGTTTACAAATGTTAGGTTTGTATAAACCTGATATTGAGTTGTTGCAAGTTTATTGACAAAATTACCACCCAATACAAAGCATGCAGAACCAGAGCCAGTCATAATAGACGTTGGATATTGGAGTTTTATTTGCTTTAATAATTCGTATTTTTGCATTGGAGCTATTTCTAAGTCGTTATGCAGATAGTTTGTAATATCTTCATCATTTTGTATGGCTTTCAAAAGATTCTCTGTGCTACAAGAAATTTCTTTTTTGCCTAATGCATCAAACATCTGATAACCTTCTTTTGCACTGATTCCAAGACCAAGTGGTTTAATTACAGTCAACGGATATTCTTTTATTTCTACTGGCTTTACAACTTCTCCTCTTGATGTTGCTAGACTTGCGCCACCCCAATAACAAACATTCAAATCAGAACCCAACATCCCACAAAGTTGATTAATTTTCCCTGTTGAAAGCTTTAAATCCAATAACTTATTCATAGCCCATATAACACCTGCTGCATTCGAGCTACCACCAGCCATGCCAGCTTCCATAGGGATATTTTTTTCTATATAAACTTTAATTTTATAGGGTTTTAGTCCAACTAATTCTGAATAAATTAGATTTAAAGCTTTATAAACAAGATTTTTTTCATTATACGGGAGCTTATCAGATGAGCCAGACAACTCAAAGATAGGAACCTGTGATTCCAAGAGTTCAAAAGATAAATAGTCATAAAGACTAATCGTTTGCATAACACTTGCTATATCATGATACCCATCTGGACGAACACCTAGAACGTCCAACGTAAGGTTAATTTTTGCCGGTGTCTTGATTTTTAGAAACATTTATTAATTCCTCTGACAAGCAGCCAAAATCTTCAATTGAAAGTTTTTCACCACGAATGTTAGCATCAAGAGAAAGTCTCTCATAAACCTGTTCAATAGCTTCTTTTGCAAATGCTCCTGATAATAAACAATTTTTTAAAGTCTTTCTTCTATGCGCAAAACCTGCTTTTATTGTTCGTCTAAAATGTTTATAATCTGACAACTCTAACCTTGGAGTTTCTCTTACTTCTAATTGTACCAACGCAGAATTAACTTTCGGAGCTGGATAGAATGAACGGCGCCCAACAAGCTTTAGTATCGAACAGTCTGCCCAGAATTGAGAAAGAATTGAAAGCAAGCCATATTCCTTTCCTTGAGAGTCAGGAGTAGCAACAATTCTGTGAGCAACTTCTTCTTGAACCATTAATATTATCGAAGAAATACTGTTTCTATTTTGATTAGCTAAATCATCAATTTCCCCCAATAAATGAGCAATAATTGGGCTTGTAATGTAATAAGGAATATTGGCAACAACCTTTATTTTTTCATCAGAAAACTTTGACAAATCTGTCTTCAAAATATCCTGATGGATTATTTCAAGATTATCGCAATCAATTTTCTTTAGAACAGCAATTGCTTCTTCGTCAAGTTCGACAGCAAAAACTTTTTTTGCACGTTTTACTAACTGCTCGGTTACAAAACCTATACCAGGTCCTATTTCTAAAATCACATCATCAGGTTTTATATCAGCAAAATCAATAATAGAAGCTATCACATCAGGATTTACTAAGAAATTCTGCCCAAGACGCTTCTTTGTTCTAAAATATTTTGCTCTTTGCAAGTAATCACTCATACTATCTATAATAATACAAACAGGCAAATGTTTTTATTTTTTTATTTGATATTTTATTAGTGTTAAAATTTAATAAGGAGTTTGAAGTGAATTACTGTAGTGAACGGATAAAAACAGAAGACATACTAAATCTCTATAGAAAAGGATGTAAGGATATCTGCACCCTTGGGCTTGAATACGAAAGAATCCCTGTTGATAAAGATTATAGAAGCATTTCTTACTATGGAGACTGGGGAATTTGTGAACTACTGGCAGACTTCGCCAAAAACGACAACTGGGACTATATTCTAGATGGACAGAATATTATTGGTCTAAAAAAACTCCATGACACAATCACTATCGAACCAGGTTGCCAATTTGAAATTAGCTTAGCACCTAAAAAATACATTGCTGAAATAAAAAAACAAATTGATACTATAAATGAATCACTTAAAGATACTTTAGAGCTTTATGAAGCAACACTCCTAAATTATGGAATAACTCCTGTTTCAACATATAAATACATACCACTTAACCCAAAGAAAAGATATAAAACAATGGCTAAATATCTTGGTGGTATATTATCAGACGTTATGATGCGAGAAACTGCAGGGATACAAGTCTGTATCGATTATAAAAGCGAAGAAGATGCAACTCGAAAGTTTAACCTAGCTAATAAGCTCTCTCCCTTTATGACAGCAATGTTTGCCAATTCCCAGATAAGAGGTGGAGTAAACACTGATTATAAAAGTTTTAGAGCTCTAGCATGGCTAAACACTGACAACGAGCGTTGCGGATTTGGAACAAAATTTACACACGAAAACCTCTTCGAAAATTATGCAAACTTTGTACTTAATACTCCTATGATATTCATACAAAGAGACGGTAAAACAATTGAAATAAATGGCGAAATAACCTTTAAAGACTTTTTTAAACACGGCTACAACGGTTATTACCCAACAATTGAGGATTATAAACTTCAAGCAAACCTTGTATTCCCAGATGTTAGACTAAACTCTTTTATAGAAATTCGAAATCACGACTGCGTACCAGAAGAGTATATATATTCATTATTAGCTATCTACAAAGGAATTTTATATGACTCTGAGGCTTTAGAATCACTTGAAGATGCGCTCGAAATTTTTGGATACGAAGAGATTTGTGAACTAAGATACAGAGTCCCTAGAGAAGGGCTCCAAACAAAACTTGGGCATTATAAAGTTTTAGATTTAGCGAAGGAAATTATCGAGACGGCTTATTATTCTCTAAAAATCAAATGTGAACAAGAAGAACAGTTTTTATTACCAATAAAAGAACTCACCCATAAAGGACTTACCCCTGGAGATATTACAACACCACAAATCCTTAAGAAAATTGGTACTTAAATATTTCTACGACCTTCTATAGCTTTTGCCAAAGTGATTTCATCCGCAAATTCTAAATCCGCTCCAACAGGAAGACCAAATGCTATTCTAGAAATTTTTATACCAAAAGGCTTAATAAGCTTTGTTAAATATAAACAAGTAGCTTCACCTTCAACGTTAGGATTTAATGCTAATATAACTTCTTGAACTTGGTCATCTACCAATCTATTTAGCAATTCTTTTATTCTAATGTCATCAACCCCGATACCTTCCATAGGAGAAATAACACCTTGTAGGACATGATACAAGCCCGTATACTCGTTTGTTTTTTCAATTGCAATCAAATCTTTGGTCTCTGCAACCACACATATAACAGACCTATCTCTTTTCGTAGATTGGCAAATTTCGCATGGAGAAGATGTTGAAATATTAAAACATATCTCACAAGTACATGTGTTACGCTTTGCCTCCACAATCCCATTTGCAAATTTCTCAACTTCAGACAATGGCATTTTCAAAACATGAAAAGCCATCCGTTGAGCAGATTTTTGCCCAACAGATGGAAATTTTTGAAACTGTTCTATTAAAATCGCAATTGACTTTGGATAAATCATAATTAGAAATTCAAACCAGGAATATTTGGTAAATTCATTCCCTTTGCAATTGCAGTTGTTTTTTCTTCCATTACAGCAGACGCTTTCTTATCAGCTTCAGTTAGAGCTGCATTCAACAAATCTTCTAACATTTCTAGAGTATCGTCTGAAACTGACTCTGGAGCATCTGGATAAATTGCAATTTTTTCTAACTTTAATGATTTAAAGTGTGCTTGTCCAGTATAAACAACTTTCACTGCACCATTAGCAGCTGCAACTTCTACATCTGTATTTGCCAATTCATCTTGCAAGTCTTTCATTTTCTTTTGGAATTGTTGAGCTTGCTTAACGATGTTCATCATATTCATCATAATATTCTATCTCCTCCCTAAAATTATTTACCTATTTGTTAATCTATTATACAATAAAAGTATGCAAAGTAAAACTTATCTTAATGCAAGTATTAGAAATGGACAATTAATCCGATGGAGCATAATGCCACTTAATGTATACATTGCTCCTATGAAGTTTTATTCTAAAAAAGGGGAGGATGCAACCTATCGAAAAATGGTTATTGACGCTCTTGACGCTTGGGTTCAAGTAAGCGGTGGCAAGTTCAGATACAATCTAGTAGACGTCTTATTAGAGTCACATCTCAACGTAGATTGGAAAAGAGTCGAAAGGACTGCATTAGGGCACTGCTATACAAGTTACAACAACGCTGGACAACTTTGTGGAGCGGAGGTTTCTATTGGGCTTTCAGACGGAATTATCCATCAAAAATACACTGCTAAACATGAAGTCTTCCACACAATTTTACACGAAATTGGACACGGACTCGGCTTAGGACATAGCCCATACAAAACAGATATCATGTATACTCCACATCAGTACGATGTAGCTTCACTCTCACAAAATGATATTCAATCAATAAGATGGTTATACACCTTACCTGCAAACATGGATGTTAAATCTTTCTGTGCAAAACATGGAGATTCTAACAGTTTAAATCTTGATGCTGTTTTATATAGGCTTGATAATAAAGGTAATAAAACAGAACAATCAACAATCTCCCCACAAATAACTAAGGATTTAATTAGCGAAGCCGAAAATATTGGGGAGCTTAAACGATACAACATGATAATAAACCAATCAGTATCACTATCTTCAGATGTAAAAAAATATTTAGATGACTTACGTAGAAAACAGTAATTACTTGCAACCGCCAGAGCAGCTACCACAGTTACCCGAACAATGCCCTGCAGAGTTTCCCATAATATCTGAAAAAGTAAAAACACGATTATCTAGTATCGACTTTACAACAAGTGGATAAAGTAGATTTTCCGCCTTTGTTATACTCTCAACATATTCATCATAATGTGAATCATTCTCAAGAAGAACAGGGAATTGAGCGACAATCTTATCTCTTGAAACGCTATATACTGTCACACCACTAACCTTAACACCTGAGAGATAGGCATCTTTTAATGGCGATTTTGTATTAAAAGCGGGTAATAAAGCAGGATGAAACTTCACAGTTTCAACTTCAGGGATAACTGGAGCTACAGCATCATATTGTAAGAACAAATCAAATATATTCAAGTCATCCTGCAAAGATTCAACAACATCAAGACCTAAATATTTTGCTTTTACAGCCAGAGGAGATTCTATAGGAGCGACAACAATTATTGAAGCATTTTGTAAAAAGCCTACAAGTGAAGCTAAAGATCTATCATTATCTGAACCAAATATAGCAATTTTTTTCATAAAACAATCCCCCTCTTTTGTATTTAATAACAAATCAAACTAGCATTCAAGTTTTCATAATGATATAATTCACTTATGAGTAAATGTAAAACAGAACTTCTAGCACCCGCAAAAGATAAAGAAACTGCATTTGAAGCTATTAATGCAGGAGCTGATGCTATATATATCGGAGCTGGGCAATTTGGAGCCAGAAAAAATGCTACAAACTCTTTAGATGATTTGAAAGAAATAGTAAATTATGCTCACAAATTCTACGTAAAAGTCTTTGTTACTCTCAATACTATTTTAACAGACAATGAGCTTATACAAGCAAAAGAATTAATAAAAAAACTCTACGATATTAACATTGATGCAATTATAGTTCAGGATTTTGGGATTCTTGAAGCTGCAATCAAAAATGAAATTCCTCCAATCCCTATTCATATGAGCACACAATGTAATAATAGAGCAATTGAAAAAGTAAAATTCTTTGAAGAAATGGGAATTCCTCGAGTAATCCTTGCAAGAGAACTTTCTCTTAAACAAATCAAAGAAATCGTAAAAAGCTGCCCTGAGACAGAAATAGAAACGTTTATCCATGGAGCTCTATGTGTTTCTTACAGCGGACAATGCTACTTTAGCCAGTATATTGGCGGAAGGTCTGCAAATAGAGGAGAATGTGCTCAGCCGTGCAGAAAACTATATTCACTCTGCAATGATAAAGGGGATTTATTAGTTGAGAACAAGCACCTACTTTCTCTAAAAGACTTCAATGCAACTAAGCATATTGAAGAACTTGTAAAAATTGGAGTTAAATCTTTTAAAATAGAAGGTCGCTTAAAAGATTCAAGCTATGTAAAAAATGTTGTTCTAAACTACAGACAACTTTTAGATAAGTTTAGTAAAAAAAGTTCCTCTGGAATAGTAGAAACAAGCTTCACTCCTGACGTAAATAAGACTTTTAACAGAGGTTACACAACATACTTCTTAAATGGTAGAGAAAATTGCTTTAACTTTGCGTCTCCTAAATCTATCGGAGAAGAGTTAGGAACACTAAAAAAATCTTGTGGGAAATACTATTTAATAAACACTACTAAAAAAATTAATCCTCAAGATGGCTTATGCTACATATCTAAATCTGGTGAGCTTAGAGGTTTTGCGGTTAATAAAATAGAAGATAAAAAGATATTTCCAAACACTTACACTGAAATAGAAAGTGGAACTAAAATTTTTAGAAACGTAGATACCGAATTTGAGAAACTACTTAAATCAACCAAAATCTCCAGAAAAATAAGAATTGATATTTCTGTAAAAGATAATACAATTCGTTTAATTGATGAAAATCAAAATAGAATAGAAAAATCACTACCCGAAGGAGAAGCTCCTATTAACAAGGAAAAAGCCAAAGAAACTTTTATACGTCAATTCTCTAAAACAGGAGAATCAGATTTTACAGTTCAGAACATAAAAGTGGACGACAATATTAATTTCTATCCAGTATCTGAAATTAATGAATTTAGGCGAGAAATATTTGAAGAGCTAATGCAAATAAGACTCGAAAATTACAGACAAAAATTTCAATCACCACTGGAATATGCAGTTTTCCCACAAGAACAAATTGACTACAGAGCAAACGTTCTCAATCAAACTGCAAAAAAATTCTATAAAAAATGTCTATGCGAAGTTACAGAACCCGCTCTTGAACAACAAGTTCCAGAGAGAACTAATGTAGAATTAATGAGAACAAAACACTGTATTAAATGGGCATTGGGGAAATGCCAAGAACCTGAAAAATTATTCTTAGTGGATGAAAAAGGGGTAAAATACCCTCTTAAATTTGATTGCAAAAACTGCGAAATGGTTATTTTAAAACCTGAAAAATAGTCTACCAAAAAGCTTTTGGCATCATTCTATCATAAAACCAGATATCTACACCATCATACGTAGAATGAAATTCTTTTGATAGAGATTTATCAATACCAATTGCGCGAATAGGTATCTGCAACTTTTCTGATACTTGTTTTAATATCGTATACCCTCGAATAATATCGTCTTTTGTTGTTTCATCACCTAGATGAGTATTTGAAATAAAACCAGAGAATTTTTTCCAATTACGTCTTTCAACACCTTCACTAAAAGTCACATATTCAATAATATTATCTACAGAAGAGGTTTCAAACTTTGAAGTATTTACGACCAAATAAATATACATATTGGGCTCATCATTAATACCCGTTAAGATATCTAAAATATCTAACCCAGAGGCTCCATATCCAACATCAATAATAATATCACCCTTTGAAGACAAACAATTCTGCTGCATAGGTGTAATATAACTTCCAGCCTCCCCTAACCCAAAATATTCAGGTTGAGTTATTACATTAACACCTTTTTTCTGCAAAGAATCCGCAATAGGGCGTAATGTATAAGCAGGTTCTACAGTATCCAAATCTACCAGCGTAATTGGTTTATCAGTTACCGCAAATTGCAATGCTCTATTTAGAGCAGTCTCAGATTTTCCACTGGCATACGCACCTGCATATATTTCAACAATACGATTATTCATTGTAACAGTATACCTCTCCTTTACACTTCCTGCATTATACAGTTTCTAGCTCATTTATAATACAGTCTACTATAATAGGTTTATTGGTATTAAAAATTTCTGGCAAAACTTCCTGCAACTGTTTTAATGAAGTAACTCTAAAACCTTGTATATCATAACCTTTTGCAAGAGTAATAAAATCAGGATTGTTCATTTTGGATTGATAATATTTCCCGCCATAAAGCTTTTCTTGTGTCTGCCTAATCATACCTAGATAGCCATTATTCATAACAAATATTTTCACAGGAATTTGGTACTCTCGCACAGTTGCCAATTCCTGAATATTCATCTGAAAAGAACCATCACCTGTTATATTAATAATACAAGACTCTGGATCAGCAAAATGAGCACCACAAGATGCAGGCAACCCAAAGCCCATAGTACCTAATCCTCCAGAAGTTAAAAATCTTTTTGGCTTTGTAAAATCAAATTTTTGAGCCGTAAACATCTGATGTTGCCCCACATCAGTGATTATTATTGGAGAGAAATCTCTTGTATATTCATTTATACAATCTAAAACTTCACGAGTACCCATATTTGTGGAGAGCGAATCAAACTTTTTGGTTTTATGATTAGTAATCAGTTTATTGTCATAAACCTTCAACAGTTCTTCTAGCACGCAAGAACAATCATAATTAAGCTCTAATACTACATTAACGTTTTCAAAAGAATATTTTTCTAAGTTAACATTTACAACAGGAATTCCATTTGCAAACATTTCTGATTTACAAGTAGTCCTGTCACTAAATGCGACTCCAAATGCAACTATTAAATCGGATTTAAAGAGTGTATTATTAGCTTCATCTAGTCCATTTACACCAATCATCCCTTTATACTGAGGCAAAATAGACGAAACATTACCAACCCCCATCAATGTTGAAACAGTCGCTATTTCTAATGTTGAAGCTAATGCCGATATTTTATCAAAAGAATCTGAAGCCCCTCCTCCTACAAGAAATAAAGGTCTTGAAGCTTTTGATAATAAACTTGCAAGTCCTAATGTCTCTTCACAAGAAGGGACTTTATCTACACAAGTTTCTTCCGGTAACATATTTAAATTCCCTAGGGAATAAGCTTTTTCTAGAACAGCTCTATTAAGCTGCAATACAACAGGACCCTTCTTCCCAGAATTTGCCGTTTTTACAGCTAAACGTACAATATCATAAATATTATCTTCAATAGAAGGCTGAAACACTTGTTTTACTGAGTTCTTCACCATAGAAACAAAATCTACATTTTGAAAAACTTTACCTTCTGCTTCATTTGGAGCACCTGCAATTACTAAAAGTGGAGTACAATCAGCATAAGCATCCGCAATTCCTGTAACAGTATTTGTCGCCCCAGGGCCAGACGTTACAAGAACAACCCCAGTTTTTCCAGAGATTCTTGCATACCCTTCCGCAGCATGCACACAGGCCTGTTCATGACGACATAAGCAATGAAACATATTTTCTTTATCAGCTAGCTCATTATATAAAGACAGCACACTTGCGCCCGGATAACCAAAGATTTTATCTAGCCCCAAGCTTTCTAATGCATCAACAACTAATGCAGAGCCTGTCTTGTATTCTACGCTGTTTTTTACTCCGTTCATTGCCCTACAAATATAGCAAACCCAAATTGAATTGTAAAGAATTAGTTATTTCTTGAATAAAAAAATTTAGCGGTATATAATTTAAGCATGGAATTTTATTTAAGAGGTGTATCTATGAAAAAGTTACTAGCATCACTACTTACAGCTTCTATTCTAGGAATGAATACGTTGCCTGTTTTAGCACAATGGGATATCGCAGATTCTTATTGGGCAAGTAAAGAAATCAACAAAGTTGTTAATGATAATATACTTCCTGTTGATGAAGACGGAAGATTTAATCCGGAAAATACTATTACAAGAATTCAGTTTGTTCAAGGTCTTTTAAAGGTTCTTTCTAACGAAAATCTTGACGTAACAATTCCTAACACAATGTCTGACGTATCTGTTTATGACAGCTACTATGATGACGTTCTTCGTGGTCAACAGTTAGGTGTTGTTTATGGTTATCCAGATGGAACATTTAAGCCTAATAGAGACCTATTACGTTCAGAAGTTACTTCTTTAATGAGCCACATCACAAAAGAAAAAACTACTGATATGACAGTTTTAAGTGCGTTCAAGGATAATCAAGACATTCCTGATTGGGCAACTCATTGCTATACAAAAGCTGTTAGCTACGGTTTATATGTAAACCATCCAAACTTAGCTTATCACGAACCAAATAGAGAACTAACTAGAGCGGAAGCTGCAGTTCTTCTAGCAAGACTTTCTGATATGCTAAATGTTGTAAAAGATGAATACTTAGGTGATAATTCAGCTGCCGCTGATGATGATTATGAACCAATCATAGAAGAACCTCAAGAAATTGTTCTTGGAATTGAACACTTATGTGTACACAGACAAGCTCCTAACAACACTGTTACCATTACTAACTTCAAGAAAAGTATCAACCAAGGTAACGTTGTTCAGATTGCTTTCTCTGAAAAATTCCTTTCTAAGAAACATAAAGGTGGCGAAATTGTAAACTTCTATTTGCCTCGTGACCTTTATACAGTAGAAGGTACAAAAGTTCTTCCAGAAGGAACAAGATTTGTTGCTGAAATTATGGACATTCAACATCCAAAAATTTTCAACAAAAAAGCTAGAGTTAACTTAATCTTCAAGCACATCTTATTACCAGATGGTTCTGTTATCGACATTACTGGTAAACCATTCACAAAGGATGGTAGATTAGCAGAAGGTCCATGGGTAACATTTGGTAAAGTTCTACTTTACACTATTACTGGTGGTGCAGTTGGTTCTGGTGTTGGTATGAGCATGGCATTCATTCCAGACCCTTCAAGAGTTGGTACAGCGCTTGGTATCGGTATCCCTGTTGGTTGTACAGTTGGTATGATTACAGGTCTTATCACCCCAGGTGTTAACTACAAGGCTAAACAAGGAGAACTTATCTACTTATTGTTAATTGATGACTTAAACGTTGAACAATTATAATCAAGTTAAGAATAGATTAAAAAGGATGACCTAACGGTCATCCTTTTTTGTTAACAAATGTAACAAATATTAAAGTTTTAAAAAATCTTGCCGTTATAGATAAAAAAAACAAGGGAGAAAAATAAACTATGGGTATTAATGTTAACAATTTAACTCCTCAACAAGCAAAGGAGCTATGGAGAGATTACAACAACGGTAACAAAAATGATTTATCAAGAGCTGAGTACGCTTCGTTGTGTACCAAATATGGTGATTACATTACTAAATGGGAACAACAAGACGAAAATGGGTACACTTATCGAGAAAGTGGAGATGAACGACTAGATTTTGATGCCGATGATGCAGGTTTCTTGGGTTCTGATGGTAAAGGTATAGAAAGCACCGTAAAAACAGGAGTAAATGTAGGAATTGCAATTGGCGGTGAAAAGGCAGCCGCTTGGACTGCAAACAAATTAAATAAATGGGAAAATATGGCAGCGGAAGAATTTCGAGGAATGTCTGATGATTTTCACAATAATCCCGAAGGTTTAACTGAAGCAGATCTTCAGCAAGCTGAAAATTGCGCAACACAAGCCGAAGCAGAAGCTGCGGAAGCTGCACAGAAGAAAGAAGCTGGGAGCTTACTTGTCATGGCTGCTATGCAGCTTGCCATGGCAATTCATACTAGAAAAAACTCTCCAAATGCAGATGCTGTTGAAGCATGTAAAACAGCTCAAAATGAACTTTATACCGAACAGGCCGTATTAGCAGAGCAAGTTGCTACAATGGAAGAAATGCAAGAAGAAATGGCTGTGTTACAAGAAGAAGCTGAAGCCAGAAACGAAGAAGGACAAGCCTCTATAGGTACAATGGAAGGTCAATATAATTATTACTATACCAAATACCAAAGTGGTAAAGCAACTAGTCAAGATATTGCATTAATGAATGCTCTTGCCGCTCAAATGCAGGTTGAACAAGCTGCATCAACAGAAGAAACAGGAGCTTTAAATGAAGAAATTGCAGCAGTGGGAGAAAATTACGAAGTTGTTTCTGATAACATAGCTACAACAAATGAGTTTACAGATTATGTTTCGGAAATAGATGAAGCGACAAAAACAAACAGTATTATTCAAGGCGCATTAATGACTGCATCATGTGTTTCAGCTGGGGTTACAGCAGCGAAATGTATCGCCCGAGCATCCTCTCTTGGATGGCTTGGGGGAGTAGCAGCCATTATGTACACAGCAGCTGCGGCAGCGGCAGGAACAGCTGCCGGGCTATACGGAGCAGAAGCATTGAAACAATTTACCACAAATAGAAAAACTGCTGATGACACAATTGAAATAAGAGAACAAACTCAAGAGCTCTCTCAAGAAACAACTGAATTCCAAGAAGTTTCTACAGAGTTCTGGGAAGAATCAGTTGATGCTACTTCTACAGAAAACTTGTTCACAATGACCGCAACATACGCAGATCAAACAGCTCTTACAACAGGAGCTAAAGGGGGTACAAGAACATCTGATGTAACAGTTGGTAGTCAAACAGATAACAGCAGAAGCACTGGAACTGCTCAAACAGAAGGAACAAACCAAGCTTCGATAACACAAGGAGTTCCAACAACACCACAAACTGGGCAAGAAGACGAAGAAAAGAAGAAAATAGTTTAAGTAGTGCAAATATTAATAAATGTGAGGATATCAGAAAGAGGATGACAAAATGATCATCCTCTTTTTATTTACTATAAATCATGAAAGACTTTAGCTTTCTACCAGTATCATTTCCATCATTTTGAGTAGACACAACATGGATTTTATTTTTGTAATCAAAAGAGGTCGAACTCCCGCCATCAAATCCCATAGCCTTCTCCACACCAAAACTTTTTACATATTCCGCAGCTTCTTTTAGAGTCATTGGATTATCATTCGTAATAATAAACAAATGGATATCATTCCCCTTTAATGCAATTATAGTTCTCGCAGTTTTATGTAATACAGAACAAGACTCTCTGATAATATTACCGTTAGAATCTTTCTGTATAAAAAACTCCTCCTCTAAGCGCAAATTTGGATATATTTCAGGTCCACCTTGAGCTGACATCTGGAGAAAACACCCTTCCTTAACCAATTCATTATGTGGAACAATGTCATAAACTGTAGACACACCACATTCATACACTCGAAATTCTGACCTGTTTAAGATTTTTTCAAGATTCTTATTTAATACAGGATTTGAAATTAAACTTTCGTTAAACCTTGGGTCTGCAGATTCACCCCATTTTGAATTAATAAAAGATATTGTTTTACCATTTTTAGGATCAAAAAAACCTGTATTTACAGTCAAGAACGAATTAGATTGTTTATGAACATTATAATTAGTAGTCAGCTCATCCGTTACCACAAAGTCTAATTTATTAGCCGCTTCTTTTCCATTCAATACAATATGATAAACACCATCATTATAATCGATAACTGGCGCAGCACAAACAGGTGCAACAATAAGAAAAAAGAAAAATAAAATGAGTTTTTTCATATTAAATTTCCTTGGATTTATAGAACTTGTATGTTGCAATAGCAAATAAAACAGGTGAAAACGCTGCCGCAATTAATGGAGGTAATACACCTTTTTCAGCTAATAAATCAAAGAATGGTAATGTAATATAATAAATAAATACACAACCTATTGCAATTATAAAACCGATTAGGGTTCTTTCTCTCGGCTTTGAAAAACCTAATGTACAACCCATAATTGCTAACAAAATACATACTAGAGGATGTAAAAACCTTTGATAATATTTATTTGCATTCAATCTATATTCTTCATCCAAGTTCTCAGATTTAAGTAACTTTATATATTGTTTTAGCTTTGCGTTCTCAATAGCTCTATCGTGTTTTGTAGAATACGCCATCAATTGTTGTGCATTCAGAGCATCCTGTCCCCTTAGGATTTCCAGTTTATCGACTTTGGAAATTTCCTCAAAAATTCCATCACTAGAAATCGAATACGAAGTCACATCTTCCAAAAACCATTGTTCACCTTTTATATAACCACGTTCTCCGACGTGAATTTGAGTTAATGGATGAATATCAGAGTATACCTTTTCGGCAAAATCAAGAACGATAATATTCTCCATTGAATCTCTGTTATACCTTGAAACAATAATACCTGCGAGAGGGTGTTTATCCACATCCTTTTTTATGTATACATACTGAGAAACTGGATTTTTTTCTTTTATAATATTCAATTTCTCACAAGACATTGGTATTAACTTATCATAAGTAATAAAACAAAGCACTGTTACAATTGATGCTAAAACCAAAACAGGAGCAATAATTCTTGAAAAAGACATCCCTGCAACTCTAAAAATTGTCAACTCAAAATCTTTGCTCAATTTATCGAAAGTAAATAAAGTGCCTAATAACAAACCTACAGGAAAAGCTTTTCCAAGGATTTTAGGGATTTCACAGATAAGAATCATTAAAGCAACATCTGGAGTATAATCTCCAGCTAAAGTGGCTTTAATAATTTTCAACAACATTTCAGGCGCAATCCAAATAATAGTAAATAAAAGAATTGCAACTAAGGTTGCCATCAACACCTGCATAAAAATATACTTATCATATATTTTTATCATAATTGGAAATCCTTTCCTAAGTAAAACTCTTTAGCGACAGGGTCTACTGCAACTTCTTCACTACGGCCTTTTATTTTAATTTTTCCATCAAATATGACATAAGCTCTGTCAGTAATTGAAAGAGTCGCCTTTGGGTTATGGTCTGTGATTAAAACACCCAAACCTTTATCTTCTGATAATTTTCTGATGTTATCCTTAATTTCTCCAATAGCAATTGGGTCGATACCAGTAAAAGGCTCATCCAATAAAATAAAATCTGGGCTTGCGGCTAGAGCTCTTGCAAGCTCTACACGACGTCTTTCACCACCAGACAGAGAAATAGCTTGAGATTTTCTTAGTTTTGCAACACCAAATTCCGCCAATAATTCTTCTAGTTTACGTTTCTTTTCATCAACCGTAAGTTTTTCATTCATTTCTAATACTAGTTTCACATTATCTTCTACGGATAATTTTCTAAAAATAGAAGTTTCTTGTGGCAAATATCCAATCCCAGCTTTTGCACGTAAATTCATTGGCCAAGCTGAAATATCTTCACCATTAAATAGAATTTTGCCTGAATATGGCTTTACAAGACCAACAACCATATAAAAAGTGGTTGTTTTGCCTGCACCATTTGGACCTAAAAGACAAACGACTTCCCCTTTATTCACATAAAAAGAAACATCATTTACAACACTTCTATCGCCATAAACTTTAACTAAATTTAACGCTTCTATTTTCATAGTAATCCTCTATTTCCGGATATTATTGAACCAATATCTTTTCTATAAACCTTTGTATCAAACATTATCTCATCAATTTCTTGATAAAGCGCCTCTCTTGCTCTTGAAATCGTACCCGCAATAGTAGTAAGATTCAAGTTCTTTCCCTTTACAGTTTCGTACTCTAAATACTTGTTCTTTTGCACATTGTAAAAAGATAACAAAGCTTCCTCATCAATATTTTTGAGCCCTTCAATAACCTCATTTTCTTTGCGTGATGATATGACAGCGGAAAGAGCATAAGAATCTTTCTGAGGAATATAATCATACAAATCAGCAAAAACCCCCATTAAGCAGTCATCAATCACTTTTAATAAATCTATATCTAACAACGCTAAAACACCTTGACAATCAGAATCAGAAATAAAGTGTTTTATATTCGATACATACAATCTATCATCTGGAGTCAGTATAACCTCTATACCAAAAATGCCCATCAATGGTTGACCTTGTTGCTCATAATGATTAATAATAGAGCCCGCAACACTTGAAGTTAAATACTCAATATGCCCTTCTGTTAATTTATAATAAGGAGAAAGAGCTCCTACACCATTCGTTAAGATACCACCATCACCCTCTAAAGAAAAATTATAATTTTGAGATGTCCCAAGAGGAAGAACTTTATATCCATCTGATAAGAAATATATTGAAAAAGTTTGCCCTTGGATAAATTCCTCTATTAGGATATTTTCATCTCTTAATGATAAGTCATCAATAGCAGTCTTTGCAATTCTTTCATTTACACAAACAGTTGCGTACTCACCCAAATTAGATTTTATAATAATAGGATTTCTTAAATTCTTCACATAATCATAAGCAACAGAAACCTTTTCAAAAGATGCAAATCTTGGAGTTTGGATTCTTAACATATATAAGAATTTTTTAACAGCTAATTTATCTCTTATAAGAGACGCAAAATCAAAATTTGGAACAAATAACTGTAAATTATTTGATTCAAAACGACGAATCAAATCTTCTGAAACAGAAGATAAATCCACTGGAATCGTTAAAGATATATCTTGTTCCATTACAAACTCTATAATCTTTGCGACATCATAATTATCAGAATCAACAAGAGTCACAAATTCAGACATTGCAGCGTTCCCTGGAGAAACGTATACCTCTGCATTTTTGGATAATAGTTTTGCTAATGCAAATGCGTTTGCGCTCTTTCCTAAGATTAAAACTTTCCTCATAAGAATAATTATATCTAATAATAATTTTTTTGTAAATTTTTCTAAACAAGATGTTCAAAAATAGCAATTATTTCAATTTAAATGTTTTATATTAATAGTATGGTGCAAAGTGTAGGTTACAATCCTTATTATCAAAATTATTATCCTTATGAGGACTATCCTTATGAGCCTCGTAGAACTGCACCTCAAAAACAAGAATCATCCGAAATTTCCGCACTTGGATTATTATTAGCATCCGAAGCTATTCGATATGGTTCAGAAAAGGCCTCAAATGCTCTAATGAGAGGAAAAGAGTATACAACAATTGATAATGTCAAAAAAGTTACCCAAAATATGTTAAATAAAGGGAACTTAAACGATGTTAGCGTACATTTTGTTGACATGAACAATATCCAAGACATCAGCAGAAAAACAGGTATAAGCGTTAACAACCTATATGAAGTTGCTAGCGGAAAGAACGCATTCTATGCAGACAGCGCTAAAGTAGCAGTTGCTCCAAAAGCTAAACCATCACTAATCCAACACGAACTAGGGCACGCCATCAATGCAAAGAATCCATTTCTAAAAGCTCTACAAAATTCAAGACGATATGCACATTTTGCACCAACAGCACTTATTTTGGCAAATGCAATTGCAAAACGAATTAATAAAGACCCCAACGGAGAACCTACTTTTATAGAAAAACACGCTGGGAAATTAGGTTTTGCAGCATTTTTACCTACAATAATAGAAGAAGGTATCGCATCTTTAAGAGGAATACAAGCCGCTAAGAGAACGTTAGGAGGTCAAAACATTAAACTTGGAGCATTAAAAAGAAACTATTTCTTTGCTTGGATGACATATCTCTTAGCAGGCTTAGGTTTAGGCGTTGCTGCTAAACTCTCTGTAAAAACAGGTATTCCAATTAATAGTTAATTAAATCGATTCCTATCTGGCAAGCAAACTCCAAACTGACAATCAGAATTATAAGGATTTGATTGAACTTCTGCTCCATTTTTTAATTGGAAATTTCTATCTAATTCTTGTCTTTGAGCGGGGCTCAAACGAACAAATGGATCAGAACCGAAATCAGCATTACCATCATATTCATTATAAATAGGTTTAAAAGGAGCCCTAATCAAACTCTCATCAAAAGCAGTAATTGAACACGCCTTAGAATCTATAGGACAAGTCGCAAAAACTGTTGTATCAAACAATAATAAAACACCTATAATAAATAAAATCTTTTTCATAAAATTCTCCTTTCAAAAGGTCGCATTTTAGTTTAACCCTTTTTAGAGAAGAATCATTAGCTAATAGAACTAGGCTAATTTATCAATGTTTTAGCAAATGAAATAGATTCCTCAGATAGCATTCCACCGGCAAGCTCTGCGACTGCTCTTATCTTCTCTTCAGCAGAGAGGACTTTTACAGAAACTTGGGTAGAGTCTTCTTGAGACTTAGACACATAGAAGTGCCTATCTGAACGAGACGCAATAATTGCTTGGTGTGTAATCATAAGAATTTGATGGTATTTAGCCAATTCTTTAACTTCATCAGCAACACTCTGAGATGCTTTTCCTGAAATACCAGTATCTATTTCATCAAATATAACAGAATCAATATTATCACTTTGAGCAAATATTACTTTCAAAGCTAACATTACTCTTGAAATTTCACCACCAGACGCAACCTTCACTAGCGGTTTTGGAGACTCTGAAACATTGGTAGAAATCAAGAATTCGACCTCGTCAGCACCTCTAGAATTTAATTCAGCTTCTCTAACATCAATTAAAAACTTAGCTTTTGGTAACTCTAAAGCCATTAATTTCTCAGATATCATAGAAGACAATACTTCTGCATAAGTCTTTCTTTTTTCAGAAATAATGCTAGCTAAAGATTTTAATCGTACTAAAGCTTGAGCAATATCCTGCTCCAATTGAGCAGTATCAACTTCCTTATTCTCTATGGCAGCGAGTTCTTTTTGGAAGTCAAAATAAGTTTTCATAACATTTGCCAACGTACCACCATACTTGCGCTTTAATTTATCAAGCAAGAATTGGCGTTCCTGTAACAAATTTAATCTTTCTGTATCGTTGGTAACTGATTGAGAATAATCCCTCAAAACAGAAGAGATGTTTTTAACGTTTTCAATAACATCAATTAATTCTGACTCAGTCTCCGATAAAGAAGTATCCATACTTACAATTTGAGAAAGAGTCTTTTTAATCTTATTTAAGCCTTCTAATATAGATTCATCATCATTATTCAACGCCCAAGAAACTGCACCTGAAAGTTCTTTTAGTTTTTCAGCATTTTCTAAAACCGCAATTTCTTGTTCTAAATCTACATCTTCTGTTTCAGATGTTATTTCAGCCTCCTCTATCTCATTTAATTGAAATTTTAAAAACTCCACCTGAGATTCAGAAAGATTATTTGAAGTTTTTAAATCTTCTAGCTTTCTATTCATTGCAAGATAATTCTGCCAAACAAACCCATATTCATCCAAATCATTTTTCAAAGTTGCTCTAGCATAATTGTCTAACAAATCGATATGACACTTCGGCTTCATAAAAGAATACATTTGATGCTGCGAATGAATATCTATAAGAGACTCTCTCAAGTATTTTATTGCATCTTGATTAACCATACTACCATTCACTTTTGAACGACTCGCAGTTTGGGTAATCTCCTTAGTTATAACAAGCTCATCCCCTAGG
This sequence comes from Candidatus Gastranaerophilaceae bacterium, assembly GCA_045638625.1. Classification (GTDB taxonomy): domain Bacteria; phylum Cyanobacteriota; class Vampirovibrionia; order Gastranaerophilales; family Gastranaerophilaceae; genus CALUTH01. The sequence continues at coordinate 119,047 of JAZUBR010000012.1, forward strand.
CTATCAATACCATTTTCTTCATAAAAAGAGGTCAAATCCTGCCCAGTTAAAGATATTGTCAATTCTATCAAAGCCTTTTCTTCACCAGATTTAATCAATTCTTTTGAAGCTTTTGCACCTAATGCAATATCAATTGCACTTATCATTATACTTTTACCAGCACCAGTTTCACCAGTAATGATATTTAAGCCCCTATCAAACTCCAAAGAAAGTTCATCGATTAATATAAAATTTTTGACAAATAATCTCGTTAACATACTTATAAAGTAGCCTAAATAAACCATTAAATCAATGTTTACATTTATTCACAAAAAGGGCAATTATTATCAAAATATATACTTTATATATATAAATAGGAGAACTATGAGTATAGTACAAAACCATTACAATTTCATAAAACCACAAACTATACAAAATAGTTGTACTTGTTGTTGTCGTAATAATACATATCAGCAACCAACAACAGGAATTTTTGGATTTGGAATGTCAAATAATGCGTTTCCTAGCCCTATGCCTATGAATAATTTTGGTTTCAATCCATTTGGTTTTTCTTCTGGGTTTAATTTTAACATGTCAGGATTTAGTTTCTTAAACAACCTATGTTTTGATGTAACAAACTTCTTCAAACCTCTCGAAAACCTTCGTGCATATATGCAATCTGCAACAAGCAGCAATGCATTCCAACTAAATTTCCCTCCTGCATTGAACTTCTCTTCATTCACACCACAAACTAGTAATTCTAGTACCATAGGAAATAGTTCAACCGGCAAAACTTCAGGAAGCAGTTCTAACTCTACTTCAGTATCTGCAACAAAAAAACATAAAGAACAAATGAAAAAAGAAGTTGGACAAAATGATGGCAACTTTGCTACTCAACTAAAAAGAAAAAATGTGAAATATAATGCAACTTTAGGACATAATATTGCAACTAGCGCTATCAATAAAGAAGTCGGAACCAAAGGACAATGTGCAGACTATGTTAATACCGCATTAGAAGCTAATGGAATTAACGCACACAGGGATGGACATGCTTACACTAGAGCAAGTGTCCTCAGACGAGATACAGAACACTTTACAGAAGTTCGAATTTTTGATAAAGATGACTTAAAAGAACTTCCAGCAGGTAGTGTTGTCGTATATAAGAACGGGGTATGTAGTAACCCCGTACATGGACATACCTTTATTGCAACGGGAAATGGCGGTGGTGTATCCGATCATTTCCAAACAAACTTACCGTTCCCAGAAAATGGAGAAGGTATAAGCGCTTTTGTTCCAACTACTAAGATTGCGTAGCTAAGTATTCATTTATAGCTTTAGCTGCCTTTTTACCGGCGCCCATTGCATTTATTGCATTTGAAGCACCGACAGGTGCCACGTCACCACCTGCATAAATTGCCTTTTCTGAAGTTTCACGAGTATCTTCGTTTACAACAAAATACCCCCTTCTATCTGTTTCGAACTCAATACCTTCAGCTTTTGCAGACATTTGAATCAATGGGTTTGGTCCAGTTCCTAGAGCGACAATTACTGTATCTACATCAAGGTCAACAACTTCACCAGTACCAACAGGAGAACGACGTCCAGACTCATCTGGCTCACCTAATTCACAAAGCTCGAATTGCATTGCTTTTACGGAACCTTCTTCTCCTAGAATTTCTTTTGGTGCAAGTAAGAATTTAAATTCAACACCTTCTTCTTTTGCATGTCGAATTTCTTCTAATCTAGCTGGGAGTTCTGCTTCCGTTCTACGATAAACAATATAAACAGTTTCAAAACCAACCCTTAAAGCTGTTCTTGCTGCATCCATTGCGACATTACCACCGCCTATAACAGCAACTTTTTTGCCGACTCTTAGCGGAGTGGCACAGTCTTCACAATGCGCATGCATCAGGTTTACTCTTGTTAAAAACTCATTAGCGGAAAATACGCCATTCAAGTTTTCTCCAGCAATATTCATCATTTTAGGCAAACCCGCTCCTGAACAAACAAAAATTGCATCAAATCCATCGGATTTTAATTGTTCTAAAGTAATTGATTTTCCAACAACAACGTTCTTCTCAAACTTTACCCCCATCGATTTCAAAGACTCGATTTCTCTATCTAAAACTGTGCGAGGAAGTCTAAAAGGAGGAATTCCATATCTTAAAACACCGCCAAATTCATGTAAAGCTTCAAAAACAGTCACATCATGTCCGGCTTTTCTAATATCAGCTGCAGCTGTAATACCAGCACAACCAGAGCCAATTATAGCAACTTTTTTACCAGATTCAACAATTTGCGGTTCTTTTGCTGAAGTATTATCTCCAACATAGCGTTCTAATGCGCCAATTGCAATAGGTTCTGATTTAATACCTAAAATACATTTTCCTTCACATTGTCTTTCTTGAGGACAAACCCTACCGCAAACAGATGGCAACATAGATGTTTCGCGGATAACTTCACCCGCCCTTTCTAAATCACCTTCTTTTACTGCCTTTATAAAAGTTGGAATTTGAATATTCACAGGACAACCCTTTACGCACTGAGGATTTTTACAATTCAAGCATCTTGAAGCTTCTTGCAATGCCTGTTCATCTGTAAAATTATTCTCTACTGGCTCAAAATTATGTTTTCTAATATTTGGGTCTTGTTCTATAGGTCTTTGTCTCATATTCAAACTCTCCTTACTAGATTTATTCTACTCCAAATTTGCCTTTTTCATCAACCTATTATATTCATTTTTTAAAACCTGCTTCCCAGGAGTAGAAATGATAATATTATCCCAAGGCAAAGCTTCTTCCAAAGAATAACTTCGTGTTACATAAAAATCGGTATCAAGCCCTAATTCCTTGGCAACAGACTTATAAGCACCTAGTTTACCACCTTGCTTATATACACGATACAAATATTCACCAAGTTTTTCATCCCCTCTGGAAATCAATGTCTGATAATAATCCCATTTTGCACTTGAAAACTTTGTTTTAACACCTACTTTAGCTAATTCTTTGGTTAAGAGTTTCTGTTTTTTTTCTAAAGTTGAACCATCTTCCCTTGGAAGCCATTGAAAAGGGGTATGAGGTTTTGGCACAAATGTAGAAAAAGAAAACGTAATATCAAACCCCTTAAAGCGAGCTTTTAACCGTTTTGCTAAATCAGCAAATGCGTTTATATCATCATCTGTTTCTGTTGGCAAACCTAACATACAATAAACTTTAACCCCTGTCATACCACCGTCATAAGCATACTGCAAGGCTTCAAAGAGCTTCTGCTCATCCAAATTCTTATTAATAACCTTTCTTAAACGCTCTGTGGCAGCTTCTATTGCAACAGTAAAAGTCTTTTGTCCTGAGACTCGTAACAATTTGATTACTTGTGCGTTTACAGCATCTACTCTTAATGATGAAAAATTAACATTTATACTATCATCTTTTTCAATTTTATTTATCAAATAATCACAAATATCCATAAATCTTGGATGAGCAGAAACTTGAGCGCCAAGAAGCGCAATATCTTTTGTATACTGTAACGCAAACTCTATTTTAGCAATAATTTCTTCATATTCAACATAGCGAACAGGTAAATTCAAATAAGATGCTAAACAAAATCCACATCGATTATAACACCCACGTTCTACTTCTATAATAAAAGTATTTGAAAAATATGATTTTTCAGAAATTATAGGGGTATGAACAACTTCAGACAAAGGCTCCGTAACTTTATGAGTCATATTATTCAACACAGGGACATAAACACCTTCTATCTGCGCTAGAAGATTTAAAACCTCTTGTCTAGGAGTATTTCGTTTCTCCTTTAACATAGATAAAACCGTCTTTAATAATTGTTCACCATCACCTATTAAAACAAAATCAAAAATATGAGCGAATGGCATTGGATTCGATGTTATAACAGGACCTCCCGCAAATACAAAAACATCTTCTCTATCTTTTGAAAAACAACTGATCCCCAGCTTTTCCAGAACCTCAAATACACCCATAAAATCCATTTCATAAGACAATGAAAATGATATAGCTTCTATCTCTCTCTTATCAGGATAGATTTTAGAATCCGTAAAAACTTGTTTCAAGTTATATTCAGGGGTTTCATCTAACAATTTAGACAACCACATATATCCAAGCGATGATAGCGCAAATGATTCACAAGCAGGATACCCCATTACAACATTGTATGCTGTATCATCCTTGCAACTCTTTTCATACAAAAATGTTCTATCGTCTGTAAAACTACACATTTTTATCCAAGGACTTTATATAAAGTTCATCAACTAACACACAAATTGTAGCAGCTATTGCCGGAGCAAATATAACTCCAATCACTCCTAAAAACTTAGCTGTTACAAGCAATGAGAAGAATATTACAAGAGGATGTAAATCCAAAAACTTCCCAAACACATACGGTCTTACTAGATTGTTTTCAGCCCACTGAGCAACTAAATATGCAACAGTAATACCAATCAAGATTGGAGCACCTAAGTTCCAACATACAGCAATGGAGATTGCAAATGCAATAACAGGACCAATAACAGGAACAATATCAAGAACTGCAGTAATTAAACCTAGAACGACTGCATATTCAACTTTCATTAGCAATAATGCAATTGTAAAAATAACTCCAACAGAAGTCATAGTAACAACTTGAGCAATAACATAACCACCAATTTTTTTAGAAACTGTCTCTACAATCTCCCCAACGCTATCGCCATCTTTCTTTGGGAATAATTTAACAAGAGAATTTTTTACATGGTCTTTATCTAGCATAAAGTAATATGTAATCAAACAAAAAGCAAAGAAATTAACCAAAGCTCCGGCGATACTTATGGTTGCTGTTATTGAATGATTTACAAAATTAGAAGCAAGTTCTGAAGCATTCTCAAAAACAGATGACATATCCAATAAAGAGGATAGATTATAACCTAAAAAATTAAGCGAGGTTAATGTAGACTTTAGGTTTGCAACATGCACAGGTAAATGTTCCGCAAACAACTGAATTTGTTGAACAGAAAGGACAATCACAGGAACAAAAAATACGAACAAAAGCACTGTGATTGATAATAATAGCAAGCAAACCGCCAAAGAACGAGGCATTTTCTTTTCTAATTTATCAACTACGGGATTAAAAGAACAGGCTATTACGTATGACGCAAAAAATAACATCAAAACATTTGTAATCTTAGACATAAAAAGCAATACCGCCCCTAACAAGATAAACAAAATTATGTTTTTTACAGTAATATTCTCCTTTAAAACAGATAGTGCCATAATAATCCCTCCTGAGGAGAATTATAACAAATAGTTAAGCAGTTTACAATAAACATGGTACTAACTTCTTAAAATGTGGAATAGTTAAATTGTGAGAATTAAAAGGTAAGAAAGATGGATTCAGAATCACTACTTGTCATTGACGGACACAATTTAGAGGTTGAGAAAAACGAACTGCATATTGTTAATGACGTTCGTCAAGTTTATGACGCAAACTTAAAAAAAAGCATTGATTCAATTAAATGCGAGATTAAAGAAGTTCCAGTAGAAAATGGCAACGGAGACATCAATATTCTTTATAAAATCCCAAATCGGAATATACATATCACTAACGGGATTATCCTTGAAACAATTGGCGGAGAGAATCTCTCAATAAGTATCTTTAAGAATAAAGAAAGAATTTTTTGCGCAAAAACAAACGATAACTATCAATTAAGCTCAAAAGATTATGGAGTTGATATTAAAAGCTCAGACAATAATATTCATTATTTTTCTGACGGGAAAAGCACCGTTTTAAGCAATCTTACAACAAACAAAATTGTTAAATACGCTAGCGAAGAGACAATCGACAACCACACTTATACAAAATATTATGAATACTTTGAAAATTATAACATCGGAATCTACCTATTAATGGCAGACTATACTCCTATAAGTCTCATCACTTACGATTACAAACACAAAAACTCTAGTACAACTATCAATTTCAAATAAAAATATTCCTCTATCCTCTAATATATGCTAAAATCAATCTTATAGATTAAGAGGTAATTTTATTGTGCAAATTAACATAGCATACTGCATAACCCCAGATTTCATGGAATATGCAAGCATAAGTGCCGCATCTGTATTAAGAAAATGTAATAGAGATGATTGGTACGTTTTTTATATAATATGCGAAGAATTCACCCCCGAAACACAGCAGTATTTTCTTAGATTGAATAAAATCAAACAATCCACATACGTTTTCTTAAAATTTCCTCCACATTTGTTAAGCCAAGGTAACTACAAGGATAGAGGAGAAAGTGGGTTATACCGAATATTTCTTTCTGAAATTTTAAAAAATGTAGATAAGGTACTATATTTGGATACAGATACAATTATCCACTCTGACCTTGCCTTCTTGTATAGGTACGATATAACAGACTACTATCTTGCTGCCGTACCAGACAAAGAAGAGACGCTTATGAGAAAAAACTCTAAGTTAAAAAAAGACCAATTATTTATTAATAGCGGTGTTCTTTTAATGAACCTTGCCAAATTTAGAGAAGAAAAGTTACCAGAAAAAATTATTAAACACCTAAATAAAAGCCATTTCAAAAGTGACCAATATTCAATCAATGCAATTTGCAAAGATAAAATATTATACCTACCTATCAAATATAATGTAATGATGTATCCAGATGGATATCCGGACCCTCCTTTATTATATGAAAACTTCCAAGAAGAATATGAAGACGCAAAAGAATACCCTGTCATTCATCACATAATGTTTCATCCTTGGAATGATAGTCACGAATATTTATCCACTAGTGAAGAATGGATTACCGTAAAAAATTACATCAGCAAGTTCTAATTAGCAAGAATAAGAACAAGTAGAAACTGAAACAGAAGAAGTTGTTGTAGCTACTGATACTGGAGCTGAAGTTGTAGCACCTACTGAAGCAAAGCTACCAATTGGAGCTGATGCAATAGAACCAGCTGTTTCTACTGGAGCTGTTGTATATGCAGTATAATCAACGGCAGTAGTTGTAGACAATTCACATACATCAAAACCACCCCAAGCAATAGAACCCGCTGTTTCTACAGGATTTGATACTGTAGCTGCTGCAACTGCTTGTGTATTATCTGCATTTGTATTATTTACAAAGAAGTTTTCTGATGATGCTTGAAGAATTGTGCCAAAGCTTGATGAACCTAATGCCATTTTTAATATCCTCTTTACGTATCTTACATATATATAAAGTTTTTAAATTTTGCTCAATTTCAACAAGAAGAAAGTTTGTTACAATTCTTTACATTTATTGATTGTTAAAAAAAATATAATTACAATCATGAAAAAAGGAGTTTGTATGTTAGAAAAAATAGAAAAATACCAATTATTACTATCAGCAGCACTAATCTCTATATCACTACTTATTGCGATAACTTTTGCGACAATAAAACTTGTTAAAAATGATGGGATTACAGTAACAGGTTCTGCGTACAAAATTGTAACCTCAGACTCTGGGAGCTTGAATTTTTATATAAACTATAAAGCTCCTAATAAAACGGAAGCATACAACCAAATCACCAAGCAATATCCTATCATTAATGACTACCTAAGCAATGCTGGTATAAAACAAGAAGATATTGAATACAAAGCTATCAATGGTTATTATACCTACAAACAAACTGTTAATGGATATAATACCAATATTCCTGAATACTACAATTTAACACAAGGGGTACAAATCAAATCTAACGATGTACAAAAGATTAAAAGTGTTGCCAAGGATATTCAATCACTTATAACCAAAGGTGTGGATTTGAATATTAATGAACCACAATACTATTATTCTGATTTAAGCTTAATAAAAGTAGAACTTCTAGAACAAGCTACAATTGATGCTAAACAAAGAGCAAAAGCCATGTTAAAAGCAACTGGAGATAGGGTCGGACAAATACAATCTGTTAAAATGGGAGTTTTCCAAATAACACCGGTAAATTCTACAAATGTTTCAAATATGGGTATAAGCGATACTTCAACCATAGAAAAGAAAGTTACTGCAGTAGCAAACGTTGTTTTCAAAGTAAATTAAAAAAAGCGAGTTTACCTCGCTTTTTTTATTCTATCCAAAACTTGTCTGACTTCTTCTTTAGTTAAGAATTTCGAGATTCTTATAAATTCTTCCATTGCATCTTCTTGAGAATAGCGTCCTTGCTCAACTTTCCTTATCCATTCATTAACTTCTCTTGTTATCATTTAAACCTCCTCATTATCTAATAGAGTGAAACGAGTAGTACCCTTTTCATCAACAATCTCACTCCACATTGAAAGAGGACGTACCCAAGTTCCAGTCTCAGGAGATTGATACACAACCATTTCCTCTTCGTTCTCTGAATGTTTTGCCAACATTAAAACTTTATATTTACCACCCTTAAAGTGTCTATAATATCTACCTACTTCAACCATATCAAGCTCCTAAAAACTATGTTTTATATTATTTTTAATCTCTGATAAAGGTCCATTATTTGGATTTCTGAATGTCTTATAATAGTTTTTTGCATACACAAACGGAAACATAGGAATCCAGCTAACTCGTGTTATCACAGAAATTGCATCAGCACCCTGAGATAACATTAATTCATCTATAGTCATTTCATAGGCAGGCGACAACGACGAAAGAAGTTTTAAAGAATAATCAGTAGCTGCAACAACCGAATATTTTGATGCAGCAACAGGACTCGTTACCAATTTAGTTATTTTAAAATCAGAATTCTCTTTTATACTTTGAACGTCTTTCGGTAAGGACAAAGTTTTTGAATTTACCTGTTCAATCTCAAACCACTCACCTTTGTATCTTATACGCATTATATTGAGCTTTGGCATATAAATATCATCACAGACTGTATCAATCAAGACAGTACCATCAAAATCTGTTACACCGTACTTGTACTTGTTACTTACCAAGAACATTCCACCTGGTAATAGTTCAATCAAATCCTGTTCTTGCGGAATAATTGTTTTTCCATATTCATCATACAAACCATAGCCTTTATGATTCTGGAATTTTACGAATCTTCCAAGAACTCTATTGGCGTGAGAGTACTTGAAATCTAGCAAAGTTTTTCCTTCATCATTTATAATACCGTATCTAAATCCTTTAAGAGCTATATAAGCAGTATCACCTAGTTGAATCAACTTTTTATATTGAGGTTCTGTTAAAACAGCGTTTTCGTTTTGTAATCCAAACTTCCCATCTTTACTATAAACACTTACTTGTGCCGCATCAACCCAAGAAATATTTACCCAAAACAATCCCAATAATATAAAGCTAAAAATCTTATTCATAAAAGTATAATAGCATAAAATCATTGTGATATAATTTTATAGAAAGATATTTTTTAGGGAGAGATTGTGGAAAAGAAAGTTTTTATATCACTTTTAGCGTTATTCGTTATTACAGCATTTACTTATTTATACGTTTTACCCTCAATCGTGTCTAATCAAAAAATCCAGAACTTTATGTCGGAGAAAATTGAACAAACAACAGGTGCTGAAATAATAATTGATACCCCAATTCTTAAAACGAGCTTGAGACCAACAATTTCATTCTCAATAAAAAACTTAACTATAAAAAAAGAAAATAAAGATATCTTGTCTTTAAAGAATCTTGATACAAATATTTCTTTTTCAAAACTATACAAAAAAACTATCACAATCAACAAATTGGGACTAGAAGCCCTATACACCAATATAGATGAACTTCTTGCATTATTCCAAGCAGATGAATCTAAGCAAAAACAATCTACTCAACCATCATTACCCATTAATATTGATGCCTTAAACGCAAATCTTTTTATTAATAACTGTCAAATACTTGCGTCATTAAATACTGACACAAAAATTTCACTAATTGGAAAAGATTTACACATAGAGAATAAAAGAAACCCTAAATATGTAAAATTCGATATCGAAACAAATATTGTTAAGGACAATCAAAAAATTAAACTTTCTCTGAACGACAATAACAAGTTCTATATTAAGGATAAAAAGCTTTTTATTGAAGAATGTCCTCTCTCAATCAACGATTCTAAAATCACAATTCGCTCTATTGCAAGCGAGGAGAAGTTTACCATCTCGCTTTTCTCAAAGGACTTTAATATTGCAGATGGGGTAAGCTTACTAGAATCAAACATTTTCATCCCGAACGGAAAAGAACTTTTAGCTGAAACACAAAACATCAAAGGGTCGGCAGACTTTTACATCAACTTAAATACTAAAGGTTTAAGAGGAGAGATTGACGTAAAAAATGCTAATCTAAATCTTAAATCCCTTGCTAACATGCCTGTAAAAGTGGAACAAGGTAGTATTAAAATAACTCCAGAACTAGTAACTCTTGAAAATTTCAACGGATTTTATGCTAACAAGAGAGAAAATCACCTTTCACTTGAAGGAACAGTCAAAGATTATTTAAAAACGGTAGACACAGAGCTTGTAATTTCAACAATTATGACTGACGATTTTACAAGAAATTATCTATCAAAAGTCACAGGTTGCCTTATCACTATGACAGGAGACAAACCTGCAGGGACCAGAATGGAAGTTTATTCAAAGAATACTGACATAGATATTGTCTATATGGCAAAACTTGCTGCAGGTAATGATATTTTAATAGAAGGTGCATCCTTAAGTCCAACGGATTATGATAGAGCTATAAAAGCTGACATGCACCTTAAAAATAACATTCTTAATATCGAATCTATAAACTACTACATTGCACAAGAACTCAATAAAGACAGCAAAGTGAAACCAATATTAACATTACATGGAAATGTTGATATTGCTAATAATTCCAATATCTTAGATTTAGGATTCAAAATACCAAAACCCTTACCTAGTGAATTCTTAAATGTCCTGATAGGGCAAAAAATCTTTAGAAAAGGAACCATATCAGGTGAATTAGAATACGATAACAATGGTAAATATCCAATTCTAGAAGGCAATTTAGTTGCCAATAAAGTTGTTATCCCTTCTCAGAGACTATTTATAAGAAATGGAAGCTTTAAGACAGATAATAAAAACCTAAATATCAGTTCAGACGGTAAATTTAGACGTTCTGAGTATAAGTTCACTGGTACCATTGCAAATAATATGCTTTTCCCAATTGTAATAAAGAATCTCCAATTAGACTTGGAACATATTGACATAGAGAAGCTTCTGGCCTCTTTTGTAGCAGAGCCTGCGCAGAACACTAACGAAGAAAAAGCTCAAGAAGAATTCTTAAATACAGCAGATAATCAAGCTCAAGAAGATGAAAGCGATACTGCAGCATTAGTGTTTACTCCAAATATGTTAATCATTGAAAGAGCGGCTCTTAACCTTAAATCAGGTAAGTTCAAAGAAATTCTCTTTGGTAATTTACAAGCAACAGCCTCTCTTGATAAGAATGGAAATCTTAAAGTTGATTCTAACAAATTCGATTTTGCAGAAGGGATATCCTCTGCCAAAGTTAGATGTGACTTATCAAAACCAACTTTTTGGGTTAGACTTGGCGCCAAAGATATTAACTCAGATATTATGGCAACAGCATTAATGAATCTAAAGCGTGAAATAACAGGAAAAGCCAGTGGTTTAATCATTCTTGAGACTGATTCAAGCTTAAAACTAAATGGAGAAATGAAATTTGCAATAAACAACGGGACCATTGAAAAAGTAGGGCTTGTTGAATATGCTCTTAATTTTGTTTCTATATTCAGAAATCCAATGGCAATGTTAAGCCCGACCTTAGTTTTTGATATTGTAAACGTTCCTGAAGGAAAGTTTGATAAAATTAATGGGGATATCCTTATAAAAGACAATATTATTAAAAGGATTAAAATTGAGTCTACGGCACCACAATTAGCCACCCTTATAATGGGAAGATTCGACCTTGAAACAAGAGATGCTTCTCTTAGAATATATACCAAATTTGCAAACAAAAACAAAGGTATAACTGGCGTATTAAGAAAACTTTCGCTAAACAGTCTCGCAAATAGAGTCTCTTTTGGTAGCAGCAGTGTTGAAAATTACTATTCTGCAGAACTAGAAATGCTACCACCTCTTGAAGCTGATGAAAAAGATTGTCAAGTTTATTTAACAACAGTTGATGGCGATGTCGAAAGAAACAATTTTTTATCTTCACTTAAAAAGATTAAGTAATATCTTCAAAAACCATCCCAACCATCTCTATTATTGTACGTTTTATACGTTTTAGAATCGGTAAACGTGCCTTTTCGAGCATTGCACATTCGGGATCTAGCAAATATAGTTTCCCATCCTCATCTTTACCAAACTGACGAACTAACAATTTTCCAAAATTACCAAAAACATCTCTTAAAACAAAACCTTGAGATTGAATCTCTTTACAAAACTCTATTATTTCATCTTGAGAAAGATTCTCCTGAGAAAGCTTCTTTTCTACATAATAATATGTACCATTTTGCATTTTGCCTCGTTCAAAAATAGGAACATCAAAAGGCTCTATATCTCTATTGTCAGGGAAGTGATTTTTCCCAGTTAGTTTTAAAACATCACCATTTTCTGTTTCAAAAACATAGGCAAAAAGACCTAGCGCTAACAACTTATTTACATTTATATTAGCAACATCAGGGTTTTTCTTCAAATCCGAAACAAGCAATTTCAATTCAGCTTTGTTATGCATACTATTCTCTAAATCGCTTTTTATATGATGAAGCTTTGTTGTTATTAGATTTTCCAACGCTTGAATAACAGGCTGAGGAGCTAAATACTCAACAGACTTTAACTCTCCTCCATTATATAATTCATAAGCCTTAATATTCTCTTTTACAAAAGCGTCAACTTCTTTTTTAAATAGAGGATTCATATCTTTGGGAGTAATACGTCTAGCCGAAAAAGTCGGATAAGCTTTATGGATATTATTTAAACCATTCATTATCAATGGTTGAATCATGTTCATCACCTCCTGACACGATTAAAACAATATCCCCTTTCTCTACTTGAGAAGCAATTTCTCTTATGACTTCATTATCCATTCTAATACAACCTTTTGAAGCGTACTTGCCTAAACTTGAAGGATTGTTATTCCCGTGAATGAATTCACCTGTAGGGGTCTGCTTACCTGTTTTAGGATCTATTATTTCTAAAATAAGAGCTTTAGGACCATAATCTCTAGGATTCTTATAACGTTTCGTATTCTTCGAAGCCGTTCTATAAGGATATGATTCAATATTCTTTACAATACGCACCCCTGTATCAGTAGGAGTAGTTTTTTTACCAGTTGCAACTAGGTAAGCCGATTCGGCAAAACCAAATTCGTTGTATTTATATAAGACATTTGTACTTAAATCAACAACTATAGCTGCTAACTTTTTCTCCCCTGCAATTTCTACTTCGGGACTTGGAGCCTCCATTAAAACATAAGGAGAACTTGTTCCTTTAGGAGAGATTGGATTAACGTATTCAAAAGTGTCTACTTGTTGTTGCTTAAGCGCAACATTCTGCGCAGCTGAAGCTGTAGCCAAAGATAAACTAAGGGCTAGCAATGGGGCTTTTGCAATTTTAGTCAAACCAATCTTCATACACACACTTAAAACAACATCAACAAGAAAATTTGCCCATTTCTAAGAGATATTTTACAAAACTTATCAGTTGGAAGGATTTCTTGCTTCTTGGAAAGCTTTTTTAATAATATTTCGAGCATTTATTGCTTGTTCATGAATTAACGGCGGAACATCCAACAAAGGATACTCCAAGCCTAAACTTTCATACTTTGGAACAGCCATATCGTGATAAGGTAATACATCCAAACCAGTTATATTATGTAAGGTAGCAAGAAACGTTCCTAATTCCGTCAAATATTTTTCATTATAAGTGATGCCAGGAACTACAACATGACGCACCCACATAGGCTTTTTAATATCTGAAAGATATTTCGCAAACTCAAGAATTTTCTTATTCGAATGCATTGTGAGTTTTTTATGTTCTTCATCATCAATATGTTTAATATCCAACAAAACCAAACTCGTATACTTTAAAAGTTCATCAACTTTTGCCGTATTATCTTTATTAAACAAAAGCCCAGAGGTATCAATAGCAGTATGAACCCCTTTTTCTTGAGCTTTCTTAAATAATTCTGTAACAAAATCTATTTGTAACATTGGTTCACCACCAGTTACTGTAATACCTCCAGTACAAAATTCTTTTACCCCGTCGTATTCTTTTAGGATTTCATCAACAGTCATTTTTTGATTTTCATCCAATGACCAAGTATCAGGGTTATGGCAATATTTGCATCTTAAAGGGCAACCTTGCGTAAAGACAACAAATCTTACCCCAGGACCGTCAACAGTTCCACAACTTTCTATTGAATGTATATTTCCATATATTTCGGACATTGTTCACCTCTTCTTATATTTTAATACAAAAATTTTAAGCGCTAAATACTAGTCCTATTTATTAAACCCAATTGGGGGTCTTGATTTAGTTGAGCCATTTTTGATAGTGTTTAGCGCTTTTTCAAAATCAACATCCGTAACATATAAACGTTTTAAGTCCTTTTCTCTAAAAGAGCGAGCTTCCATTTTTTCATACAAACCAGAACGCTCATAAGCATTTTCAAAAGCCTCAGCAACAATTTCTGCAATATCTGCTCCTGTAGACTTTCTCTTTAACAATTCATCCACAAATTTTTGTTTAGAGAAATTCTTTGCTAATGGGATATCTTTTAAATGTAAGTCCAGAATCTGTTGAACAGCATCTCTTGTATTTGGTGGTCCAACCTCAATATGTGTAGCTAAGCGCTTACCTCTTAATATTGCAGGGTCGATTATATCTAATCTGTTAGTAGCCGCTATTATATATATACCAGGATTATTCTTTTCAACATCACACAATAAAGTTAATAATTGGTTTACAACTTTATCATCATGGCGTCCTTGTGTATCTCCAGTACGCTTCCTTGCAATAGAATCAAATTCATCAAAGAAAAGAATACACGGTTGTTGAGCCTTAGCTTTTTTAAACAAATTCCGTAAGTTTTTCTCACTTGAGCCCACATAACTCTCAATCAATTCGTTACAATCTACCTTGAAAAACGGAACATTTGCTTCATTAGCAAGAGCCAACGCTAATAATGTTTTACCTGTTCCAGTCGGGCCATGTAAAACAATACCACGACTGGGTTTAAAATTCTTAAACTTATCAAACGCATTAGGGAACATCAATGGATAAAGAACTTTTTTACTCAATTGTTTAATTACTTCATCCTGACCGCCAACGTCTTTAAAAGTAATCTTGTTATTGACATCATTCTCATTTGAATCATTAGATGAAAATTTTCTTGCCTTGTTAATAGCGCTTGTAAAAACATTTTCCTGTTGTATTTGTTCTTCAGGATTAAGTTCTTCATCTTCGAATTCATAATCTTCCTCTCTAAAAGGATTATTAGATGAATCCACTGTCGAACTAGGAGCTCCTAGTACAAGTCCCATTCTAGGGATAATACCGTCACGAATTTCTGACATTAAATCCGTAGCATTACATCCAAAACTTAGTTTTGCCAATGAACCATCTATATAAACAACTAACTCCGCAAACGCTTTATTATCAAAAACCCCATACTCAAAAATTTCTTTTTTTAATTCTCTCAAGGTATGAGCAAGTGTTTTACCCAAGTTTTGTTCGACTGAATGATATATTCCTAATGTATAATTAGAACAACGATTCACATGATCAGCAAAATCTGTAGTGTTTACAACTTTTTCCCAGTCTGGATACTTGTTTCTATTTACATTCCACTCTTCAGGAGAAGAAGTCATTTTATCTATAAAATACTTCAAATCTGGTAAAGCAGCCAATGCATTATCAGGATATGTCCTTAAATCACCTTTTTTAAACGCCATTTCAAACTTGCCAATCAGATACCGCACATTATCTTTCGTATCGTTGTCATAGCCTAAAGGTTTTTCCAATAACTTTTTAATATTTTTTATCTGCTCTCCAGCTCCCAAATATCCTCTATCTAAATATAAAGAGTCTAATTCTGACATCAAATCAGTTCTATATTGAGCCTGTTCTTTTTCTTTTGTAAGTTTATTAGCCTCTCTAATTTTTTTAGTAGCCGCAATACCTGCGACTCCGATACCAACCCCTAGTAAAAAACGTGCTATACCCGCCTCCGTCTGCATATAATCTAAAAAACTCATTTCTTCGCTAGGAGCAACAACTTCTACATTTGTTTCTTTTATTTCTTGATTCTTCGGAGTAGAGCACGCAGAAGTCGCCAGTACAACAGAAGCGCATAATGGCATTAATGGTTTTAAACTTCTTCTAACATTGTTTATTGTATTCATGAATAATCCGTGTAATAAACCTACATTTACTATAAATCCGTGAATAAAAATTTTTGTTAAAAAAGAGGATAATCGTTACAAAAAGTAATATAAAACAATCTAGCTTAACTATAATAAAAAAGGACTGGCATACACCAGTCCTTAAAACTTTTGTCATTCTAAGACTAACCACCAATAGAGCCGTGGAAAGTTCTTGAAATAACGTCATCTTGTTGTTCTTTTGTCAACTTGATGAAGTTTACAGCATAACCAGAAACACGAACTGTTAATTGTGGGTATTTTTCTGGGTGTGCTTGAGCATCTAATAAAGTGTCTCTGTTGAAAACGTTAACGTTTAAGTGGTGACCACCTTTTTCAACATAACCATCTAATAAGTTTATTAAGTTTTCTTCTTGTTGAGTTGCCATAATAATTGTCCTTTCTTTGTTTTGCCGATTGTTAAACCGAGCTATCTGAGAATTGAAGCGGGGATATTTCACCCCGCTACAAATCACATTCTAGCAAGAGCAAGTACCTTCGCAGCATCCACAATCTAATTGGATGTCTAGGTCGCCCATAAATACTTCATCCTTACCTAAAGCGTTAGGAATGATAGAGAAAGTATTTGAAATACCGTCAGCAGCATCATCAAATGGAAGTTTAGCAACTGAAGCTAATGATGCAACAGCACCGTGAGTATCACGTCCGTGCATTGGGTTAGCACCAGGAGCTAAAGGAATACCCATTTTTCTACCGTCTGGAGTATTACCAGTCTTCTTACCGTAAACTACGTTTGAAGTAATTGTTAAGATTGACATTGTAGGAATTGAGTTTCTGTAAGTGAAGTGTTTTCTAATCATTGACATGAACTTGCTTACTAATGAAACAGCAATTTGGTCAACTCTGTCATCATTGTTACCATATTTAGGGAATTCACCTTCAACAGCGTAATCTACAACTACACCATCCTCGTCTCTGATAGCCTTAACTTTTGCATACTTAATAGCTGATAGAGAGTCTGCTACTACAGAAAGACCTGCAATACCTGTTGCGAAGTATCTCTTAACATCTCTGTCGTGAAGAGCCATTTGAGATCTTTCATAGCAGTATTTGTCGTGCATGTAGTGAATACAGTTCAATGTATTAACATAAAGACCTGCTAACCATTCCATCATGTCTTCAAACTTAGCCATAACATCATCATAATCTAAGTATTCAGATGTTACAGGTCTGTATTTAGGACCAACTTGAGTCTTAAGTCTTTCGTCTACACCACCGTTAATAGCATATAGCAAACATTTTGCTAAGTTAGCACGAGCACCGAAGAATTGCATTTCTTTACCAACTACCATTGAAGATACGCAGCAAGCAATTGCATAATCGTCACCGTGTGTTACTCTCATCATATCATCGTTTTCATATTGAATAGATGATGTTTTGATTGAAATGTGTGCACAATATTCTTTGAATGAATGTGGTAATTTCTTAGACCATAAAACTGTTAAGTTTGGTTCTGGAGAAGTACCTAAGTTTTCTAATGTGTGAAGGTATCTGAAAGAGTTCTTTGTAACTAAAGGACGTCCATCAACACCAACACCACCGATTGATTCAGTAACCCAAGTTGGGTCGCCAGAGAACAATTCGTTGTATTCTGGAGTTCTTGCGAATCTTACTAATCTTAACTTCATAATGAAGTGGTCAATCATTTCTTGAGCTTGTTCTTCAGTGATTACACCATTTCTTAAATCTCTTTCGATATAAATATCTAAGAATGTTGATGTTCTACCGATTGACATTGCAGCACCGTTTTGTTCTTTAACAGCTGACAAGTAACCGAAGTACAACCATTGAATTGCTTCTTTAGCATTTGAAGCTGGTTTAGAAATATCAAAACCATAAGTTTTACCAAGTTCAATCATTTCTTGAAGAGCTCTGATTTGTTCAGCAATTTCTTCTCTTAATTGAATTCTTTCAGGTGTCATTTCACCTTCTAATGATACGAATTGAGCTTTCTTATCTTCGATAAGTCTATCAATACCATATAGAGCTACTCTTCTGTAGTCACCAATGATACGACCACGACCATACGCATCTGGAAGACCTGTAATGATACCAGAGTGTCTTACAGCTTTCATTTCTGGAGTATATACATCAAACACACCTTGGTTGTGAGTTTTTCTGTATTTTGTAAAGATTTCAGAAACTGAAGGATCTACTTCGTAGCCATATGATTTGCAAGAAGTTTCAGCCATTCTGATACCACCAAACGGTTGTAATGAACGTTTTAGAGGAGCATCAGTTTGTACACCAACGATAGTTTCTAATTCTTTGTTAATATATCCAGCACCGTGAGATACGATTGAAGATACAACTTTTGTATCTAAATCTAGTACACCACCATTTTCACGTTCTTTTTTGAATAATTCACAGCATTCTTCCCACAATTTTGTAGTTGCAGCTGTTGGACCAGCTAAGAAGCTTGAATCACCTTCATAAAGAGTGTAGTTTCTTTGAATAAAGTCTCTTACGTTGATTTCTGTTTGCCATTTACCGCCAACGAAATCAGTTGTAGAAGATTTTTTTTCTAATGTTAATTCTGACATTTTTATCTCCTTATTTCTTGTCACCCTTCGATGACCTACTGTACAATCTTAATTCTATTATACCGCCTAAATAAAATATAAAACACTTTATTTTAAGTATTTTATTAAATTTTTATTAATTTTCACGGCATTTTCTCCTTTTCAGACATGGTTTTATTCTTCATCAACTCTTCGCAAAAACTACAGAACCCTCGAAGCGTAATGTCAACAGATGTTATTCTACAATCCTGCAATAGATTAGTCTTACCTACAAAACCCAATTCTGACTCCTCTATATCCCTTATGCAACCACAAACTTCGCAGATAAAGTGATAATGCGTGTCCAAACGGCTATCATAGTGAGCAACACCATCCAGACCTGTTATTTTACGAATTTTACCAATATCAGCCAACTTACTCAAATTTCGATACACTGTAGCGACACCAACTTCCGCTTGCTTTTCTTTAATTATAGAAAACAATTCATCAGCCGTAGGATGAATCCTATTCTCACAAAGAGTGCTATACACAATATCTTTTTGTTTTGAGTTTCGCATTTGAACCAATATACTAAGTGATAACTATTATCATTATCACTTATAATTTTAATTTGTCAAGTGCCTCTTCTATATTTTTTATTTTTGAAATTACCATTGATGGAGTTATTGCAGACATACAAGGAGTTATCTTATCAGTAGAGTTTTTTAAATACTTACATTTTTTTTGCCAACAGAATCTACAATCATTTGGAGATGAAACTTCGAATCCATTATCTCCATAAGGCTTTATCTTATCAGGAGATGTAGAACCACACAAAGCTATTGTTTTAACACCTAGCGCTGATGCCATATGAGCAGGACCTGAATCTCCTGAAATAACAAACTCTGACTTTGACATCAAAGCTAATGTTTCCATAAGCGAACACTTTCCTGAAAGAACAACGACATCATCTAGAGAAGAATGGTATTCAGCTTCCCCTGCACTACCAGAAACAAAAATAGTCCCACCATAGTTTTGCAAAAGCTCTTTTGCCAAAATATTCCAACTTTCAAGCCCCCATATACGCCCTTGACGAGTTCTATCAGACCCACCTGTAGGAAATAAAAGAAAATACGGAGAAGGATATCCCGCCAACAATTCTTCAACATTAAATTTTGCATCCTCTGATACAGATAAATAAAGACGAGATGGTAGCTGCAACTCAGGGAATAAAGATTTTGCAGTTAAGAAATATTCTTCCACCCAAGATTTACCATAATTACGCTTCCCAATCACTTTTTTAGGAAACATTAAATAGCTTAGCAAAATATTTCTAAGGGCACGAGTCATATTAAAGACAGCATCATACTTTTCTTTCCTGCCTATTGCTGCAACTTCTAAAAGATATTTAAACGACTTTCTAAAAGCTGGGTTCCATTCCAAAACCTTATCAATATGTGGATGTTCTTTTAACAAAGGTACCATACTTGGTACAGTCAAAAAATGGACTTCTGCATCCTTAAAACACTGTTTGATTGCTGTTGCAATAACAGTCGTATGCACAACATCCCCAATTGCACCAAGTTTAATTATTAATACCTTCATCCAACATACTTCCTTAAATTATTGAAAGCGGGAGTAAACCCCCCGCTATTATTTTATCTTAAAAAACAAAGTTTATAAACTAGCGGAGCTGCTTCGCATATAAATAATGCAAAAAAGAATATTAAGCCTAACACCGCCAACGTCTTTTGCATATCAGAGAATAAGAAAGCTTTCTTTTTACTTCTATACTCTTCAATACCTTCACGTTCTTGAGTATATGGCTTTACTGGCAAATAGTTTTCCATCTCTTCTAAAACCTTTTTATACTTAACCTTTATCAGAAGATTATAAGAATCAATATTCATCCACCACAAAACACAAACCAAAGCACCTACAGCAGAAAATAAAAGAGAAGCACTAATAAGGTTCATAAAAACTACTGTGCCTGTGTAGATTGTCAAATAAACTAAAGCAACGAAGGCAATAAAGTAAAATCTATTTGTAGCAAAATTACGGGCAACAAACTTTTCTTTTTGTTCAGAGTAAACTTTATACTGCTCCAAAACCATTTCTTCTTTTGTTAACATTGATTACCTCTTTCATTTCTCACATTTTCCATCAATTCATCAAATTCTGCTTCATCAAGAGTTTCCCTCTCCAATAATGCCACAGCAATCTTTTCAAGCATATCACGGTTTTCTGTCAATATTCTCATTGCCACAGCATATCTATCATCAACAATACGTTTAATTTCCTTATCAATATCCGCAGCTATTTCTTCAGAAAAATCTCTAGTTTGCCCAAAATCTCTTCCCATAAAGACATGTTCCTGAGATTTACCGTAAGCAAGGGTTCCCATCTTATCTGACATTCCCCATTGAGTTACCATCTTTCTTGCCAATCCTGTAACTTTTTCAATATCATTTGAAGCACCTGTACTTACAAAATCTGCACCATACACAATTTCTTCAGCGACACGACCACCGAGAATCATTGTTATGTCATCTTGTAATTTTGCTTTACTAACCATAACCTTATTATCTTCTGGCTTTGTCCAAGTTAAACCTAAAGCATAACCTCTTGGAATGATAGTAACCTTATGAAGCTTATCGCAGTGTTCTAAAAGTTTTGCCAACAAAGCATGACCAACTTCATGGTAAGAAGTACGTTTTTTATCCTCATCAGTCATAACTTTACTTTTCTTTTCAATACCAGCAATAACTCTATCAATTGAATCGTCTACTTCTGACATATTGATTTCATTCTTATCTTTTCTAGCTGCCAATAGAGCTGATTCATTTAAAAGACTCTGTATATCAGCACCAGTAAACCCTGGAATACGTTTTGCCAAAGTTGTTAAATCTACATCCTCAGCAAGCGGCTTACCTTTAGCGTGAACCTTAAGGATTTGTTCTCTACCTTTAACATCAGGAAGACTAACCATAATCTGTCTATCAAATCTTCCAGGTCTTAATAGAGCATTGTCCAAAATGTCAGGTCTGTTAGTCGCAGCAAGAATGATTATGTTCGTATTTTCATCAAAACCATCCATCTCAACAAGCAACTGGTTCAAAGTCTGTTCACGTTCATCGTGTCCGCCACCCATACCAGCACCACGTTGACGACCAACTGCGTCAATTTCATCTATAAACACAATACAAGGTTGGTGTTTTTTTGCTTGTTCGAACAAGTCTCTAACACGACTCGCACCTACACCAACAAACATTTCTACAAAATCGGAACCGCTAATAGAAAAGAATGGGACACCGGCTTCACCCGCAACAGCCTTCGCCATCAAAGTTTTACCAGTACCTGGAGCACCTACTAAAAGAACACCTTTTGGTATCTTTGCACCTAATTTTATATACTTTTCACCATTTTTTAAAAAGTCTACAATCTCTTCTAGTTCTTTCTTTTCTTCGTCAATACCCGCAACATCTTTAAATGTTGTCTTCACTTTGCTATCAATCATCATCTTTGCTTTGCTCTTACCAAAAGAAAGAGCTTGAGAGCCGCCAGCTTGTATCGAACGAGCCAAGAAAACAAGAATCACAATAAATATTAGAGGGAATAATAACCCTGGTAAAATACTCATCATTTGACTTGATTCAGAAGGTTTCTTTGCATTAATTGTAAGCCCCTTAACCTCATCTAGTTTTTCAACTACATTCGCTCCGGTCGGAATTAAAACTTTATATTGCAATGTTGATTGCTCAGGAACAGCAAGCAAAGGATTTAGAGTTTGCGAAGTAGATTCTACAGACTCCGAAGCTTCTCCTGCTGGTATTGCAATCAAATAATTTGAATCAATTTCAACACTTTTTATTTCACCCTGTTGAACTTTTTCCATAAAAGCAGTATAGGATAATTCCCTTGTTACTGTAGCCGGCTTATTAAAAAATAATGAGATAAATGCTAGTACCATTATTGCAAGAATAATATACATGCCGGTAGATTGACTTTTGTTCATAAAATTCCCTCTTATATCTGATAAAAAGATTATACTCCAAACAAAATCTTTTTGTAGCTAATCAACAAAACAATATTATTATACTCAATATCCATTATTCATACGAAGTTTTTAATAAAAATTTAAGGTTTAATTAATAATGACGATGAATATATTGACTTTTTTCATCGCAATATTAATAAAATAAGAGTCTCATCAAAAGAAAGGTATTTTAAAAATGGCAGGACTTGTTAGTATGATAGCTCAAGCTTTGGTAAAACCAAGATTATTAGAAGTACAGGCAACTCCTGTTGTACAAAGAAAATCAACAAATCCTTTTGCAGGAGACTTTACAAATCCTTTTGTTTCATCAGCTGCTACTAGCAATCCATTCCGCTCATACGGGCAAAACCGCCCTGTTCAAGGCGGTTACTTTGCTGGATATTATAACAATAAACCTAATATCGTTGGTCAAAGATTGTTTATTGAAGTTTAGTATTTAAATTTGTATAAATTACCCCAGAAGTTTTCTTGAACTTGTTCTGCAAAAGGCATATTTGCAGCGACTCTTGCGGCACCTGTTACCCCATCAACATCTTCCGCAGAAAATGGATTAGTTACTTCACCTGTAACTGCTGCAGCCATTGGAGTTCTTTTAGGTTCTTCTTTTTCCACCTGTCCAACTGTTTCTGTCGGGTTTTGTTTTAACACAAAGCCATCGTTCTGTACTGGGACTTTAAATTCATCCCTTAATTCTCCATTCTCAAGATAGCGTTCTTGGAAGGCTTCAGGAAGAGTTTTTACAAACTTTTTATTTTCCTTATCTTGTTTTGCAGCTTCAGCTTTTCTTACTGCGTTATAAAGGTTAATATATGACTCTACAAGAGCTTGTCTATTTGCATTGTTCTTATCATCTATATACTTGTTATAAGCTTTATTTAATGCTTGTCTTGCTTCAGTTGTTTCATCTGAACGAGCAGTGGAAAGTTTAGAACGTTCTTTAAGTGCATCAACCAAAGTTTCTACGACTTTTTCATATTTGTCATTATCCCAACCGCTAAAAAGACCTTTCTTATCGTGATAACGAGATGTTAATTCATCAATCAAACAAGACTTACCTTGGCGTAAAGTCATTTCTTGAATAACATTGTCACTTTTTATAACGGGGTCAGCACCACAAATTAAGTTGTAAATCTTTGATTCAAAGTCAGAAGATTCATCATACAAATCTTCAACTTTTATTTCCAATTCTTCCCAAAACTCTTCTGACTCATTTTTCATTGGAAGAAGTTCTAATAATTCTTCAGCATCCTTTTCTTCAGCTATTTCTGCAAGCTTAATTTCAAAATCTTCAATACATTTTTCTACCTTTTCAGGAGTATCTGCTTTTTTAAATGCCTCTTTTGCCCATTTAATAGCAGAATCAAGACCTAATTTTTCAGCTACAGCCTTATCGATTTTTTTATCGCTATATTTTTCCATTAATTCGTTAAATTTTGCTTGCTTAGCTTCAAACTCTGTTTTCTCTTCCTCGGTCAAAGTAGACTTAGGAGCTGGGTCAGATGCTGCCTGAGAAGGAGTTTGTCCAATAGGTTGGAATGTTGGGAAGAAATTTTGCATAGCAGCAAAAGAACCTAAAGAACTTGCCATACTAGCATTAGCAGACTGGTATGCTTGATTCCAAATATTAGCCAAGCTTGTCCCAAAATCCATATTTGCATAAGGACTAGAAGTAAAATACATATTATGTAGTCCACAAAGCTCTAGAGACAATGCTGCATTTTGCCACATCAATTTTGCATCTGGGAAAAATGTTTTTGTATCAGTTATCCAAGAATGGTCTGCAAATTGTGGTGTAAACATTGAACCGAATTGTGGAAACATAGTCATATCCTTTTAATTAATATCCTTATATATATAAAGTGTATCTATAGAGAAAAATTGCGTTTTATAAAATTTCAATCTTTACATAACTTTACAAATATAAAAAAATAGTAGGGTTTATAAGTATTGGAATTTATTGTATAATAATAGTAAAGAATAGGAGTTAGTATGTACGATTTCCCCTTTGAGCTTGACGATTTCCAGAGAGAAGCTTGCGACCATATTTCTAATGGGAAGAGTGTTGTTGTCTGTGCCCCTACTGGTGCAGGTAAGACAGTTATCGCACAACACGCAATCCATTG
The DNA here is from genome assembly GCA_045638625.1 of Candidatus Gastranaerophilaceae bacterium. Classification (GTDB taxonomy): domain Bacteria; phylum Cyanobacteriota; class Vampirovibrionia; order Gastranaerophilales; family Gastranaerophilaceae; genus CALUTH01. The sequence continues at coordinate 144,098 of JAZUBR010000012.1, forward strand.
CGCACTAAAAGAAGGGAAAAGAGTATTTTATACAACACCTTTAAAAGCATTATCCAACCAAAAGTTCAACGACTTTTCTGCCAAATATGGAGCTGACAAAGTCGGTTTATTAACAGGGGACTCCTCTTTTAATCGCTCTGCACAAATTGTCGTTATGACAACAGAGGTCTTTAGGAATATGTTGTATGGGACAAACTTTGGTTCTGTGACAGATAACTTAAAAGACGTTAAATATATTGTGTTAGATGAAGTTCATTATATGAACGACGAGCAGAGAGGGACTGTTTGGGAAGAAAGTATAATCTACTGTCCAACAAACGTGCAAATTATTGCTTTATCTGCAACAGTTGCAAATGCGGATGAGCTTACAGGGTGGATTAATACGGTACACTCTGCAACTGAGCTTGTAAACACAGATTTTAGACCCGTACCTTTAAGATTCTATTATTTTGATTCTTCTCAACCAAATAATCTATTACCATTATTGGCTCCGGGGGGAGGGCTAAACAAAAAAATTAAGCCAGAAAAAAGGAACTTCAAAAAAGGCAAAACCGTACAAAGAAGCGTTGTGAAAGATGTTATCAGAAACCTGCACGAACGTGATATGCTACCAGCAATATATTTCACTTTTTCTCGTAAAAAGTGTGACGAACAAATGGAAAAATGTATGTCACTGTCTCTGGTGACTCCTAAAGAACAGCAGCGCATTCGAGAGATAATAGACGAATATATAGCTGAAAATCCTTATTTATACAGAAATAAACACATCGAATTTTTAATGTGCGGAGTAGCTTCACACCACGCAGGTTTACTTCCCGGATGGAAAGTTCTGGTAGAAAAACTCTTCCAAGAAGGACTAATAAAAGTAGTTTTTGCAACGGAAACCCTTGCGGCTGGTATTAATATGCCTGCTCGTTCGACAGTTATTAGTTCTGTCAGCAAAAGAACAGATTCTGGGCACAGAATGTTAACACCAAGTGAGTTTCTACAAATGTCAGGTAGAGCTGGTCGTCGTGGAATGGATGAGGTTGGCTACGTAACTATTGTGGGCACACCTTTCCAATCACCAGAAGATGTTGCAGAGCTTGTTCTAAGCGATGCCAACCCTTTAGAAAGTCGCTTCGCTCCAAGTTATTCTATGGTATTAAACTTATTACAAAGATTTACAGTAGAGGAAGCAAAAGAACTTGTTCTAAAAAGCTTTGGCTACTATTCTGCGGGCTCCAGACTATCACCACTTCTAGCGCTCCAAGAATCTAACGAAGAAAAAATTGAAGAATGCGCAGCATTTAAATGCCCATACAAACTTTCTAACGAGGATCTATTAGCTTACAATAAAACTCGAGAAAATTATGTTGCCAATAGACAAATCCTAAAAACAATAAGAAAGCAAGAGCAAAAGAAACATCGAGAACTTTCCCAAGAATTTTACGATTTTGAAGCAACTACTAAAAAGCTTTTACACACAATGCACGGTTCTCCGTGTGATAATTGTAAAATGTTCAAAAAACACATGAAATGTCTTGAAGTTCTACAAAGATACCAACACAAACAAGAAGCTTTGGAAAAAGAAATTGAACGTAAACGAGACATTTTCTGGAACATGTTTTTGGCACATAGAGACGTTTTATTACATTATGGATACATTAAAGATAATTATCCAACAGAACAAGGCATTACTATATCTCAAGTCCGCTCTGAAAATGAATTATTCCTAGCACTTACCGTATTCCAGAATGTATACTCAGGCTTAACCCCTGGAGAATTAGCTAGCGTTGTTTGCGCTATCACAACAGAAGACGTAAGAAATATGGATCTACCATATTTACCACTTTCAAGAGCATCTAAAAAAGCTATCAATAGAATTAAAGATATACGTCGAGAACTTGATAAAATACAGAAAAAATACCAAGTTGAGGATGTTATGTATATTAATACCCATTTTTCAGCACTTATTGAAATGTGGGTTAATGGCGCCGAATGGGAAAGCGTTGTTGACCAAGTCGATGTTGGTGAAGGTGACTTAGTAAGATGCTTTAAACGTGTTGTTGACGTTTTACGCCAATTCTGTACTATATCAGGAGTTCCTGAAGAACTTGTATTTACCGCAAGAGACGCAATAGATTGCATTCAACGTTCACCAATTGACATAGACAACTAAAATGTAAACAAATGTAAAACTTTCCTTTTGAGTCCTCAAGTTTCTAGCACATCTGCCGATAACAGATATAGATAAAGTTTAGGCGGAAGTATGACTGATTTCAATTCGGTACAAAGAGAAACAATTAATTTGTGGCGACAAA
>JAZUBR010000013.1:0-299283 GCA_045638625.1 Candidatus Gastranaerophilaceae bacterium
CAGATGTTAAACAAGCCGTATGAAGCCAGACTGGAAGATTTCAGAACCCAAATCAAGAACAATGACCCTAGTATCTCGGATAAAGACTTAGATATTAGAGCTAAGACGTTATTAGAGTTGAGTAAATTGGCGGAAAGCAAGATTGATTTGACACCTAAAACAGGTGTTATAGAGAGTTTAAAGTATTCAGAGTTCCGTATTAGAAACTTAGTTGCCTCTAATCCTGACTTAAAAAACAATGCAAAAGTTCTATCGTATATTGAAGAATGGTTAAATACTTGCAAAGATGTTTATGTTAACAATGGGTCTCTTCAATTAATAAAGGAAAAGCTTGATAGCCCTCTATTAAAACAACATCGTTTAGAATTATTAGAAGAGTTTTTAAAAACTCCTGAACTTTATAATAATGGTTATTTTGTTGGTAGATTCAATGAAATCCTAAGATGTTATGAAGCAAAAACAGCGAAAGATAAAATAAATACCATAAAAAGCTTCAGGGAGCTGTGTAAACAATATCCTCCAGAGGATTGTCTGGAGAATAAGAATATCTTGCAAGTTTTAACCTTGCTCCTTAAAAAAGTAAATATGACATCAGAAAATAAAACCAAAATCTTAAAAGACCTTATAGAAAGTAAGGACTTTGAGAGTTATCAGCAAGCTGGGGATTTTCTTAGCCATATCCAAGACGGGGATGATGTAGATTTCTTATTAAAGTTTATCCACGAAGCAGAGCCTTCTCTTAAACAATGTGCAACTCTAATGTTTGGTAAATTTAACATTGGAATAAAAGACTTTGAACAAACACTTATGTTAAGAAAAGAAATGTATAATATACTCAAAAATGATCCTGAAATTTCACACTTTAGGAAAGCAAGTATTGTTAGCAGTATCAATTCATACAACATTGATATTGCAAAAAAATACTACAAAGATGAGAATTTTGGAGAAGTTCTTGACCATACAATACGAAACGTAAATGAAAAGAATAAGAAATTCGTAGAAGAAATCTTAGCAGATAGTAGTATTGACGCAGATGACAAATACTCAATAGTAGTATCAACACACGAAAAAATTCTTCATTTTGTAAGAAATGAATTATACTTAAATAAAGAAATTCCAAGAGATAAGATTGCAAAGATTGCTAGTCATACAACAGATTGGACTATAGATTTTGCTAGACAACTTATTGCAGACAAAAATATTGATAAAAATGAAATCGGTAATTTGTTAGGGGAGCTTTCTCCTAATAGTTTTGAGTTTGCTAAGTACTTATATAACGAAAAAACTTTCTCTGCAAAAGATATCAGAGAAATTATCACTTATCCCAAAGAAGAAACAATCAAGGCGCGTAGAGAAGTCCTTGATGCATTAAAAGAAATGGATTTCCCAGTAGAACACAGAGCAAATATCTTAAAAGCGATTGACAAAGATAATGCTCTCAACAAAGATTATGCGATACAACTTTGTCGAGAATACTCCAAAATGGAGCTTCCTCCAGAAAAAATACACGTACTTGTTGCTGCGCATAATAAAATAAATCCTGCTGATATGAAGAAGCTTCTTAAACGGTTGGGAAAAGCTGAGTTTGCAAAATTATCAGACTCAGATATGCTTGTTGCCTGTCAGTTAGTGGATATTCATAAAGTAACAAATATAAATGAAATCCCACAAACGGCAAAAAAAGACCTGTTAAGAAGACTAGTTGCATCTAACGATGGTCTGTTTAAAGTTAGTGATGAATTAAGAGAGTCTTTCCCACTCATCCCTAAAAACCAAGAAGAATACTGTACTCTTTTACCTGCTATTGTTCGCTCAATGGGGATTGAAACTAATACGCTTAAGCCTCAAGAGGTTGAAAGCTTCAATAAATCTATGAACGATTTAGGAAGTTCCTTAGCCAAAGTCTCTGACGAAGATTTTGCCAATCTTCATATAACCCAGGAGTTTTCGAGAGAAGAATTTATTAATATTGTGCTAGAAAAAACAAAAGGGCTATCTTCTAAAGAAAGACAAAAAGTTTATGATTATTTTGGTTTTGAGTTACACTATAACAAAACGAATTCTACCAAATATACAATCACAGGCTATCCTGTAAATTTAAACAATGGGAAAAAGCTTGCTCAAATTACTAATCCTAAAACGAAAGAAGTTGTGGAGCTTCTTAGAGCAGATGTTATTAGATTCTCCGAGCAAAACCCTATAAAATGTGAAAATCCTGAAATTGAAAAACTATTGAATGAAGTTGTGGAGGTATTACCTGAACTAAGAGCGCAAATTGGTAAAGTTCAGCACGGGGTGCATGATTTTGATGTATTACAACATTCATTAAAAGTAATGCAAAAAATTTCACAAGACCCAAAATATCAAGAACTTAATGATTCAGATAAAAAAATAATGATGTTGGCTTCTCTCTTGCACGATATTACCAAGCCAGAAGGACAGGTTGGTTATACCCATGCGAATGAGGGGAGTTTCGATGCCTTCTTTATTGCCAAGAAGTTTGAGCTAACAAGAGAGGAGGAGGTGAAGCTCTATACTCTTATTAAACACCACGAATGGTTAAAAGATGTAAATACTGCTAAAAATCAAGCAGATTTAACAAGACGTTTGCAATCTGTAGCGTATGACCTACAAAATGATAATCTGTTTGATATGGCACTAATATTTACCCATGCTGACTTGAAGTCTGTGAAAGCAAACGATAGTTTCCATGATACAAAAGATGGCAAGGGAAGAATGACTATTGAAGGTACAAGAAGAAGTTTTGGAGCGTCTGCCGATGTTTATGCAACAAGAATTAGAGGTTATGTAAAAGAACTTCAAAAATCCCAGCCATTTTTACCTGTAACTAAAATGCCAACAGCAAGTCGTATAAATGAAGCTATCACAGTAGTTAATCCTGATGGAAGTACAAATATAAAAGGTGTGTATAAAAATTCTGATGGATTAGTAGTTATCAAATTTAATGAAGTTGAGGACTGGGAGGTAATAGGTTTCCCTAAAGGTTCTTGTTCAAAAGGTATCTCAGCCAAAGGTGTTGATGGTAGAAACAAGGAAACAGACGTTGATACTGGAAACATCAAATTCTTTGCTCACGCTCTTGAATATGAAAACCAATTGGCTAAATTTGATGCTTTCTCTCTTGTTGATTCAGATGCCCTGCTATCAATAAGCTATGCAGAGCGTCCGGAAAGTAAGTATCGTTTCTTTAGACCACAAGGTGTGCTTCTTGATTTTGATACAAAATACATCCATGGTGGTGGAAATACAGACTCTGGGTCTGGTTATAAAAAGAGTATTGCGGAGATTAAAGAACATTACATCTTTGGTGGTGGTAGAGAAGAAGAACGCCTTTATGTTTCAAACCTTATAAAAGAAGCTACTGGCATGAGTGATGCGGAGTATGTTGATTTTGTACAAGTAAATCAAAATAAAGGTTTTACAGAAATAGAACCTGTTGAATTAAGGAATACTATTATTCAAGCGCTTGCGACAATTAATTCAAACGTGCGAAAAGGAAACCGCTCATATAACGAAATGTACGGTTCAAATCCAAACCGTGTGATGGCGGTATTTGCTTATAATACAGGTACTGACAATATTAACGACACAATAAAATTTGTTAAAAATACCAACAGACGAACAGATTTCTTGCAAAAATATGCACTAGAACACGATATCCCGTTTATTGTATTTGGAGATTAATACCAATACATAGCTTAAATGATTTTATAGAGCCTAGTTCAGTAGAATTAGGCTTTTTAAATTTTCTTATAAAAAATAAAAAAAAGTGCTTTACAAAGTGTTTTATTTTAGATAAGATATAATCCCCACCGTAAGAACGGAAAGCAAGATTTTAAAATATACATTACCCGAAAGGAATCGTAAAAGATGGTTAGCAATAATCAGAATTTATCGTCCCTAAGAATGAAGATGCAACAAGGGTGCCTGTATTTTCCACGCAAAAGAAACAAAATTTGCCCCAAGCTACAGGCGCTCCATCACAGGGTTCAACATCAATTGGATCAATCCTTGACGAACCTATTCAATTTCGTAAATGACGCAAATTATTAAGAAGAAGAGAACATATCCCCAAGACTGTAAAATTTTGTAAAAAAACTCTAATGATTATTAAAGTTTTTCTAACTTTTGCCGTTAACACTACCATAGCATTAATGGAGTGTTTTGGATGTGTAGTGTTGAAATTGGAAAAAAGATAGATGATTATGCCAAAGCTCATTACAAAGAGCTAAAGCAAAATGAGCAAGTGTTAAATAAAACAATGAGCAAGTATGATATTGCTCAAATTATGCTGAATAATGGTACTCTTAAGGAAAAAGAATTTGTTTCTTGGATGAATACCAGAGAAGGTTTTGAAGCCTCAAAGCTTACAGAATTACAAGAAAGAAGGTTATTATCTGGAAATGTTTGGGATTTTACAGTAAATATAAAATCTTCGTATTTGGATTCGTTGTCTGCGGATGTAAATGATAATGTAGCTTTTAATAATATTTATGGACTGGAAATTAACCCAAAATCATTTGAAAATAATCCAATGCATAAGATAATGGTTGAAAGATATAATCAATTTGGAACTCCCGATATTTCATATACAGCAATAATGGATGTAATTAAAGCAAAGGATTTATCTAATGAAGAACAGTTGGAATTTTTATTAAAACGTACTGGAGAAAGATTCTATGAGGCAAAAGCAAATGGTGATAAAGCCACAATGAAAGAAACCTTGTTGCAAGGTTTTGGCTTGGTTTTTGCTGTTATGGATGAAAATATAGGAATTACAGATTTTAAAGAGTTTTTGAAAGATGTTTCAGGTTTAAACGCTCTTGTGGAAAAGATAGATAAATTTGTTGAAGATGGAGATGATAACGATTTATCATTTACAGAAAAAGCGTGGAGTGCAACAAAAGGTGCCGGAGATGTTCTTGATGGAATGATAGGTACAAAAGGTCTTGCTTTTGCAGGCTCCTTAGCTGCTGCAACAGAAGCAGCAACAGCTTGTGGATTAGGAAAAATCTTTTCAATAGGTCTCCAATCGGCTTTTGCGTATAATGGAGCTAGTCTTACAATAGAGGGTTCTGTTGATTTGTATAATGCGACAACAGCAGAGCAGGCAAGAGACGCTGGTCAAGATTTGGCTGCTGGCGGATTATTGTTATATGGAACTTATAAAAGTGTAAAACAAGGACTTGCGAATTATAAAGCTCAACAAAACGCACTAGAAAATGATTTGAATAGCGCAAAAGAAACCTTAGGGCTAAAAGATAATTACACGCTAAAAGACTTAAAGCGTGCTTATCGAGAACTTTGTAAAACGGAACATCCTGATAAGGGTGGGACAATAGATAGATTCGATAAAATTACAGATGCCTATGATTTATTACTTAAGCACTTAGATTCTACCCCGATTTTAAATCCACAAAAAACTGCTAAAACACAGTCAACATCTGATTTGAATAGTTCAAATCTTCCTTCTGTGACGCAAAAAGTTACTGATGCGAAAGTTGATTATGTAGGATCCACTGCTGCATTTACAGGAGCAGAGACTACGCCTGTGAGCCTTGAATCTGGTATTGAAGGAGGTTTCGATGGTGTAACAGATGCAACGGTGATGAATACGGAGATTGTTCTAACTGAAGCATCAACAGTAGTTAGCAATCCTGTTACGCAGCCTATAGAGGGAGTAGTACAGGTAACAGAATTTAAAGCGATAACTCCACAGAAAAATTATTTTTCAGGCTACTGTAACTCAGATGGAACTCTTAATGTAGACAAGGTTACTCAGTATTTTACAGAGACTCGTAGGGCGTTGCAGACTCCTGAAAATGCTGTTGAAAAAGTTATTATTGATTGCTGTCCGAGACGTGAGATTGAGTCTTTGGCAAAAGATTATCCACTGTTTACTCAATACTTCATAAATGCTCTAGAAAACGGTTTTGCGGTCTCCCCTGCTAATAAACAAGCTGTTGAAGCGTGTAGTTATTCGGACCCTAAGTTGATTAAATATGCAGAAGAATATCTGTCTAAAGGACTTACTTTTAAAGATATAACTAGTTATCGTGAGTTTGAGTACAAAATCAGAGTTAATCAAAAACTTAGTAAGACACTTAAGAGTTTTTCTCTAGAGACTCAACAAAAATACCTAGACTTTCTTTATAAGACTAATACAGAAGCGCAATATCAAAAATTCTCGTCTGGATTAAATTTTGTGGTTGAAAATATTCCAAATGAAGAATTTTTAATGGAATGCCTTAAAAATCCACAAAAATTCGAAGAAATAACAATGGTAGAACGAGAAGTTATGCAACATTTTGTTGAGAGAACTACCAGCAAGGTCTATGAAATCAATTATCAAGACTTATTAAAAGTTGCGGATTTTCCTAAAATTAAGTCTCAATTGGTGTTAATGAAAATGTATTATCCTGACAATTATGCAAAATTAATTAGCTCAGAGGGTTTTAGGTCTGTTGTTTGGAACTTTAATCCTAATAAAATAAGACTTTTAGAAGATATTCAGTATGATAAACCCGTAACCAATACAAACCTTGCGGGAGTAGATGTCACCGATGTAATTAAAAGTAAAAATGTAATTACTGAACAAATGGCAAAAGGTAATAGTGCTGCAAAGTTTAATGTGTCGGATAAAATAAATAACGCTTTTAGAACTAATATAAGAGTACACGCAGAAAGCAAAAACTTGATTTGCGAGGAATCTACTACGGGTAATAGTGGTACTCAATTTATCCTGAAAGATAAATCCGGTAATGTTGTTAAGGTTTACAGAACAGGAAAACTTAATCCTAAAAATATAGGAGAGGTTCAGCAGATATTCTATGACCGTTATGGTAGAAGAGAAATAAGTGTTACATACTCTGCAATAGATAATAAATTTACCATAACAAATGGCTCTACTACCGAAACCCTATATTCCTTGAAAGAATACAAAAGTAAATATTCAAGGTTCCAGTTTGATTCGGATTTGCAATCTTATATTTGGATTAATGATAATGGATTTCAAAGTAGACGTTAGGCATTGTCTTCTGCGTTTAGTTGAACTTTTCCTGCTTCAGGATTTAAAGCTTCAATTACGATTTTGTTTGTTCCATCAATAACACATTCTTGTCCTTGCATAACAAGAGTTCCTACTTGTCCTAGCCTGAAAGCTACAGGGTTGTCTTCAGAAACTTCTGTCCCTAGGATTTCTTGACCATTAGTGATGAATTTTACATCCTTTGCCTCAAAAACTACGTCATTAATTTTGACGTAACTAAAACCGCTGATAAAACCTGGACCAAGGACATTTTTTAGGGTAACGCTTGCTCCGTCCTCAAGTTTCTTCAATGAACCTTTTTGGTAAATTCTGCGGAGCAAAAATTCAGGAACGACGACCATTCTTAAACCTCGCTTATTTAAACAACTGATACTTCTTAAATGTACCTAATAATATTTTAACATTTTTTAATTCAAACTTAAAGCCCCATGGGAATTTTACCACACGTTCATTCTCCCAAACTACTATTTCTAGGGTATTATGGGGTTGTAAAAATTCGTTAATTAGATAGAACTTGTCTTGTACAAAGTTCCGTTTCATATAACGTCCAATTTTTACGCCATTTAAAAATATGGTTGCTCTACGATAATTGAAGTTTAATAAAGAAATATATTTTGCAAAAAATACATTATCGTTCATATCAACATCAAAATGTGCAGTGATTTTTGTGAAATATGAATTTTCACTTTCTTTTAAATCATTCCTTTCAAGAGATAATTTTTCACACACTTTGAATTCTAAAGGAACCCGTGGTATTGTTTCACAGACTACAAGTCCTCTTGGATTGTTGGTATCTCCGGAGAAACCTTTATCAAATCCAAGGTTTTGCACAATAATAGTTAATTCATTAGTTTCTTTAGTTAAGACTCTATCATTTAATGGAATAGAAATAGTTTCTGGGACTTCCTGTAATTTTTCTAGTTTATAACTATTGCGGTTTAGGACTTCTTTTCCATTTATATATACGGCAAAAAGATGCCTTGCGCTAAGAGTCATTTCTACTAAATCTTTTGGAATTTTACACTTATACCAAACAAATTCGTCATATAATTCACAAGAAAGTGAATCAGTTTTTTCTCCTATAGATTTCCAGTTTGAATAATTATAATCAGTATCAATTTCTGGAGAACAATGCCTTACGTCAGAAATAGAAAGAATTTGAGGTAGTGGATATTGTTTGAAAATATCTACTTTACAGCTCTTTTTAGAGAATTTATTTTCTAAATCATAATATGCAACTTCGGTACTCTTATCGACAGCAATAACACCATTTGCGTAGACGAAATCGGCATTAAATATAATCTTATCCCCAAGAAGCCAAGTTTTATCTGCCATTTCTTTGGTTAAGAAAATGATTTGAGTTTTCTTCCCGTTGCATTCTTTTGTAATATTTTCAAAATCTTTTCGATTTCCAGAGAGAATGCCGTTATCTTTCAGATGAAGATTTGCATTTTTGTCAATGATTACAAAAAGAGCTTCTTCATTTTCGTTTTGTAATCTTGCAAAAATCTCCATATCAGAAAACTCTATCTCACAGGCTTTGAGCTTTAAATTAATCGGACAAATTTTCATATCATAAGGTTTTAATCTTATTGATTTGCCATCAGGGAGATTAATTGTTGTAGTTTCTGGATTCATATTCCTCAAGAAAAGCCAATCGCAATTGTTGATATTATCGTGGCGCATTTTTGCATAAATGTTTTCTTGATAGAAATCAAAACCTTTTGGTTCTGTACAGGTAAAATCAAACGAATCTAGAAAATAATTCAATTCTTTTGCTTTAAAGAAGTTACTTTGAGGTATCCCAAATTCATCAATAGGCGCAGTGAATTCGTAGCTGGTGTAGACTTCATCACAAGCTAGGTCTGCCCAGTTTGTTCCACCAACTGCCATATAATGATTAAATAGGGTAACGCCTTGAGAAAGTGCTGTTTTAGTCATAATGTTGATATGTTCATCACCAAGAGCTTCTCTAACGTGCTTGTATCCAGAACCATCCCATTTATCGAACCAACCGGCTTGCATTTCAGCAACGAAAGGTGGAGAATCTTCTTTTGCTGAGCGGAAAATGTCCTCAACGTTGTCTAATGTATCAAAACAAAAATTGTCTTGTTTCCAGTTTTGTTTAGGGTTTATATATGGGTATAAATCTAATGCATAGATATCTACACAATCTGCCCAAAGCCCTGCAAAATATGCATCGTTGTGAAATATTGGACAAGTAATGCCTCTGTCTCTTGCCATTTGGTACAATTGACGCATATAGTCTTCTTCCATTGTATCTGTTGCATATTCATTTTCTATTTGGAACAATATAACATTATCAAATTCTCGAATAATTGGAATTATTTGGTCATACCATTCAGCAATACATTCCATATATTTTTCTGAATAGTGGTATGTAGTTCCAATTCGATTTCTAGGGGTTACATCTTCCATTCTTAATAACCAGAAAGGAAGCCCTCCTGCATTTACTTCAGCATTTATGAATGGTCCTGGGCGAGCAATCACAAATAAGCCAGCATCTTTTGCTGCCTGTAGAACTTTTCTGACATCTTTTACCCCTGTAAAATCATATTCCCCACGTTTACGGCTATGGTAATTCCAGTTGAAATAGATGTCTACTGTGTTATATCCGCCAGCTTTCATTTTTAAAAATCGGTCTCTAGCCATCTCTTCGCCAGGAGTGCGAAAATAATGGAACGCTCCGCTTTTGATAAAAACTCTCTTTCCATCTATTATTAGGGAATATTTGTCAAAAGATATCTCCATATAACTATTTTAGCAATTTTTAAGATTTGGTCAATGAAATAGGCTTTTAAAATCCTCCGTATAGATGGTGAAAAACGCCTACAAAAGGGTAACATGGTATTGGAGGCAGGTATTATGATTAGCAATCTTAGCTTGAATATGGGTTATAACAAAACCCCTTATATGATTTTACCTTTAGATAAGGTTAATTCTAACGGAATGAAGGTTGAAAGCAAATCTTTTGAATCCAACCAAAATACTTTCAAAATGAATACTCTTGATGATATTAAAGCCGCTGATGCTGATAAAAACAACATCATCAGCCTTAAAGAACTCCAAAACTTTGACAGCAAAACAGACTTTGCACGAATGATTATGGAATTAATGGAAGATTTTGCTAGTAAATTCTAATGAGAAATTTCTAAAAGAATTACACCTAAAATGATTAAAGCAACTCCAAATAATTTCATCATATTAATTGAATCGTGAAAGACAAAAACTCCTAATAGGAAAGTGCAGGTTGCGCCAATACCTGTCCAAATAGCATAAGCAATACCTATTGGAATTTGTTTCTGAGCAATATATAGAAAAACTCCACTCAATGCCATTGCGATAATTGCAAAGATTATCCAAGCAACTTTATTCACACTAATTGAAGCCATTTTTATTCCAAACGGCCAACCAACTTCAAATATTGCAGCTATGAATAAATATAACCAAGCCATGGTTTAATTGTAACACGAAGCAATGAATAACAAAAAACTACGCTTATTTAAGCGTAGTTTTTGTATTTATGAAAGTTTTATTTTATTACAAGATATGTTGTATATGCAATGTAAAGCACAACTAATAACCAACCTTCCCAACGGTTGAGCTTTCTGTCTCCTACGGTAAATATGAATAATAGTACAACAGTTAGGATTGCGACAATGGCATCAAAAATAAATGCAACATCAAAGGTAACAGGACATATTGTACAAGTCAAACCTAGTACGAAGAGTATATTAAAGATGTTTGAACCAACAATATTCCCAATTGCGATATCTGCTTGTTTTTTAATAGCTGCGATAACAGAGGTAACAAGTTCTGGCAAGCTTGTGCCAAGGGCAACAATTGTTAAACCGATTATTCTTTCGGAGATATTTAATAGTTTGGCAATATCTATGGCTGAACTTACTGCAATATTACTGCCGTATACCAAACCTGTTAATCCGCCGAAAATAAATATTAACATTAAAATAGGGTGTAAATTGCCTGTTGTAGCTTCTTCCTGATGAGAATTTTGGGCAACTTTGAATAGGTAAATGAAGAATCCTATAAATAACGTCAGTAGTAAAATGCCAAAAAACCTATCTAAAATATTAAAATAGTACCCAAAAACTCCCAATATGATTGTGATTAAGATAAGAAATGGAATCTCATATTTAACAGAGTTTTTTTCTAGCTTCAAGGGGCAAACAGAAGCTGTTAACCCTAGAATGAATAATATATTTATAATATTGCTACCTAAAACATTACCGATGGCAACGCCTGTGCTACCCTTAAGCGCAGAACTGATACTTACGCTAGCCTCGGGAGCACTGGTTCCCATTGCTACAATTGTTAAGCCAATAATGATTTGTGGGATTTTGAATTTGGTCGCAAGAGAGCTTGCTCCTTTAACGAAATAATCAGCCCCAACAATCATTAAAATGAGACCTACAATGAATAAAAATATACTTAATAACATTTTCACCTCTTTTGAAGTGATTGTAGCATTAATTTCGTTTTTTAGAATCATATAATTATTGTAAGAATTTTAATGTATTGCTAGGGAATAATAGAATCTAATGAATATAAATTGTAAAGATTTGTCAAAAAAATCTACATTGATTATCAATTTAGTTTTAAAAACAAACTTTATATAGTAACAGGGGTACATTTTAACGAGGGGAGATTTTGATGTCTGAAATTACTGCTATTGGGAATAAGCAAATTGTTACTGAACAAACCAAAGCAAAGCAAAAAGCTGAAATAAAACCAAATGAATTTAATTCAGCATTTACTGCAAAAGATAACGTGAAAATCGAAATAACAAGTCGTGGAGAAGGAGAGCCGGCAGGGCTTTCTTATGATTTCTATTATGGTAATGAAAATACAAAAGGGTTAAAGGATTATTATGAATCAGGGCTCTTTGAGGATGTTACCAAAGATAAAAAAGGTAATGATAAATTTACAAACCAAGATAAGCTGAATCTAGTAAGTAAATTTAAAGAAGTACATACTCAAAAAGGTTTAAAGAGCGACTTTTCCAAGATGTATATTGGCGAAACTTTTGAATACACAAAAGATGAGTACGTTGCTCTTGCAGAGGCTGCAGGTTATAAACTAAAAGGTGCTCAAGCGGAGCCTAAAAAGGTTGTTACGGAAGAAAATATTGAATCGACAGCGTCTCGAAAACCTAGAGAATCAGCACATGAACCTAGTGTGATGCCAGATACATTAAACCCTGAAAAACCTTTATCAAAGGCATTAGCTTCGAAGAACAAAGTTGTTATTCCAAAAGATTATACAACAAGCTCTGATGAGCAAATTCAAGAATACCTAAAAACTCATCCTGACTTGGCTGATAAGAATTCTCAGGAAAGAAGTGATTTTTTTAACGATGAGATAGCAGGTTTAACACAAGAAAAATACAAACTTTCTGAGCAGTATAAGACAGTTAAAGGTAAAAAATTCCTTTTCTGGGGCGGGAAGGAGAAAAAAGTCAATTGGACTCCTGAAGAGAAAACTGCAAACGAAGCTCGTTTAAAGGAGGTTGAAGCTCAATTAGATAAGGCAAAATTCTATAAGGCTTACGTTGATAAGGTTGAAAATACCAATTATTGGGGTGGCAATATGTCGATTAAAACAACCTGTGATGACTCTGGAAAAGTTATAGAAGTTCATCCAGAGTATACAAAAGTTGTTGTAACTGATGAAACTGGTAAAGAAATAAAGGCAGCTCGTCTTGATGTTTATGATTGTACATTGAAAGCTGATAGAACGATTTATCATCCAATTACTATTAAAAAAGTTGTTAATGAACAATCTGGTTCTGCAAAGCCTTACTATGATGTTGTTGCAGATGTTTCAATTGAATTGACAAATATAAAAGAAAAGTAATATAAATATTTAACTCCTTAATTTCTATTAAGGAGTTTTTTACTGTATCTTTACATTGTAACAAATTAAGCAAATTTTAAAATTTTGCGGTTTGTTATAGGTATGAAAGTAAACTTATTCAACTCAATTTCGGCTTCATATTCCCAAAGACAACCAGTGCCTGTTTGCAAACCTTATAATGGACAGTTTGATACAGTTTGTTTTCAAGGGAGAAAAGTTACTCCTAATAAACTTTTCTTGCAAAAATACAAGAATATTCTTTTAAATAAAAAACTCTGTGAATGTAACTTCAGTAAATTAGAAGGAGCGCAAAAAGGGCTTAAGAGTTTTGAAGGTTTGTCTATGAAACAGATTGCATTCGCTCTTACTGATTTACATTCTCTTGGTATGATTAGTGGTTGTACAAACCATTGTTTGCATTGCTACGCTAATGCCCAACCGTATATTAAAAGAAGTTCTTATGAGGACTTCCAACAGCTTTGCAACGATATAAAAGAACTTAGGTATCGAACAGGCGCAAAACCTTGCCATCATCATGGCGCTCCCTATATTCAGTTAGGGTTTGATGTGGACGCTTTAGATTGTCATTTGTTTGATAAAGATGGCAGAAAGTATGATTATGTAGACCTTTCAAAACAACTTTATGAGTCTACGGGGTATAAATCTGTTTTTGATACAAATGGTTGGAGTACTCCTGAAAAACAAAAAGTTGCTGAAGAATATGTTGAGAAACTTGTTCAAGATGATAATTATAAGTTTTTCGAGTCTATAAACTTATCTATTAATCCTTTTAGTCCAAAGTATGTAAAAGCTTTGAGCTATGGTTATGATATTGAGCAGGACCATTTATATTCACCTTTTAAAAAAGTTAGTTTAGAATCTGATATGGTGGAAGATAGTACTCCAGAGGGCTTAAAAAAGGCTCAAGAACTTTATACTAACTATGTGAAAAAGACAACTAACCTGCTTCTTACATTTAAGCCACTATTAAAATGTGAAAATTTTGGGATGATTATTAGAGCTCTAGATGACAATATTTCTAATATGAAGGGGTATACAGTGAGTGATTTTAATAAGACTCTGAATTGTATAGCTACAGAATTATCTTTTAGGCAAATGTTTGGTGAGTTGACGGATAAGGAGTTAGATAAATATTTGGAACTTTTATCAAAAATTAGTTACAGAGTGTTTTCGTCAGGGAGGATGGAGAAGTTCTATAAAACAGTGAATAATGGTTCCTTAGAAGGGGTTGAGAAGATAGATAATGAACGAGTTATTTCTCAAGAAAGATTAAAAACAATAAAATCTTTGGGAAGGCTTTCGGCGGGAGAATTGAGGTTCTTAAAATTAATGAGCCCCGATGGAAGAGTGTTCTTGTATGATAACTATGCTGTTATTCCGACAGATATTCAATTAAAAACATCTATAGATAATCTTGCAAAACCTTTCCAGATTAAGGTAGAAGATTTTGTGATTAAAGAAGATATGGTTGATATTATTTAAAGTTATTATAAATTTCTGATTAAATTGTAATAATATTCAAAATTGACAGAAAGTGCTTTTTTGTATTCTGCATCAAGATAGCTGTCTATATTTTGAGCATTAATTTCGTGCTTTCTTTCTTTAATTGAATTAAGTATTCGGTAATTTATTTCTGTTCTATAGTGACTACCATCTTTGTAATCTTCAATTCTGCTAAAGCTTGAATCGTCATTAAATGCATAAATTCTAAAGTTTTTATATTTTTCTTGTTGTGATACAAGATATTTTAGCGTTGCACTGTATTTTGCAAAATTTTGGTTGCTTGCTCTAAGTTTTATTGCGAGGGCAATGTCAGAAACGGGTGATACTATAAAATCGAATTGTGTATCTGGTGACTTTGCAACCATAGAGAATAGATTATCATCGTAAAACTTCTGCATATTTATTCTATAGTTATTATCCAAAGGGGTTTTGTTAATTTCCATGGGGGTTGTTAAAATTTCTTGAAAATATTCTGATACTTGGTTGATATGCTTATTATCTATCCAATTTTGTAAGCCCCCAAAACGGCAGCGATGAGCTTGTGAAGATTCCCAAGAATATGGTCTGTCCATATCACGAGCTGTCCCGATACATTTTTTGCTGTTACTAAAATGTAATGTACGGAAGAAATATTTTGAATTTAGATAAACTTTGAAATCGTCAAGTGGATTTTCGTTGTATAGCATTTCATATTGTTCTGGGTTGAAAGCTTGAGGTGCAGTTTTGAGGGTCACATAATGACCATCAAGAATATATATTACTCGATTAAGTTTTTTTCTGTTTAAAAGATAGTTTAAGATAATTCTTTTCTCAAAAGTTGTTGACCCAGACATTGATAAGTTTAAAAACTTCCCTCCAAAAATTTTTTCAGCTTCTTTGCAAGAAGTGTTTTCGGAGTAAGAATTCCCAATTATAATTGAATCAAATTCATTATCTCGAATCATAGCTCGGGCAGATTCTCTAATTGTATAAGAATAAGTTTTTTCTTTCCTAAAAAACGGAGGGTGCCAAATTTGTAAGGGATCGTGCAAGTACATTGCAGCAAAAGAATATATGATAGTTGTTGCAATAATTATGCTAAAAATTTTAAGTGACAGTTTTGAAAGTTTTTCCATAAAATCCTTTATTTAAAAATTGAAGTATATAAATTCACTGTAACTATTGGTTACCATTTTGAGTAGGCATACAAGAAATATGATTGCAGTGAGAATTGCGAATGAAATTGCCTTGGTACGATTATCTAGTTTTATTGTTCTAATAATTTCTTGAGAGTTATTGCAAAGGAATACCAGAATAAAGGCAAGAGGTAGCATTATTAGAATATTTTCGTAGTTTATATTATTGTCAGTAATCGTTTTGAATGTTAAATCAAGATGGTAAGTTTTCGGTATTACAAAATTATTGATGTTAAATAATGCTGAATATATTTTCTTTGCCTGTTCTAAGGTTTCAGCTCTAAATACAATCCAAGTTAAGTTTACAAACATAAAGGTTATAAAGATTGCAAGCCACTTAGGTAATTCGATTTTTGTTTTTTGCCAGAGTTTATTAATAACTTGAGCGAATCCGTGTAGACCGCCCCAGATTACAAAAAGCCAACTTGCTCCGTGCCATAGTCCCCCAATAAGCATCGTTAATACTAAATTGGTGTAGGCTCTGAGTTCACCTTTGCGATTTCCACCTAGCGGAATGTAGATATAATCTCTTAAGAATCTAGAAAGGGTCATATGCCATCTTTTCCAAAAATCTTGAACGGAAATGGCTTTATATGGCGAATTAAAGTTCTGTGGTAAATCTATATTAAGCATTTTTGCACTGCCAATAGCCATATCAGTATACGCAGAAAAATCAAAATAAATTTGGAATGTATAACTAAGCATTACAATCCAAGCTTCAATCATTGAAAGACTCGTTTCTGGAGAATAGCCGTTTGCAACATATAGTGATAGGGTATCAGCAATACAAACCTTTTTGAAAAGCCCAATGATAAAGAGTCCAAGTCCTCCAATTACTATGTTTTTATATCTTAAAACTTTTCGCTTAACCTCGTTGAATTGTGGCATCATTTCTTTGTGGTGTAAGATAGGACCTGCTATGAGGTGAGGAAAGAATGTTACAAATAACATATAACTCAAGAAATCATATTCTTTAGCTTCGTTTTTGTAGGCATCTACAAGATAGGCAATTTGTGTGAATGTAAAGAAGCTAATCCCTAGTGGAAGAATGATTTTTGCGATTTCTATGTGAGAATGGAAGATATAGTTAACGTTATCAATGAAAAAGTTTGCATACTTAAAGTAGCCTAATAGTAGGATGTTTGCGGTTAATCCAAAAATAAGAAGTTTCTTCCTATTCTTTTTGTTTTCAAAGATCTTTGCATTAAAGCTACTTCCAATAATGAAGTTTCCTAGCATTGATAATAATAGCAATGTTGTGTACTTGGGGTCGTACCAACTGTAAAAGACTATAGAAACAAGTACTAACCATATTTTTGAAGCAATAACTAGTCTATGTTTAAGGAATAAATAATAGACAACGCAAGTTATCGGTAAAAGAAAAAATATATAGTTAATAGAATTAAAAAGCATTTTTGCTCCGGCTCAAAACTTCCAACTTTTTGCATGCGTGCAAAAAACTCCTTGATAATAATATTAAAATTGTATGTATGCAACAAGATAATGAGAAATTGTTACATTTGGGTAATCATATAAAAAGCCTTCGTAAAAGGAAAAAATTAACCTTGGAGGCTCTGTGCTACAAGAATGGTCTTGAGCCATCAACAATTTGTCGTATTGAAAAGGGGTTAGTAGAGCCTAAATATCTAACTCTTCTTAATTTAGCAGAGGCATATAATTTAAAGTTAAGCCAGTTGCTTGATTTTTAGTTTTAATAAATGTGAGCAAAATTAAGTAATATAAATTTTTACTCATCAATTCTTATTGGTAAATCGATACCCGTTATGGCAGATACATTTGAACGACAAATTATTTCAGCAATTTGTGTTATTTTGAATCCTTGAGTATTTTCAAGAATATCTAATTTCTTAAACTCTTCATCCCAAGAAGACATTAGATGCTTTAAGCTATCTATTGAGATATTTTGCAATTTATGATTGGTAATTAAAACTTGATATGGTGATAGAAATTTATTAGTATAAAATTGCAATAAATTTAATTCTTCTAAATGTTTTGCATTATTTGCATTAATAGGAACAACCTTTAAAAAAGGTTTAATAGTTTTGAGTGCAAAATCCTTAAAATCTTCTTCTGTACCATTTTCCGAAAAACTCCAATAAACAACATAGAATAATGACATTAAATCAATTTGCTTTTTAGTCAGTTTTTTAATAGTTTCAATGGCAATATTAATGCCTATATCGGTCAATGTTTCGTTTTCTTCTTCTGTTTTTTTTAGTAATAAATCAATCAAAATATTCTTTTTATCAATATCGCCGTAAATAGCATATGTTTTTTGAGCCTCCATTAATGAATATTGATAAGCTGGGGTTTTGAATAATTCTATAAATTTTACAAACCTTTCTTCCGAAAATTCGCTAACCTGCTTTATCAAATCCATTTGTAGCTCTATAGCTCTTTTATTTACCTCTTCTCTTGCCATAGAAACAAGTTGCTGAATATTATTATTAAAATTCTCACTTATAATGTATTTAACTTCATTCAAAATCTCTTCTTTTTTTGTGCTGTCATTGTATGTAATAGAACAGTTTTTAAATTTATTATTTGAATTGTTATAGTTTTGCTTTAACATAAGCCGATTATTAATTTTAATTGCAAATAAAGTTATTGCAGATGAAATAGTTAAGGTGCCAATCGAATTTAAAAAATCCATATATAACCTCTCTCATGGGTCGCTTATTTCTTTATGCTAGTACAAATCTGGATTAATTACAATCTTTTTAGCCAAAGCCTCAAAGGTCTAGAATACAAATTTCAAGATATAACTGAATTGCAAGAAACTGGTTATTTTAATCCCGAAATTAATCGAGCTATCAAACACGTTAAATTGTGGGCGTTGGGAGACTGTCTTGCTCGTTCGCATTTAACGGCAATTCCGCATTTTGCTTCTTGGACTTCTCCAATCGCAAAACTGCTCCAGCCTCAGCTCACTCGCGCTCGAACTACCTGAGAGTTCTCGTCAATCACAAGTTCCAAAATAAAAAAGGAAGTAACAAAAGTCACTTCCTTTTTTATGGTGGGCGTTGGGAGACTCGAACTCTCGACCCTCTCCTTGTAAGGGAGACGCTCTACCAACTGAGCTAAACGCCCATCTATTTTGTTTTCACTCGGCTCGGCTTCCGAACAAAATCTATAGTATACGAAACAAAATTCTACGTCAAGTGTTTTATTTAAAAAATATTTTATTACCTTGTATCTTGCAAATATTACCAATTGGGAATGTGGCTTTTTCGTAGTCATGACCTAGTTTTAAGCCTGTCCATAGAGGAATTTGTAATTTTTTAGAGAATTCATCAAGGATTTCAGAAAGTTCCTCTTCGTTTGTGCCTGTAAAATCGCCAGCAACAATTCCTCTGATATTTTCCCTAAATTCTTCAAGTCCGTACAATTGTTCCAAACATCTATCAATTTTATACGCAGGTTCATTTATATCTTCGACAATAAATATAAAGCCTTCATTAGGCAAAAATTCTCTTCCACAAAGACTTGCGATTGTAGTTAAGTTCCCTCCAAAAGCAATCCCTTCAGTCTGTTTATCATAGTCGCCACAAAGCTCGTATTCCAAGAATTCATGATTAATGGCTTTTAAAAAGTTTGATATAGTATATTCAGAGTTATTCTCGTTTCCAAAGTCTCCACATAGCATTGGAGAGGAATAAGTTATTAATCCGGCATGTTTTAAAAACATTGCGGAAAAGGCTGTTATGTCTGAATATCCACAGAATGCTTTTGGGTGCTTGCGGATAAGCTCATAATCGATTTTATCAATTATACGTAAGGCACCATAACCACCCCTTGAGCATAAAATGCAGTCAACTTCTGAATCGGTAAAAAAGTCATGAAGCTCTTGTAATCTACATTCATCACTTCCTGCAAGATATCTGTTGGTATCAAATAAAAACTTGGAAACTTTAGTTTTAAAACCGAGTTTATGAAGGTTTTCAATACCAACCTCTACTGTTTTGGGGTCTCTGATACATCCTGAAATAGAAATAATACCGATTGTCATTCCTTGTTCGATTTTTTTAGGTCTGATGTAATTCATGAGAACTCCGTTTTCTAATAATGTTTATGCTATAATGTTACCATGAACGATAATTATATACCTTTATACAGAAAATATAGACCTCAAAAACTAGAAGAGGTTGTGGGACAGGAGCACATTAAGAAAACTTTAAAAAGTGCAATTGAACTAAACAAGATTTCTCACGCATATCTATTTACAGGTCCAAGAGGTACTGGTAAAACATCTACAGCACGTATTTTAGCCAAGTCACTAAATTGTGTTAATGGTCCTACAATATCGCCTTGTAATGAGTGTGCAAGTTGTAAAGACGTCACAAACACAGTTCCAATCGATGTAATTGAGATTGACGCAGCTAGTAATAGAAAAGTTGAAGATACACAAAATCTTCTTGAAAAGATTCAATATACTCCGGTTCATGGTCGCTACAAGATTTATATTATCGACGAAGTTCACATGCTTACAAACCATGCGTTTAATGCTTTGTTGAAAACTTTGGAAGAGCCGCCAGAAAATGTTATTTTTATTTTAGCTACAACCGAAGTCCACAAAGTGTTAGATACTATAAAGAGCCGTTGTCAGAGATTCGATTTTAGAAGAATTACAACTGATGACATAGTTAAACATCTTCGTAATATTTCTGATAAAGAACATATAAACATAAATGACGATGCCCTTTTTGCAATTGCTAAGAATTCTGCTGGTGGTATGCGTGATAGTATTGCGTTATTAGACCAATTGAGTCTATTAGGTGCTCAAAAAGAAGTTAACTTAGATGATGTAAATAATATGCTTGGGCGTTTGTCTTTTGATACATTGAAGCAAATTGCTGATAGCATTATTGCTTCTGATACTCAAGCTGCAATAGAGCTTTTGGAAAAGGTTTATAATTCAGGTAATGAGCCGATACTCATACTTTCCAATATGTGTGAATATTTTAAAAACCTTCTAATAACAAAAAATGCAAGAAAAGAATTGTTAGAAGAATTGACTGGGCTAAATTCTCTTCAAATTCAAGAATTGGTTAAACAAGTAGAGAAACTTGATACTCACCAGATTGTTTTTCTTCTAGAAAAGATTTCAAACTACGTAAGAGAATTAAAGCAAACAACTAATCAATATTTATGGTTAGAAGTTGCTATTATTGATTTGGCTAATCTAGCACAGAATACTTCTTTGTTAGAGCTGCAAAATAGAGTACAGGCTCTTGAAGGCAGTTCTGTTGTTCCAAGGGCTGCTGCTCCTGTTCAAACTGTTTCTGTTGCGCAACCGGCTCCACGAGTAGCAGTTCAGGAATCACGTTCAGCTCAAGTAGAGGCTCCAAGACCTGCGGTTCAATCCACCCCAGTAGCAGCTTCAGCTCCTGCGCCTCAGGTGCAACCGCAACCAGTTCCTGCCTCAGTTCCTGCTGATTCAAGTGATTTGGGAGTAATGTGGCAAGCATTATTGAAACAAGTTGCAAGTCCTTCTACACAAGCTCTTTTGAGACTTGCAAATCCTGTGAAGATTGCAAAAGATGAAGTCATTATAACTTTTAAACAAGAAATTTTTGTTAAGCAGGCAAATGATGATGGCAAAAAACAAGTGTTGGTAGATGCTGCAAATCGTTTATTCAATCAAACAGATTCACGCATAACTATTAGGCTGCCTCAAACGGGAGATGCTCAACTCCCAAAGTCACAGGCGGTGCCTAGTGTATCTCAGGCACCGAGCAAGCCACAAGTAAAGCCAGCTCCGCAAGCTCCTGCTGTTGAAAAGCAAGTTCAGCCAAAAGCAGAACAAGATTCATCTTCCAAGGCAACCTCTCCGATTGATAACAATAGTGGAAAGAAGGCGGAGGATTATGCAAATGCTGACCAAACAAAAATGATTGTTGATTTGTTTGATGGCAAATTCTTGTAAATTTTCTTTAATATTTTTGTATGAAAAATTAAAGTTTTTAGTATTTTTGCCGTTATAAAGATTAGTGTTACAAACTAATGAGGCATCCTATGTTTAATACTCCTATTGGAAGGTTGTACGGAGTGTCAGGTGTTGGTCAGGATAGAAATAGACAACAGCCTAAGCAAGAAAATGAATCCCATTCGCAAAATGAAGAAAAGAATCTTTTTGAAGATGATAGTCAATTATATTCTGATATCTCTACAGAAGAGTTTGATGTAGAAGCTTACGTGAAAAGATTTTTTAATGACTTAAAACAAGGCGACATTTCCGAAAAAGCTATCAGGAAAATTGATGAGTTTTTGTCAAATTTTAACAAAGAACGCTTTGAACAAAAATATGGAGAAGGTCTGTCAAAAGAGGATTTGACAATAGTTTTATATAGCTTAGCAGAAAAGTTTGGTGTAAAGATTTGATTTTTGACTCTTGAAAATTTTTAGAATGTGTGTAAAACTATCTTGTGTAGATATCCGAAAGGAAAGTGTATCATAATGATTATAAATAACCAAAATAAAGGACATCGTCACCATCATTTGGGCTAGGAGCTAATGATGGAGTTTTGGTTTGTTTAGATACTTTTTTCGTTAGCCCCAACGCCCGAACCGCAAAAAGAGCGGTCTGTTTTAGTGTGCTTAGACGAAAAGAGGAAAAAGAAATGGCATTAGTAACAAATATAATATCAGCAATAGGTAATAATAATTCTTTGGCGCCGTTAATCGTCCGTGATTGCGGGATAGAGAATCCAATGAAGGTCTTTTTGACCTATAAACAGAATAAGGCAAATAAAGAAATTGCCTACTTAGCGACCAGAGAGCGTGTAATTGATGAATATTCTGTTTCAAGTGTATGGTTAGGTGGTGTTCCTGCAGTTGGTTGGTGTGCAGATAAGTTGATAAAGAAAAAAGGTTATAATCCAACAATAAATAGTAAGCTTTTGAACGAAGAAGAGCTTCAAGGTTTAAAGTATAATATTGAAAAATTTAAGGACAAGGCTCCAGAAGCCGTTGCAGACTTAGAAAAAATTGCAAATAATACAAATAAATACAGAAAGTGTTTAGCAGGAAAGTTCTTAATGCAGACAGTAATTCCTGTAGCCCTTATGGGATGGATTATTCCGAAAGCAATTTTTGCATTAACTGCAAAGTCAAAAGCTAACTTAAAAGAGAAAGAACGTCAGTTAGCAGTAAAAGATGAATTTGTATCTCAACAGTCTTGTGCTAAGAACACTTCTCCATCATTCAAAGGTGCGAACGTTTCAATGTTAGCAGATTTGTCAGATGTTCAAAAACTATTTATTACAGATGCGGGTTATGCAGTGGGGCGTATTAGTACTGCAAGAAAACGCAACGAAGCTTATGACATTGGTGTAAGAATGGCAGGGATGATGTATCTTAATTATATTTTCCCAAAACAATTAGAAAAGGTTATGAATGCTGTCTCAAAGAAATGTTTGCAAACAAGCTTGGATTTGGATGTCAAACTATTAGATAATAAAGAGTTTTTAGAATCCATCGGGGATGGGTCGTTAGAATTACCAAAGAGTGATAAGCCGAAAGACTTGATAGAATTTATTGATAACAATCCTTCTTCTAAGTTTACTAAGTTCGCTGATAAATATGGAAAAATCAAGATGCTAAATCCAGAACTTCGAGATCCAAGAGCGTATGTTGATTTCAAATCATTAGGAGAGTTTAGAAACAGTATTGAAAACCTTTCACAAATGGCAAAGAACGTGGAAGGCGCTGATTATGTATCAAAGGTAAGAGGGTATGCTAGGTTTGCTAAATATGTAAAAACTTTTACTATCCTTGCGAATATTGGGATAACATCCTCCCTTCTGGCTATTGGATTACCAAAACTACAGTTCTTTATCCGTGAAAAGCTTACAGGGTCTAAATTGGAACCTGGAATTGTGGATTAGCAATTAGAAAGTTCTTCGAAGATTTCTTTTATTTCTTCAGAAACATCAGAAACATCGAAGATGTTTTCGGCAACTTTTTGAGCAAAATCAGCTTTTTTGAATTCGTGCAACCCTTTAATGCGGAAGATTTCTACAAGGTTATTTACAGTAGACAGTTCTGGATTAAATTCTTCTTCTGTAATAGTTACGAAGTTTTGGAATTCTGAATTTACTGTTTTTAAAATCAGATTGGTTGGAAGGAGATCTTCAAATTCTCCGCTTGAAATTAAATGAATTTTATCTTGGCTTCGTAGTTTTGGAGTGATTTGTTCAAGATTTTCTTTTGCATCGTTGTCCAAAAGAACGAAAATAGGGAGCTTTAGTTCTTCTGCGAGTTTATAATAAGTCTTTACTACTTGGTTTTTGCCACCAGCGCCCATTACCCAAATTCCCATTTTGTCGAAATCATATCCCAATAACCACCCGAGTTTGGGTAATAGGATTTCTTCAGTAATTCCTTCTGCTAGTAGAACTTTGGAAATAGGAAATCTTGTCGAAAATTTGTTACGGATTTCTTGGGGTTCTAAATTTTCTTGTAATTTTTTTAGCCAACGCAAGTTGATGGGTTTATCAGATGTGACAAGTTCAAGCGCTGATTTGTAGTCTAGTTTGTTGTTTAAAAGTGCTTGAACCTCTTCTGAATTGTTGAAAATAGAATTTTCATACTCTTTTAGTTTTTCGTTAATAGAAAAATCGTCATTGTTAGATGGAAATGACGCGTTGAAAATCTCTGTTGTAATATCTGTTAATGTTTTATAATCCAAGTTGTCCAAATCTCTTTTTTTTAGCGCAGGTTCCATCAAGCTTGAAGAAATGATATCCTTAAAGACTCTAAGATACTTATCTTCAGTAGGTTTAAATCTTGTTAATCTGTCTATAGAAATTAATATTTGTCGGTCTGTTAATAACTTGTATTTCATCTTAAACTTTCGTTACAAAACAATTGGTATTAAGCAAATTTTCTAATTTTGATGTTTTATTATATATATGGTCAGTGTGCAATATAATAATATCTATCCATATTTTAGAACAAATGTTTCTGAAATAAAACAGGAACCTGTTAAGCAGTCTGTCTTTTCTCCTGTGACTTCTTCAGAACGTAATTTGCCGTCTTTTGAAGCTGCATCAGCTGTTATAAGTACTCGTACGGTTTTGACGGATTCGGAAGTTCCTAAATACAACCAAGTTGCTTCTATATTGGATAAGAAAGATAAAAAGACACTAGCACTGGCATTGAAGAGTGGGATTTTATTAAAGAATGATTCTGAAAACAGAAGTACAGTTTTAGATAATTTGTATAAAATTGCAACACTACCACGTTTAGATGGATTATCTGCTGATACAATTGCAAAGGATGTTTTGAATACAGTTGTAAATCCTGCAATTATTACTCAGAAGTTTGGCGATATTCCAGCTATTGTACGTCCTCAGGTCATTGAATATATGGCAGGCGGGTCACAGGATGCCAGAGAATGGGTAAGGCAAGAACAAGAACTTGATGAAATGTATTCAGGTTGTTGCGTTGCGGCAAGTGTTGAGTTTAATTTGGCTCATAGACATCCTGCAGAGTTTTCAAGATTTGTAGAGGGCTTAACTTCTCCTAAAATGGAAGTTAAAAAGACTATAGATTTGAATGAATTATCCAAAAATACTGTTGATGCAATATGGTTGTTGGATGCTTTTGAAGTTCCGTATGAATTAAAAGATTTGAATAAGGCTGTCTTAACTTTGAAACCTGACAAAGATGCAGTGATTAGGGCCAGAATTCAAAATTATTATAGAGATAAGCTTGAGAGAAGCTCTGTAGATGTGCTTATGCAGTCTATGTTAATGCAGTTGGGCACAGAACAAACGTATTCTTCTTTACTCGATAAGAGAGGTGGAAAATTTAGCCGAGAAGAAAAAGGTTTAATAGATTTTGAAAAAACATTTATTGAGTCAGTGGTGAAAAATCAGGATACTACTTCTGTTGTTTATCAGACAGTAGATGAGAACCAACGTGTTGTTGGACAGGAAGCTGATTATGCTACTATCAAGTCTCAGATTTTAGAGACATTGAGTATGGGTGAGAATGTTATTATTGGTTATCTTTTAACTGACTCAACAGGAACAATTGAGAATGCTCATGAAATAACAATTATTGATGCGAGAAAGACTTCTACAGGAGAAGTTATCTTTATCTGTAATGATACAGATGATGATATTCCATATCCTATTGAGTACTCAGAGTCATACTTAATACCTAAAATCCATCACGCAGGTTTGCCGACAGCTGTTGCTGAGAAAAATATGGAGTTAACAGATAACTGGCAGATTTTGATGCGAGATTTTAATACTCTACCAAAAGATAATATTGCATAATAGCCGAAAGAAAGGTTTGAAATGAATACAAATACATATTACTCTTATAAATCATCAAAAGTAAGTACAAAAGAAAAGACCGGAGAAAAGAAGGTTCGTTTGTGGGATAAAGTAGGTGGAGATAATGATTTAAGACTGCGTTCTACAAAGATTTATAATACTGTAGACAATACAATTGAAAGGTCTATGGGTAAAACATATTCCAAAATCCCAATGACAAATGCTGCGACTAGAGATAAGTTGTTAAACTTTGTAGTTGAAGATGGTCAGTTTTTATTGGAAGGTAAAATCAAGAATGGTGAAATCCGTCAGATTACTAAGTTACAAGGGTATCCTGTAGAGGAAATGGAATATAAACAATTGGGCAACTTAGCGTTACGTTTTTGCAAAAAGATTGAGAAATATTTGCATAGATAGAATTCTATTGTACACAATAAAAATACTTATCCCCTTGCCAATAGGAGAGGGGTGGGGTGAGGTGTTAGTTTGTAACAATCCTGTAAAAAGTGGTGTAATGTAACAAAATGTAAAAACGAGTTTTAAACCTGCTCAAATCCAACTATGATGCTCAATATGATATGATATGATATGATATGATATATGCTTCATTTTGTAATTAAAGTTTTTACAAAATGTGCCGTATAGCTTTTTATAGGAAATTAAGAAAGGAGCTATTTATGTCAATGATTAATAACAATCCTTACAATTATTATCATTCTACAGGTCGACATATGGCAGGTTTAGTGCCAGAGGAAAGAGAAAGACTGTTGGAAGAGCAGGATAATAACCCTCCAACATCCCCAACTCCGCCTCCGACAACCCCCAAGGAACCAACACCTCCAACACCACCGGCTACCCCTACCACACCGACAACAACTACAACCACAACCACAACAACTACTACTAAAACATCTAGCAGATCTACAACGTCTACGTCATCGGCTCCAACTTCAACTACACCCCAGCCGCCGGCGAATCCAAATGTGCCAACACCAGTTTTTGATAAAGATGCTTTGATTTTACCTTCGAATGGTGATGGTACAGCTACGATTACACTAAATGATGGTACTACTATTCAATTTGAATATCCGTCTTTTGAAGACTTTTTTAATGATGTTGTATTAAAAAAGTTTATAAGTGAAGCTCAGAAAGTACAAAAAAATTTCACCCCTTATAGAGAATTAAATATTTCATATATTGGAGCTCCTATTGCTTATGTTTCTATGGACAAGGATAATAATATTATAATCACTGATGATACGGTCAAGGATCTTTGTGCTTATATTGAAGAGCTTATTAAAGATGATGCTTTAAAAGTTAACGAAACTCAAGAAGATGGATATGGATATAATAAATATCTAACATTATTGAATATTTCTGAAGAAGAAGCTCGTAATATGACTCCAGAGCTTGCGAAGAAAAAACTTAATGAGTTTTATAAAACTATTGGTGATGGTGAAAAAGATGCAGATGGTAACTACAAAGTATCAGCCTCTAAATATTATACATATATTTCAGAGTGTTATTTTGACCCTAAATTCTATAACACCGAGTTAGAAGGTCATGCGTCAGTTGAAATCCATACCCCAGAGGGACTTACTTCTATGTATGCTTCCTATTGTGCAGATAAATTTAACACAGAAATGAAAAGTTATTATAACAAGAATGGATATGTAGGTAACTATACTGCTGCAAATAAGATTTATGATGCCTATGATAGTCTTGTTGTTGGTAACTCTTGGTTTGAGGTAGAACCATTTCCAGATGTTGTGTTTACTCTTCTAAAAGATGACAAAGAAGGCCAAAAAGTTGCACAGATGATTCTTAAAGCTGCAGGGGTTAAGTCGACTGATGATGAAAAAACTGTGCGAAAATTATTAACCGATTTTGCAAAACAATTTTGGGTAGCGAGAAATGATGCTGCAACTGGCACTGTTGACCGTTATTTAATCAATGCATATTTAAACGCGAATGGATATAATAATCCTGCTCTATATGATTCAAATTTTCAAGTCCCAGAATTTTTGATTCCAGAATATACGGGGGTGGATACTCCAGATAGCTTTGATTATACAGGCTTAGATAGAATTAATGAGAATATCTTTAAAGCATTTAACTCGCATGATGATTGGAAAGTTTTATATAGTGAGGTTGATTCAATTACCCCTCAAATGCAGGATTATATAAAGGAAGCGCTTGCAAAATCTGGTAAAGCATATGATAGTACAAGCGTTGAACGATTCTTAAATTATTATGTAACACAGGCAATAACAGTTGCTACAAACAAATCTGTCAAATGTGAAGGCAAGAGACCTGAAACATTAGAAGAAATAATTGAAAATGTGAAATCTCAGATTGATAAAGAGCTTGCTAAAAAAGATGCGTTCACTATTGATTCAGCTTCTGAGTTGAAAAAGCTTATTGAAGGAACTCATAAAAATACGCTACGATGGGGTGCGGACCTAGTTTTGAAGGGCACTATAGCTATGGCTAACCTAGATGGTAAAGAACCAAGATATGCTTCTGATGCCTACTATCGTGCTTACGATTATAAGGCTGCTCTCCAAAGAATCGGTTATCATTCTGAATACCAAGCACTTGAGCTGAAAGAACTTTATCCACAACTTACAGATGAACAAATATCAAAAATCGTTGGTGAAAAAGATGATTTCATCATTGAGCAGTGGAAATCTTATCAAGAAAAGGAAGGTATGGTTCTTTTGCATTGGTTAGTTCAAGACTATCGTAATTTATGCTTAGCTGAGGCTGAAGAAATAATTGCCAACTTGACTACAGAGGAGCCGCCAGTGCCTGAAGAACCTCCTGTGGTTAATCCACCTGTAAGTGAACCAGATCCAGATATCGAAGGCCCAGTACCATCAAATCCACCGCCAGTTACTGGAACTCCTCCTACAACAGAGCCTGAACCAGATGTTCCTGCTTGGAAGGCTGAAATGCTTAATGTTGCAGAAGAGAAAGGATATACAGCGACAGAAGTTACTGGTAAATATACATATACAGATGAGTCAGGCACATCTTTTGTTTGTATCTGGGATCCAATCGGACAAGATTTTATGCTATATGTGACAGCATCTCCAAAGCCAGAAGTAGAACCTGAGTTTACAGAAGATGACAAAACGGTTGAGCCAACTGTTGATGGATTCTATGCTGAAGCGGTTGTTGCTGCATCCAAAGAAGGATATGAAACAACTAAATCCCCTGGACTTTTTGAAAAAGACGGTAAGCAATATGAATACGATATTGATAAAGGTGAATTCATAGAATATAACTTATTTGCATTAACCTATGAAGAGCAGTTTGATGAAAATGGTTATGCAATTAAGAAGACATTGAGAAATATTTATCAGGAAGCTGTGCGTAAGGCTTATGAGTTAGGTTACAGTCCTACAACTCGTATTGGTGTCTATGAAAAGGACGGAAAGCAGTACAAGTACGATGCTGATGACCACAAGTTCGTCCTAATAAAGACAAAGGAACCTGAAACAAAGCCTGAAGAAGATGAATCATAATAGAAAAAGAGGATGGCTGAAAAGCCATCCTCTTTTTTGTTAGTTCTATAAAATCTTAGCAAGCGCAAAGTGACTTAACTTGTGATTTTAAAGTCTCAACCTTATCTAGTTTTTCCCAAGGAATATCTAAGTCAGTTCTTCCTAAGTGTCCGTAAGAAGCAAGTAATTGATAGAACTTGCCACCATTTTTAGCAGGAAGATTTCTTAGATCAAAATCTTTGATAATAGCAGCAGGTCTAAGGTCAAAGTTTGTTCTAACCAAAGCGCTGATTTCATCATCAGAGATTTTACCTGTTGAGAAAGTATCGATAAATATAGATACAGGTTCTGCAACACCGATTGCGTAAGCTAATTCTACTTCACACTTTTCAGCTAGACCAGCCGCAACGATGTTCTTAGCAACGTATCTAGCAGCATAAGCAGCAGAACGGTCAACTTTTGTAGGATCTTTTCCGCTGAATGCACCACCGCCGTGTCTAGAGTAGCCACCGTATGTATCAACGATGATTTTTCTTCCTGTTAGACCTGTATCACCTTGAGGTCCACCGATTACAAATCTACCTGATGGGTTGATTAAGATTTTTGTTTCAGAGTCAATTTTGATTGATTCTGATTCAAAAACGTAATCGATAACGTGTTTTTTAAGGTCATTATAGATAATTTCTTGAACTTTTGAGTTGTCAGAAATTCCGTTAACTTCTGGGCTGTGTTGAGTTGAAAGAAGCACTGTGTCAATTCTTGAAGGTTTTCCATCAACATATTCAACAGTAACTTGAGATTTACCATCAGGTCTTAGGTATGATAACAAACCTTCTTTTCTTACTTGAGCAAGTCTGTAAGAAAGCTTGTGAGCTAAGCTGATTGGTAATGGCATAAGTTCTGGAGTTTCGTTACAAGCGTAACCAAACATAATACCTTGGTCACCAGCACCGATGTTTTGAGTTTCTGTAGACGCAACGTCAGCGTTTTCGCTTCTTGTTTCATACGCTTTATTTACACCGCCTGCAATATCGGTAGATTGCTCGTCAATACTTGTCATTACTGCGCAAGTATCGCAATCAAAACCGCCCCCTTGGATACCTTCGTAGCCAATGTTGCGAACAGTGTTTCTAACAACTTGCGGAATATCTACATAACAATCAGATGTAATTTCACCGCAAACAAGTACCAAACCTGTAGTAGCAGTAGTTTCTGCAGCAACACGAGAGTTTGGACATTTAGTCAAAAACTCATCCAAAATTGCATCAGAAATCTGGTCACACACTTTATCTGGGTGTCCTTCTGTTACAGATTCGGAGGTAAATAAAAATTTCTTAGATGTCATATTCATTTCTCCTTAATTTATTGTACCGGTAAGGTTTTTAATTCCGACCCGGTGTAATTAATACATTCTTTGATATTTTAAACCAGAGTCATGCTAAAATCAAATAACTCCTTAACATATTTTAATGTTTACTTATAAGCTTGTTCACATTATAATTGTTATGAGTATTACGGTAATATTGAATCAGGGTAGGTGTTAAATATGAATGAAAGTGTTGGTAAGAAGATTGTAGAAGCTTTAAAAAGACAGGCAGAGGCTGAGGTTACTCCTGTTGCTACGTTGCCATATCAGGCTCGTAAGAAAAGTGATATCGAAGAAAACATTGTTAGTGAACCAAAGGTTGTTCAAGAAGAGCCTATTGTTTCTCAAGATTCTTTTGGTGATATTTTTGCAGAAGAACCTGCGGTTGTATCATCTCCGATGTCTTCAAAAAGTATTATGGATGAATCATTTGATTCAATGGCTGGATTTACAGAACAGTCACCTTTTGCTGGCGCAAGTGAACCTTCTGCGTTTGAAATGCCTTCAAATATAGTTGTTTTAAAGAAACTTATCGCTCAACTTCCAAGTGGAGTTTCTCGTCACACAGGTGCTCAAATTATTAAGCAAACAATGGAAGCTCTTGGTATTTCAATGAGAAGTGTATTGCAAGATGCTCAGCAAGTTCAAGAAAACTTGAAGAATTCTGCTAAAGAATGTCAGTCTTATATTCAAGAATATAAAAAACAGATTGTGTCATTGGAGAAGCAGTCTCAAAATTATCAAAAACAGTATGCAGCATTAAATGATTTGATTAGCTTGTTTATTCAAGCAAACAAATAAAAGAAGGTATTATGGCAGAGGATAAAGTTGTAAAATTAGGAGCAAAGCGTAATAAAAAAGAATCCGCTCCAGCTCCTTCCGAAAAGGAGTTTGTTCCATCAAGAGAATTGATAAATTGTAGTTTTTGCGGTCGTTCATCTGCGGAAACTTTGAAGATGGTAAAAGGTCCTGGGGTGAATATTTGTGCAGAATGTACAATGATAGCAGTACAGTATTTGATTCTAAATGATAGAATCCCATCTGCAGAGGCTCAGATGATTTTGGATGCATTTTGGGGAAAAGCAAAATAAGGTAGATAAATGAATAAAATACAAGTAAAGGCTGAATTTTTAATATTAATTTCAAAACTGGAATCCGGTGATATTAATTGTGTAGATAGTATCGCTGCCTTAAAAGAGTTTGAAGATAAAAAGTATATTGTTCAACTCGCTTTGAAGGAGGTTTTATCTGGTGACGAAAGAAAATATCAGCCTATATTATTTGTATTAAGTCAAGTTATGGAAGGTGAAAACCTAGAAGATTGTTTGTGGGAATTTATTAAAGATAATGAGTACCCAGATACAATAAAAATAGCAGCTTTTAATCTATTGAGTCGCTTAAATCCTGAATGTAATTATCTTTCTGTAAAAGATTACATTGCTGACATAGAAACAATTATAGAAGATGAAACAAAAGAGGTTTTAGTTTCAGCTTTGATGAATCCAGAGGCTCAAATCGATTTTATGGACTTCCTAAAATCAATATCAGAAGAAGACAAAATGACATTGATGGATTCGTTGAAGGAAGATTATGAAGGCGATGCGCTTGCAAATATCCTGATTCCTATTTTCTTGCACGCTCCAGAGTCGCCAGAGGGAGAATTGGCAATCAAGTTGCTAGGTGAAACTAATTCTCAATTAGCTTATCATGCCTTGGAGGAAGGTTTAACTTTTATCGAAGGTGATTTGAAACAGCTAATAAACAGTAATCTTTCAAAACTTAAACTTTCTGGTATAAGGGTTGATAATACTATCGAATTCTATAAACAGGTATTATCAGTTTCTGAGCCATATAAATCAATAATTTCCTATCCAGATGGACACGGGAATATGGCATTAATATTTACTCGTAAACGCTATGACGACGGGTCAATTCAGCTATGGGCTGTTGTCATTAACTCCCGTTATGGTATTTTGGATAGCTTTGGTTTTAACCAAATTTCAGAAGATGATTATTTAATGATTAAAGACAAGTTTGTTAATGGTAGCCGTTGTGTAGCCATTACACCTGAGATTGTTAAATTCTTACTATTAAAATCAGAATCACTTTCAAGAGAAATTGGCGAAGTAATTCCTTATGAGTATATTTGTTGGAGAAGTGTTCTATCAGATATTGAACCTGCAGATGTAAAACTTGAATTTGATAAAGTAGAGCTTTCAAAAGAAGATTTCGAGAAAGTTTCTAATCTTGATTTTGTTGAAAGATGGTTCTTTGATAATATAACATCAGATGAATTTGCTGACATTATTCACAAGCTAGATGCAAAATTAAGAGCAAATCAATTTAGTGCGGATTTTGAAGCTTTTGTCCAAGAAAACTATACTTCAGTGTTTACAGAAGACGAAGTATGTGCACAGAATTTAAAAATAAAGCTGGCTGCTTATTTAAAACAGCTAGAGGGTAATGAAGATTTAGCATTGAAAATTGCGGCAATGGTTGATAATGCAGAATTTTTCAAAAATATTCTTAGAAAAAGTATTTATGAATACTATATTGGCAAGAGTTGGCAGCTCCAAAATGAAAGTAAGTCTGTTGATGTTTTTACAAAACGCGCTAAGGCAAAAACAAATGAATTCAAAAAGATGGAGCTTGAGTGGATTATTTCTGCAATAGAATCTGCATGGGTAAAAAATGTTTAAAATAATGGCATTAGATATAGGAACTAAGCGTATCGGAGTTGCGTTGAGTGATTATCTTCATATATTAGCAACTCCAAGTTTGTGTGTTCCTCGAGAGCCGGAGCTTGAAGCGATTAAAACGATTGTTAAATTTGCAAAAGATAATCGAGTTAAAACAATTGTAGCAGGTATTCCTATAAATATGGATGGTACCAAAGGTGCTCAAGCAGAGGACTGTGAGAATTTTGCGAAAAATTTTTCTGATTTTGATATAATATTTGAAGACGAAAGATTGACATCTGAAACTGCAGAAGAGCGGTTGAGGGAACGAAAAGTAGATTTTCGTAAAAATAAAGGTCTTGTAGATATGGAAAGTGCCTGCATCATCCTAGAACAGTATTTATCACGACTTAAATAACAAAGAAAGGTTTGTGTTATGACAAAAGAAGAAAACAATGTAATTGAGATTATTGATGAAAATGGTCAAACAATTTATTGTGAATTGTTTACTATTGTTGAGTTTGAAGACAAAGAATACGCCCTTTTGATTCCAAAAGATCAGAAAGATGAAGAAGAAGCTGATTTTGTTGTAATGCGAATAGAAGAAGAAGGTGAAGAAATTTCTTTTGTTGATCTTGATGATGATGAGTTTGAAAGAGTTTCTGAATACATTGAAAATATGGAAGATGACGACGAGGACTAAATGTTAGAACGATTTACCGAAAAGGCTATTAATGTTGTAGTTGAAGCTCAGAATGTTGCTTCAGATTTAGGCAGCCGTGAAGTTAAAGCGGAGCATTTGTTGATTGCACTTGTAAAGCAAGCAAAGGGTATTTCTTTGAAGCTTTTTAAGATGTGTAATATCACTGAAGAGGCGATTCTTGATAAACTAGGTGTTAAATACTTGGATTCATCTAGAGATAAAGAAGTTCCTTTTAGGCAAGAATGCAAAGAAATCCTAAAACGTACAATGGATTATGCTAAAAAGACAGGTAATGAAAATATTCTTTTTGAGCATATCTTTTTGGTAATGATAACAGATAAGAATCCAAATGTTGACGAAGTTTTGGCGTCTTTTGGGTTTGATTTCTTCCAAGCAAGAGAGCTTTTGACAAAATTAGTTCAGCGTAAAACCAAGAAGTTGGCGCATCCTGAAGTAGAGGATGAAGATGAAAAAGTTAAGGCTTGTTTTGATTCTATCTATGAAGGCTCAGAATTGTCAGTAATTTTAGATAGCGCTGTTGCGAAACTTTCAGCTTCAAATTATGAAATTCTAGGAACAGAACAAATTTTATCAGCAATACTGGATGATGAGAATTCTGATTTGTCTAAGATTTTTGCTAATTTAGGAGTTACTTCTGAAGCTTTTTCTGCAGCTCTTGCAAAACAACAGTCAAGAAAATCAGAGTTTGAAGATAAGAAGGTTATCTTTACACCTAACGCATTTGGTGTAATGAATTTAGCTCTTCAGACTGCAAAAGAATATGGCTCTTCTGAAGTTAAGCCTGAACACGTGATTTTGAGTATTCTAAATTCTAAAAAAGGTTTGGCTTATGACGTATTAAAGGATTTGAAGATTGATGAGTATAAACTGACTCAAGATATTGTAAAGCCTATTGAAAAACAGATGCCTGAAACTTTAAGGATTTTACGATTAGCAAAAGAAGAAGCTCGTAGAATTGGGCGTAATATTGTTGGTACTGAGATGTTCTTGCTTGGGATTATTTCTGAAGGTGCTGGTATAGGAGCAACTGTGCTAAATGATTTAGAAATATCACTAAGAGACGCTCGACTAGTTGTTGAAAGCCTTGTAGGCTTTGGAAATGAATATTTTGAAAAAGAAATTCTTTATACAAAGCGTGCTAAGCGTGTCTTAGAACATGCTTGGAATTTAGCTAAAAAACAAGGTAAAACAAAAATTGGTTCAGAAGACTTATTGATGGCAATTATTGAAGAACCAACATCTTTAGCGATGAAAGTTTTAGGACAGTTGGGCGTGGATTCTGTTGAAATTAAGTACGGGATACTAAATGAATGCAACAAGAATCAGTAACTGAGAAAGTAGAATCTTTTTTATTACGAAATAATTTATTAGGAAAAACTTTTGTAGTCGGTTTTTCTGGTGGCTATGATTCTATGTGTTTATTAAAAGTGCTTTCAAGCTTTGATATTAAGCTTGTTGCTGCTCACTTTAATCATGGGTGGCGAGTTGAGGCTGAAGACGAAGAGCTTAATTGTCAGCAATTTTGTAAACAGTTAGGAATTGAATTTTATTCAGAAACTGCGCCCTCTGGCTTAAAGAAAACAGAGACTGATGCAAGAATTGCTCGTTATGATTTTTTTCAACGTGTTGTAAAAAAATATTCTGCAAATGGTATTTTTACTGCACATAATGCTGATGATAATGCAGAAACCCTCGTCTATAGAATTTCAAAAGGTACTGGAATATATGGTTTAAAAGGGATTTTGGAGCGGAGAGAAAATATCTGGCGCCCATTGTTGACCTGTTCCAGAGAAGAGATTGAACATTTTTGTTTGATGAATAACTTGACTCCTAACAATGATTCTTCAAATTCGGATATTAAGTACAAGAGAAATTTTATTAGGCACGAGATTTTGCCAAGGTTGCAGGAAATAAATCCTGAGGTTAAAACAGCTTTAAACACTCTTTCTGAACTAGCAATGATAGAAGAAAACATTGTTGAAGAATATTTGGCACTAATAACAAAAGATATTATGGATGAAGATTCTATTGTTACTGAAAAGTTCTTAAAATTAAGTTATTCTGTAAAAGTTCGATTATTGTATTCTTTCTTGAAAGAGTCTTTGGAAGAGTATTCTTTTAAGAAAATTATTGAAGTTTTGGATTTTGTTATAAAAAATTCAGCCCAAAAAGCAGCAGTGAAAATGTCCTTGACTACGAAGACGTGGCTGTCTGTCAGTAAAGATAGAATTTTTCTTTATGAAGAAAATGATAATTCAATGGAAAATGTTGTAATTACTGGCGAAGGTAATTATACTTTTGGTGATTTTAATCTTGAGATAAGAGTTTGTAATCTTGTACCTGAAAAATATCCTCAGGATAATTCAGGTATTGCTTACGTTGATTTATCTAAGTTCAAGTTCCCTCTTGAGCTAAGATATGGCAATCCTTCAAAGGACAAGATTAGACCATATGGGATGTCTGGAGAGATGCAATTTAAAAAATACTTGAGTGGGAAATCTATTCCGCAACATTTAAGAGCTACTTTCCCAGTATTAGCTTGTGCAAATTCTATTCTATGGGTTCCAAAGATTGGTATAAGTGCTGATATTGCAGTACAAACATCTCCAACACATTTATTAATTTGGAAATAAAAAAACGACCAAAACTAATTGGTCGTTTTAAAGGCTTTTTAAGTATACAACTACTTAGCAAGTTTGTTAATAGCAAGAGTTAATCTTGATTTTTTGCGAGCAGCTGTATTTTTATGAAGAATTCCTTTAGAAACTGCTTTGTCACAAAGTTTGTAAGCTTGTGATAATGCTGCATTTAAAGCTTCTTTATCAGAGCCTGAAGCTAACTCAAGAGCTTTCTTCATAGCTGTCTTGATAGAAGATTTGAAAGCTACGTTTCTAATTCTGTTTTTTTCTGCAATAAGAACTCTTTTTTTTGCTGACTTAATGTTTGCCATTGTTTTTTATCCTTTCTATTTATATTTGTTTCATCTGCGGGTAATGAGTCCGCAAAATCCACGGAGGATAGTGAGTACTTTTATTATAATACAAAAATAATAATTTCAAGTGTTATGCAGTCTTTGAGTTTTAAAATTCTGTTACATGTGCTTCTGCGAAATCGCCTTGGTAGATTAAGCTTTTGTATTTGTCATTTTTGTAGACATAAATTTCAAAACTGATATCTTCATAGACGTTCTTTTTATAATGCGCAGGAGCATCAAAGATAACATTTATTATTGGGGAGGTTTGTCCAGGTTTTAAACCATCTTTTGAAGTGAAGAGAGTTTGGTTAAATTTCGCCCAAGGTTTGCCAGACTTGTAGAAAATAATATCTGTCCTTACGTTAGACAATGAATATGTTGTTGTATTTTTTATTCTGAATTTAAGAGAAAATCTATCAGATTTTTGTTGAGTTTTAACTTTTGCTTGTACAAAATTAAAATCAATTATATCAGAGTTTACAATATTATTAGAGTAGAAATTTTTAACGGAGCCTGCTTTATATGTATATAACTTAGCCTCTGGTAGTTCGCCTTTTGTTGTACAAATTTCTGCTGCTCTCATAAGGGTTTCATAGTATAGATAAAAACTAATTAATTGTGGTTTGTAGATTTTTACGTGGTCAAAGTATTTAATTGCTTGTATAGGATCAATATGAGAAAGAACTAGTGCAAGTTTGTATTTTACGACTAGGTTTGCAGGTTCATTTTTTTCTGCTTCTCTAAGGTATCTGTAAGCACTAAGATAATCTTTTTGCGAAACGTAATTATCTGCAATCTTGACTAGTGCAGATAAAATTCCGTTATCAATATATTTTCTTACTTTAACAACTCTTTTAATTAGTTTGTCAAAATAGAAATTTGCTTGTTCAAAGTTTTGTAAGGATTTTTCTGGTGAATTATTTTTGTAATAATAGTCTGCAATTAAAATGTGGGCGTCGCATTTGAATTTTATTAAATACTGATTGCTGTTGTTTTCAATCGCATTATGTATATCTTCAGCTTTTTGTGGTTGATTCATCTTTAGGTATAAATCAATTAGTTTAAGATAATGTTCAAATGTTGCATCAGGAGCAAGCGCAATTGCTCGTTTGTAATAGAACTCTGCTCTTTCGTAGTGATATACAGATTTGTTTAAATCTCCCATGTAGATATTGAATCTGTAATCATTTGAGTAAATCTTACTTAGTAAATCTTCTTTTGAAAGGATGGTTTCTGTGAATTTTCTCTTAATTTTACTTTTATGTTCTTTTGTTAAATATAGCTCATCTTCAATTGAATATCTAGCAGAAATTGTTGCGCCAGTTACAATTGTAAGCGCAATAAAAAATGCTACAAGAAAAGTGTTCATGAAACTACTTTGAGGAGAGCTGATATAATTTTTTAGAGACTTAATCATTTACCTCCAAGATAGATATTGAATTTATATTGCAAATATTTTTAATATCATCATAAAGAGAATTAATTTTTTTGCGTTTATTCAAATCGATGTTAGCTTTGATTTTAAGCAGTCCTTCGTTTGTGGAAGAGTTTTTAACAGAAAGGCTGTTTACTGTAAAGTTTTTTTCGAAGAAAACACGAACTGCTGTTTCGTCATTTTCTGTGCAATAAAGAGTAACGTCGTATCTTTTAACAGTTCTGTTCCCTGATGGAAGAACGTGTTTTTCGATTATTCTAACTAGAGTAAGTACGGCAACTGCAAAGATAGTGGTTGCTAAACCAACAGAGAATAGTCCCGCTCCGCAAGCCATACCAATTGCTGCTGCAATCCATAAAGTTGCAGCTGTTGTAAGCCCAAAAATCATTGGACCGTTTCTTAATACAGCACCTGCACCGATAAAACCGATACCTGAAACAACTTGAGCTGCAACACGACCTGTATCTCTAAGTCCGTTAGCTTCATCATCTGTTAGCACTGTAGGGAATCCGTAAACAGATATTATTGTGAAAATGCAGGCTCCTAAACAAACCAAAATATGGGTTCTTAGACCTGCATATT
The DNA here is from genome assembly GCA_045638625.1 of Candidatus Gastranaerophilaceae bacterium. Taxonomy (GTDB): domain Bacteria; phylum Cyanobacteriota; class Vampirovibrionia; order Gastranaerophilales; family Gastranaerophilaceae; genus CALUTH01. Next base: position 39,239 of record JAZUBR010000013.1, read on the forward strand.
TGTTTGTTAATTCTCGTTCCAAGCCTAAAAGAAAACCGTAGGCAATCGCTGCTACTATTCTAAGAACTATATTCAAATCAAAAATATCTTCTACTATTCCACTTCCAGGTATTTCTAACATAAAGACTTCCCTTATTTTAACTTCTCTCTCTTACGACCTTTTGGGTCAAGTATATCTCTTATTGTATCACCTAAAACGTTAAATGATAAGACCGCAATAAAAATTAATCCTCCTGGAGCCAGAAGCCAAGGTCTGTATATTAAATTGGTAAACTCTTGTGCTTCTTTTAGCATATTTCCCCAACTTGCATCTGGTTGCTGGATTCCTAATCCAAGAAAGCTAAGTCCTGATTCTGAAAGAATATATGATGGAACTGCGAGAGTCATCGCAATGATTACATAACTAGTAGTTTGTGGCAGAACGTGTTTTAAAATAATCCTTAAAGGGCTTGCTCCAATGGTCTTGGCTGCTAAAACGTATTCTTCATTTCTAATTGATAAAACCATTCCTCTTACAACTCTTGCAAACCCTGCCCAGCCTATTAGAGCAAGAATCACTACAATTAGCCCAAATCTTGCAGTACTTGTCATTCCGGGTGGTAGAATTGCAGCAAGTATTATTAATAAATAAAACGATGGAATAGCCATTACCGCTTCTGCAAATCTCATCATTATGATATCAGTTTTGCCCCCAAAGTACCCTGAAATTCCACCATAGATTAAACCAATAGGGAATAATATGAATAGAGCAAGAAAGCCTACTGTCATTGAGATTTGTCCGCCAAATAAAAGCCTTGAAAAAACGTCTCTACCGTTAATATCTGTTCCTAAAAGGTGTATGTTTCCGCCTTTTTGGACTCCGAATAGATGTAAATCACAAGGGATTAGTCCCAGAATTTTATATTCTTCTCTTAATACTAATGGTTGTAGAAAATATTTATGTGACCTATCTTCTTCGAAGACTGTTTGCATAAGCTCTGGTACGTATTTTCTAGTGTAATTATATGTATAAGGTAGTGATAAGTGTCCCTTTTCATTTATTACATAAATTTTTGAAGGAGGAACGTATGCCAAATCTCGGTTTGAATAGTTTTTTGAGTAAGGTGCAATAAAATCTGCAAAGAAAATTAGCGTGTACATAATTGTAAGAATTATGAGTGCAATTTTGGCAAATTTATCTTTAAGTATTTCTTTTATCACGCTCTAATCCTCGGGTCTGTAATAATAAGTAGAATATCTGCAATAAGGTTCCCTAATACAAGCATAACTGCCCCAATCATTAGTGATGCCATTACTAGATTTATGTCTGATTTCATAACAGCTTCTAGAATCAAACGTCCAAGTCCTGGGTATTGAAACACGTATTCAGTTAATGCGGCTCCACTTAATAGTCCTGCAAATTCAAACCCTAATAGAGTAATCATAGGATTTATTGCATTTCTTAATGCGTGCTTGAAGATTATTTTATGTTCTGGGAGACCTTTAGCTCTTGCGTATTTTATGTAGTCACTGTCAAGTACGTCTAGAGTATTTGCGCGCATTTGACGTTGCATACCTGATAAAGAAATAGTGAATAAGACAAGGGCAGGTAAGAATAAGTGCTTTGAAATATCCCAGATTTTTGCTGGTAACGATAGTTCTGCGAAGTTGTACGATGTAAGTCCACCAACAGGGAACCAACCTGTTTTTACTGCAAATAATAGCAAAAGTATTGCAAAAAAGAACGATGGAATAGCCATCCCCATACTAGTGAATAGAGTCATTAATCTATCAGCTGCGGTTTTTTGTTTGATTGCAGCCAACAATCCAAGAGGAATTCCGATTAACCAAGTTGCCAAAATAACGACACTTGTTAATAGAAGTGTGTTAGGTATTCTTTCTGCAAGTTTTTGAGAAACTTTTTCTCCCGAGGAGGTGTAGCCCAAATCTCCTTGTATAAACGATTTTGCCCAAAGCCCATATTGGACGATAATTGGTTTATCTAATCCCAATCGTTTTTGTTCTTTTTCTAAAGTTTCTTGGGAAATCGAAGGGTTCAACCGGAGTTCTCCAAGTGGGTCAACAGGACTTAGGCGAATAATGAAAAAACTGATTATAGAAATGAAAAATAGTAACGGTATTGTTTGGATGATACGTTTTAAAATATAACCAAAAATTTTCATTCGCCCCTCTCTTTGCAATTATTATACCATGTTTTTATTGAGTTGAATAATTGCCAAAAAGAGTAATCACTTTTTTAGACTAGGATTTCTTCAATAATGCAATTTAGACTTGTTTCGTTTGCATTCCATAGGCGCTCTGATTCTTTGTAATAATGCTCTTGAGACTTTAGTGCAGAAATGTCAAAAGCCGTATTGTTCAAAGAGTTTGTTAGTGCAAATTCATTTTGAGATGTTGCGAACCATCTGTCGTGGAATGGTTTTTGCAGCTCTTTAGATATTAGATTTTTTATTACAATTTTATTATTTAAATTCATATTGTTATTTTGTAATGCTTTTTTTGCATTTTGAGGAAGATTAATTGTGATGATACGGATTTCTTTATCGTTTATTCCATCCAAGATTTCCTTTAGAAATGTTTTTATTTTGCTAGTGCCCATTCTAAATATGTATGGGTCTGCAATATAAATATATTTGCAATCAGGGGTGTCCAGTTCTTTTAAAGTTTTATTTACTATTATCTTGTTCTGATCCCATTTGATTTTATTTTGTGAATTTGTGGGGGTAATTTTCTTTTCATTCGGATGAAAATACAGTTTAAGATTTATTTCAGAGTCTTTTAAAAGAGATTTTATCGGATGATCTTGAGCCCAGGCACAATTTCCTTTCTCTTTGTATGCTAATAAAAGCTTAACTTGTTCTTTTGTTGAAAGTTGCTTGATCTTTTCAATGTCTGTTAACAAACCTTTTGTTTTAGAGCTATTTTTTAGTGGTCCGTTAATTATTTGTTCAAGATACTTAAGAGGTTCTGTTGTGAGCAGATTAGTGGCTTGTTCTACTTGAATTAACCTTAAAGCTAGTTTAATCTTTTCTAAAGAAGTTTTTAATTCTCCAGTTTCAAATTTGTTTATTTCACTGGTCAAAACTCTAACATTGGCAGGGATAGGATTGGCTTCTTTACCTGAAGAAATGCTAAATTTTATATTGAGGATATTATTTTCTTTGATATTTTTAATTTTGCTTGTCAAGAAATCGTCAATATTATTAAGCGCATTTTCGTTTATGATGAGAGAATTATCATTGATTTCTAAAATCTTTTCTGCTTCAGGGGTGTTGGCAAGTTTTATATTTGCAAGAGCCTTCTTTTTATGAAATTTTAAGTCTGTGTTTACCCATTCCAAAATATCAGAATATTTATTATTAATATCTTTTGTGAGTTGATTAATTCCCTCGAGTTTATTTTTAGATGTAGTAGGTGTTTTGCAAAGGTAAGCAATTCCGCCAATTGTTACCAAAGTTGCTATGCCAGTTGCAATTGCTAGTGTTTTATTGTTATTATCACCCCTTTCAGCTTCTTCACTATTCCCAAAACAAGGTTTTTTGAGGAGCGAAGGAGAGGAAAGAGGTGTTATGTGATTTTTGAATGGGGAAATTCTCATCATATTTTATGGAATGTGTGTGAATGTTTTGAATTGCTTAATTGTAAATAAAATGTTACAATCTGATTCAAGAGGTTTACCGTCCCATAGAGGTGTTGAGTGATGTTAGAATGGTTTAAAAAGAGATATTGTAGTAAAAAAAGTATACTAATTTTGTTGATTTAGATTTTGATGCTGCAGAAGTAAGTCACTATATCGCACTTTTTTCTATTGTTTTGCTATTGCCAATATTGGTTTTGATATATGAAGCTCCACGTTTACAATTAGGTAGTTTTCAATCAGACCCTCAGTTCTATATGATAATTTTTGGCGGAATGCTATTAATGAATATTACTGCAGAAACGACTTCCTATCTTGATGATACAAAATGGGGTAAGACTGCAAAAAGTGTTATCTTCTATATAATTTCCCTTGTAATATTTACTTACCCTTTAATAAAGTTCCAGCAATACATAAATACGAGGGATTTATCAATTTGTGCTGTATCGAGTTTTGTTATCGCTTATCTTATTGCTCCAAGAATGAACAAAGAGATGATAATCCGAAAAATTACGGATATTAAGAATAAATTTGATATTGATCGGTTAATAGTAGATTTTCATGTTGTTCTGATTCTCTTGGGTCCTCTAGGGATGTTTGGTATGTTATTATACTTGATCCTTCATTAGAAAATTAATCTAGATTGCCAAATAGACATTTTGTGCAGCCTTTGCTCGAAAAGAGTCTGTATTAAAATATTGTAATCCTCTATTGTATGTATGTTGCGTAGGTTTTATATATATATTTGTGTAAACTGGAACTTTACGCTCTCTTTTTAAGCTACATAACCCGACGTAGCGTTTAGGGCTACCAAAAATTACCGAAAAAATACTCATTCTCAAATCCTTTCAAATATGCTACAATGATTTTATTAATGATAGATTGGGTTTAGTCAATAAAATGGAGGTTATTATGGCAGACAAAGTTACTAAAGAAATGAATATTCTTGATATCGTTAATCAATTTCCTCAAAGTGTTGAAGTATTCATGAAGTATGGTTTAGGTTGTATTGGCTGTGCTGCGGCAAGATTTGAGAATCTTGAAGCAGGTGCAAGAGTTCATGGTTTCAATGCTGATGAAATGGTTGCAGAAATTAATGCATTAATTGGCGAAGAATAGGAGTTTTGTAGATGGAATTATGGCAAATTATCGGAATAATGTGTATAGGGTTGATTATTCTTGAGATATTCACTCCAACTCTATTTTTCTTAAATCTCGCAATTGGTGCTTTTATAACCGGTATAGTTTCGCTATGGTACAAAGATGTATCTGGTTTGATTGTGATTTTTGCAGTTTTATCTGCGGTTATCCTAATATTCATCAGACCATTGCTATATAAAAAAACTCCTGATGAAAACAAAACTGGTATTGAAGGTAAATATATAGGAAAGACTGCAAGGGTAGACGAGGAAATTTCAAGAGAGTCTGGGGTGATATCAATATACGGCGAACGTTGGGAAGCTAGAGTCGAAAATGATGAAACAATCCCAGCTGGAACTGAAGTTAAGATTATAAGAAATGACAGCTTAATTATGTATGTAGAGAAATAATAGAGAGGAGAGTTTAAATGGACTTTTTTGGTTTATTTTTAGTTGCGCTGATAATCCTATTAGTTATTATCGGTGTAAAAGGTATTTATATTGTAAAACAGGCAGAAACTGTTATTGTAGAACGCTTGGGTAAGTTTGATAGAGTTCTTTATCCTGGGTTAAACTATATTATTCCTGTTTTTGAAAATACAAGAGGTCTGACTTGGAAGTTAACTCATAAGGCTCTAGATGGTTCTACTTATTCTTATGTAAAAGAAATTGATAGAATTGATTTGAGAGAAACTGTTTATGATTTCCCACGTCAAAACGTAATTACGAAAGATAACGTAACTATTAGTATTAATGCTTTGATTTATTTCCAAATAGTTGATCCAAAATCAGCTGTTTATGAAATTACAAACTTGTCTGATGCAATTGAAAAATTGACTCAAACAAGCTTAAGAAACCTTGTTGGTAAAATGGATTTGGATGAATCTCTTGTTTCTAGAGATCATATTAACAAAGAGTTAAGAATTGTTCTTGACGATGCGACTAACAAATGGGGGATTAAAGTCAATCGTGTAGAACTTCAAGATATTATTCCTCCAAAAGATATCCAAGCCTCAATGGAAAAACAAATGAAAGCTGAACGTGACAGACGTGCTACAATTCTTGAAGCAGAAGGTATGAAAACAGCTGCTATCTTGAAAGCAGAAGGTGAAAAAGAAGCTGCAATTAATATGGCAGAAGGTGAAAAGCAAGCTGCTATCTTGAGAGCGGATGGTGTTGCGCAAGCGAGAATTCTTGAAGCTGAAGGTGAAAAAGAAGCTATCAGAAAAATTATTGAAGCTCTTGCAGGCAATGGGCAACCAGATAAATACTTGATTGCTATGAAGTATTTAGAATCGATATCTGCTATTTCAGAAGGTCAAAATAACAAGGTTGTTTATATGCCTTATGAAGCTACAGGTATCTTAAGTTCAATTGATGGTATCAAACAAATGTTATCTAATAAATAATCATTTATAGATTCAATAAAAAGAGGGTGGCTGAAAAGCCATCCTCTTTTGTGTTTATTAGTATAGAATTATTTATTAAATACTTTGAAGAAGTTTTCTAATACCTCGAAGCCCTTGATTAATGTATGGTAATCAACTTTTTCTTCTGCTGAGTGCATATTATAAACATCTGCAGAGCCAACCAAGAAAGGTATAAACTTTTCTCCATTTTTATTCACGTTATGTGCATAAATATGAGTTTCGGCACCAGCGTGGAATGATTCAACTGAGTTTTTAATTCCTGCCATTGAGCTTGCTTCTGTGTGGACTTGAGGAATTAAATCATCATTTGATTTCTCGAATGGTAGCAAATGGATAGAGAACTCTATTTCAGCCTTTGCAAGTCCTTGGTATTTTTCATTGAATTTATTAATACAATCTAACATAATATCTTTTAATTCTTGTTCTTTGTTTAAATCAGAGCTTCTAATTGAATAAGATATTTCAGTTAGTGTGTTAATAATATTTGTTGAAGAGCGGTCAATGATATCTGTAATATAGTTTTTAGAATCAACTTTTTCATTAACTAGTGCTTTTACTGCGTTTTGAATACCACCGCCAACAATTGCTCCAACGTTGCAAGATGTTATTACTCCTGTTTCATCTTTGTAATAACAGCCTTGTGGGAATTCATTTATTAATTCACAAGCAAGCTTAACTGCATTTAGTCTAGTTTCATCTGCGATATCAATCCCTGAATGTCCACCTTTAAGAGCTAATACTTTAACTTTTGCGTTAGTGTATCCTGCTCCTGAGATTTGTAATTGTCCGAGCTTGTCTGCATCAAGAACCATAACGTATTTTGATTCGATTCTGTTAAATTCAGCGTGTTCAATCCCGCTCATACCAGTTTCTTCATCTCTTGTGAATAAAATCTCTAAACCGCCATGTTTGATATCACTATTTACCAGTTTTTTTGCTAACAATAATGCACAAGCAACACCAGCTTTATCATCTGCGCCAAGTGTCCTTTCATTTGCTTTTATGAATTGCTCATCTACGATTAATTCGATTGGAGAATCGTCTCCTACAACATCCATATGCGCTGATAATAATATCGGTTGTTTACTTGTATCTGTTGCAGGAACTTTTAAATATAAGTTGCTATATTCATCAGCGTTACATTCGATATTATGTTCTTTTGCAAAATTCTTAATCCATTCAATAACTTTTTCTTCGTGTTTTGATGGGCTTGGTATTTGAACAAGAGTACAAAAAATATCTAATAATTCATTTTCTCTAATTTTATTCTGCACGGAAAAACCTCCTTCCTGTACCACCTTCTCCGATTTTTACAGAAACTCTGCAACCACAACGAGGGCAGTTCCCAATGTAGGCTGTCCCTTGTGCGTTTTTATATATACGTCCATAAGTTGAACAGCAGGAAAACCAGATACCTATGAATTTACGTCTGCTTCCTGTGTTGTTTTCGTTAGTGTTCGTTTTTTCTTCTCCTTTTGTTTGCGCTTTTCAAGCTTTTTGCATTCTTTGCATTTTTTGTTAGGACGACATTTTGTACATATTGAAGATAATGGGGTTTTAACAGCAGGCTCTGTCACTTCAACTCTGCTAATAGAGCCGTTATTAAATGCACTTGCTGTTAATATGTTCATATATTCGTGTCCAAAATGAGCATAGTCAAATATTATTGCACCTGATAAACCAAATCTTCTGCTTTCGTGTAGGATTCTGATTAAGTCTTCAGGATTACCTTTCATGAATGTTACAAACAAACCGCCGTATAGCTTGGTTGTCTTTGATTTGTTATTATTAACTTCTGCAATCATTGAAGCTGTAGTTTTAGGGTCGCAGGTTAAGAATAGTGGAGTGAATCCATCAACATAATCACTCTTTGACCAACTGCGCCAGTCTTGTAACTTGGTTACTAAAGCTCCCTTTTGATTTGGGAAAATTACAGCGGTTAATGGTACTTGTTTCTCTTTGCAGAGTTCAGAGGCTCTTCTTACAAAGTCTGTTACTCTGTCGGCTCTAAATAATAACCAGTCATCCCAAAGCAAATCTTTTCTAGTTAATTCAATTGGATCTATTTCATACTTTGATTTGAAACCTTCTCTTGAGTATGATGTATAGCCCCAAGTTGAATTTTCATAACCAGGAATTTCTGGATTTATTGCTTGAGGGTATCTTATATAGTCTAGGTTGATACCATCAGGATTATATTTTGTAATGATTTCTGAAAGAAGTTTGATTAAAAAATTCTGAACTTCTGGGTTAGCTGGATCCAAGAAATACCCATTATGTTCAGATGATGAATAAACAGGTTCTATGCTATCTGCACTGTTCTTTGGTAGATTTGTCCAATTTGGTCTTATTGATAAAATATGGTTTTTGTAATTTTTAGGATTCTTGTTTCCAACATAGAATGTTTCAAACCAAATATGAACCTTAATGTTTCGTTTATGAGCTTCTTTTATCCAGACTTCAAGAGGATCGAAGCCTACAAACTCTTCGTTTTGTTCGATAAAGCCGTAAGATAACATAATATCACTAGGGAATATAGTTTTCCCGTGATAGAAGGTCTCTACAAAAACTGTATCGATACCTGTTTTTTTGAGATTGTCTAAGACGTTTTCAATTTCATTCTTAGAATGGTATGTTGGTCTAATCCAAACGCCTTTTAGTTCGTTGTGTTTATAAGGTAATACTAAGGATAATGCTTCATTCGCTGATTCGACAGCTTTGCCAGAAAATTTCTGAACATTGTTACAATCTTTTTCAGCTTTAGCAATGTAGTCTTTTGATTTATTAATTGCGGTTATTGTTTTTCTTGCATCGTATTTTGGAGTAGTTCTGAGATAGTAGTTCATTATATTTTGAACTTCAACAAGTTTAGTCTTTGCACTATATAAAAAGGTATCAGAGGTAATATATGAGGTGATTGTTTTGTTTTGAGAATCAATATAGACCTTTGACCCTACGATTATATTTTCGTGAATCCATTGCTTTGCTTGTCCGTGTCCACTTATTACAACACCGTTAGCTGGGATTAGTGTGTTAGCTCCGCTTAACTGTGTAACAATACCGTCAATAATAAGAGCTTCTGTCCCAAATTCATTAGTGTTTGTACGGCGTCCATATTCAGGAGTGTATACAACAAGTTGGTTTGTACCTCTCATTCCTGGGAAACGACAATTCGCAGCGTTATTACTGCAACTAGGATTTATAACGCTAATATTTCTAGTAACTTGGTTGAAGATTATTTCGTTAGGTTTTGGTGAGAATTGTTGAAAAACGCACATTGCACTAGCAGGCAAAGATGTTGCCAGAATAGCAAATAATAGTGCTGAAAAAATGTACTTTTTAAACAAAACTAATCCTCGACGAAATGTATCCTCGTATTTTGATAATACACCGTATTATTGGAATTGAGTTCCTCTAACAAGCGTATTTTCATAGCCAATTCTTCACAAGGTTGTACTTTTTGAGCTTCTTTGAAGAATTTTAATGCGAGTTGTGTATCGCCGAATTTCTGATAAATTGTACCGAGTCTGCTTGAAACATTATAATTTCTTAAATTTAGTTTGTAAGCTTCCGTATATTCTTTCAATGCCATTCTGTAATTACATTGCTTGTAATAATGATTTCCAAACCCTTCGTGTGCTGCTGGCATTTTAGGGTCAAGGATGAGAGTTCTGGTGAAAAACTCTTTTGCGTAGGAGCGTTTTTCGTATAGATCATAAAGCTCTGCGATTTTAAGACAGTATTCGGTATTGTCTGGGGTTAAGTCGAATAATGTTCTGTAGCCTCCAATTGCATTACTAATATCATTTTCGTTTTTTGTTTGTAAAGCTTTTTGATAAGAGCTGTAAGCTCGGGTTTCCAATAATTTGTTGTAATCAGTGTTAACTGAATACTCAATCCCGAGTTCTTCTATAGCTACAGCAGGAAGTGCTGCTAGTAATAATAATCCCCAAACGACTTTGTACATAATTAGATTATAGCAGAAATAAGTTTTGCTTGTATTTTTATATTGTTTTTTCCTGAAAAATCAATTATACTAATGTTCAAGCAATAGGAATTAATAGGAGGATAGAATGGATAAACATTTTAAATCAGTTTTGGCTATTTCTTTAGCATTTGTTTTAGGTTGCGGTTTTAATAGTATGGCTATTTCAAGCAATACAATCAGTAAGGTTGCGATTGTAGACGTACAAAAAGTTGTTTCTCAATCTTCTCAAGTTAAGAACTTGAAAACTGAGCAAGATAAAAAGAGAAATGAATTAATCCAATTTATGAACAAAGCAAAATCTGAGGTTGATGCGCAATCAGATATTGCTAAGAAAAAAGCTTTGGCAGAAAAATATGAAAAAGAATTGAACAATAAGAAAGAAGCAGCTGCTAAAGATTATGCAAAAAAACTTGCAGCGATTGATACAAATATAACTAATGTGATAGTAAAACAAGCTCAAACATTAGGTTATGATGTTGTTTTAGCAAAGACAGCTGTTTTGTATGGTGGAGATAATATTACTGATAGAATTATTCAACAAGTAAAGTAATATCCCAAAATATAGATTATGCCACAAGGGCGTCGGAACTTTTCCGACGCCCTACTTCTTTATAGTCGTCCAAATCTTGTTGACATAGATACTATAAGCATTGCCATTCCTGAAAATAAAAAATTTATCCCTAATAAGATACCCAGTGTCCATAGAGCGGTAGAGGGCAATCCCATTATGATTACAAATCCAAGTAGTAATTGTAAAAAGGCAGTAAGTAAATTAAGCCACCACATGTGTACGATACCCCTCGTTTGGAATGCGAAAGCCGCAGTAGCAATACTTTCTAGTATAAAATAAACTGCAATTATAGATGTCAATAGAATAAGATTAAAAACAGGGTGTAGGAATAAAATAATCCCGCAACTTAGTAGTATTAATCCAATTACAATATTTAGGAAAACATGTCGAATGTATTTCCGTTCGATAATAGAGTTTATTACTCGGAATAGTCCATAAGCTGTAAGTGCGATTGCAACAATAAGCCCTATTGCAAAACTAGTAACTTGGGGTATTATAAGCATTAGTATCCCAAGGATAATGGTGAAAATTCCATCTATACCGACTAAATTCAGAAATCTTTTTTCTAACATTTTTTGTTCTCCTTATGTAAATAGTTTATTTTTTTAATTTTAATAAACATTCCTCAAAAGGATTATTAAATAGTGTAAAAATTTTTTATAAACAGCTTTAAACAGAAAATTTTCGTTGTTTAATGTAGGTATGCGTGTATCGTTCACAGATAGTAGCAAGTACAACCCTCCAACATTCAACGCTATGAAACCTTCTCAATTCAAAGGTGTTGATTATGTTTGTATGCGAAAATTAAAGGCGCCTATTGAAAAATTTGATACATTAAACGATTTTCAAAAGTGGGCGTTTTTAAAAATAAAGGAAAAATCATACCTTTTCCCTGCTAGAACAGAGAAGGTTGAGAATTTACGCAAGGATTTGATTAGTAAATGGATACAACAATTCTGTTTTGACAGAAGATATCCGTTTGGATTTGCACTTGTTATGTTGAATGAACTGTGTAAAGAATTAAAATCTACAAATGACGATATCCCTCAAATACTTAATACGACAGCTTTAAAGAATACTTATGATGAAATAAAAGACAAAGATGACACTGTGCAGTTTAGATTTCTCGATGTTTATAATAAACATTTAAAGAATGTTTTTGATGAAAAATCTGTGCCAGAAAATGGATGGCTTATTATTAACTCTTTATCAAATGATTATAAGAACTATGATAGAAATACAACTAAACTACAGGTATTGTCTCACAGAAGTTGGTGCACAAAATCACCTTATGCGGCTACTCATTTAATGTATGCTGATTTCCATCTTTTGATGCGTGCAGGAAAACCTCAAGCAATTCTTAGGGTTATGGAAGATGGTGTTGTTGAAGAAATCCAAAGTATTGGAAATAATGGACCTATTCCAGAGGATTTACCTGCAATCGAAAAGTATATAGGTGAAAATAAACTAGTATTACACCCAAATGTCGTAGAGATAATAAATCAGGTTAAGTCTACTCAGTAACAAGTCTTGCAGGAAGATGTTCTTTTAAAAGAGAATTGGTTAAAGATACTGCGGCCTCTTTGCTTTTGAAGACTCCAGCTTGAAGTGTATAGCCTCCGCTGATTTCTTTTATAACTGGAGTGATTGTTGAGTCAGCTTCGCTTACTATTTCTTTTGCTAATTTAACTTGGTCATAAGTATGATAATAACCTATATAGACACGGTATGTTGCATTTAGCAACGGTTGCTCAATTCTTTGCGGAGCTTGGATACCTGTATCAGGTATTGGTGGTAATTTAACTTCTGGGACTGCAACGACTAGCTCTACAGGTTTAAGAACTTCTTGCTTTGGTTGTTCCTTAGTTGTTACAGGAGTTTTTTCATTAGAAGGTATTGTTGTATCTTGTTTTGCAACTGTATCAGGAGCTTGGTCTTCTTGTTGTATAGCTAATAACCTGTTATCAACAAACTTTTTCAAGTATATTTCATTCTCATCTTGCTCATAAGCAATTTCGTCAGAGTCTGAGCTGTTCCCTATAGAAACATCAACATCAGGAGCGAAGCGGTTAATTAGGACTGTAAAAACAACAAGCATAACCACAAATGAGCCCAAAAAGACTTTTAACGTGCTCAAATCTTTTTTTTCGTTTTTAGGTTTTAGATATTTTTTGTATCCGAATTTTTTAGCCATATTTACACTCCTCGCACTTTTGTTCCTGCAAGAATAATATCTTCGATTTCTTCACTGTATCGTTTCATTACTTCAATAGCAAATTCTTTAATATTTTCAATGCCGAGCTCGCTAGTTAAGCCTGAGGCTTTTACAGGAGCGCCTTCTGATAAGATATTTACTCCTGTGTGAATAAGAGTAGATGTAATTGATTTTGTAGCAATTGATACTGTAAGTTTTTTATCTTCAAAAAACAAATCATCCCCACTGCGTTTTATTTTTTTACCATACTCTTCAAGTAGTTCTTTTATTGTACAGATTAACAATCTTTGTCTAAACACTCCTTCTGGGAGGTTTACTCCAAATTGTTCAGAAATGAAACTAAGCATTGATTTGCTATAAATAGGTTCATTGTTAATTACATCTTCAATATCAACCATTTCTGTTAGTTTTACTTCACATTCACCACAGAAAGCAACAATTGCATCTCCTTGGATTTTAAAGTTTTTATAAATCCAGTGTGGAGCTAGTTGTGAGCCTATATATTTAATCTCTTCATCAATATACTTAGTTTTCATCTTTGAATAATCTCTCTATAAGTTCATTTTGTTTATTATTGATAAGTGCATTTTTTAGATTTAAGCACGATTCACATTTCCCGCAATTAGTTAGAGAATTGTTGTAGCAACTTCTAACAAGCTCGAGAGGAACGTTTTTCTCTAGAGCAATTTTTACTATATCATCCTTAGTTGAATTTATCAAGGGTGATATAACTTGTGGTTTAGCTAAAGTTGAGAATTCAAATGTTGAATTTATTCTGTTAATAAAATCCTGTGTATTATCAGGAAAAGTTTTTGCTTCTTGGCTATTTGCTCCAAAGATAATATGAGTAAAATTGTATGAGTCTGCAAATGCAGCTGCAATGTTTAGGAATAAACCATTTCTGTTAGGAACCCATACCGATTGCATGCTTTCCTTTGTACCTTGTTTATTTTCAGGAACATCTTCATCTGAAACAAGAGATGTTTGAGTGATATCTTTTAACCAGTCAAGTTTTATAATCTTGTGTGCTATTTTGTAATGATTGCAAATCATTCTTGCAGCTTGAATCTCTTGTGTTGCTGATTTCTGACCATAATCAAAAGTTAGCCCTAAGGTGATGTTGTATTCATCTTTTGCTAAACCAAGGCTTACGACAGAATCAAGTCCACCAGATATCAATATTATGGAGTTATTCATCCTCATCCTCGCAATCTTCGTACTCTTCAATAAGCTCTTTGGCAACCTCTTTTAAGTACTCTGAATAATCGCTGTTTTCAATTACCTCGTCGAGTATTGTCCTGTCAGAAAGATTGTAAAGTGCTATAAGAGCATTTTTCTTTACTTCATTATCTGGGTCAGATAAACAAGGTCGAATACAGTCTTCGGCCCGACTATCTTCACTATTCATAATGGCTTCGATGGCATTAATTCGAACCATTGGAGATTCATCATAAAGAGATTTTTTTAGTGCTGAAAATATTCTTTCGTTGTTTATATTTAACTTATCGAGCGCTTCTATAATTTTTTCTTTAAGGAAGGAGAATTTACTAAAAATTCCGTGTTTTGTATTAAGAATGGAAATCAAAGGTTCTACAGCTCTGTCATCACCAATTATCCCGAGAGCTTTTGTTGCAGATTCTTTTAAATATATGGATTTTTCTTCTTCATCTTTTACGACATCGATTAGTGGTGAAACAGCGAATTTATCACCAATTTTGCCTAGAGCATCGGCGCAGGCTAAGCGAACTTTATAATGTTCTTTTTTATTACTCATGCAATCTAATAATAATGTTACGTAAGAAGTATCGTTATGATTTGCAATTGATTTAGCACAGATAACTCGCAAATCTATTCCTTCATCATCTTCTGAAGATGTACTTCTTTGCAAAATTTTTGCGACAGAAGGTAATACGGTGTTATCACGATAATTATCATAGCATCTGATAACTTGTATTAAATATTCTGGGTTTGTGAGATTTTCCAATAAATAATTGTAGATTTTTAAGAGTATTTCTTTTTCGTAAAATTCTTCTAGCTCTGCAATATTATGGAGAACAATTCTGCTGTCCAGATTTTTATCTAAACCACACTCTAACGCAATCTTATTCAAATCTAAATCACTATTCCCATTCACAAATTCAAGATACTACAAAGCGGAATGATTATCAACCGACTTGTGAACAAAAAACTCTTGTTATATAATTTTCTTGAGATAAGGGTGATAAGTATGAAAGAACAAAAAATTGCAGTTATCGGATACGGGTTATGGGGTAGAAATATTGTTAGAAATTTCTATAATTTAAACGCTCTTTCAACTGTATGCGATTTGGATGATGAAACTTTAAAAACAGTTAAGGAACTTTATCCTTCTGTTAAAGTTACAAAAGACATGAATGATATTATTAATGACTCAGAGATTACAGGTGTTGTTGTTGTAACTCCAAGTCATACTCACTTTAAAATTGTGCGAGCAATGTTAAATGCGGGCAAAAATGTCTATGTAGAAAAACCTATTTCTACAGTTGCAGAAGAAGCAAAGCAATTGACTGAATTGGCTCAAGAGAGAGGCTTAATATTAATGGTTGGTCACTTGTTATTGTACCATCCTGCAGTTAACCGTTTAAAAATGCTTATTGAAGAAGGTGTTTTGGGTGAACTTGTATATGCTCAAAGCGATAGATTAAATGTAAACTATTTCAAAAATGATAGAAGTGTTATGTGGGATTTGGCACCACACGATTTGTCAATGATGGCGTATGTTACAGGAAAAACTCCAAAGAGAGTTATCTCTGCAATTGGATGCTCTTCTGATAGAAATGAAATTATGGATATCACTCATATTAGTATTGAATTTGAAGGTGGTATGATTGGTCAAATTTCTGATAGTTGGATTACACCTCAAAAACACGTGAATTTACTAGTAAGAGGTACAAAGAAAACTGCTATTTTTGATGATACTTTACCTGATAATAAACTAAAATTGTATGATAATTTTGTGGCAAATAAAACCGAAGTAATTGCTTTGGATTACTTGGAAATAGAACCTTTGAAATTAGAATGTCAACACTTCTTAAGCTGTTGTGCAACAGGTCAAGAAGCTCGTTCTGATGGTCAAAATGGTTATGTGGTAGTAAGTATTCTTGAAGAAGCTGAAAAAATAATGTTAGGTTCAAGAGTAAAAGATTTGGATGAAAAAGAAAAAACTTTTGCGACATCAAGATCAAAACAATAATGGAATTTTAGGAGAGAAAGATGGCTAATTTTATAACAATTTTTAGAGTAATATTAATGTTTTTAGGTGTGTACCTTATTTGTGCACATTTAGATAATCCTGTTGCAGGAGTTTGGGCGCTAATACTAACAATTGTCGCATTTGCAATGGACGGCCTTGATGGTTATGTGGCAAGAAAGTTCCATGAGGAATCAAAGCTAGGCGCATTACTTGATATTATGAGTGATAGAATTGTTGAAAATACTTATTGGATTTTGTTTGCTGTTATGGGTTGGTTATCAATTTTATTTCCATTAGTAGCAATTACAAGAGGCTTTATTACAGATACTATTAGAAGTGCTGCTATGGAACGTGGTTATACTGCGTTTGGTAAAACAACAATGCAAAAGAACCCTATCTGCGTATTTATAACTTCTTCTAAGTTTATGAGAATTAGCTATGCTGTAGCAAAGGTTGTAGCTTTCGTAGTAATTGTTGCTGCTAAAATCCCTGGCTGTCCTCATGCTGATGTAGTTTTCACAGTAGGTTATTGGTTGGCTGTAATTGCAATCGTGTTCTGTGTAGTTAGAGGCTTACCTGTTGTAATAGAAGCTAAGACCCTTTTTGAAGAAAAAAATGACTAAGATTAATATTGCATTATACGAACCGGAAATCCCGCAAAATACTGGAAATATAGCAAGGCTGTGTGCTTGTACTGGCGCTTCTTTGTATCTGGTTGGGAAACTAGGTTTTTCATTGAGTAGTAAGTATACAAAACGTGCAGGACTTGACTATTGGGATAGCGTTGATTTGCACAAAGTTGACTCGATTGAAGAATTGTATAAAATGTTGCCTGATAGTACATTTTATTATCTGACTACAAAAACTGATAGGCTTTATACAGATATCCAGTTTAAGGATGGTGATGTGTTAGTTTTTGGGCCAGAGACAAGAGGACTTCCTGAAATGTACGTGACAAAAGACACAGCAATCACTATTCCTATGAAAGAAGGTCAAAGAAGTTTAAATCTTTCTAACTCTGTTGCCATAGTTGCTTATGAGGCAGTGAGACAAAATGGAATTTAAACTTCCTGTTCGTCCTAAAATTTCTAATAAAGGAACTTTTGGAAAAGTTTTAAATATTGCCGGCTCAAGAAATTATTCTGGGGCGGCTTTTCTATCTTCTGTTTCAGCTCTTAAGATTGGAGCTGGTTTGGTGACACTTGCTACGGAAGATTGTGTTATTGATTCAGTATCAGCTCAAACTCCTGATGTTGTTTATGTGAATAGAAACGAAGCCTTAGAATTATTGGATAATTATACGGTTATATCAATCGGTTGTGGTCTGGGAATTTCTCCTGAAACAAGAGCCTTTTTTGAAAAATTTTTGAATAAAGTAAAGAATTTTCAAAAGTCTATAATTATTGATGCAAGTGCTTTACAGCTTTTAGCTGAAACGGAAAAAAAAGAGTTTTTAAATAATCTTATATTAACTCCTCATCCTGCCGAGGCTTCAAGATTATTAAATTTAGCTGTTGAAGAAATTGTTGCAAATTCCGAGGAATGCGCAAAGTTATTGGCTCAGAAATATAATGCAATTGCTTTGATTAAAGGGGTAAATACAAAAGTTGCTGCTAATGATGGACGCTTTTATGTTAATAATACGGGGTCAACTGCTCTTGCAAAAGGCGGAAGTGGAGATGTTTTGACGGGCATTATTTCAGGCTTAATCGCTCAAGGGATGGAACCTTTTGAAGCAGTTTGTCTGGCTGTTAATTTACACGGGGTTACAGGAGAGCTAGCGGCTAAAGATTTAACGGAATATGGTGTACTTGCATCTGATTTAATTAATTACATTCCATTAGCAATAAAAACTTTTTTGTAAAAAGCTCCTCTTTTTATTTTAGTGCTAGAATTTTAGTATGGAAACAAATGTAAAAAAAGGAACAATAACTTGGTTGTCAGTGGCACACTTAGTGTGTGATACTTATTCTGGATTTATGAATCCCCTAATGCCATTTATTGCTTTAAAGCTTGGAATTTCTTTAGGGTTGGCAACAATAATTATAAGTATTTCACACGTATGTTCCTCTATGTTGCAACCATTATTTGGCTTCTTGGCTGATAATACCCTGAAAAGAATTTTTGTATTCTGGGGGTTAGTTTTGATATCTGTATTTGTTCCTTTGACGCCTATTGCACCAAATATTGGAATTCTAATTCTATTTATGATTTTGGGTAGTCTTGGTGGCAGTTTCTTTCACCCTCAGGGTACAGGTTTTGTGCATAAGTTTGCTCAACCTAATTCTAATGCAATGGGTTGGTTTATGAGCTTTGGCTCAATTGGCTTTTCCCTTGGACCATTGTTGGCAGCGTTTGTTGTTCAGTATATGGGAATGGAAAAACTTCCTTTGACTACTGTTTTAGGATTGGTAACAGCAGGACTAATGTTTAATTTCTTACCTAAACTGTCAGGTGGGGGAGAGGTTGTTCAAAAGAAACAGTTTTTTGATACTTTCGTAAAGGTTTTTGAAAACCAACAAATTCGTTATTTATTAATGATTTCTATGATGAAAACTTTGGTAACAAATAGTGCGTGTATATTGTTACCATTCTTGTGGAGAGATATGGGATGTAGTCCATTTTATATTGGGGCGGCATTATTTTCCTTTATCTTTGCAGGAGGGATAGCATCTTTTGTTAGTCATAAAGTTGAAAAATTAATTGGTACAAAAAATTTATTATATATTTCAATGTGTGCAACTTTGCCGTTGATTGTAGGTTTTGCAATTACCTATCAATCTCATAAAGTTCTTTCATTGATATTCTTTTTGTTAATGGGATTTGTTACGATGCTTGCACAACCTGTAACTGTTGTTATGGCACAGAGATTGATGCCTGAATATAAGAGTGTTTTAGCAGGTTTAATGGTTGGGTTTTCTTGGGGCGTTGTTGCTGTTGCGTTGTCTGTAATTGGAGTTATTGCAGAAAAAGTGGGAATTATAAATACGCTAGTTGTTTTATTTGTTCTACCAATTTTTGCAACTTATTATGTTCGTCGCTTAAAGGCATTTTAAAGAAATATTACAAATTATAAATCTAGTTACACAGTAGTGTTGACATTGATTTTTGTTTATATTACGATACATAGTGCTATAGTAGTAGACCGAAATATATTATATATAGCAGTCCCGTAAGGGTTAATTCTCGACGGGATTAGTGTTACAAAAGTCAGTGAAAAGGATTAAAATATGGCAAGTCAACAAGGACAAAAAATCAGAGTTTGCTTACGTTCATACGAACACAAATTGGTAGACGTATCTGCTGAAAAAATCGTAGAAGCAGCAAAAAGAACAGATGCAAAAGTTGCCGGACCTATTCCTTTACCGACAAAACGTCGTATATATTGTGTGTTACGTTCACCACACGTAGATAAGAAATCAAGAGAACATTTCGAAATCAGAACACACAAACGTATTATCGATATATACGATTCTACTCAACAAACAATGGCAGAGTTGAGCAGAATGGATTTACCAGCTGGTGTTGGCGTAGAAATGAAAGTTTTATAATATACATCTGAGTATATTGTAGATTTGAAAATTTAATAAGCATTATGCATATAATGTGAACTACAACGTCCAAGCGGCGGAAGGTTAAATCCCTTTTAAGGTAAAAGATTCAGTAAGGTAGCAATCGCAAGATGTAAAGATAAGAGTGTAGGATTACGCTTCTTATCGGAAAGGATAAAATGACACTAGGTGTAATAGGTAAGAAATTAGGTATGACCCAAATTTTCAACGAAGAAGGTTTGGCAATTCCGGTTACTGTAATTAAAGTTGATACAACAGTTGTTACTCAAATCAAGACTGTTGAAAAAGACGGTTACAATGCTATCCAAGTAGGTACAATTCCTGCAAAAGAAAAACACTTAACAAAGGCAGAAATTGGTCACTTTAAGAAAAATGGTTTAGATAACTACAGACACTTACAAGAGTTCAGAGTAGATAACGTTGCTGACTACACAGTTGGTCAAGTAATTGATTTATCAGTATTAAACGACACTCAAAAAGTTGACGTAACGGGTACTTCTATCGGTAAAGGTTTCCAAGGTACAGTAAAAAGATGGAACTTCTCAAGAGGACCAATGGCTCACGGTTCAAAGAACCACAGAGCTCCAGGTTCTATCGGTGCAGGTACAACTCCAAGCCGTGTTATCAAAGGTAAGAGAATGGCTGGAAATATGGGTAACGAAAGAGTTACTATTTCTAAGTTAAAACTTGTTAAAGTTGATAACGAAAACGGTTTAGTATTAGTAAAAGGTTCAGTTCCTGGATGCGAAGGCAGATTGGTAACAATCGTTCCATCAAGAACAAAATGGAACTAATTAAGAAATAGCACTTCGGTGCAATGGTAAAAGATAATAGCTTGCCACATAAAGCAGTTTAGATAAAAACTTGCAAGAGGTAAGAAAGGAAAAGGAAAATAAAATGTCAAAACAAATATTAAGTACAAAAGGTGAAAAGTTAGGTGAAATCACTTTAAACGAACAAGTTTTCGGTATTGAGCCAAACTTACACGTAATGCACTTGGCATTGAGAAGACAATTAAATAATGCCAGACAAGGTTCAGCTTGTGCTAAAACAAGAGCAGAAGTATCAGGTGGCGGTAAGAAACCATGGAAACAAAAAGGTACTGGACGTGCAAGAGCAGGTTCATTGCGTTCACCATTATTCGCTGGTGGTGGTGTAGTATTTGGTCCAAAACCACGTAGCTTTGCTTTTGATATGCCAAAGAAAGCAAGACAAGTTGCTTTAAGATCAGCATTATCTTCAAGAGTTGATTCAATGGTAGTTGTAAAAGATTTCTCATTGATTGATGCTCCAAAGACAAAATTAATGGCTGAAGTTTTAAAATCATTAAACGTAGCTGGTAAGGTTTTAGTTATTGCAGACGTAAAAGCTCCAGAAAACAAATATCTTGAGTTAGCTGCAAGAAACATTCCTTCAGTAAAAATGATTTTACCATCTAACATCAACGTTAAAGATATATTGGAAGCTGATTTTGTTGTTATCACCGAATCAGCGGTAAATGAAATAACAGAAAGGCTACAATAATGAGTAAGACAAGAACAAATACTGAAAAATTGTATGATATAATCAGAAAACCGGTTATTACCGAAAAATCAATGATGGCTACTACATTAGGCAAATATACTTTCGAAGTTAATATGAATGCTACAAAAGTAGAAATTGCACAAGCAATTGAACTTGCATTCCCAGGCAGAAAAGTTAAAAAAGTTTGCACAGTTTATATGCCATCACATGCAAAGAGAATGGGTTACCACTTTGGTAGAACAGCTTCTTACAAGAAGGCAATTGTTACTATCGAAGGAGATCCAATCGAAGAATTAACAGCAGTTTAATAGGTAGCCGGATTAACTCCGGCTTAACCTGTAACTGCAGGGGGCGAAAGGCAGATGTCCCCACACGGAAAGTACAATCAGGGCATAGCCCTAAAGCCAAGTAAAAGGAGAAAAGAAAATGGCAATTAGAAAAATTAATCCGACATCTCCGGGACAAAGAGGTATGACAAAGAGTGATTACCAAGAAATCACTACACAAACTCCTGAAAAATCTTTATTAAAACATATAAAGAAAACTGCTGGTAGAAACAATACCGGTAGAATCACTTGTCGTCATAAAGGTGGCGGTGTAAAACAAGCATACCGTATTATTGACTTCAAACGTGATAAGTTTGGTATCCCGGCAGTTGTTAAAACTATCGAGTATGATCCTTACAGAAACGTAAGAATTTCATTAGTGTTCTACGCTGATGGTGAAAAGAGATATATCCTTACACCAGAAGGTTTGAACGTAGGTGATACAATTGTAAGCGGTCCTGAAGCAACAATTCAAACAGGTAACGCATTACCATTAGATATGATTCCATTAGGTACAATTGTTCACAACATTGAATTAACCCCTGGTAGAGGTGGTAAGATGGTAAGAAGTGCTGGTAACTTTGCACAAGTAATGGCAAAAGAAGGCAACTATGTAACTATCAAACTTCCTTCTTCAGAAATGAGAATGGTAAGAAAAGAATGTATGGCAACTATCGGTACATTAGGTAATGCTGAATTCAAAAACTTATCAATCGGTAAAGCAGGTAGAACAAGATACTTAGGTATCAGACCAACAGTACGTGGTGTTACAATGAACCCATGCGATCACCCTCACGGTGGTGGTGAAGGTAAAACCGGTCCTGGTGGACATCCTAAGACTCCTTGGGGTAAACCGGCTCTTGGTCAAAAGACCAGAAAAGCTAACAAAGCTTCTGATAAATTGATTGTTAGAAGACGCAAAAAGTAGTTAAGTAAAATCAATTAGATAAAGGAGAAATTAATGGCACGTTCATTAAAAAAAGGACCATACGTACACGAGTCACTTCAAAAGAAGATTGACAAAATGAATGAAAACAACGAAAAGAAAGTTGTTAAGACTTGGTCAAGGGCGTCTATGATTGTTCCTGATATGTTAGGACACACAATTGCTGTACACAACGGTAAAGCACACGTTCCTGTATACGTAACAGAACAAATGATTGGACACAAGTTAGGTGAATTCGCACCAACAAGAATGTACAGAGGTCACGCTGGTTCAGATAAGACAGCAAAGAGAAAATAGTACAACAAGGCTAAGAAAATAAAGGAAACAAAAAATGGAAGCTAAAGCAAGACAAACAGATATAAAAATGACAGCAAGAAAACTTCGTCGAGTAATCAACGAAGTAAGAGGCAAGTCAGTTGGTGAAGCTCAAGATATGTTACGTTTCATGCCTTATTTTGCAGCTAGTGTTGTTGAAAAGAACTTGAAGGCAGCAGTAGCGAACGCATACGAAAAATATGGTGCGAAACCGGAAGATTTGAGAATTTCTGAAATTTACGCAGACGAAAGCGTTACTTATAAAAGAGGTAAACCAAGAGCTCAAGGTCGTATTTACAGAAGACTCAAACGTACATCTCACCTCACAATTAAAGTTAGTGATACAGCAAAATAGGAATATAAAAAATGGGACAAAAGACACATCCGACAGGATTTAGAGTAGGAATAATCAGACCTTGGGTAAGCAAATGGTACGCTAAGGTAAAGGATTATGCTGAATTTGTTGCAGAAGATGCTAAAATTCGTAAATTTGTCAAGAAAAAATTATACGCAGCAGGCGTATCAAATATCTTGATTGAAAGAAAAGACAAAGCAACTACAATAACCGTTGTAACTGCAAAACCTGGTATCGTGGTAGGCAGAGGCGGTCAAGGTATTGAAGAACTAAAACAAGAAGTTTCAAAATACTTAGGCAAACCGGTTATTATTAATGTAGTAGAAGTAGCACGTGTTGACGTTGATGCTTTATTAGTTGCAGAAGCTGTTGCACAACAATTAGAAAAACGTGTAGCATTCAGAAGAGCAATGAAACAAGCAATGCAACGTTCAATGAGAGCTGGCGCACAAGGTATCAAAATTATGGTATCTGGTCGTTTAGGTGGTGCTGAAATCGCTCGTTCAGAATGGGCAAAAGAAGGAAGAATTCCTCTTCAAACATTCAGAGCTGACGTTGACTATGGTTTTACTGAAGCTGATACAGTTATGGGTAAAATCGGTGTTAAAGTTTGGATTTTCAAAGGTAACTTAATGCCAGGTGAAACAGCTGATATGAATATCAAGACTAAGTCTGGTAAAGAATCTAATGAAAGATTCCAAAGACGTGGCGGAAGACAACGCAAAGCGATAGAAACAAAGTAAATGAATAATAACAGGAGTACAATACAATGTTAATGCCTAAAAAAACAAAATATCGCAAAATGATGAAAGGAAGAATGAAAGGTCATGAAACTCGTGGCGTAGATTTCGAATTTGGTCGTTATGCTATAAAGGCTTTAGAACCTGGTTGGATTACAAGCCGTCAGATCGAAGCCGCAAGACGTGCAATGACACGTGAAATTAAACGTGGCGGTAATGTTTGGATTAAAATATTTCCTGACAAACCGATTACCGCAAAACCTGCTGAAACTCGTATGGGTTCAGGTAAGGGTAGTGTAGAGTATTGGGTAGCGGTTGTAAAACCGGGCAGAATACTTTTCGAACTAGACTACTTTGATAGAGACATTGCAGTTCGTGCGTTAGAACTTGCAGCACAAAAATTACCTATCAACGTAAAGATTGTTGAAAAAGACGCTGAATAAGGAAACAAAACAATGAAATTACAAGAA
The DNA here is from genome assembly GCA_045638625.1 of Candidatus Gastranaerophilaceae bacterium. Taxonomy (GTDB): domain Bacteria; phylum Cyanobacteriota; class Vampirovibrionia; order Gastranaerophilales; family Gastranaerophilaceae; genus CALUTH01. The sequence continues at coordinate 63,699 of JAZUBR010000013.1, forward strand.
ATTCGTGAAAAAACATTGGATGAGTTAAAGCAGGCTGTAGTAGACAATAAGAAAAAGCTAATGGAATTAAGAATGCAAAAAACTATGCATAAACTTGAAAACACAGCTGAAATTGCTAATACAAAACGCTTAATTGCTCAAATCAAAACTGTGATAACAGAAAAAGAAACAGAGGTAAAAAATGCCTAAGAAAGAAAAACAAGGTATCGTAATAAGCGATAAAATGGACAAAACGGTTGTTGTGAAAGTAGCATCATACGATCCACACCCAAAATATAAAAAGATTATCGAATCTAACAAAAACTATAAAGCTCACGACGAAAAGAACGAATGTTCAATCGGTGATACAGTAAGAATTATCGAATCAAAACCAATTTCTGGTGGCAAACGTTGGGTTGTTGAGTCAATCGTAGAAAAAGCTAGATAATGATAAGAACCTGTCTGCCGGACACGGTGGCCCCGAGGTGGCAGACAGCTAATGTTAAGTAAATACTTTAAATTAAAAGGAAAGTAACAATGATACAACAAGAAACAAGATTAGCGGTAGCAGATAATACAGGTGCTAAAGAGTTATTGGTAATCCGTGTTATGGGTTCTTCTAACAAGAAGTTCGCTTATGTTGGTGACGTTGTTGTTGCAACAGTTAAAGATGCAACTCCTAATATGGCAGTTAAGAAATCAGAAGTTGTTAAAGCGGTAATCGTTAGAACAAAACATGATATCAAACGTCAAGACGGATCAGTTATCAGATTTGACGAAAATGCAGCAGTAATTATCAACAAAGACGGTAACCCAAGAGGTACTCGTGTGTTTGGGCCTGTAGCTCGTGAGTTAAGAGACAAGAACTATATGAAGATTGTTTCACTTGCGCCGGAAGTAATATAGGAGTCGGAAATGGCAGATAAGAATAAAAATAGTTTGCATGTAAAATCAGGTGATAGAGTTATCATCCTTGCAGGCAAAGATAAAGGTAAAATGGGCAATGTTAAGAAAGTTAACCCATCTGAATCAGAAGTGATTGTAGAAGGCTTAAACATGATGACAAAAGCTCAAAAAGCTCAACCAGCTTATGGTATCAACGGTGGTTTGTTGAAGTTGGAAGCTCCAATCGATAGCTCAAATGTTATGATTGTATGCCCAGCTTGTGAAAAACCAACCAGAGTTGCTCATAAAGTAGTTGACGGTAAAAAGGTTCGCATTTGCAAAAAATGCGGTGAGACTTTAGATGTTTAATGTGTTAAACTTTTAGTTGAAACGACATTAAGTTCATCTTAGATAAAGGAAAAGAAAAATGACAGTAACTAAAAACTTAAAAGCAAAATATAACGAAGAAGTTAAAGCAGCTATGAAGGAAAAATTCGGTTATGAAAATGACATGATGATTCCTAAATTACATAAAATTGTAATTAACATGGGTGTTGGTGAAGCTTCTCACAACTCAAAGATTGCTGATGCAATTCAAGCACAATTAACAAAGATTGCAGGTCAACATGCAGTTGTTACTAAGGCTAAAAAATCAATCGCATCTTACAAATTAAGAGAAGGTATGCCGGTTGGTGCAATGGCTACATTACGTGGTGACAGAATGTATGATTTCTTGCAAAAACTTATTTGTGTAATTCTTCCACGTATCAGAGACTTTAGAGGTATCTCTGCAAAGAGTTTCGATGGTAGAGGAAACTACACATTAGGTTTAAAAGAACAATCACTATTCCCTGAAATTTCTTACGAAGAAGTTGATTTAGTAAAGGGTATGAACATTTCTATTATCACAACAGCTAACACTGATGATGAAGCAAGAGAATTGTTAAGATTGTTAGGAATGCCTTTCAAAGGTTTAAGCAAGTAGTAAATTAAACGAAAAATATAAAGGAGAAAATCGTGGCAAAAAAAGCGATGATAAACAAAGAAAACAAGAGACGTGCTCTTGCAGAAGCTGGTAAATATCCAAAAGTTAGACTACACAACCGTTGTAGCATTTGCGGACGTCCACACGGCTTCCACAGAGATTTCGGTCTTTGCAGAATTTGTTTAAGAAAAATGGCTCATCAAGGTTTGTTGCCCGGTGTAACCAAGGCTAGCTGGTAGTTGTTACCGTAAACTTTGGCTATACTGCTAAAACAAGCTCTTGTTCGAAGCAAAAAATTATTTAGTAAGTAGTAAAAAGAAAAGGAAATATAAAGATGAATACAGATCCGATAGCAGATATGCTAACAAGAATAAGAAACGCTAATATGGTTTCTCATCCTACTGTTGAGCTTCCTTCTTCTAAATTAAAATTAGAATTAGCAAAGCTTTTAAAATCAGAAGGTTTCATTTCTGATTATTCTGAAAGAGTAGAAGGAAAGTTTAAATACTTAACTATCGTTCTTAAATATGATTCACACAACAAGCCAGTTATTTCTAACTTACAACGTGTATCAAAACCTGGTTTAAGAACTTATATGAAGGCTAAAAACTTACCACAAGTATTCGGTGGCTTAGGTATCGCAATCGTTTCAACAAGCAAAGGTTTGTTGACAGATAGAAAAGCTCGTAAAGAAAACTTGGGTGGCGAAGTACTTTGCTATGTATGGTAGTTTTTATCTAGCTTAACTAAATTAATAACAACCGTCTCTTATGGGGCGGTTGTTTTATTTTTAATATATCTTATAAAAAATTTTTTATTGGGCAATTTTGTTGCTGGAAAATACTTTAATATATCAGGAGCAAGTTTAGGGATGCGTTTAAGAGCAATAAAAACGTTAAAAGATTTTTATATTAAAAATAAGGCTGCAATCCAACCTGCTAAAAAAGGGATTGATTTTATTACCGATGTACGTCCAGACGAATTAGGATTAGGTGGTACTAGGTGTAATGAGTCAACTCCACTTAAGACCTTTTGGAAAAGATTTTCGTTACGTGAGCAAGAAGTTTTAAAGCGACAAGGAATTTCTACTAATATTTTAAGAGAGCCAAGAAGTTTTGTAAAAGCTTCAGCAGAGACACCAATTTCAACTTCTGGAGTGTGTGATTGTTCAGCTTTGTATTTATATAATGCAAAGACTAAAACTCATATGATGTATCATGCAGCACCTGATGTTTCCAAAAAAGAGTTAGATATTACAATCAGAGATATGATGAGTGAAGGTGTAACTCATGGCGTTATTATTCCAGGTAGATCTTTATTTTGTGATGTACATGTTTATAATATGAACAATATGCTGGAGTTGTTAAAAAAATATAATCCAGATGTGAAAGTTAATGTAAAACACTCTTCAGATTGGGTAACTGAGATTGTTGGATATCGTGGTGATGTTTTTGAAAATACGTTTACTCAAGCTCGTCGTGGTAATATTAATTTTGAATTTGGGGAGGCAGCGCTAGCTAGTTTCAAAATTGTAGATATGCAAGGGTATAATACTTTTGATAAGATATTATTTGATGCTAATGACCTAAAGCAAGCTAAGGAATTAAAGCTATGGTTTGTAAAGCAAAATTTCCCCAAGGAGAGCTTAAGTGTATTTTTACAAAAACTTGATGAACGGGTGAAATATTTAAAAGAAATTTCAAAAATTAAAAGTGTAGAAGAACTTGAAGTATATAGCAAAACATGTCCGGAAGGTTTTTCAACAGCCATAAGAAATCGTAAAAGAGAGTTGTTAGCTCCAAAACCTACTCAAAAAATTAAACTTGGAGTTCGGAATCTTTTAGATAAAATGGATAGTTTGCCGTCTGTTCAATCTTCTCAGAAAAGCATATCTAAAGGGCTTGATAAAAATTGTTAACCAAGTACAATAGATAATGCGCCTCAATTATAAAGGGATTATCAAATGCAAGTACATAGAATTGGTATGGTTTCTAATAACCAGTCTGTTGTGCCAAAACCAATATCAACAAAAGTAGCGAATAGAGTTAATCAAAAGGAATTATCAAATGTTCCTTTTTATGGAGCTGTAAAACTTAATGCCAATGCAATGAATATTCAGCAAAAGCGTAATAAGTTAGTAAAGTTAATTGATTCAATTCTTGAAGTAATTTCGCTAGCGGAGATGCCTCCCAAAGAATATTCTGAATTAGAATATCGAAAAATGATTACATATACGCATCAACTGTTTATAAGGAAGGATAAACTTTTTGAAAAATTGGTTGAATTAGAGAATCCTAAGATGACTAATTCGGAAAGAATGATGTTGCTTGCTCATTATGATGCAGAGGCTAAAAAGTTAAAAAATGCTCTTCCTGTATACCGAGAGCAGCCTGTTATTGATGCTAAGATTTCAGCTTTAGATACTACTTTGCTTAGCAAATTTAAGAACGCTCTTTTAGATGATGATTATAATTTGGGTAAAATTTTTGAAGAGCATTTTGCACCGTTGGCAGGGATTTTAACTGTAGCTGAGCTTCAAGAAAAGTATCCAAGGATGATTCTTCCTCAAAATCCTTATGATGTAGTTGCAGATAAGTTATTATCTACTTTAACTAGAGATTTTTATGAAACATTTGATGAATTTGATGAAAAAGGTGATTTTAAAGGGTGTGATGCTTATGTAGATAAAACTTTAAACTCGGTGTTTGAAGCTAATGCCCCTTTACTAGGTGCAACTCCAGAACAGGCTTATATTGCATTTGCAGACCAGATGATTGATAAGATTATAGAAAAACATGAACGAATTCTGGATGAAGAAGACCCTACTTCATTCTCATCGATTCCAATTCATAGAAAAACCGATAAAGCTCCAATTACGGCAGGTGATGTTAAGTTATTGGGTGTAGATTTTGATGATTATGTAACATCAGTTATAAGAGAAATTTATTTAGATAAGAAGAAACCAAATGAAATTATTTATTCTAATGAAGAACAGACTTTCTCTGTAAATAGTATTGCTGATTCAGCTTATAAGTTTGACAAAATCTCTGAACGAATAAAAACAATGATTGCTGACGCCGCAAAAATACAGAAATTGCAAAGAAATTATGATAAGTTTGATAATGAAGAACTCAAGTCTCGCTTGAATTTCTATGCAAACAAAGAAATTGCAGAGAATAATGTTGTATTCGAGAATATTGTTAATTTCTATGGTTGTAATTTTGATAAAGAAGATATTGCTTGTTTAAAGTTGTTTTTAAAAGCATTAGATTCCGTATATGATGGAAAGATGTCTGTTACAGAATTGGAAAAAGGTATTCAGGCAAAAGAATTAATTCCTAAAGGAACTGAGCGCGTCAATCAGCAGGAATTGGAAGAGATTTCTCAAAAATATCGTGCCGAACAACAATTAGCATTGAAATTATCGGCTCTAAAAAATAAATTTGATGATGCTATGAATACTCTTTACCAAAATGGGATGAGTAATTGTGCAACAAGTTTATCAAAATATCGTCCTGAAGCTTTGACTTCTCAAGCAATTGAAAATGTGGATTATATTTGTGATAAACTTACAGAGAATCTCAAGGAAAATGGTGTATTAAAGGGTAAAGAGCGTTTAGAATCAACTCTTTTAAGTTGGGATACGTATAATTTCTATAAAGATTGTGATGGCGGAAAAGAAATTATTGCAAACGCTGAGACAGCTTTATTGCACGAGTATGGTAACTCATCTCCCGAGTTAATTGGGCAATATCTATTGTGCAATGATATTATAGAAGATTATCCGAAGAGCATGAACTATTATAAGCAACCAGAACTTCTTGAAAGAATAATTGAAAAGGCTGATGGAGATAAAACACTGGCTACATTGTACTTGGCAAAGTATGAAGATTATTTAGTTTGGGAAGATTCTGAAAAATCACAGTTGACGGAATTATTGACTCACTTTGATAATAAAAATCCTGTTGGAAAGATGCTTTTAAAACAGGTTATGGAAGATGATTATATTAATTTAGAAACAACTGCTCAGGTAGATTTTAACGGCAATGGTAAGAATTTGGTAACAGCTAAGATTTCTTCAAATGTAAAACAGGAAATTATGGATAAATATAGGTTCCCTGTTTGTATAAATTATTTGGTAGCATTTGAAGAAGCTCTTTCTAAGGTAGCTGCGTCTTCTGATTCTGCGGGAATTAAACAAACGGGAACAAATAACCAACAATTGCAATATAAAATGGAATTGAAAGTTAATGCATACAGAGATAGATTATTCTCTAGCAACAATGATTATAACTTTGATGTTTATTCAGAAAAAGGGTTGCACTAGGTTAGAACATTGCGTATGAACCAGAGAACTTGATTTCATCAGCAAATGGTTTTAGTTCTTCGAGTAATTGTTGCGTTTCAGGGTTATGAATATGCCCTTCAAAGTCAATAAAGACTGCTTGCTTATCTGCGGTGCCTTCTTGCATTTTAGAGTTTATATGGGTGATGTTGGTATCGTATTTCACAAAAACTTTGACCATATCTAGCAAAGCACCTTTTCTATCATTAAGGTAGAGCACTATGCTTGTGATATCTTTTCCTGTTACTTGAGTTTCGCAGTTTCCTATGACAACAAATCTCATATTAAGGTCATTGTGATTATCAATGTCTTGTTTAAGGATATTAAGATTGTAGATTTCTGCTGTTTTAGGAGTCCCTATCATTGCATAGGTTAGATTATATCTGTTTAATTGTCCTGCCGCGTCTGCCATATCTTCAGCCAAAACAATATTCAAGTTATATGGCATCTCGTTTTTGATAAAGTTTTGGCAATGTGCAATTGCTTTTGGATGAGCAATTAGCCCAGATATTGAATAAAACTCCGTAGTTTTTGATAATAAACAGTTGTGAATAGGAACAATAGTTTGAGCTAAGATTTTTATATTATTGTATTTTGTTGAGCTCAATTCTTTACAGGTTTCTGGAATGATGCCTTCAACGTTATTTTCAATAGGAATTATCCCAACAGCAAAAGGGTTTTGTTCAACGTATTGGACGCATTCTGCTATAGAGGGAAGTGAACGCTTGTACGCACTAATGTTATAGTGCTTGTAAAATTGGTCTAAGGCTATTTCACTGTTACTGCCACCTTGACCTAAGCAGATAACTTCATTAATGTTCTCAAACATTCTTCTCTCCTTTGATTCCACTGTAGTATAATATTTATTATAGAGAAGGATGAGGAAAATGGCAAATATTAAGTTTGGGACTGATGGATGGCGTGCGATACTTGGAGCGGATTTTAATGATGAAAATTTTACTCTTGTGACCAATGCTATTGGAAAATATGTTTATGATAACTTTGGGTTAGGAAAATTAATCATCATCGGTTATGACCCTAGAAAATCAGCAGATAGCTATGCAGAAAAATGTGCGAATATTCTTGCAGCTAAGGGGTTCAGTGTAAAGCTATCTAAGTCAGTTGTTCCAACTCCTGTTCTAGCCTATAATGCAGGTCTGTTGGGTGCGTGTGCTATTATGTTCACTGCATCTCATAACCCGCCAGAGTATTTAGGGATGAAATTTATTCCAGATTATGCTGGTCCGGCAACTGATGATATTACTTCTGAGATAGTGGCAAATATTGGAACAGAACTTGACGAGAGAGAAGGTAGTGTTGAAAAAGTCAGCTTCTTTGATTCATATGAGCTGAGATTAGAAGAATTAATTGATTTTGAAAAGATAAAATCTGCTAAAATACCTTTTATTTATGATGGGTTGTATTCTGCAACGATTGGTTATTTTGATAAAATTCTTGAAAATAAACAAATATCATTTGAGGCAATTCGATTGGAGCATGATTCTAATTTTGGAGGAGGAATGCCAGATCCGAAACCAAAATTTCTTACTGACTTAATTGGTTTAACAAAAGAAAAAGCTTGTATTGGTTTTGCTAATGATGGTGACGGTGATAGATTTGGTGTTGTAGATGAAACAGGCGAATATGTTTCTCCAAACGAAATTATCCCGATACTTGCTAAACATTTGATTGATAATAAAGGTTATCAAGGCGCAATAGTAAAAACTGTTGGTTCAAGTTTATTAATAGAAAAAGTTGCAGAAAAACTAGGGGTAGACATTATAGAAACCGCAGTAGGTTTCAAACATGTTGGGGATGCAATGCGCAAGAACCAAGTAATTATTGGTGGAGAAGAGTCTGGAGGATTAAGTATCGGAAATCACATCCCTGAAAAAGATGGGATAATTGCAAACCTTCTTGTTCTTGAAGCGATGGCATACTCTGGAAAGTCTTTAAAAGAGTTAAGAGAAGATTTATATAAATTAGTCGATGGAAAAACTTTCTTGACTGATAGAATAGATTTGAAGCTTTCCGATAGAGCAGAGATAACGAGGATATTAGATTACTATAAGTCTGCTTCAAAAGTTGCGGAGTTTTCTATCTTAAGACAAAATACCATTGATGGAGTTAAATTATATCTTTCTGATACAACATCTATTTTGATACGTCCAAGTGGGACAGAACCCCTTTTGAGAATCTATTTCGAAACAGATTCAAAAGAAGTCTTGGATGCTTTGAAAAAGATTGATTATCAAGGATTTTAAATAATATGTGGGTATTATTGTCAGCATTGTGTTTGAGAATTATTTCTAATCCTATTGCTAATGCTTGCCAAAAACGCTTAGGAGAAACTAACTCTTCACTGAATGTTAATTTATATATATCAATGTTGATGTGTGTCGCTTGTATTTATCCTGCGTTGCTTGTAGATTGGACTCTATATCCGACAGAGTTCTGGGGATATGTATTTTTTGCGGGGTTATTTTGCTCATTGGGTACGATTTGTTTAATAAAAGCTCTTTATTATGGAGAGCTTTCTATATTGGGTCCGCTCAATTCTTATAAAGCAATCGTGGGTCTTGTAAGTGCATTTGTGCTACTCGGGGAAACCCCCTCCTTGATTGCGATATTAGGAGTGGTGTTAATTGTTGTTGGAAGTTTATTTTTGATGGTGACGCCCCAAACGCGTGTTTCTGCAAAGAATTTGAAACTGTCTTTGCTCCTTAGATTTGCAGCCTTAATTTTTACTGGGTGTGAGGCTAGTATATTAAAGCAAATAATTTTAATGTCATCTCCTCAGGTCTCTTTTATCCTGTGGTGTTTCTGTGGATTGTTTTTTGGAGTAATTTTTGTTCCTTTGTTCGGGAGAAAATTTGTGCTGCCAAAGAAGAGAGAGTGGTTACAATATCTGTTAGCAGCAGTTTGCTTGAGTATAATGCAATTTACTACAAATATAGTTTTTTCAAAGATGGAAGTTGGTACTGCGTTGGCATTATTCCAGTTGTCAGCTATTGTGAATCTTTTCTTAGGGTATAAAATTTTTCATGAAGGTAATATGTTAAGAAAAATTCTTGGCACAATTGTTATGATAATTGGAGCGGTTTTAATATTATCTTAGATTTGTAACTATTTATTTACAAACCCTGAAATTTTGTCAAAAAATCATTAAAAAAATACTTTATAGAAAGTATAAGGTGTTTTTCGTAGTATGACTATAAATATAAAGGGATTTAATCCGAATAGCTTTTATACGGGCTTAGTGGCTCCGATAAAGAATGCTCCTTGTTTCAGGGGGGATTCGGCATCTTTTGGTGTAAGTGATACCTTTACACAGAATTCTGAATTAAGTCCTTACTTATCTAAAGAAGCTGTTCTTACGATGATGGCAATGAATCCCAAGGTAAGGAAGATTTTAGACACCAATGGAGTGAAAGAAGAAGTAAACCTTCAAGAGCTCAAGAAACTTGCGAATGGTCATTTAAAAGAAACTAAAGCGTTGGCTGCAGGTATTATAAATAATTTGCCTTCTGATATAAAACAGGGTGTAAATAGGCAAGCTGTTTTACAGGCGGCAATGTTTCATGATTTTGGGAAGGTTTTAATACCAAACTCAATTGTTAATAAACAAGGTCGTTTGAACGAAAAAGAACGAGCTGTTATGGAGTTACATTCTGTGTTGGGTTTTGAGTTGTTAAAGACCCAGAATATTAGTCCCAAAGCCTTAGAATTAATAAAATATCATCACCAGAATAAAATGGGAGATGGTTATCCGCAAAATGATGGGAGTTTTGTTTATGGTATTGAGGCTGAAATTGTAGCTATAGCGGATAAATATTCTGCATTAACTGAAAAACGATCATATAAACCCGCATTGAAACCTGAAGAGGCATTGAGAATTATATGTGATGAAATGCCTCAATCTCCAGTGAGAGATGCGTTAGTTGCCCATATAGCGGGAACCTTGCCAGCTATTTCTGCGAATTAGTTCTCTATCTATTTTATTAAGGGCATCCAATTTTTTACCAAGCCAACGTGGTGCTACTAAGTTCTTTTTAAGTCCGTTACCTGCAAGTCTGTGGATAGTTGTTTGTGGTGGCAGGTACTCTAGATAGTCACAACAAAGATTTATGTAATCATCTTCTGACATAAAGCTAAGTTCGCCGTTGTTGTATAAATTTGCAATCTTGGTTCCTTCTAGAGCACAGAGCATGTGGATTTTTACTCCTTCAGGTTCAAGGGCTGCAACTTTTTGGATAGTTTCAATCATTTCTTCATAAGTTTCGTTTAATCCTAATATTAAATGAAGGCAGATGTTAATGCCATAATTTTGAGTTTTTTCATAGGCTTTTAAGAAACAGTCATAATCGTGCCCTCTATTTATCCAAGAAAGAGTTTTATCGTGGCAACTTTGTAATCCGTATTCAAGCCAAGTGTAATAATCTTGGGTGTAAGATGAGATAAGTTTTAGTTTGTCGTCATCGACACAATCTGGGCGTGTTCCGATAGAGAGCCCTACTATATCAGGATGTTTTAAAGATGCGTTATAAATTTGTTCAAGCTCGTTAACAGGTTTGTATGTGTTTGAAAAAGCTTGAAAATAAGACATGAATTTCTTTGCTTTGAATCTTGTAGAAAGAGTTTCGACCCCTGCAAGAATTTGTTCTTCAATACTTAGCTGATTTGAGTGTGCTTGAGAGAAGCTACCTCCGTCGTCACAAAATATACATCCATTATGAGAAAGGCTACCATCTCTATTTGGACATGAAAAACCGGCATCAATGGTTATTTTATAAACCTTGGTGCCGAATTTTTGTTTAAGATGTGCGCTATATTGATTATAGCGTTTGTCTGTTTCATTAAAATACATTAGTTGTTTTCTTGGTTTTCGTTATCGTAGATTGGATAAACATAGTGTTCACCGCAATTTGGACAAATAACTTCTTGTTGTTTACCATCTTCCATTTGAGCAACTTCAAAAAGGGTTTTGCATCCTGATTGTACACATCTGATAGCCCAGCTTGGTCTGATTAATCTTGCCATAATTCTCTCCTTTAACTTGAGTCTATATACATGGTAACATATTTAATTAATATTTGTAAAGATTTTTTAAAGTTTTAGCAATTATTTTTTTGCTCAACTTTTAAGACAGTATGAACATTTATTTATTCCCAACAGACACAAATTTTACGTCCCGTAAGTCAACAGCTGCTAAAAAGGTAGCAAGAAAGCTTGCTGGTTTTTCTAAGAAAACTGTTACTCCTCCTCAACAGAGTGAAGTGAAAATAAACTATATGCCACAACAACCAAAGGTTTTGCAGGCGGCTGCGTTAACAACTTTAGCTACTGCACCTGTGGCTTTTCAAGAGGCTCTAAAGTCAAATTGGTTTAAACTGAGTGCAGGTTGTGAACCAGATATTTTTCAAAAAAGTGCTGGTATAAATTTGATAAAAGGTGAAGATGTGCTAGTAACAGCTCCTACAGGAACAGGGAAGACTGCAATAGCACATTTTGCTATTAATAAAAATTTAAATCAAGGTAAAAGAACTCTTTATACGACCCCTCTAAAGGCTCTTTCAAATGAGAAATTTAGAGACTTTCAAAAAATATATGGTGAAGAAAATGTTGGTATTTTAACTGGAGATGTAAAAATCAATCCAGAGGCTCCTATTGTTATTATGACAACAGAAATCTATAGAAATATGGTATTTAATCAGTGTATGGATTCTTTTGTTGAGGATACCTTAGGAGTGAAAAATCCAACTTCTCATAATGGCTTGAAGGATGTTAATACTGTAATTTTTGATGAGCTTCATTATCTTGGTGATGTTGATAGGGGTGGTATTTGGGAACAATCTATTATGTTTACTCCACCAGAAGTTCAGATGTTGTCATTATCTGCGACAATTGGTAATAATGCAAAGATTAACAATTGGATGGCGAGTATAAAAGGTCAAGGCTCAAAATTTATATCTTTTTTAAAGAACAATGCAGATGATATTAGTGTGAATGAAGGTATTAAAGCCGTAAGAACAACAGATACTAAGACGGTTTTAATTGATGTTCCGAAAGAAAATCGACATGTGCCTTTAGAGTTTGTCATTCATCAAGGTGAAGTTAGTGGGCGTAAGATGCCAAAGGATGCTCAGAAGATTGAGAGACGAAAGGCAAAGAAAGAAGCTCAGAATAATGCTCAGTCAATTTCTGCAAAGGTGAATAAGGCAACATTTAGTCGCTTAGTAGATGATTTATGCGAAGCAGATAGATTGCCAGCTATTATATTCATTTTTAGTAAGAGTTTTAGCCAACGTGTTCTTGATGAATTAAAGACGAAGTGTGAATGTTTAAATAATAAAGATGAAATTCGTCAAATTAATGAGACCATAAAACGCTATGAAATGGAAGGCAGATATCTAGGAGAAGGACTTGATAAAGAGGCTCTTATTAGAGGTTATGCTATTCATAATGCAGGCATGCTACCTGTACAAAAAGAATTGGTAGAAGAACTTTTCCAAAGAAAATTAGTAAAGGTTGTAATTGCAACAGAAACCTTGGCTGCTGGTATAAATATGCCAGCAAGAACTACGGTTATTTCTGCAATTCGTAAACCTTCAGATCATCCAGATGCAGAGGATGGTATGAGAATGTTGTCTCCAAATGATTTTCATCAAATGGCAGGGCGTGCAGGTCGTCGTGGAATTGACGATGTGGGTTATTGTTATGCAATTGGTTGCAATGCTAAACAAAAGGGTGTTATCAAAAACCTAATCCAAGCTGGTGCAAACAATTTGAAGAGTAATTTTGTTCCAGATTATTCATTCTTAGCAAGTTATTATGATAAGTGTCAAGATGATACAAAATTAAAAACAATGATGTCAAACTCTTTATACGCTTATGATACAAATCCTGAAATAGCGATGAAAAAACAGGACAAACTGTTTGAGCAAATTGCGGCAAGAAAAGAAGTTATGCAAAAGCTACACTTCTTGGATAAAGATAATAACTTAACTAAAAAAGGTGAATTGTTAAAGCACTTAAATGGTTACGTTCAGCTTCCTGTAATTGAGTTTTTAACAAATGATACATTACTTGATTTGTCTCCTATACAGTTAGCAGGATTTTTAGGCGCAATCGCTAATATGGAAGTTGTTAACGCAGAAGAAGATGATGATGTTAGAGACAATTCTTCAATAGAAATTCCAGATAAACTTTTAAAAGCAGAATTAAAATTGCTAAGGCAATATTTAAGAGAATACGCTGCGGCTACAGGAGAACAGGTAGAAGTTGATACAGATGTTGCACAGAATATTTATAGATTTGCAGAGCTAAATTCGCAACCTGGTGAAAACTCTGTAAATAACTGGTCTTATATGTATAATTATGACCCATATTCTAATATTGACTATGAGGGACAATTATTTAGACAGATTACAACTACTTTAGATTTAATGAAGCAGTTATATTCTATAATTGATGAAGAATTGGCAGGAAGAACTGAAACATACGCTCAAGCAGCAAGATTAAAACAAAACTTGTATGAAGCGATGCAGCTTATAAATCAAGAACCTGTAAAAATTTAATTGACCTGAAAGGATTTTTTCAAGATAATATGTTTACAAGTATGAAAGTTGAAGATCAAGAAAAAATTGATAGAATTTATGACCTTATAGATAAGGAAATTAATTCTGAAGATAAGCTTTATAAACCAGATTTTAGCAAACGTCCTGGCAGGGAGTTGCTTGCTTATTATTTGCAGTCAAAGTTTAAGCAAGTTCTTGCTTTTGATAGAAATGCTGCTGTGCCAATTTTTACAGAAGTAAAACCAGATTTTATTCAAAAATTTTCAAGACGTCTTGTTAATAATCCTAAAAAACGTATTTTGATATCTATTACAGGTGAATCTGCCTCTGGTAAATCTACTATTTGTAGAAGAATTCAGGAAGTTGCAATAAAATTAAACATGCCTGTTTCAATTTTTACAACAGATAATTACTTCAATGATATTTCTGCATTAATCAAAGAATTTGGTACGTTTGATAATTTAAGAGATAATGGTTTTGACGTCGATTCTCCAAATAATTTCCAGTTAGAATTATTGCAACGAGATTTGGAACGAGTGTCTGAGGGTGAAGACATTTATAGCCCTGAATATTTGCCAAATGGTACTGGGATTTCGGTTCCTAATTCTAAGCCAGTTGCTGCAAAAAAAGTTGTAGTAGTAGAAGGTATGGCATCAATGTATATCGAAAATCTTGATTTATTTGATGCTAAGATTTATGTTGAAACAGAAGATGATGTTCGTAAAGGTTGGTTCTTGGCAAGAGCTTTGAATGAACGAAATCAGGATATGGCAAATGCTAAGAAACATTGGGATTATATAATGGAGGCGGGTGAAAAGTACGTTAAACCTAGTCGTTCTCAAGCAGATATAATCATCAATGGTCTTTCTGGATTGGATTACTTTACTATTATTCTAGAGTATATTTATACAATTACAAACAATTTTCAATAAGTCTTTTTAGGGCTTTAGAAGGTAATCCTACTACATTATCAAACTCCCCTTCGACGGATTTTACAAATCCGTCAGGTAGTTCTTGGATTCCGTATGCTCCTGCTTTATCCAGAGGATGATAATTCTCTATGTAATCATTAATCATTTTGTCAGTTAATTCATTAAAAGTTACGTAGGTAATTACATATTCTTTTTGTGCAGTCTGGGTTTTATTATCAATAACAGCAATTCCTGTAACAACGTAATGTTTGTCATTGGATAGGTTTTTAAGCATTTTAAAAGCATCATCTTTGGAGGTAGGTTTTCCTAATACTTCTTTGTTATGAATAACCATTGTATCAGCGCCGATTATAACAGCATCTTTGTCGACTTTAAGCGCAACATCTTGTGCTTTGTTATATGCAAGCTCTTGTATCATAACAGGTTCAAATTCCTTATCAGGAAGGACTTCCTCATATTCAGAGGGGATTATTTCAAAAGAGTATCCCATTTCTGAAAGGATTTGTTTTCTTCTGGGTGATTTTGATGCTAAAATAATTTTTCTTTCCATAAAATGATTTTACAATAAACCTGTGATTATAGTAAAATAGTTCTGTAATATAGGAGAAACTTGAATGAAATGCGGTTTTGTAACTATTCTTGGTCGTCCAAATGTAGGTAAATCAACGCTATTGAATCAATTGCTCGGTCAAAAGATAGTAATAGCAACTGACAAAGCTCAGACTACAAGAAAAAGAATAAAAGGTATTTTTACTGATGAGCGTGGTCAGATAATTTTTGTTGATACCCCAGGAGTACATAGACCGCTAAACAAGTTAGGTGAATATTTGTTAGATGAGGCAAAGATTGCTGTCCCTGATGCAGACTTGATATTATTTTTGGTTGATGGCTCTGAACCTGCAGGTAAAGGTGATAAGTGGATTGTAGAGCACCTTTTAAAAGAATCAAAAATCCCTGTGCTTCTTATTATGAATAAAGTTGATAAGGTGAAGAATTCTGCGAAATTAGAAGAAAACCTTATTTCTTATAAGATGTTATTCGAAAATAATGTACAAATTTTAAGAATATCTGCAAAAACAGGTAAGAATAAAACAGATTTATTAACTAATATTTTCAGACAATTACCAAAGGGTGAAAAATTATACCCTGATGATATTGTAACTGAAGAGACTATGAGGAGCGTGACAGAAGAGATTATAAGAGAGAAAATCCTTCTTAATACTAAGGAGGAAATCCCCCATTCTGTTGCAATAAAAGTAGAGAAATACGAAGAAAAAGAAGATATTGATAGAATATTTGCGAATATCTATTGCGAGACTAAAAGCCAAAAAGGGATTCTCATTGGAAGAGGTGGTTCATTGCTAAAAACTATTGGGACGCAGGCTCGTATTGAACTAGAGGAGATTACTGAGAAAAAAGTTTATCTCGAGTTGACTGTTAAAGTTGAAAAAGATTGGCGTAAAAGTGATAAATTATTGAAACAGTTTGGCTATTCTCAGGAAGAAATATAACTTAATATACTATTAACTTTTGTAACAAATTAGGTTATACTTTAAGTAAGCTGAACAATTTTTTCTGAAAAAATGTTTTATAATATATAGGTAGTGTTATAGTAGGAGTTTTAATGTCGATAGGTCTAAGATATGATACATATCAGCCTCACTTCCGTGCCTCTGAGCGGAAGGTGACTCAGCCTAAAAATGATGAATTGAAGGCTTTAGAAGCATCTGATTTGGATAAAATCCCAGGTGTTGATACTGTTAATACTACTATTCGTGATATGGCAAATGAGGGTAAAGTAAAATCCAGAAAAGCGCTTAACGTATTTATGACGGTGGGTTTAGCTGTTGCAGCTTATTGTACAGGTAAGCGAATTACAAAGTCTGTGATGGATTCTCTTTGTAATCATACAAGTTATCTTGATTCAACTGCAGAAATTTTGAAGTCTGGGTTTGAACTTATGGCAAGACCGTTTAAAGCTGTTAATCCTGAAAAGGGGTGTGGAATACTTCAAAGTATAAGAAAAGGTGTACATCAGATTCCTGCAAAAGTAAAAGATTATGCAAGAAGAGGTGTTTATAAGGATGTTGAACTTGAAAGATATGCTAAAAAGATAAAAGCAAAAAGTGTCGAGGCTTTAAATGCAGATGATTTAAAGCGTTTTGAGGAAAATTTTTGCAGTATTATAACTAAGAATGGTCTATCAAAGGTGGTCTCTGGTGCAATAGGATTATTGGTTGGAGCTCAAACTTTTATCGAGGTTGGTGCGGATAAAAATAAAAACTGTATTCCTGATTTGTTTGAGCAAAAGTCTTATAAAGAAATTATAGAAATTGCTCAGCCAAAATTTGATGAGCGCGTAATTGAACAAATGCGTAAAATAAATGAAGAAGATGAAAAAGAGCTGGACTAAGCGCTCATAATTGTTATAATTAAAATATGGAAAATATTAATGTATCAAGGATTATAGCTCGCCTCCAGAATAGAAATCTTCATACTGGGGGAAATCGTATTGCAGGAGCCGATATTAACGGTACAGGCACAGGTTTTTCTGCATCAGCGCAACCTCAAACACAGAGCTTAATCAGAGATATTCAAATCCAAACAATAACCCAACAACAATTGAAAATGAATTATATTGCAGGACAGGAACGTTCAGCATATATAAAAACTCTTTTAAACTTACCTCAATCCTTGATGGAATTGATGCTTTTGTTACAGAAAAATCGTTTGGGCACTGATAATACGATTAAAGATTTAAAGTTTTTGCAAATTTTTGATGATGCAACACAAGTTCAGCAATTATTAAATCAGACGGTTAATAATAAGGCCGTGCCACAGAATCAGAATACTCCGATGGCTGCGTTATTTAGCGGATTATTACAAATGAATGATGTAGCTGCGTTAATCCAAGCAAATTCTAGAGCAGCGATGACTCATTTAATTGCAGCAATGGCAAGTGCTTCTAAACAAGGTATAGATAACTCTCAGATACTTGAAACGATGTCATTGCTTAATTCGTGTGTCGGTATGCTAGAGGATAAAAATCCACAGTCAACTTTAAAAAGCTTGATGTTGTTATATCTACCTTGGTTGCCGCTTCCTCAGGGGGTTGGGTTTGAATTAGAAGTAGGAGCCCCTCCAAGTGAGGAAGAAAGCTCAGAGTCTGTTATTACAGTATTGATTCAAACAAAAAATTATGGAAACGTTAAAGGTCACTTGACTCTTACAACAAAGAATTCTGTTGATGTGTTGATTTTTTGTACAGAAGAGTTCCCAAAAGAATTACTGCATAAGCGTCTAATGGATGAGATGAAAAATAATGCAGTGCAAACTAATATTGATATAGAGATAATGATGACCAAGCAGGATGATAAAGATGAAAACCAAGCGAAGGTTAATCTTTCTGCAACAAATGAAATGAATCCATATCTATTGCTAATGGCGCATTCATTTATAAGAAATACTATTGTTATTGATAATAGTTATACAGTGGACGCTGCTTAGTCCAAATCAATAATATTTACGTTATTAGTATCTATAAGACTTGTTATGTAGTCTTTATGACAAGTAAAGAATAGTACTTGGTTTGTTTTAGCGAATTCTTTTAGAGCATTAAGAACATTGGTTAATCTTTCCTTGTCAAAATTTACAAACGCATCATCAATGATTAGTGGTAGCCGACAGCCTGTACCATTTGCTCCGTAATTTTGTGCGTATCCAAGTCTAAAAGCAAGGTATAATTGCTCTCTTGTACCTCTGCTTAATTCGTTTTCGCCTTTAAATTCGCCATTTGATGAAATAATCATGCGTGATGAATAATCTGCACCAGTGTATTTAGAATTTGTAATTACTTTTAGCAGGTTTTCTGCATTTATTAAGTTTGGCTCTGTTTCACGAATTTGTTTTTCGGCCTGTTTTATAAGGTTAAGAGTAAGTTTCTTTTTTAAAGTCTCTGTAACAATATCCTTAAGCTGTTGTTTTAGCACGTTTTTCTCGTTTTGTAATGCGATAAGTCCTTCAAAATCTTCAAGGTTTTTCTTTTTGCCTTTTAGTGTTCCAAAGTCTATATTAAGGTTGTTGAATTCAGCTTCTAATTCTTGCAAGTCTTGCTCTGGAGAAAGATCTTCTGTTGGAGTTTGACTAAGTTTAGCCTGAAGTTCTATCAATTGTTTAGAAAGCGCTTCAAGCTCGTGTTTAGATTTTTCATTTACTTCAATAATTTCTAATGTTCTCTGAGTGTGTTCTCCCAAAGATGCTTTATTAATACCAGAATCAAGATTGTTTTTATTCAAAAATTCAGAATATTCTCTGATGTAGGATTCAATATCTTGTTCAAGTTTTTCCTTACGGCTTTTTTCTTGTTCAAGCTTTGCTAAAAGTTCTCTTAATTCTCTTATATCATTTAGTAGCTCGTAAATAACATTAATAGAATATGTCTTATTAGATATTGTTGTTAAGGTATTAGTATTTGCCTGTAAGGTATTAAGAGTTTCGTTCGCTAAAATGAGCGCTTGTTCTACATCTTCTTTATTGATGTGTATAGCTTTTAAATCTGTTTCTTTTTTCTCAAGCTCTTTCTGGTAACGTTCAAAATCTTTTAGTTTGGCTTCTTCTGTATTTGCAATAGAGTTAAGCCCTGTTATTGTTCGCAAGAACTCTCCTCTTCGGTTGAGTTTAGGAAAAATCTCTTCGCTTATGTAATTGTAAATACTTGAAGTATCATTTGATTTTTGTGGCTTTAATAAATCTTTTACGGATAGTCCTAAAATCAATAAACCTGCAATTCCAACTATTAAACCTCTAATATTGTGATAATATATGCCAAGCCCGATTAATGTTAATGACGTTAAAATATAGATAGCGTTTGTTATATTTAAACTTCTTTCTGGCATGTTATCAGTGGCTTCAGCTAGGCTGGATATAGCATCTCTAAGTTCGCTAATCCCTTCGATAAAGCTTTGGGGATTGGTTATATTTAGATTTTGGATTTCTTTATTTATACTAGATAAATCTTCTTGTAATTGTAGAAATTCTTTTTCCAGAGA
The DNA here is from genome assembly GCA_045638625.1 of Candidatus Gastranaerophilaceae bacterium. Classification (GTDB taxonomy): domain Bacteria; phylum Cyanobacteriota; class Vampirovibrionia; order Gastranaerophilales; family Gastranaerophilaceae; genus CALUTH01. The sequence goes on from JAZUBR010000013.1 coordinate 83,450, forward strand.
AGTTTTTTTGTTGTTATATTCATTAATTTGAAAGACTTGTTTGTCAATTTCAGTTTGTAGTGTTCTAAGTTTTGATTCAAATTCTCTTGAAATATCAATTTGTTCAATTTCTTGAAGATTTAGTTTAAGGTTGTAGTTTCTATCAATATATGAAATTAGCTCATCAATTTTATCTTTAAGTTTTGAATCTGTAAGTTCGTTTAGTTCTTCGATATTTTTAATAGTAAGAGCAGTTTTGTTATTAATATCGAAAAATATTTGTTTATTTTCAGCAAGTTGTTCATTGAAATTAGCTTTCTGAATATTAATTTTTTCAGAGATGGTTTCTATTTCATTTTTCAATACAATCTCTGAGTTAAATAGCTTTTTATTTTCTATTTTCTTGCTTAGTGTAGCTAAGTTTGTTTCTGTAGATTGTATGCTGTTTAAAATTTCAGAGTACTCTTTTTCTTTGAGAGTCAGTTCATTAATACTTTTATCGAGTTTCTTTATTTCATTTAGTATCTTGGTTATTTCTTTTGTAGCCTTACCGCCATCTGTAAGATAGGTTCTAACTTCTGTATCAAGTCTATTTTTACAAGCTTTTAGGCTTAAAGCGTTATGATCTTGTATTATATCGAATAACTCATTATCAATAGTTTTAATATCATCCAAGTTGATAGTGAAAGCTTTTTGATAAAAATTTCTATCTATCAGGGGTAGAATATCATCAAGAGTTTTATCAATAGGAGCTAATAACTTGAGCCTTTTATTAACTGGCCGTTGATTCCCTTCGATTTTTATTTGATATTTTGTATCATCCATTGTTAATTCAATGTCTCCGACTAACCCAATAGGCTCATGGAAGCAGTTTTTTAGAAATAGCATCATAGAGCTTTTTCCTGCTTCGTTAGAGCCGCAAACAATATTAAACCCTTTGCTAAATTCTTTGGAAGGTAGGGCTAGATTATTTACGGATGTGATTTTTACATTGTTTATAAAAAGTTGTTTCCCCATTGAATTAATCCTCACTATCATAGATTTTTGCACAGATATCTTTTATTTGAGTACAAGAATCAGAAATGATTTCTTCATTATCGATGTCATCGATTATTTTTAGAAAATCTGAAGCTTCTTTTTTTGTTTGTTCAAGAATGTTTTCGAGAGCCTCTTTATTTTCAATTGTTTCTAACATTTCTGTAAGAATACCTCCAGAGCTTCTTATGATATTAATATCAATTTCAGGACGAGTTAAGTCTGTGATTGAATTGATGATTAAATTTGGACATTCTAATTCTTTTTTTAGAGCATTGATGTCTGAAAAAGAGAAAGAACGAATCCCGGAAAGTGTTAAATTACATATTGTTAGTTCACATTCTTTTGAAATAGGGGTTAAAACGGCTTGAAGATGTTCTATATTTTCAATCTCTGTTTTATCATTGAGGATTTCGTGTTCAATATTAATGTAGCGAACTTTATCACAAGGTATGAATTCATTTTGGGTTATACATTTGTTTTCAACTCTGATGTAACGGAAACCATGAGCACCCTCATCTTTGCTGTGACGTCCTTGAAGTGTTCCTGAATATGCAATTTTATCGTTAAGGTATGGCTTATGAATATGCCCTAATGCGTAATAATCGTAATCAAGTTCTAGGAGTTCTTTTTCTGTGCAAGGTGCGTAATTTGATTCGCTAACACCAAGGTCACAGTGAATAAGCCCAATGTTGAATAAAGTGTGGTCTGTTGCTTTTTTTAGAATAGTACATGGAGATTGAGAGAATTCTTTTGTCTCAAATCCAAATGGATGAATGTTTGCAACAGCGTCTCCGTTCTCAAGTGTAACAGTGTATGTTTTAGCTTCTGTATTAACTCCAAAGATATGAATTTTCTTGGAGTTTTTAAAAGAAAGCTCTTGAGTGTAAGAATTTGCAGGGTCATGGTTCCCACAGATTATGAATACTTGGATATTATTCTGTTCAAGCTTAGATAATATTTTAGTTAGTTTTAGTCTTGAATGAAGGTCTTGCTCGCAAGCATCAAAAGTATCACCAGCAATAAGGATAAAATCAACAGAATTGTTTATTGCGAAATTACATAAAGATTCTAACGCAGATTCGTGAGCAAGCTGTAAAACCTCTTTTTGCTCGGGTGATAGGTTATAATTAATGTTCGAAAACGCACGCCCCAGATGGATATCTGCTGTGTGAATATATGAAAACTTCAAGCTACCCTCCTCATAGAACTATTCTACGAGTATTATATCATTGAAGATAGTGAGGGCGCAATCTGTATGAATTTTCTTACTAGGTCTTCATCCCATTGTGTTCCAGCCCCACACATAAGAATATCGCAGGCTTTATTAAGTTCCATGCCTTTTCTGTAAGGTCTGTCGCTTACAAGAGCGTGGAAAGTGTCGGCAATAGCAACTATTCGGGCAGCTAATGGGATTTGGTCTCCTTTTAAGCCTTCTGGATAACCTTTGCCATCGATTCTTTCGTGGTGATATTTAACGATAGGAATAAGTTCTCTTAGAACAGGGTTTGGTTTGAGAACTTTTTCTGCACCGATTACAGGGTGCTGTTTCATAATATTCCATTCATCATCTGAAAGGTTTGAGGTCTTTCGTAAAACGTTTTCTGGAATTCCGATTTTACCTACGTCATGAAGCAATGCTCCAAGAGATAGTTGCTTGATTTCATCTTCTGGGAGGTTAACAGCACGAGCAAGGGCTTCTGAGTATCTTGAAACAGAAGTCGAGTGACCTTTTGTATATGGGTCTTTTGCGTCGATTGCACCAGCTAGAGATGTTGCTATTTCTTCAAGATGGTTTGAAGATTTGATTTGTTCGGTGTTGAATTTGTCGATAATTTCTTCTTCAAAGTTTACGCCAAGCTGAGTGTGACGTTTGGTAATGACTTCTGCGTAAGATTTAAGAGCAACGTCATCCCAGAAATTGTAGTCTGAAGAACTTATGATAGCAGACATACCATCTTTGTAGCCTTTTGCTTGAGATATATACATAGCTTGTTCTGCAAGGATAAGAAGCTTTTCTTTGTCTCTTGAACAGGTTGGGTAAGTTGCAATACCTACAGAGACTTTTACTGGACCTACGTCATCGATAAAACAGCAGGATAATGAGTATGTAATGTATTCTGCAAGGTACTTTGCATCCGCAACGTTTGTATCTGGTAGAATAATTGCAATTTCGTCTCCGCCATAACGTCCTGCTATATCGTGTTCTCTGATGTTTTGACGAACTTTTTCTGCTACCAGTTTTATTACTTCATCACCTTTTGCGTGAGAAAGTTCCCTGTTGATTTTGGAAATATTGTTAATATCCATAATAATTATGGATAGAGGTTTTTCTGACTCCTCGGCTTTTATGAAAGCTTTTGTAAGTTTTTCGTGGAAACCTCTGTGGTTGTATAATTGAGTGAGGGTATCTGACTTCTCAATTTCACTAGATTTTTCTAAGAGGATTCCGTTGTGCAAAACTAGCGCAGCATAGTCTGCTACGAAGTTGAATAATGGTTGAGTTTGCGCAAGATGTGCGCCTGAAATTATTAATACCCCAATTTGTTTATTTAGAGAAACCATTGGGATTAAGATTGCAGGAGCTGAATGAAAATATGCGAATTTTAAAAACTCAACATCTTTTACTGCAATGATTTCGTTAGTTAAGAAACATTTTGCAACTGGATTTTCTTCTTCTTTTAAGAAGATTTTAGATGAGTAAGCATTTCCAAGCTTATCTAATAGTTTTATGTTAAGACAATTAGACTTTTCATTATAAATCCCTGTTGCAATAAATTGACAATCAGTTTGTGAACTTACAATTTTGTAAAGGGTTTGAATAAGCTCTGCTGGACATTTGATTTTGTTTAGAGCGAATAATCCGTCCATAAAACTGTCATTGTCGAGTCTACCCACTTGTTTTTCAAGAGGGTTGGTAAACAGCGGATTAGACGGCTGTAATCTAGTCCCAGACATTAGGTTAACTTTTGCGATTAAATCCTTTGCTGTTGGGATTGAAGTCCTTTTATTGTCATTGTTGTTCATTCAAAATTTCGCCTACACCTTGTACGTAAAATAACCATCGTGAATTTTTAGAATTGCGTCTGATTTTACAAAAATTTACATTCTCCACTATAATTTTAACATTTTAAGTAGAAGTTGCCTAGTGTATTTAGCGGATATTTTTACAAATCAACATAATTATATTAGTAGATGTTGAGTTTAGGGAAAAAGATTTTATAAAAATTCCCTATTGACAATAGAGTTTGCTGTTGCTATTCTATAATAGTTGTCACGGGCGAGTGGCGAAATTGGTAGACGCACCAGACTTAGGATCTGGCGCAGAGATGTGTAAGAGTTCGAGTCTCTTCTCGCCCAAATAATAAAAGAGGCGCCTTTGGGTGCCTCTTTTACTATTTGCTGATTAAGTAGTGAGAAGCTCTTTTAAAAGAGTTCGAGCAAGCCGAGCGGAGGTATGAGCGAAGCGAAAGACGAGCAATCATAAACGGAAACGTTGAGTTTTCGTTTTGATTGAGAGTGTTACCGTTTAACGCGAGGCGCAGCCTTTAGGTCTGTATTTTATTGTCCGTTTTGGTCGGAAGCAAAATTTTGTAAGTTGGGCATACTTGCTCAACAACACTAAATCATATCGATTGGAAGTTGGTTGATAATCAAGTTTCAAACTGGACGAAAAGGGGCTTTTATTGGACTTTGTTTTCCAATGTTCCTCCCCAAAGGGGGAGGTTAGGTGGGGTGCAATACAAAATCGTTCCCCCCTCTAACTCCCTCTACTAGGGGAAAATGCTTGTTGCTTTTTTTATTTACCCCCAAGACCGCAAAAAGTCACTTTTGGGGATTTTGGAGTGATAAATATTTATAAAGATAAAAAATACAAAACTTTTGTAGTATAATTTATCTATTAGATTAAGGAGCTGTATATTATGAAAGCGCAAGCAATAAGTATAAACAATTATCAACAAAACAAGCCTAGTTTTAAGGCATTATATTTTTCAAAAACAGTTCCTACCTTGAAAAGAAATTATGAAAATCAAAAAATAACTGAAACAGGATTAAAATATGTTGAAGATACTTCTGCAAAATTAACTCAAGAAATTAAAGAAGCAATCGCAGAAAACCCATTTATTCAAAGAGTTGCAAAGAAATTTGACACTTTTGTTGACTACGCAGGAACAAGGTTTAACTCACTATTTCAAACATTTGAGTCAAAAACAAATGTTTATATCGTTAGTCCTGACCAAAAAGCTATGGAAACATACGTATTTCGAGCAATAGATAAACTTACTCCTGAAGGAGCACGTCTAAGACTTTTGGAAGACATGGCAACTGACAAACATATCTATCAAGATTGTATGCATATGGATTATGAACTTCCTGCTGAGGTAATCGGTAAAGCTAATGCGATGATTTTTGATACAAAGAAAAAACTTAACATAGAATAAACAAAGCTTTAATGTCAGGCAATGCTTGTTCTGTATCTAAAATTATCAAATTCACTGTTCTTTTTCTCAAATCGTTTCTCAAAATAAATCGTCGAAAGTTTGCAATTTCAAACTACTCCAAAAGGGGCTTTTCTTGCACTTTTTTACTAATTTTTTGCACAAAATTGCACTATTTTTGCACAGATTTTATTTTTTTTGATTCTGTTGGATTGAAACCCGACCTATTAACTTAATCTTCCCCATACATCATCAGTACATAACCCTGTACGTATGGAGGTCTTTTCTGCTTTATTAATTGCATCATAGAACATTGAATTTGCCAATCCCATTTTTGAATCTTTAAATTTTGCCATGAACTTATTTACGAGTTTATTACCTTCTACATGAATATCACTTGCAGTTCTGTATATCTTATGTAAAAATACAAATTTATCTACAATTTCTTCATCTTCAAGCGTGGTTAATATTTTTGTTCCTACATTCGATAGATATCCCGAATTTGTAAAATTGTTACCCCCATTATTTATATTTGAAAATATTCGAAACTCACCGTCAAATTCTCCGTTAGGATGTGGGATAAACTTATAATAAGAAGGCGTTTGAATTGTCAAAATATCGTTTGGATATTCCTTTGTCGCTTGCGCAAATTTTTCTGCAATTTTATTCCATCTCCAATGATTTAAATTTTTAACATCTAACTTTGCACCGAAATTTGTATTATAATTGCTGTTTTGAACTCTTAGTATTTGCATTTTTATCCTTTCCTCAAATAATGTATACAGTATTATAAAACCCTAAAAAATAAATTTTGCCTAAATTGTTACAATGTTAAGCAAGTCGGTAGGTCAGGCAACGTTTGACAAAAAGTTAATATCAAGTAATGCTTGACCTACAATTTTGATTATCAAACTTGTTGTTTTTTTATGAATCCTGATTATTGAAATAAATAACAAACTTTGTTATAATATAAGCATAATATGTCGGTTTTATGAGGTAATTATGAACATATCTTTAACACCAGCTTTGGAACAATTTGTGAATGATAAAGTTGCAACGGGATTATATAATTCTGTTAGCGAAGTTATTAGAGAAGCTTTAAGGCTTCTTATTGCTCAAGAAAAACCAATTTCTAGAGAGGAAATTGAAAGATTAAATCGAGATATTGAATTAGGTTTAAATGATAATCAAATCCTTAATGGTCATTCTACAATGAAAAAATTAATGGCAAAATATGAATAAATTAGATTTAAAAATTAAGGGTGTTGCTTTAGAAGATATGGAAGAGATTGCTGATTATATTGCAGCTGATAATAAATCAGCATCTTTTAAAATGCTGAAATTGTTTTATAAATCTTTCAATAATTTATGTATTCATCCTGAATTAGGTGTAATCAGAAAAGATTTTACATATAAAGATGTTAGATTTTTAAAAGTTCATAAGCATTATCTTGTTGTTTATAATTTTGATAAAGAAAATATTTATATTTTAAGAGTATTATCAAATTATCAAAATATTTGTGAGTTGTTATAAATTAAAAATTATCAAACTCACAGTTCTTTCTTCTCAAGCCGAGTGTTTAAATACAACGAGTAATCATAAACGGAAACGTAGAGTTTTCGTTTTGATTGAGAGCGTTACCGTTCAACGCGAGGCGCAGCCTTTAGGTCTCTTCTCGCCCAAATTTAAAGAAAGAACTAGGTTTTAGCCTAGTTCTTTTTAATTGTAGATTTCCCCTCTCCAATGGGAGAGGATAGAAATTTTGTTTGAGCTTGCGAAAACTTAAATTTCTTGGTGAGGGGTGATGTTATAATAAAAGAATGAAAAACAAAACAATTCTTGCAAGAAATTTAAGAAAAAATGCAACAATACAAGAAAGAAGATTATGGAATTTATTAAAAAATAGACAATTTCATAATTTAAAATTCAAACGGCAACAACCAATCGGTGATTACATTGTCGATTTTATTTGTAAAGAAGCAAAGATTATTATTGAAATCGATGGTGGACAACATAACGAGCCTGAGAATATTGAATATGATAAAACAAGAACTGAATATCTAAATAATTTAGGATATAAAGTTATACGATTTTGGAATAATGAAATTTATGAAAATATTGAAGGTGTGGTCTTGCGATTAAAAGAAGAGATTAACCCTCACCAAGAACACTAGCAATGCTACGCATTGAGTGTTCTATCCTCTCCCGTTGGAGAGGGGAATTAATTCAAGACGAGTCTCTTTATACCCAGATTTAAAGAAAGAACTAGGTTAAAACCCGGTTCTTTCTTTTATTATTATTTGGTGCAATAAATTGCACCCTACCTACTAAAATTAGTACATTAGATAAGAGTCCATATTTACTTTTACCCATTTTCCATCTTTATACTCATAATTTTTTACAGCTTTTATACTGCGCATATTTTTTGTTGATACGGTTATAGAAGTTTGATTTTTAGCCTTTGTCTTTTGCTTAATAAGAGAATTACGATATTCTATCAATTGTTCTTTGGTTAGGGCATAAACAGAGGCGCTAGCAGGAACCAAATATTCTTTTAATTCTTCATCTGTAAGGGAAGGAAAATCAACACCTTTTGGTAGGTTATAAGTATATTGAATGTCTCTTAAATAACAATACCCGTTCTTTGGACCTAAAATTTGTTGTTCAACTTTGAGTCCAAATAAAACAGTTGTAGTGTATTTATAAGGAGCGCAGGTTGCCATTTTTGTTAGATATGTATTATAACTACCATTAGCTTTAACACTAGTACTGGCTAGTAAAAATATTATCAAGAGTAATAAATATTTTTTCATAAAGATTCTCCTTGTCGTTCTTATTCATGATTGTATTAAATATCAAATATTGATTAGTTTATTTTAAATACTCAATTAATCCTTCTAGAGCAAATTCATATCCTTTTGCTCCAAATCCTATAACTTGTGCAATAGCCACTCCTGAAATTAATGAAGTATGGCGAAACTCTTCTCTTGCGTGGATATTTGTCATATGGATTTCAACTGTTGGAATAGATATTGCAGAAATTGCGTCTCTTATTGCTACACTGGTATGAGTATAACCTCCAGCGTTAATGATTATGCCATCAAAAGAATCTTTTGCTGCTTGAATTTTGTCAATAATTTCACCCTCGTGATTGCTTTGAAAAGACTCTAACTCTACCCCCAAAGCTTGTGCTTTATTGGAAAGATTTGATTCAATATCAGAAAGAGTTATATTGCCATACTTTTCAGGCTCCCTTGTTCCTAACATATTCAAGTTGGGTCCGTTTATTAGAAGTATTTTCATAATGTCACCTATTTATCCTTTGTGTTTATTTAAAATTTATTATACAATATAACCGTATAGTTGAAAAGATAAGGATATTTATTACTATGAGATGGTATGACAACGACCCGATTTTAAAAGAAGCATTAGAGCTATTGCAACTTCAACCTGATGAAACAAAGTGTGAGGCTGCTAATTTTATGCTAAAACTTCAAGAAGAAGTTGCCGCAGATGTAATTGAAAGAGTTTATGAAATTATGAGTCTTTATCAAGGTAAAGGAAACCGTTGGTATGATAATGACCCTCTAATGATGAAGGGTATCGAGTTGTTGAGAAATGCTCCTCCAAAGACTCAACGTATTGCAGCTTTAAAGTTGCTTATAGCATTGGAACAGAATAGTTTTGAAGAAGTATAGAAATGAAAGACGTACAGAACTTAGCAGACGATAGAGGCGTAACAATCCAGAAGGTTGGTATAAAGAACCTTGATTTTCCTTTGATTATTCAAAGAAAGGACAAGGAGAATATTGTAGTGTCCGCTAAAGTTACTGCCGGTGTTTCATTGCCTTCGCATTATAAAGGAACACATATGTCTAGGTTCGTGGAAATTCTTAATGAATGGCGAACCAAGAAGCTTATAGGTGTCGATATTCAAGGCTGTGTTAAGGCTATGATAGAACGCTTGAATGCAAAATGTGGTTATTTAATGTTTGACTTTCAGTACTTTATAAACAAAACATCTCCTGTAACAGGCATTTCTGCTCCGATGTGTTATGATTGTTCATTTGAAGGAATTTTAGAGAACTATGGTGAGGAGGATGAAGAATATACTTTCTATTTAGGAGTAAAAGTTCCTGTAACTACTCTTTGCCCTTGTTCTAAGGAAATTTCTGAATACGGTGCTCATAACCAAAGAGCGATTGTCTCTGTAAAAGTTGCTTATGATTGCGAAGAACATATTTGGATAGAAGATTTGGTTGCTGATATCGAAAAATGTGCATCTTGTGAGTTATATTCACTATTAAAACGTGAAGATGAAAAGTTTGTAACAGAACAAGCTTATAATAACCCTAAATTCGTTGAGGACCTGTTAAGAGATGTTGTTGTTATATTGAGAAATAACAGTGTAATTGATAGGTTTGATGTTGAATGTGAAGCTTTTGAAAGTATTCATAATCATTCAGCATGGGCATTCCAAAGTGAAGGTTAAGAATTAATATAAATTTTAAAAAGCGGTTTCGCTAGGATTAACCTAACGAAGCCGCTTTTTCTGTAGTAACTTTGATAAGTTCTGCAAAGATTTTTTCTGTATTGATTTCGTTCATATAGTCGACTCCTACAGCAGTGCATCCGCCTTTGGTTGCCACGTTTGCAACTAGTTGTTCGACTGGTAGTGGAGACTGTTCAATCATTTTTGCAGAACCGATAGCTGTTTTTAATGATAATTTTAATGCGCTCTCATAATCTAAACCTAATTTGACGGCACCTTTTGCCATTTCATTTATGACTTTATAGTAGAAAGCCGGCCCAGAGCCTGATAAAGCGGTTACTATATCAATTTTAGATTCATCTATTTCTATACATTCTCCAATAGTTCCTAGGAGTTTTTTTATTAAATTAATTTGCTCAACTGTTGCTTTGCTTCCTTTGGCAATACCAAACACCCCTTCGCCAATAAGAGCTGGAGTATTTGGCATTGCTCTTATTATTGGTGCATTGGGCAGAATTGCTTCAATTTTTGAAATGGTTACTCCTGCCGCAACTGATACGATTAATTTGGAGCTTGTGTTAAGCTCCTCTGTAACTTTTTTTAGAGTTTCTAACACGTATTGAGGTTTGAGTGCAACGAAGATGATATCAGATTCAGTTACAGCGTTTTTTAAATCTGTGGTAGTTTCTATTTTAAGGTTTTCAGTAGCTTTGAGAGCTAATTCTTCGGATGCTTCAACTCCAATAAGTTTTGTGAATCCTGTTTTTAAGACCCCAGATATTATTGCTCCGCCCATCTTTCCACAACCAATGAATCCGATTTTATTAATATTGCTTAACATCTTTCCTCCTTTTTGGCTTAGTACGGTTGACTAAGCGTATTGTTTTAAGTATTATAATGATATTATAAGAAAAATTAGCTGAAAAGGAAATAGAAAAATGAGACGTACACTAGAAGGAACAAAGATTAAAAGACAACGTGTGAGTGGTTTCAGAGCTAGAATGGCTACTCCTGGCGGTCAAGAAGTATTAAACAGACGTAGAGCAAAAGGCAGACATAAATTAGCTATCACTGCTAAGAAACTTGCGTAAGTTTAGTAAATTAATTATAATAAGAAGCAGAGGATTACTATATTCTCTGCTTTTTTGTATAGGGAGATTACATGCGTATTCAGAATATTACAGCTTATCCGCATTCAATAAATTCTAAATTAAATAATGTTTCAAAATTTAGTACCCAAACTTTCTTAGGTGATGATGACGATGATAAAAAGTCTTCTTCAAAAAGGAAAGTTGCTCTTGGTGCCAAGTTGGCTTGTGCAACAATGATTGGTGTAGGTATCGGCTTGTTGATTGCTAACCGTCAAAAAATTATGCAGGCGTTTAATAATCGTTTTAGAAGAGATGCGGGACGAAATCTTCCCAATAATCGTCCTCCGGCACTCCCTTTGCCTAATGCTGGTACTGCAGGAACAACCCCTTCTAGCACAGAAATTGGTACAACTTCTGTAGCGAATAAAATTGAGGAAATAGCATCTACTTTTAAAACTCCAGAAACATCTCCTATTGAAGTGGTAGAGGTGGTTGAAGTTATTTCTAAAAATAAGGTTGAGAAACCGGAATTTTTATATCACATGACATCAGAGTCTGCGTTTAAGTCTATAATGCGTGACTGTTTAATAAAAAAATCTAGTATTGAAGACGGCGTATTTCTTTCTGATTTGAAATCTTTAGAAAAATATCCAAAAGGTGAGCTACAAAATATGGCAAATTGGTATGCAGGAGGTTGCGCAGGAATGCCAATGGCTCCTCCTAAGGGGGATAAGATTTATATTTTTAAATTCCCGTCAGAAGCGTTGAAAGACAAGCTTGATTTTAGAGCAATATCATTAATGTCAGCACCTGTTACTACTAAAAATCCTTTTATAGGTTTTTCAATGTATGGTGCCGAGGAAACTGCGAAGTTATTAGAAAAACCTTTGGAATTTGTTCATAGAGGAGAGATTCCAGTAGCATTTTCTAGTGATATTATTGAGTTCAGTTCTAAGGATATATTAAAGCCTGATTTTAAAAAAGTGTTGTTAGATAAATTAAAATAGGTGTTCTTGAATTTAAAAAGGAGGTTTCTTAACCTCCTTTTTAATATTATTCTTCAATGGTTTCTTTTTTAAAGATTTTTTTACGTTTTTTATAAAGGATTACAAAGAACGCTACGATTACGAGAGATACTGCGATGATGATGTATTCTAAGTAGTGTTTAACCCATTCTCCAAACAGCATAAGAACGATGCTTACTAAGAAAAATCTAGCACCTCTGCCTAGAAAACTCGCAATTAGGAATTTCCAGAAATTCATATTTAGGACACCACTTGCGATAGTAAAAACTTTGTATGGAATAGGTGTGAAAGCAGAGAAGAAAACCGCAATTGAGCCGTATTCATTGTATAGTTTTTCAACGGCTTCAAATTTATCTTTGTTTTTACGGAAGATAAAATTAAAAGCGGGTCGTCCACCCCAATAACCAATACCATAGCCAATGGCTCCGCCAAGGGCTGATGCAATTGTGCATACAGTTGCATAAAGTAGTGCTTTATCTGGCTTTGCAAGATCCATGACAATTAATAGAAAATCTGGAGGTGGTACTAGGAAGAAACTCTCGATAAAAGAGTTGAGGGCAAGTCCCCAAAGTCCCATTGATTTAAAAAATTCATTCATACCAGCAAATAATTCGTGCATTTCTTAATTCTCCAAAATCTTTTCATAAAGTGTGTCTGCTTCTTGTACGCTTACGTTACCTGTTGGGATTTTAATCACTTTGACTTTAAGTGTGCCTGATGCGTATTCGATTTCAAGAATATCTCCCTCTTTTAGCTGCTTAGCAGGTTTTGCAGGGTTCCCATTAACGAAGACTCTACCATTTTCAGAAACAGTATTGGCAACGGTACGACGCTTAATTAGTCTGGATACTTTCAAAAATTTATCTAATCTCAAAATAACTCTCCTTTCGTTTATTATACAGTAAACAGAAGGAATAGTATTATTGATTTATTACAAGTTTTTGATTGTTGTTTTTATTGTATTATATTTTTCAAATTTATTATTAATATTTTTAATTTTCCCTCCTGTTAGTGTGTTCAATAATTTGTACTGATAGAATTTGAATAGAAGTTTGTCTTTATCTCTTAGTAATTGTAGATGTTTTTTAGTTTCGAGATTATTCAAGTACTGCTTTGTTAATAAAAAATTTTGTAAATCGTACTCTGAATTATCTTTTGTTTCTTTGTCGATTGCTGATTTAAGCCATAGTTCAGCTTTTTGAACTTCTTCTTCGATTTTTTTATTTATATTTTCCCAGTCTCTAGGGATAAATATTTTGTTATAATCAATACGGTCGTATTCCCCAATTGAATTATCTTCAATACCAAGGTTTCTAAATAAAGATTCAAACCTGTTTTGTGAGCTTGCATTTTTTATTTGTATAAATGGCTTATTGAAAATGATTGCGAATACTATTGCATGGTATGAGTCTGTAATAATAAGCTCTGAATTTTTTAAATAGCCAAGCCATTCTTCGACGGGAGTTGTTTTATCAAATACAAAAGGTTTAATCGGAGTGTGCATACTGCTTTCGGTTAATGATAGTAATGTTTTATACCAGATTTTGTCTTTAAAACATGGTAGTGTAAAATGTGCAATGTATTTTTCTTTGTTTCTATACTTTGCTGTCATTTCTTCAAGTTTTTCTTTGGGGATTAAAAAAGCACCATCAATCAATTGTGTTGCATTAGGAATTCCCAAATTGTTCAAAATTTCTACTCCGTCATCTTCTCTTACAGAAATTGAATCGAATTGCTTGAGGTAGTGTTTGTATATTGTTTCAACTTCCATAGGGACGTTAAATTCAGCACTCCCAAAACTTGCTGAATATGATAACTTTTTGTGTCCTTGTTTAACAAAATCTAGAAGATATATTGTTTCGTTGACATTATCGCTTAATTCTTTTGTTAATGCAGGGCTCCAAACCTGATCAGAACCTACGATAAACGTTGAACATTTATTATTTAGGTTAATAAAATCTTCTACATAATTAATTGGTTTTGTCAGATTTAAATATTTGTTTGCAAATTTTTCTGAGAAGCTGTTTGGGTAATCCTTTTTGTAAGTTGTGATATAGTTTATTACTTTGGTATTCAATCCTAGTTTTTCGGCTAAGCACTGAACTCCGTAACAGGTGAGAATGGCACCATAGTTTATTGCGTGCCAGAAATTTAAAATCATGCAATCAGCTTTGTCATCCATACAGTAACCAAACGAGTCTTTAATTGTGTGTTTTTCTATTAGGTTCATAAATTCTTCTCGTTTTTCATTATCTATTCTGGTTGGCATTACTATATTAGGATTTTTGTTAATAGCATATTTAGCAGGTATCTGTTTTACTAGCTTAAATTTTCGTTTGCAGAGCTTAAATAAATATTCACCCTTTTTGTTATTGATAAGTAAAATGGAAGTGCCTTTTTTATCATCAAGTTTTGGGTTATAATCCCAAACGCCCCAGAAGTCTCCCATTGTCATGTCTGCTTGCCTTGGGAGTTTATTGAAGTTACAACTCCCACAGCAAGGACGTAAGCATAAATTCTCGTGAAAAGCTCTTGTATACGCACTCCCCTCTAGATGAGTGCTAGTTGTTTTTAGGTTGGTTTTGGTTGTTATTATCATATCATGTGACCAACCATTCACCTTGTCTCTAAAGTCAGTAGCTATAAAAGTTTCGTTTTCTTTTAATTCTTCGTAAAGGTGTTGTTTAAATACTTTTGGAGAAGGGACTCCGTGGCAAATGATTTCTAACGTGAATAGGTTTGTGTATTCTTTTTTTAAGAAAGTTTTTAACCCTGCAATCTGACACGGTGTTCCTGTGAATAAAACATTGTAGTTTTTTTCTAATATTCTTTTGACTTCGGTATAGCAATTTCCAATAGAGCTTTGTATATATTTAGAAGTTCGCATTTTTTCAATATCATCTTTTTTGTTAGATATGATATGTTTTGCGCTACCATCGTTCTCCCATACGACTCCTGCTACGAAACCTTCGTTTTCAAGGAAATGGTATGCTAATGTTGGGAATACTCCTCCAGAAGAGCTTTTTCTTCGGATTTTATCACTAGCCATAACTGCGTAAAATTGGGGAGTTTTGTTTTTGTTATTTGTGTTAAGAGATGGGCATACACTTTTACACAGCCCGCAATTTGTACATTTTTCTATATTAATTTCTGGATATAAAAAACCTTCTTCATCGGTGGTCATTCTAATCGCTTTATGGGGACAAATATTTTCGCAGGCTCCGCATCCATAACATTTGTTCTTAGTTAGACAGATATTATTTGTATTGCTCTTTTCTAAATTTAACAAAGCGCCTCCTTTTTGGTGGAAAAAATACATTTCCCTAATATATGTAAATACATTTCATTTTTAGAGAGCTTAAGTCTTAAAAATTTTTGCCTATTGATTTTTGTTTGTTTAAATTTCCAAGAAGTTAAGTTTCTGTATTTGAAATATAATTCTTCT
Source organism: Candidatus Gastranaerophilaceae bacterium (assembly GCA_045638625.1). GTDB lineage: Bacteria > Cyanobacteriota > Vampirovibrionia > Gastranaerophilales > Gastranaerophilaceae > CALUTH01. The sequence continues at coordinate 98,957 of JAZUBR010000013.1, forward strand.
TTAAAAACATTCTCTTGTAGCCAAGGTTTAGCTAGGTAATGAATTATTAGAGGAGTCTTGTTTTGGTTAAGATACTCATCATATAAAATTTTGTCAGCTTGTTCCAAATTTTTATATACATCTGGCTGTACAACCATGAAATTAAACTCTGGTGGTAAGATTTTGACTTTATTATGGAAACAAATATTAAAACAATCTTGATCAGGGCAGGCTAAGTGGTCGTATTTAAGAATGTTTTTCATTTCATTTTCTGCATTAAATTTGCGCATTTCATCAAGATTCATTAAAATCATTCCACTATTGAAATACTTGCTCAAATCCTCTTTTCCCCATTGTCTAATATCTGAGAAGTATTTATCAATTGAGATTTGTTCTTTTGAGTTGCTGATTGAAATTAAATGCTTTTGTTTAATCCATCCCCTCATTCCATAGTCTTGGACAGCTGCGCAAAAATAATTATCTAGAGGTGTATTATAAAATTCTGTAAGGTCGCCAGTTACTACTACGTCAGAGTCAAGAAATAGGATTCTATTTTCCTTACATATACTTGATAATAGTATTGGATAATACATTGCTTTAGACCAAGTTCCAGTAAATAAATCGTTAAAAGCGTTATTCATTTGCACGAATTTAATTTTGTGTTTTGTATGTTGTATTAGTTTTTTTAGTAAAAACTGTTGGGTAAAACTTACTGATTTATCTATCATTAAATAAAAAACAATATCAATATTACTATTTTCTATTATTGATTTAATTGTTACAGCAGCGTGTTCGCAAAATTTTTTATCAAACCCTAAGGCTATATTTATATACAAAATTCTATCCTCCTATCCTAATTAGTTCTTTGTTGAAAATTGTGAGATAAATTTCTTTAATGCTGATTTTCATTGTAATAAGACTTTTTCTTGTGATTTTAAAGATAAGCAGTAAAAGTGATAGATGGCGTCTATATTCTTTTATTGGTGGCAAGAATAATAAGTCTTTTGTTAAAGTGTAAATTTGCACTATTTCGTTTTTATTCAATGGACAATACATGCAAAGAGTATTTAGTTCCATAATCAGAACTTCATAGAAACTGTTTGATGTTCTATTGAATAATTTTTTATTATTTTTTGCAAAATCTATAATAGTTCTAATAATTTTTATTCGACCAGAGAGACTTTTTTCTCTATTTTTTATGTTTTGTGAGGCACCTGTTTGTCGTTGTCTGTAGTAATAGATTGCTTTATTAGAATCGTTATAACTACTAATCTGTTTAAATAGTAGAAATGAGAAAAGGTCATCTTCTCCGTTTATAATTGAGGTATCAAATCTGATTTCAAACTTTCGTTTGTATATAAAAAACCATACTGTAGATGTTGTCCATTCCTCTAGGTTTTTATTTTTGTTTGTAAAATCATAGCTTTCCTCTAGCGTTGAGTCGCAAAAATCTTTTTTACAATTACAAAAACATAAATCTGCATCATTTATTTTTGCTGCATTATAGAGTCCATTATAAAAATCCGTATTGATATAATCATCAGGGTCAATAAAGCTCACATATTCACCACTAGCAACGTCAAGTCCTTTGTTTCTTGCTCTACTTACACCCGAATTTTCTTGGTTAATAATTATTATCCTGTTATCTCTCTTTGCATATTCTGCAAGAATTTTAGGAGAACTATCAGTTGAACCGTCATTAATACAGATTATTTCGATATCTTTTAATGTTTGATTAATTACACTCTCAAGGCACTCTTTTAAGTATTGCTCGACATTATATATGGGGATTATTACTGAAATTTTTGGCATTAAGCTTCTCCTCTGATTTTTGAGCTTTGTTTGAGTTGATTATATTTGAAACCAAAGATTTTTATTTGTTTGTATTTGATTGTTTCTTTGATGGAGAAAAATCCTGTTATAATTTGATAAAATTCTTTATATTTAAGTTTGTTGTAGGCGCTTTTTATTCTTTTATCAGGGTTGAGGTTAACCATATATTCTTTTATTAAATTCAAAGCTTTTTGTCTGTATTTGTATGGAAGCTGTCTTGTTAATGCTATAACAACATCTATATAATCCGCCGCTAAGATTTTTTGATACTCTTCAATGTTTTTGTATTTTTTTACTGTATTGAATATTTCAACTTGAATTTTTAAAATATCAAGAATTTTTTCAGTGTCTCTTAGTTCCCACATTGTTGAATTTCGGCGTCTTAAATACTTATATAGACATTTATTTGAATGGTAATAGTTTCTACAATGAATTAGGTATTCCCATAAAAAAGCTTCGTCTTCATTTACTAGCCCTTTGATAAACTTGCAGTCAAATTCTCTTATAATACTCATTTTGTACAGCTTGTTCCACGCAACACAGGGTATATTGTTTTTTATGTCTAATGGAACGTTATAAACGCCTTCAGGTTTGCAAAATTCGTCAAACCATTGTTGACTTAAACGTGACATTTTTTTGCTGTAAGAATCGTTTTCATTAAGACAAACTGCGTTATGTATAACACAGTCTACGTCATTTGAACTCATTTTTGATACGAGATATTCAATAGTCTCTAATTCTATGCTGTCGTCAGAATCAATAAAATAGCAAAAATCTCCTGTTGCGATTTTTAGTCCAACGTTTCTTGCGGAAGACTGTCCTTCGTTTATTTTATCAATTACTATTATGCGGAAATCTTTATTTGCATATTCTTTTAATATTTCTAAAGAGGAGTCGGTTGAGCCGTCATTTATGCAGATAATTTCCATATCAGAATATGTTTGTTTAACAATGCTATCGAGGCAACTTCTTAAATATTTTTCGACATTATAAACCGGTACAATAATAGAAACTTTTGCCATTAGATATCTCCCTGTATTAAATAAGTTTTAACAAGGGCTTCATAAAATCTAGGTCTTAAAAAGAAAGTTGGACGGCGTAGTAGATATTTGATTAAAGATGCTCTCTGATTGTCTATCGTCCAGTGTTTGTATTCTTTTTTATCAAGCCTCCAAGGTGTTAGTTGAAGATATCTAAAATAAAGCTCTCTGTGATAACTAAAGGAAGCCCAGTGCCAAGGCTTGTTTTTTGCTATGTAGTGTACAACTTTTGGGTTCTTAGTGTAGCTAGAACGATTGATAAAGTTGCTTGATTGTACGTTCCATTCATCATCAAGGAGTGTGATTTGACCAATACAAGCTCTATTGATTATTTCCTGATCTCCCATTGTAATAGAGTCGGCATTGTTTATGGTCCATTGTAGTAGAAGTTCTTCAATTTGTTTTTCTCGAATAGTATCAAGGTCCATAACAAGCATTCCAGAGTTTATGTAAGAAGGGTTTTTCTTAAGCATTTTTCTGTTAATGTCTCGCACTGCCCCTAAAGGGTTTCCTTTTAAATCTGATTCAAACAGAGATTTAAGAGAGGTGTTTACAACTATGTCACAATCAAAGTATATTATCCTCTTTACCTCCGGTAGCAAACTCGCAAGCTTAAGCCGGTAATAGGCAGGTATTGAAATATAGGAGTGTGTTTTAATAGCTCTATATGCTTTAAAGAGGTTTTTATTTACTTCTATAAAGTTAATATTACATTTTTTAATATTGGAAAGTAGGCTTATTTTTTCTTTGTTTGGGGTGCTAATTCCACTATTAAGTATGTAAAAGTTTAGTTCATCATCTTTGCTTGCATTCACAAGGATGGATGCTATAGCCACGCCTGCATGTTTTGCATAATTATCGTCACACGATAGACAGATATTTATGATTGCCATTAATTAAAATCCTCATAACTTATATGTGTGTAAATTGGTATTCTATTGAATAGAAGATGAGTAGTTTTTGTCTTGTTCTTTTTTACATAAATAAATGGAATCCCACAAAGATTTTTGATTTTAACGGTTTCTAAAACAAAATTGGTAAGAGCTATTTCTCGATGTTTTACCAGTCTTTGTTTATCCAAATATTCACCCACTGGAAGAATCTCCTTCTTAAATACCTTTCAGCTAATGTGTCAGACAATGCTGTAATTACAACTATTCTGTTACGAAATACCTCTAAAATGAATAGCCCGAACGGGCTATAACTGCTGAGTTTACTGGGTATTGATGATGTGCTATTTTACGGCGGGAAGTCCCCCTTGCTTGACAAACAATTGGTTATATTGGATAATCAAGGCATGATGTGTATTATTCTACGAAAACGCTATATGACGAATTGAGGCTTGTTTAACCGACACGTTCATATTGTTATGTGGAATAATTAACGAAACAAGACCTCTTTAAAAGGTCTTATTTTTTTTGTAAAAATTTGTAAAAATTACACTTTTTATAGTCAAAAAATATAATTAGCAAACTTTATATAAAAGGAAGGTTGAAAATGAAAGTGATAAAACGACGAAGCTAATACAATTTATATCTAGGAAAAATTGTGTAGTAGTGTAGTTTAAGGGAAAAGACAATAATGATATCACCGATTTCACAGGCAAAAATATATTCAACGTTAGGAAATTCTTCATCTTTAGTGCCTTTGGCAGTAAAAGATGTTACAAATAGTGTTGGTTTGACCGCAGGGTCATTTGTTACGGGCTCAGAAGAGGGTGTTGATAGATTCATTGATGAATTTGGGACAGAAGCTCTTTGGTTATTAGGAATTCCTGGGTATAAGGGGTTGATTAATCTAACTTGTTTTATGACAAAAGGGTTGGATTATAATTTTGATGCAAGAAATTTTAGAAACCCTGAGGTGATGAAGCTGGTTAAAAAATATGCCCCAGAAGATTTGAAAGGAAAAATCGACAAAGTTGCTGCTAATGAATCTACTTATAAAAAATTAGCTACAGGTAAATTCGGAGCATCGGTTGCACTTGCTATTGCAACGTATATTGGACTAACCAAATTTAAACAACATTATACTGATAAAAATATTAGAGAAAATATTTTAGAAGAATTCGCAGAAGCAAAAGAAGCTAAAAAGTCTGAACAGTTAGCTCAGGTAGATTCTTCTAAGCTGGCAACTCCTGCCTTTAAAGGTCTAGGTAAAGTTGTTCAAGATTTTGCTTGTGACCCAGTAAAAAATATGTGGCTGCTTGATGGTGGAATTACAACAGAAAGAATCGTCGACTCAAGAGGGTCTCAAGAAAGATGGGGATATGTTTTCAAAGAAGGTTCCTTCCTCTTCTTTATGTATTATTTTGGCGATAAATTGCAAGAATTACTAGAAAATAGAGCTAAAAAGGTATATGACAAAACCATTAGCTTCGACGCTAGAGTAATTGAGAACCCAAAATTCAGAGAAGCTTTTGAAGCCAATACAGTTGCTCAAGATTTAGAAGCATTCAAACAAGTTCTTGATACAAATATCACTTGTAGAAAGGGCAAAAATGCTCAAACAGCACTTATGGCAGCAGAAGAAGTTAAAATCTATGATTTTATCCATAATAATAAAGATAATATAGTTGTGAAGACAGCTATGGAAAGTGATATTATTCAATCTTACAAAAAGACCAAATCAAAAATTGGTCTAAAGGATATTTTAAAATTCTCTTTTAAAGAAGATACAGGACTGATTGATACAAGAAAATATATTGATACAGATAAAATTAGAAGTCATTATGAAAATCTTACAAAGTTACTAGAAGAATATAATACTAGAAAGCCTCAAGAGTCTTCTGAACAATTCTTTGCAACTATTAAAAGACTTAAGAGAGGTGCTATTATTAATAACATTGGTGGAAGTATTTTAGTTCTTGGTGTTATTACGCCTACTGTTATGGTTATGAAAAGACTACTTTCTCCAAATGACAAAGAATTCTGTAGAAAAAAAGAAATTAGAGAACAGATGATTAAGAATGGTGAAATTGTTGCCTAGTTAAATAAACTCTGTTAGAATATAAAAGCTTAAAAGGAGTATGAAATGAATATACAAAAAACTTCCCCAAACTTCGGAGCTAGAGTAAAGCTCAAAAATGTACAAAAGAACTTGAAAGAACTTGGCAATGCATCAGCTGAGTGCTCTGTAAATAATATGCCTAGTACCACAATCGGCGGAGCGATATGCTCTACGACAGGAGTTAAGGTTTCTGGCGGAGCATCTGTTCTTATGGGTAGCGGTTCTGTAGCAGAAGCTGCAGGTACAAATTCTTCAAATTTATTCCCATCTGCAGTAAATATCGCTCAAACATCACTAAATGAATCTTCTGTAGGAACGATAAAAGAAAGTCCATCTTTCTTTGGCTTTTTTATGTCAGTAATTGGCGGGCTTTTATCACAGGCAAGAGCCACTATAAAATTGCCAAATGGTGGCAAAATACATATTAACTAATGATAATCTCAAATCCAATAATTCACACAAAAATGAATAAGCCATATCAAGCCACAAATAGTGTGGCTTTTTGTGCTGTACATAATGTTGATAGATTTACAAAAAATGCTGCGCTTGCAGAAAAAGGATATCGTAATATGGAGTTTTGGGGAAGAAAACTTTTGAATAAGTTTGCAGAGTTATTTAATGGGAAAATTTTTAAAGATATACATTCTAAAATTGCAATGCTAAAAAATGAGAGTAGTGAATATATACAAGCTCAAGCTAATGCTGGGCGTATGCTTGCAAGCAAGATGGAAGTAGAGATTAATTTAGAATCTGGACGCTTGCAGAATATTGCAAAAGATAATTCTGCAAGAATTTTTATAATGAACCATGATAGCCAAAAACACGACCCGAAGTCTCTATTATTTTTTAATACATTATTAAATGATGAATATGTCGCGCTTGGGAAAGGTGAAACCTGTCCAAGGGCAAAGATTATTTTGAATGAAGATATATTGTTATCTTTGAGTGATGTTCAGAGAGATGTTTACGAAAAGTTGGGTGCTGTTGGCATAGATGCTTCTGTTTTTTTGCCAGATGGTAAAAAGAATGCAAAAGCATTGGTACCTCTAATAAGAGATTTTTTGCAGGATAAAGTTAATATATTTATTTTTCCAGAAGGAAAAATGGCAGTGTTTTCTGGGAAAAAACTAATAGATAAATTCCAAACCGGAATAGCTGATATTGTTTATACGTTATTATCTAAAAAAGAGTCTGTGAAGGTTACTCCTTTAGGCTTTGCTTATGGCAAGAAGAATCCTTTGTTATCTAGTTTACATATAGGTGAAGATATTGTCTTTAAAAAAGTTGGTGATAATGTTTCGGTTACTCGTGCAAATATCACTTCTAACGCGAGCTCACCTCTAAGGGATTTCTTTGGAAATGAACCAGTAAAACTAATACAAGAACAAGGTATTCCTGTGAATGGGAAAGAAAATACTAGTTATATAGCTGGTGTATTATGTGAAAATCTTAATGTGTGTGTCTTGGAAGCTAAAAAAGTTTTACCGAAAACTTCGCTAGGGGAAAGTGTTCAATTATTGTAAGGTAAATCTCTACTTTCTATCTTGACATCATCAAATTTACTATCAAAAGTGGTGTTATTATCTTCTAAGATAGAATAAAAAGTAGAATAAGTTTTTTGAGGGGACAATAATTCATTCATCAAACTCATCGAAGCGATGGAATCAAGATTCATTTCATCTTTTCCAGAAGCGCCTAATATGTTTATATTTGTAAACGCAAATTTGATATCAAATTTATCTGAGCGAACTTTGTGGCGTCGTCCCGCCAAAATGGGCAGATCTGGAGCTCCAATGTTTGTTGCAATTTGTTTTGCCATTCTTACAAAATAATCTAATGTTTTGGGATCTTGATTATATGGTTTTAAAACTTCTACATTATCAAGAACAAGAACATTATATTCATTATTAATTTTTGCAAGGTAACACATTGTATTTCCAACAGGTTCATCATTAACAACGAGTTCAATTGCTTGAACGAATTTATTTCTTATATAGTTTGGGGCAAATCGGGCTCTCATTCCGCTTCCGACAGCGGTGCAACATCCGACTTGATTTCCTAGAAATAAAGAATGTTTAATGTCATTCATATTAACTTTTCTTATGACGGTATTTTCATCAATTCGGATAGAATCCCTTTTAGAATCAAATGTTGACCAAGCTTTGTAATCATAACCTTCAGATTCGAAAATTTTTTTAGTTTCTTCGTTTTGTTTAAGGTTATTAAAAGCATTTTCCAAATCAGTGGTATCAGGGATTTCTTGAATAAGAGTTTGTAAGTTTAATTTAAAAATCATACCGGCCTGAAATATTTTAGTGAAATAACAAGAATCTGGAATGCCTAGTTCTTGAAATATTTGCCATTCTTTTTCTTGAAGACCTAAAATGTAACAAGCTTCATTTTTTAAATATTTTTTAATAGATTCTTGTCCTTCGGAAATAAATTTATTTAAATCTAAAAGATTTCTATAATCATTCTTCCCCAAATGTTTATGTAAATAAAATGCTTCAATCTTTTGAATTGGGTCTTTAATACTTGTTTTTAATAAAGCATTTATTTTCGCTTTAATTTCTGTCATCTGAGTTTCAAGTTCTTTAAAAGAATCACTTTTGGCTTCAAAATCTTTTTTACGTATTTCGCTAATTTGGAAATATATTTGCTTTATTTCTTTTCTATTTTCTTCTGAAAAATTTTGTTTTAGTATTTTTAGTTTATCTTGCAGTTTTTCGATTTTTGCTTTATTTTCTTCGTGCTGGATATAAAATGAACTATATTCAAAATCATTCATTTTTCGGTGTAAATTCTTTTGATTGAGTTTTAATCCCTTATATTCTATTGAATTAATAGGATTAGTTTTCTCTACTAAGAGATCTACGATAAAATCATAGTTATCATTGCGATATTTTAAAACTTCTTCAATCAAATTTTCAAATCTATGCTGTTTCATTTTAATTGCTGCTAAAACTGAATCTGTTCCTAAAATATCAATCATTGCAATAAATGCAAAATATCTGTTTACAAGATATTGGTTTGAATTCTCCAAGGAATCTTTTGTTCTATCTTGTCCTACTGTTGCTAACATAAAATTATTTTCAAATAGGGTATTCCTTATATTAAAAATATCATCCGTATAATCAGTTCCTGTTTGTGTTAATGAGGTATATAAATGTTCAGAGAGAGCATAGCCAAGAGCATATTCTAAATATTTTTCTCCTACTTGCGGATTTGGAATACATATTTTTTTTGCCCATTCTTCAAAAGTAGTATCTTTTTGACATTTCTTAGCAAGATTTAAATATTTGGCTTTGATAGCTTCTAGCGGAATATTTCTATTAAGCGCCTCAGGTGATTTGAGGAGCTGCGGTTTGTTTTGAAAATAGGGAGAATTACTACTAGAGGATTCTCTCTGTTTATTGGGGTTATGAGAATAATTGTATATAGAGTGTATTTTCATTTTAAAATCCTAACTAATTTCAAAAAAATCGCCATAATGCCTTTTGTAAGGAGATATATTATCACCGACAACAAACAGATTTTCTAACGAATCTAAGCTTAATGACTGATAACCTGAAGCCCCTAGTATATATAAATTGTTCAGATGAACTTTAGGAAATTCCCTCATATCAAAAGAATTTCGATGTCCTGCGTAAATTGGTATTCCCTCAGCACCTATATCCTTAGCTAATTTTTTAGCATAACTAATAAAACCTTCCAGATACTTAGGATTTTCATTATAGGGTTTTAGCACTTCCATATTATCTAGAACTAAGGATAGCTGTTCATTCAGGTGTACACTAATTCCTGGAAGTCCATTTGAAGAATGATAGTGTTTATCATTTACATTTGCCAAATAACACATCGTATTTCCTACACTTGAACCATCAACAATAAGTTCTATTGCTTGTACGAACTTATTCATTATATAAGTGGGTGCGCTAGAAGAACGGCTTCCTTGTCCAACAGCAGTACAGCAACAAGCCTGATTCCCTAAGAATAAAGAATATTTGATATTATTCATATCAACTTTTTTTACAAAACTCTTATCATCTATTCGTAAGATATCTCTATCTGGGGCATAATTTGACCAGACTTCAAAATTGATATTTTGTTCTTTAAATAATCGTTTTGTAGTTTCATTCTGCGGGAGCATTGCAAATGCTTCTTGCATAGAAGCTTCTTCAGAAAGTGTTTTTAATAATAATTTAAAATTATCATTAAAATATGGAGATGGAACCAATATCGTGTTCTGTGAGGTCGCTGATGTTTGAAATAGTTTGGTAAAATAAGGACTTTCTTGAAGTTTTAGTTTTGTTATAATATTAGATTCGTCTTCTGTTAAAGAATACAACTTTTCTAAACGCTTTAGTAAAAAGGTGTTGAAATTTTGTTTCCCTTCATCACTTTTGTCTGAAACTAGTTTATTTAGAGATTCTCTTTCTCCAATTGTTGTGCAGGCTTTATGTAGATAGAATAAATCAATTTTCTCTTGTGGGTCTTTAACAGAATTTGCCAAAAGTTTATTAATTTCTGCCTTTGTATATGTCATATCTTCTTCTAAGCGTCTAAGTTGCATAGGTTTCTTTGAAAATTCCCGACGACGGATTTCTGATATCTCCTCATACAAAGGTTTTATTTTAGAAATATTTTTATCATGCTTGTTTTGTTTAATCTGCTCTTTTAATTGATTAATATATGGTTTATTCATTTCGTGAAATTCAAAGAAATCCATATTTTCTTGGCATCTCATCTTTTTTTCAATCTCTTTACGTTCTTCTGTTAAGTTCTTATATTTAGATGATTGAACAGGATTAGTCATTTTTAGTAAATATTCAATAATATTGGGCGGGAATTGTAACCTATAAAGATATAAATCATTTAGTAATAACTCAAAACGGTGGGCTTTTAAATCTAAACCAAATAGAGCAGTATCTTCGCCTAATAATTTAATCATATTTGTAATCATAGTAAAATGCTCATCTATGTAGTTATTTGCATTTAAGACTTTATCATTTGTAATAATAAATTTCCTTGATGAAATAGCAAAAGAGGTATCTACAATCTTATTTCTTAATTTTAATATAGCATCACTATAATCAACCCCTGTAGAACAGAGCTTTCTATATATTAGCTCTGATAGTTCGTATCCAAATTCATAAGAATAAATCTTTTCACCAATCTCCTTATGTTCTTTAGGTAAAGTCAAAAGCCAGTTTTTATTAAGCTTCCTATAATTTAATGGAAAAGCTTTAAAACTAGGGGGTGTATGTATTTCTGTATTTTCTAGCACAACACTCTTACGTTCATAACTAGTAGAACGTATATTACTAATCGGCTTGTAAGAATTGTTGATAGAACTAATACGCATAATTTTCACAGGGAGTTTTTGAGAGAGGGACAAATATTAAAAGAGGATGACTTTTGGTCACCCTCTCTAGAATTTATCTAAACTTTGCGCTTACGAGCGGCTTCTGATTTGCGTTTTCTTTTAACGCTTGGCTTTTCATATCTTTCACGCTTTTTAACTTCAGAAAGAATTCCAGCTTTTTGGATTTTTTTCTTGAAACGTCTTAAAGCGCTTTCAATACTTTCGTTTTCGCCAACTTTAACTTCTGCCATTTATTTTTTCACCACCTTTTACAAAGTATTTTAGGTTCTCTAATGTAAAATCTGGGCCGCAGTGGACTCGAACCACCGTCCTCACCCTTATCAGGGGTGCGCTCTAACCACCTGAGCTAGCAGCCCTCACGCCTAATCAGTGTAACATGGACAAATTTTAAAATCAAGCACTTTGTTTTAATTAATTTTATTTGTAACATTTTATTCATAATTAAACTTGTAAATGAAACGTTATTTCTGGCTTTGAGGTATAATCTAATTGCATTATGAATATCCCAAAAATCAACAATTTTTCATTTAAAGCTGATATTATCGATTCCCATGTCCATAGAGGAAGCGTAAATACACCATGGAAAAATGGAATATTTCCAACGACAAAGCTTGACGAGTTTGTAAAGCAACCATTGGAAGTTAATGTCTCAGGAACGATGCAGACAGATAATATAAGAAAGGTCCTTGTTTCTAGTATTGATGCAATAACAAGTTACGATGGTGAAGACGAGGGAGTCTCTTCTGAAGATATTAATTTTATCAAGAACGAAACAGATGCTAATAAAGACTCTTTGAAAAATTTTGCGACGGATGATGTTTATGAAGTTATGTTAGTTTGTCAGCCAGCAAAAACAAAAGGGTCTGCTGATAAGATTAGAAAACTTGTTGAGAGTAATCAAGGAAAAGTTGCAGGTATGAAATTTCATCCTGAAGAAAATAAGCTTCGTGCTGATTCAGAATTATATGATGATTATTTAAAACTAGCAGAAGAATATAAATTGCCTTGTTTATTCCATTCAGAGGTTGCAATTGATTATGTCTTGAATTGTGAGACGGAACCTTTGAATCCTGCAGATCCTCAGTATATATATGCCTTGGCAAAACGTCACCCTAATGTTCCAATTATCTTGGGGCATACAGGGCTTGGAGGTGAAATTGCGCACCAAAAAGCTATAGGGATAATTGAAGAGTCTTTAAAAAATAAAGATGCAAAATTGTATGCTGAAATTTCTTGGATGGATTATTCTAAAGGTAGGTTGAAAGAGAGACCTGAAAATATTTTGAATTTGATAAAAATGCTCAAAAATTATAACGCATTAGATAGGATTTTATTTGGTACGGATGCACCGTTGGGGATTTATGGCGAACTCCAGATAACAGAAAGAACTCCAAAGGAATCGTATGCAGATACTGTAGGGACTTTAAAAACTGCTATAAAAAATGAGTTTCCAGAAGATGCAGATGAAATTATTGAACGACTTTTTTATAAAAATGCAGATGAATTATTTTTTAAGAACCGTCCTCCAGCACCCAAAGAAGATTATAAGAGAAAGGTCTTGAATGTAGCAGGTATTCTTGTAGGAACAGGGTTAGGTATAACATTAATTTCCAAAATAATAAAGTATTTTAGAAAGTAATAAAGAAGAGGCGGTTGAGATTTCTCAACCGCCTCAAATTTAGTAAAAAGCAAATTTTTATTCTTCGCTTACTGGTATTCTCATTGCATAGAATGAACGCAATACAAATACCAATGCAATTACTAAGAACACTACACCAGCAATTTTTGCATATTGACCGAATGCAGGGTTGATAGCAATTTCCATTGCTAATAAACCAAATAATGTTGTAAACTTAATAATTGGGTTCATTGCAACAGAAGAAGTATCTTTGAATGGGTCACCAACTGTATCACCAACAACTGTTGCTTCATGTAGTTGAGTACCTTTTTCTTGCATATCTACTTCAACAATTTTCTTTGCATTATCCCAGCAACCGCCAGCATTTGCCATAAATACAGCTTGGAACAAACCGAATACAGCAATTGCAATTAGGTAGCTCACGAAGAATGATACTGGAGCACTAGTTGCACCATCTGGAGATGATAGACAAGCTAATGCCAATGCAAATGCAAATAATGCGATAAAGATATTGAACATACCTTTTTGTGCATATTGTGTACAAATCCTAACAACTTCTTTTGAGTTAGAAACATTTGCACTCTTATCATCGTTTTCACCAAGTTTAATATTCTTCTTGATGAATTCAACTGCAGAGTACGCACCTGTTGTAACAGCTTGCATAGATGCACCAGAGAACCAGTAAATTACAGCACCACCAGCAATGAAGCCAAGAAGTGTGTAAGGATTTAATAGGTTCAAGATATCTTCTGGTCTTACACCAAGAGTTTCTTTGATTACTAGAATCAATGAGAAAATCATAGTTGTAGCACCAACTACTGCAGTACCAATAAGAACTGGTTTAGAAGTAGCTTTGAATGTGTTACCTGCACCATCATTTTCTTCTAAGTATCTCTTAGCATTTTCGAAATCAGGTTTGAAACCGTAGTATTTTTCGATGCCTTCAGCTACGTTTGGAATTTCTTCGATTAAAGAAAGTTCGTAAACAGATTGTGCGTTATCGGTTACAGGACCATAAGAGTCAACTGCAATAGTAACAGGTCCCATACCTAAGAAACCAAATGCTACTAAACCGAATGCAAATACAGATGGATAATCCATAACTTCACCGCTTATATCAACAGATGCGAAATAAGCAAGTCCCATTAATAGTACAATAATTGCACCAATCCAGAACCCAGAGAAGTTACCTGATACAATACCAGAAAGGATTGTAAGAGATGAACCACCTTCTTTTGAAGCAACAACAACTTCTTTAGTGTGTTTTGCTTTTGGACTTGTAAATACCTTAGTAGCTTCTGGAATAAGCGCCGCTCCTAAAGTACCGCAAGAAATGATGATAGAAAGGATTAGCCATAAGTTTTCAAATGCTAAGCCCCCTAATAACCATTTACTTACACCAAAAGTCATACCGATTGATAGTAATGATGTAATCCATACTAATGTAGTTAATGGGAATTCGAAGTCGAATTTAGCAACTTTTGCTGCATAAATTTTTGTTCCTAATCCATTAATCCAGTATGCAACTACAGAAGTAATAATCATTAAGAATCTCATTGTGAAGATCCACGCTAATAGTGGAACTTGGTATTCTGGGTTAACTGCTAATAAGATAAAGCTTACAAGAGCAACACCAGTTACACCATAAGTTTCGAAACCGTCAGCTGTAGGTCCGATTGAGTCACCAGCATTATCACCAGTACAGTCTGCGATAACACCAGGGTTTCTTGGGTCATCTTCTTTGATACCGAATTGAATCTTCATTAAGTCAGAACCGATATCTGCGATTTTTGTGAAGATACCACCTGCAACACGAAGAGCAGAGGCACCAAGAGATTCACCGATAGCAAAACCGATAAAGCAAGCACCTGCTAATTCGCCAGGTACGAAAAGAAGAATTACTAGCATCATGATAAGTTCAACTGATACAAGTAGAACCCCGATGCTCATCCCTGCTTTTAGAGGAATGTTTAAAATATTTAAAGGATTACCTTTTAATGCGGTAAATGAAGTTCTAGAGTTTGCAAGGGTATTCATTCTGATACCGAACCATGCAACCATATAAGAACCTAAAATACCTAAAACAGACCATCCAAGGATTGTTAAAACACCTTGAACATTCATTTTTTGAAGGTATCCAAAATAGAAAGCAATACACAAACCAATTAGTGCTTCTAGAACAAGTAAAAACTTACCTTGTTGAACAAGATATGTTTTACAAGTTTCGAAAATTGTGCTGCCAACTTCTTCCATTGCAGCGTGTACTTCTACTTTCTTAACTTTAAAGAACTCAATAGCCCCAAAGATTACGCCGATAACAGAAACAATAAGCCCAATCACAAGGAGATTGTAGCTGTTAATGTCGATAGCTTTAATATTAGGAACCACGAGCGATGCTTCACCTGCCATTGCAGGAATTGTTGCAAAGAATGTAACTACAAGAGCTGCAAACAAACTTTGCAAAAGATTTGTTTTTTTCATGTTTTTTCGCTCTCCTTTAACTAATAACATGTTTATCAAAAATTATTATACAACATAATTCCAAAAAAGAACAATAATACTAAGTTTTATTATATTAAGTTATGTATCTTTTTTCTATAATTTTAGCAAAAATTTTCGTTTTTAGTTGTTAAAATGATTGGAAAATTTTATGATAACATCAATAAACAATATAAGTTTTAAAAATCCATATTCCAATTTAAAAGCGACTCCTGTGAATTTTACTGCTCACAAGGATTTTAAACGGATTGCTCAGGATTATAATATAAAAGCTTCTTGTTATTTTAGGAGAGGTACTTTTTATGGAGCGCCAGCTTCTGAGTTTGCGGACATAATAAGTGCTTTGAGAAAGGTATTTAGCACAGAAGGTAAAAAAGATTTTTTAATAATAGGTGTTGCCGATTCGCAAGAAACTTTTTCTCTTATGGCTGCTGCTAAGGATATTTTGGAAAATAAAATACTAAAGGATTGTGTAACTTTAAAGTGTATTGATTTGCAGTCCAAACCTACTGACAAAAAGTTGTATAAAGACTCGTTTTATGATTCTTGTGCAAGACCGCCGTATGCGTTTAGTAGTTTTGTCTATGATAAGGAAAACTTTGGGAATGCTCGAACCCAGCATTATCGTGTGACAGATGAAATTTTCGATTTGGTACGAGATTCTTATCTATATAACTCTTTGTGGAATACAAGGGCTCAAGATGCTGTTAAAAAACTCCCAGATGAAGGTTTTGATGTGATTTCTATCAATAATGTTCTACCTTATATTCGTATGGATGGAAATAAAGCTGCCTTGGATACAGTGAAAAGCTTGATTCGAGCAACCAAAAAGGGTGGCGTGATTATTACTGATACAGTGCCTTGTGTAGGGGAATGTAATTTGAATTTCTTCTGCCAAAAAATAGAAGAAGGGATTTGGCAAAGAAAAAATAAAGTCGGCATATCACCGACCTTATTATAAATTCTTAAAATTTATTTCCAACTTTCTCTAAGAAAATAATATCATCAAACTCTTTTCTTAGCTTGGTAGTAGGCTTGCTTTCTGCTTCATAACCCAATGTAATCATTGTTGTAATTATTTCGTTATCATTGAGTCCTAATTTTGATTTTACTTGAGCTGATAATTCTGGGTTTAACTTCGTAAATTCATTAGCCATTGCGCCAATGATACAAGATTTTACATCGTTTTCTTCTGCTTCAAGCATCATATAAGCAACAGCATAAGTAAGTTGCTCGACAGTTCTAATATTAACGATATCGTCACCTAGAAGTGGTGGATAATATCCAGGCATTGTCATTAGATTTTCGATTGCTTCGTCAGCAAGTCCTTTTTGTTTGAAGATTTTATAGTATTCTTCACGACTCCAAGCGTTTTTATCTGCAATACATACGATAACGGTATCGCATTTTCTAACTTGGGGTTGTCCGCAAGCTAATTCTGATAGCATTTCTTTATTCTCTTGGTTTTGAACTACGATAAACTTCCAAGATTGAATATTTGTCCAAGATGGAGCTAATCGTCCTGCTTCAAGGATTTTTCTTAATACATCTTTTGGGATTTTTTTGTCAGAGTATTTTCTAACACTTTTTCTTTCCTCAATAAGATTCATTAATGTCATACTTTTACTACCTTTCTCCCAAAACTATTGTGAAGTCACTGTTGACACGGTAATTGTCTGTTGGGTCAAACAAATACTCGCAATTATTTATCAGTGGGACTTTTTTCCTAACATAGTCATAAAATTCAGTATTAACTTTTTTATTATTTGCGATGAATTGCGTATGTGGGAGATAAGATAGTTCCATAGTGTTAACCTTATAACCCATTTCTTCAAGTTGAGTTTTTATAACTTTTGCATCTTCTGCACGTTTTGTTTCGAACATCAAGCCAGCAGTAAGATTTGAATAATCTGAAGTCTCAACATCTCTGTAGATTAATCTATTTATAACTTCTTGAGTTTTTATTGGGTCAATAATCCAATAGCTAATGTAACCACGTTGGCTAGGTGAGCCAGGGAGAAGAGCCACTTCTAAATGGTGCTCGTCTATTCCTCTTAAATAATTAGCAAGTTGTGTAAGCTCAAAAACTGATAAATCAGTTTTTACATACTGATTTAGAACACTGATTAACTCAGGAAGCTTGGTTATTGTGCTTGGTTGTTTTAGCTTCTTCATAAAGTGTTTCAAAAACCACTGTTGTCTATGAGTTCTGCCAATATCCCCTAAACCATCTTTGCGGTATCTAAGATAACCAATAGTCTGTGTCCCGTTTAGAACTTGTTCGCCTTTTTCTAAGTCAATATGTAATTTTGCTGAATAGTCGTGATAATACATTTTCTTTTCAACAAAAATGGGCACTCCTCCGATGGCATCAACAACTTGTTTAACGGTTTCATCATTAATAATAATATATTTATCAACTTTAACACCAAGCATTTCTCTTAGTGTTCTTTTGACCATATCTATACCGCCAATAGCATGAGCGGAATTAATTTTTTGTATGCCGTAATTCCCAGGGAGGATAACTTTGCAATCTCTTGGAATAGTTAGAGCATTGACAGTTTTAGAACGTGAATCTATATTTACCAATATCATTGTGTCGGAACGAGTACCTCTCCAAATATCTGTTCCGTCCACATTTGTATCAACGCCAAGCAGAAGTATGTTTTGTTGGCGAGGTAATAGACTAAGTGTTTGAGCAGGTCTTTTGTTCTCTTGTGAGTCTGAATACGCTGCGAATTTTTTAGTAATTGCACTATCAGAACCAAAAATACCTTCTATAGCAGAGTCTTTTTCTGCAAAATATAAAACAACGATGGCAGCTAAACATACCGCAACAACTATTGCGAATAAAATTTTCACGAATTTAGAGGTCTCGTCCCGCTCTTTTTGTATATTTTTAAGGAAAATATTATATTCTTCTTCGTGGACTGTTTTCATAATCTACCGCCAAAGATATTATAATTGCTGAAAAATCAAAATCAAATAAGACAAGAGAGTAGTCTGTAACTTCGGGGGTAGGTTGCTTAAAATATTTTTTGTTTTATAATCGGGTTAGGTAAGAGTTATGTTTAATGAAATTAAAACACACGAAATAACAGTCGACATTGTAATTTTGACTATTAAAAATAATTCACTTCAGGTATTGCTAGTAAAGCGTGAGAATGAACCTTTTAAAGGTAAATGGGCAATTCCTGGGGGTTATGTTCGTATGTCTGAAAACTTAGACGAAGCGGCAATGCGTGTTTTGAAAGAAAAAACAAATGTAGATAATATTTATCTAGAACAGTTGTATACATTCGGTGATCCTCTTCGTCACCCTATTTCTCGTGTAATAACTTGTGCATATTTTGCCTTAATTAGAGCAGAGGATGTAGAAATTATATCAACTCCAGATGTTGGTTGGCATAAGGTATCTAATTTGCCTCCATTGGCATTCGACCACAAAGAAATTATTAAATATTCATTAAAAAGAACTCGTGAAAGATTAGAAATGTGCCCAGTGGCATATCAATTATTGAATGAAAAATTTACTCTTACTGAAATGCAAAAAGCATACGAATTAATTATGGAAAAAACTCTTGATAAGAGAAACTTCCGTAAAAAGGCTATCCAAACAGAAGGTCTTGTTGAGTTAGAAGAATTTTCAAAAACTTCTTCTAAGCGTCCAGCAAGGTTGTATAAATTTGAAACAATAAAACTGAACTCAAAACGAGCTCATTTTATTAAAAAGGAGAAAAAATAAATGTTAAACTTGGCTTGGGTTTTGTTAACTGTGTCAGCAATGTTATTAATAGTATTGATTCTTATGCATTCTCCAAAAGGTGATGGAATTGCGGGAATCGGCAGTGCTGCAAATATGTTTGCATCTCAAAAAAGTGCAGAAAAAGGCTTGAATAAACTTACAGGGATTGTTGCTGCAATTTTTATTGCTTGTACATTTTTGTTAGGTTTTGGTATTATTCACTAATTTATGAAAATATTTTTATTAGTTTTCATATTGCTTTTTGTATGGGGGTTTTTAATAGAACCTCAGTTTATTGTTTTAAAAAAATACAATCTTAAGTCTGATGATTTAAGGGGGATTAAAGCTGTACTTATCTCAGATTTACATATTGCACCTTGGCAAAAGGGGCGTTTAAAGCGTATTGTTCAAAAAGTTATAAAACAGAATCCTGATATTGTTTTTTGTACAGGTGATTTTGTAAGTGGTTATTTGCCTCATAAAACATTACCAATAGAGGAAATTGGCGGTGAACTGTCAAAGATTTCTCCCAAGCTTGGTTTTTATGCTGTATTAGGAAATCATGATTGGTGGCAGAACGGTGCTTATATTAGAGAAGTCCTTTCAAAAAATGGTATTACTATTTTAGAAAATACTTCCAAAGACTTGCTTATTGGTAATAAAACTGTAACTATAGCTGGTGTAGAGGATTTGCAAACAAGAATTCCAAATCCTGAGAAAGCATTAAGAGGAGCTGCTAGAACTGCGGTTTTGTTGACTCATAATCCTGATACTTTTTTTGATGTTAATCAAGACGTGTTCTTAACTCTTGCAGGGCATAATCATGGTGGTCAAGTTCAACTTCCTTTTTATGGTGCACTTATTGTTCCTGCAAAATCAGGTACAAAATATTCAAATGGCATTTTTAAAGAAAATAATAATACATTAATAGTTACAAAAGGCTTGGGTAATAGCATAATGAATGTTAGGTTTTGTTGCCCTCCCGAAATTGTAGTGATAGAATTTGAATAAAAAAAGAGAAACCTTTAAGTTTCTCTTTTTTATTATCTAAACCCCAATGAATTTTCGGGTATTTTCTTGTCCAAGTTTATTGAGGAGTTTCTTGATTGCCCAAAGTGTTATAAAACTAGCCCCAAAAACGAATAGATAACGTGCAGATGCTATTCCCATTGCTTGTAAGAGTGTTCCTTGAGCGACAGCAGGAGCTCCTGTTATACATCTAAAAGCAAAGACATAGTACCAATGTATAAAGAATAGCCCGAAGCTGTATTTTGCACAAACATCCATAAATTTATTGAGCTTTGGATGTCTGTCAAAGAAATCATTGTAGTGTTTTAGCATTACAAGAGACCATATTGTAAAGAATATCTTAGATACTGAACCGTTAGAAATGTTGTATGTCTGTAGTAAATAGACGTCAAGTGCGGCCGTCGCAATAGTTACACCAAGAAGTAGATGTCTGTAATTGTACATTTTATCAACCTTGTCTATATTGCTAGCTAAGTACATACCGCCTACGTAGCTTGAGAAAAAGTGTATAAAGCCGTGTAGTACATACATTAAGTACGCAGTATATTTTCCCCAAAAATCAAAATCTGTTACCATATAGGGTTCTATATCTTGTCTAGGAAAAATACAAGTGATAATTAAAGCAATTGGTAAGATTTTATATAATATCCCTTTTTTCTCTGCTTTAAGCAGTAGTGCGCTTAAAAAGAAGAAGATTACAATCATTGGAATGAACCAAGCAGGAACATTATGTACGCGTCCTGTTGTTAAGAATACTCCAATTTGCGCAAGAGGGTTATATTCTGCAAATGGATTGCCATAAGCTGTTGGCATAGTAAAACACAAGATTATCCCAGGAATTGCAGTGAAAATATATGGCAAAATTACGTTTGTCCATTTTTTAGAAAGATAATCTTTATACTCAAATTTATGTGATAAATATTCGAATAGAAAACCTGCTATGAATACAAAAAGAACTGTACCACCCGCCCAGATTTCGCGAGATACAGCTCTTGTTAGACTGCTTGCTTCTCCTATTTGCATTGTATGTCCTGCTAATATCAGGAGTATTGCAAGCCCTCTGAATACATTTATGTAGTTAAGAATTGGCTTTTTTACTTTTTTTACTTCGGTCATATACACCTCCTAGGATGTATATTACCACGAAAGTTTTATAGACTAAATCGTTTATAAGTTGGTTGGATTGATGAAGTGTCCATTCCGAAACAATCAGAAATTCTGTGGAAATCGTCTTCTGTAAGATTGTAGATTGGATTTGTTGACAAATAGTCTTCTCTGTATCTAATTGCGTCAGAATATGTTAATGCTGCTACGTCGATCATCTCTTAAGTCCTCTTTTTTTTACTCGTACTACTATTTCACCCGATAATTCGATACCCCGAGAGGGGAGTTTTGATTTCCAGTCTTCTTCTTTTTTTATCTCTCTTAATATCCACTCGTTATTAATCTAATAATGCTTCTAAGATTGCAGCATTCTTATTTGACACTGCGGTTTCTCTTACTCTGCTTTTTCTGATGTAGCTTCTTAATGCTTCTCTGATAAGTTCTGAACGTGAACGATTTTCACCTTCTGCTACTTGGTCGATTTTGCCTAGAAAGTCTTCAGGCATTGAAATAAGTACTCTAGCCATTCTATTCTCCTTGTAAATGTGATTTATTAACTACATATATATAAAGTAAATATGTAGAAAAAAATTGCTTTTTTTGATTTGAATTGTTAAGAAATGTTAAATAAAAAATATGAAAAATGTATATAAAAATGGTATAAAAAGCTTTTGTTCATTGAATTAAAGGCAATTATACGTAAATTTCTTTTTCGTTACGATACGTAACATAACCAAGGTTAGCGGCAGGAGGTTTGCGTAAATATTTGCGTTTAGTATAGATAACGCCCGCTTTTTCATTCTCTGGTACAGAAGAGAATCTTTTGGCGAGCTTACAACATTCAAAAATTACCTGTTCGCTAGGTTCACGATTATCAACGAGTTTGAGTAGTACGTGTGAGCCAGCTTTATCTTTAGTGTGGAACCAAATATCCTCGTCTTTTGCTAGTTTTGATATGATAAAGTCATTTTGCTTATTGTTTCTTCCAATATAAATAGGGAAGTTCTCTATATAGAGAGGTGCTACAGTTGTTTTCTTTTGAGTGGTGTTGTTTTTGTTTGGGTTAATTTCGTCTTTTATTTCTTGCAAAATTTCAATATTATCTGCGTTTTCTATACTATATAAGACATCTTCCCAATAAGATTTGGAATTGTGTAGAGTTTCTAGTAGCTCTTCTGTTTTTTCTTTTGTTCTTTTGGATTTTGTGTAGAGTTTATAGTACCATTTAGCGTTTTCTATCATTGTGAGTGTAGAATCGAGGGGAATGGTAATAGTTTCCCCTGTGTGGTAGTTTTCTAGAGAAATTTCTTCTACAAAGTTTTCATTTTTATATGCAAAGGCTGTTAATAATTCCCCATACAATTGATATTTTTCGGTATTATCACGTTTTGTTCGTACTGAAGCAATTTTATTTAATGAGCTTTTAATTTTTTGGTATTTACTATTGGTAATAGATTTAAGTTCGTTTTTTATACAATCAAGTCTTTTTTGATGTTGCTTTGTTGAATAATATTCATCAATAACTGCATTGACGCTTGGCATAAAAACTTTCCCTGTAGGAAGGAGTTCTCCGAAAATAGAATATTCATCTGCGCAAATAGCAGGATTAATGTTTTTGAGTTCGAGTAAATCCTTGATTTGTTCTGCATCAAGTCCCTTGCATAGGTTTGCAAAGTGTTTTGAAAAGCCTAAAAATTCTTCATGTAATGATTCATAGTTGACTTGCCCGAAATATCTAAAAAAATCCTTCTTAGTGGACTTAGGTGGATAAACGTAAGGAATTCCTCCATAAAGTTCTCTGACTTGGCTTTTATTTTCTCCAACGTTGTGGGCGCAACCTATAATGATGGATGTTTGTTTATCATAAAGTATTATATTTGAATATTTTCCCATAAGCTCAATTGCTAGGATAAGAGTTTTTTCTCCATCAATTTCGTTTTTTGTTTCCAATTCTAATTCAAGTATTCGTTCGTTAGGAGGAACAGTTGCTTTTACAACTTTTGCATTGTCTAAATATTTCCGTAACAGCATACAAAACATCGGGGGTTTTGTAGGGTAGGAAAGATTCCTTAGCACTTCTGTTTTTTCTTCCATAAAAGCGAGATGATAAATGTCTGGGGTTATATTAACGTATAACTTTCTGGATTCACCTTTATTACGGAAACTTAAGACAAGGTCTTTGGGAGAGGATTGCCTAATTTTTTGTATTCTTGCCCCAAGAAAGTATGATTCATTTTCTTGCAGGAATGCTTTTATAGTTAAGTAGTCGATATTAATCATCCTTTGGGACTCCCAAGCTTTTTATTTGCATTTTTTGTTTGACTTCGATGGGTTCATAAAGTTCTGTAGAGTTTCCGACACCCTTTAAATTTAGGGTGGTGACTTTTATGCCTGAAATATTTCTCCAACCTTGTTTGTATACCGATTTTGAAATAAGGATTTTTTTATTGTATAGCAAGCAATTTGTGATGATTTGTTCAAGGATATCAAAAGTCGGAGAAATAATAGAATAGTTCATAACTTTGGAAGTTCCGAGAAGCCCTAGTAGAACTTTTTCATGATGGATGGCAATTTTAGCGTTTACATCAGAAGCTTCTTTGGATGTTTCTAGGATTTCAAAAGCTTCCATCGCAGCTTTTACTGCAAGGTGTGCGTGCTCTGGGTTTTCCCAGTAAGCAAAGATTTTGCTACCTATGAATTTGTCTACTCTACCGCCATTTTTGATTATTCTGTCAATTACTGCATTAAGAACAAAATTCACTTTTGCGAAGAGGTCTTTTGGGGTGTTGTTTTCAACAAGTCTATCGAGTTCTGTAATTGAACATTCTAATATTGTGACTTCTTTTGCAATTGGTTCACAAGCTGTAAATTCAGATATAATTTCGTTTCTTGTTTTTTTAGAAAAATAAGAACCTAAAATTGTGTTTATTAGTCTTTTGTTAGTTCTGTGTAGTAGAAATTTAACGAGATAAGCGGCTACATAAGCTCCTAATATGGAAAGAATTAATTCAGAAGAAGTGCAGAATAATCCGAGTTTTGCATGGAATGTTTTGTAAATAGCTATTGCAATAGCAAATACGATACCTACTGAAATGTTAACCCATAAGTGAGAGTTTAATAATAATATTAGGACTGTTATTATCGTATCTACCAATATTGTGAACGCAAGAACCGCAATAGGGTATATGGAATTTTGCAAAGCCAATAGGTTGTGTTGGAAGTTTTCTTTTAACCCTGCAAAAATCATAAGGTAGATTATAGGTATTATAAGTAAAATTATTTTTTGTTTAAGTAATCTCATGGTTAAAATTATATTACAAAAATTTACCTTTTGTCACAATGGCTGAAATAGGCTATTTGCAAAAGAAAAAGCTTTGTTTTATTAAGCTTGAAAGTGGTTGAAAGTTGTTGTTAGTTTGAAAAAATACTTGTTTGTGTTAATATCAAGAAAAATATTAAAGTATATTAGAAAAGACAGGAGTTATTATGATTTCCGTAAACGATTTAAAAAATGGTTTAACATTAGAGTTAGACAACGGATTGTGGTCAGTTGTTGAATTTTTACACGTAAAACCTGGTAAAGGTGCAGCTTTTGTAAGAACAAAATTGAAAAACGTAGAATCTGGAAACGTTATTGAAAAGACTTTCAGAGCTGGTGAAAAAGTTGCTAAAGCTATGTTAGACAGACGTGAAATGCAATACCTTTACAAAGAAGGTAAAGAATACGTTATGATGGATAACGAATCTTATGAACAAGTACAATTAACCGAAGACCAAATTGGTGACGGTGTAAAATATTTGAAAGAAAACTTAATCGTTCAAGTGTTAATGCACGATTCAAGAATTTTAGGTGTAGATTTACCTGCTCACGTTGAGTTAGAAATTGTAGATACTCCACCTGCTGAAAAAGGAAACACTGCTCAAGGCGGTACAAAACCTGCTACAACTGAAACAGGTGCTGTAGTAAACGTTCCGTTCTTCGTATCAAACGGTGATAGAATTAGAGTTGATACCAGAACAAACGAATACCTTGACAGATGCTAGATTTGAGTGAGGATTTAAAAATGAATTTTGAAACATCATATATAAAAGAACTTGCAGAAATTCTTGCAGATAAAGGTTTAACAGAAATTGTTATTGAAGATGGTGAAAAAGCTATCAGCCTAAGAAAAGAAGTTAAGGAAGTTGTAGCTGCTCAGCCTGTTGCTGTAGCTGCACCTGCGCCAGTAGCTCAGGCTTGTGCTCCTGCATTGCCTGCAGCTGAAGCACCTGCTAAAGCAGAATGCAAAGCTAGTGGTACTCCAATTACTTCTCCAATGGTTGGTACTTTCTACGCAGCATCTTCTCCAGAAGCTGCTCCATTCGTGGAAGTTGGTAAAACTGTTGCAAAGGGTGATACTGTTTGTATTATCGAAGCAATGAAGTTAATGAACGAAATTGAATCAGAAGTATCTGGTAAGATTACACAAATTTGTGTTAAGAACGGTGACCCTGTAGAATTTGGTCAAGTTCTAATGTATGTAGAATAAGAATATTAAGCAATGGGGGGCTATATCCGCCCCCCGTTTTTTGCACTAAGGAGTATAAATGTTTAAAAAGGTTTTAATTGCAAACCGTGGTGAGATTGCGGTAAGAGTTATTAGAGCATGTAGAGAGTTAGGTATCCCAACCGTAGCTGTATATTCTCAAGCTGATGCAAAGTCTTTGCACGTAAGATTGGCTACAGATGCTTATTGTATAGGGCCCGCTCCAAGCTCTGAAAGTTACTTAAATATTCCTGCTATTATTTCAACAGCGATGATGACAGGTGCAGATGCGATTCACCCTGGATATGGTTTTATGTCTGAAAGAGCTGATTTCGTAGACATTTGTACTAAACATGGCATCAAGTTTATCGGACCAAGTGCTGAAAGTATGCGCAAGATGGGAGATAAGGCGACTGCAAGAAAGACTATGATTGAGAACAATGTTCCTGTTACTCCAGGGACTGGGATTATCAAGTCTGTAGAAGAGTTACAAGAGTTTGCTAAAAAAGCAGGGTATCCGATTATATTAAAAGCAACTGCTGGTGGTGGTGGTAAAGGTATGAGAATTGTTCGTAATGATGATGAGTTAGAAGCGAACATGAATCTTTGCCAACAAGAAGCTCAAAAATTCTTCGGTAATCCTGATATTTACGCTGAAAAATTCTTGGAAAATCCAAGACATATTGAAGTTCAGATTATCGGTGACAGATATGGTAATGTAATTCACTTGGGAGAAAGAGACTGTTCTATTCAAAGACGTCACCAAAAATTGCTAGAAGAAGCTCCATCTCCTGCAATTGATGAAAAGACTCGTAAGGAAATGGGTGAAGCTGCTGTAAGAGCTGCAAAAGCAATTAATTATGAAGGTGCTGGTACTTGTGAATTCTTACTTGATAGTGATGGTAAATGGTATTTTATGGAAATGAATACCAGAGTACAGGTTGAGCACTGCGTAACTGAGATGATTTCTCAGGTAGATATTGTAAGAGAACAAATCTTGGTTGCTGCTGGTGAAAAGTTGAGCTATACACAAGATAATGTAAGATTGTACGGTCACGCAATTGAGTGTCGTATCAATGCGGAAAATCCTGCAAAAGACTTTATGCCTTCTCCAGGGAAAATTGACGGATATTTTGCCCCAGGGGGATATGGTGTAAGAGTTGATTCTCACGTTTATTCTGGATATTCAATCCCTCCATATTATGACAGTATGATTGGTAAATTAATATGCTGGGGTAGAACCAGAAATGAAGCTCGTCGCAGAATGTATCAGGCTTTGAAAGAGTATGTTGTAACAGGTATTGAGACAACAATTCCATTCCACCAAGATATAATTGAAGACGATGTATTTATTAGTGGAAACTTTAATACAGGATTTATAGAAGATTACTATAAACGTAAAGGTCAAAATTAGGTAAAAGGCGGTTTTTATAACCGCCTTTTTGATTGCAAAAAAAAGTTTGTCACTGAGAAGTGGCAAACATTAAATAAACACGAGGATATTAAGAGAGAGTATAAAAAGAAACTTTTTTCTTAATGATTCGATTATTTACTTGTCATTAATTCTTATTGAATTTTATCAATTATCGTAATTCCCAAAAAGCTTTGAAAACCATTCATTTCTTACATATATATAAAGTTTTTTTATTTTCAAAAATTGCCTTTTTAGATTGTGTTTGTAACGAAATGTAAACTAGTTTCTAAAAATAAATAATGACTTGAAAAAAGATTTTGTTGTTGGTATAGTTATCAGGTAGGGTTTATTCCTTATGTGAATATGCGCTTGTAGCCCAGTTGGGCGTTTGAGATTTTACGAAGTAAAATTCAAACAGTTAGAGAATAACCGCTCTATCCAACGGCTATAAGACAAAACATAATCGAATATGCGCTTGTAGCCCAGTTGGATAGAGCGTTTGGCTACGAACCAAAAGGTCGGGGGTTCGAATCCCTCCAAGCGCAAATTAAATTAAGAGCCTTAGGGCTCTTTTTTTATTGGAGGGATTCTCACCCAAGGGTTCTCCCCTCCATTGGCTTTTGAAGGGTTTCAATTTATAGCATTATTCACGCAAAACGATACTTAATCCTTTTGCTGTTCGCCAACGGAGTCCTTCTCCAAGCGTGTATTTTAATGAGTGGTTTGGTTGGGAGCAAATAATTAAAATGTCATCCTGAATTTATTTCAGGATCTTTCTAGAATCTAGTGAACACGCCATATTTGTAAGATGCTGAAACGAGTTCAGCATGACAATATAAGTAGGAAGTGAACATTTTCAAACTTCTCCAAAAGTAACTTTTGTTGCACTTTTTGGCACACTTTTGCATTAACCTTGCACACAATTGCACTGTTTTTGCACTTAAAAAATTGTTGGGTTTCACCCAACCTACCAACTATACAACACTTTGTACAAAGTGAATGTTTAGTAGATAATGTCTTAAAATATACATTTTCCCCCAAGAAAAATATTTCTTGACTTTCAAGACAGTATCTACTTGCTTGCTACGCATCTATATCATACATTTCAAAAGCTATTGTTTTAATATCATTTCCAAATTTGAAATTTCTTGTTCCAAAGAATTCATTTTTTTAATAATTTCATTCTTTATTTCAGGTTTTGTCATTTCCTCAAGTTCATTTTGTACTTGTAATTCTGGAATAATCATACCACCCAACATCATTGGCACAGCAAGCCATACATTGCCACCAGAACCTATCAATGTCCCCAAAATAGTTGTTCCAAAACCTATATTTTCTGAATCAGAATTTTTTTCCTTTATTAGTTCATATAATTTATTATTTGCTTCTTCATTTCCATACATTGATTCTAAAGCAAGACTTAACATCTCATATTCTTTATTTTTTTCTCCTAATTTTGTTTGTAAATCTTGTCTATGCTGCTCTAATTCTAACATTGCAACAAATTTATCAGTGGATGAATTAGATATTATCGGAGGTACATTTAATTCATTTTTTTCTTCTAATTTTGTTTGTAAATTTTGCCTTTTCTTCTCTGATTCTAACTTTGCTACAAAACTATCAGCAGATGGATCTATTATAAACATTCCATCTTTTGTAAAATTTTGAGTATAAGAATTATCTGCAAAATCCGTTGTTATAGAAAACCCATCATTATTATTTTTTATCACTTTCACACTAAAATCCTCAAGCTCGGGGATATTAAGTTCACTAAATTCTGTAAAATTTTCTTTTTTATCAATGATGAAATCAAATGATTCAACACCATCAGTAAAACGTATAGTGCTTGAACTTTCAAAACCCTTGTAAAAATAATCGACATCATTTAGAAAATTATTTTTTAATTGTTTAGTTATTATTTGTTTTACAATATTGAACTGGGACTCAGTAACGCCCATAGCTTCTAAATCTTCTGCTGGTATATTATTATTAAAAAGTCTTTGTTCAACAAACTCTTTATTTGTGAATGCATCATAAATAGCGTTGACCCACCCTCCCAAAATCACCACAGTAGTTACTGTAAGGAATTTAGCTATGTCACAAAGTCCTTTTGTTTGGTCTGGGTCTCTGGGCAACTTAAACTTTGACGTAAAAGAGGGATTATCTTTTATACTACTTGTATTTTCACAAATGTTCTTTTTTGCTTTATTTCTAGATAACGCATAATGCGAGTTTGAATTGATACGTTGAATTTGCATATTTACCTTCCTTATATTTTACTAGTTTTTTACAAGATGTTATTTGTTCATAATAGTTGAAAACTTGTAAATAAAATTTTTTGCCTAAAACTTTACAATGTTAAGTATTTAGGAGTTGTACGATTACTTTTGTAGCATAATTTATTCACTAGATTATGGAGTGGTGTATTATGAAAGTCCAAGCAATTAGCAATAACTATCAACAAAAAAAGCCTAATAAGGCTCTAAAAATAGTAGAAGAAGTAAAGGATGATATGAGTATAAAGGGGCGAACTTTAGCTGATATTTATCCTCGAGTAAGTTCTTGGAAACAACAACTATTGGAAGATTATTTCAGGGGTCGTTATGGCATTATAGATTGATATTGAACGAAAAACAAATAATTATAAATATTATATCTTATAAACAAGTTGGTTGGGTGGACAAAATGAAATGTGCCCACCTTTTAAAATTTTGGTGGGTACGCTATCGCTTTACCCACCCTACTTTGTGTTTGCAAAATTTATCAAACTCTCTGTTCTTTCTTCTCAAACCGAATGCTATTTTACAAAGCGCAAATTAAATTAAGAGCCTTAGGGCTCTTTTTTATGCTATAATATACTAAAGAGGTATATATGGTTTTAGAAAACAAGCTTGGCATAACGGAATCTGCAGAACTTGCAAGAGAAGAAGAGCGTATTAGCAAAACAAGGGCTTTGGAACTTTTTGAAAAAGGTATTCTAGATTCTCTTGAAGCGGGAAAATTTAGTTCCCTTTCTAAGATACACAAACATCTTTTTGACGAGATTTACCCTTTTGCAGGTGAAATAAGGAATGTAAATCTTGCTAAAGGTAATTTTAGATTTGCTCCTATTATGTATCTAAAATCAGCTTTAGAACATATTGATAATATGCCACAATCTACCTTTGAAGAAATTGTTGATAAATATGTGGAAATGAATGTTGCTCATCCATTTAGAGAAGGTAATGGTAGAAGTACTCGTATTTGGTTGGATTTAATCTTAAAAAAAGAAATTGGTAAGGTTGTTGATTGGTCAAAAATTGATAAAGAAGACTATTTACTTGCAATGGAACGCAGTCCTATTAAAAGTGTAGAGATAAAAGAACTGTTAAGGCTGGCTTTAACTAGCGATATTAATGACAGACTTGTTTATATGAAAGGAATTGATGCAAGTTATAGCTATGAGGGCTATTTTATTTATAAGACAGAAGATATGGTTTAATAATTAAAAATTTTTCTCTCTCATTTAAAGAATTTAAATAAAGCTACTTCAATAAACCCCAACCTGCAAGCGAAGCCTACTTGTATTTAGCCTTCAGGTTACGTGGGAAACGATACATGTTAGTTGTTATATTGATAAAAATTAGAAAATTTGTTACGATTTAACCGTAATATTTAGCGAAGGAGAGATGTATGCGCTATCAGAAAGAAATTAGTGTTCAAAACTTTTCAAATAAGCATGTTATACTAATAGGAATTGTTTTTATGGCCATTTCAGTTTTTATGATAAAAAATGACATAGATACAAAAAACTCCATGGATTCATATACCAAATCTTCTCACGTTACCTACATTAAAAAAACAGAGACAAGACGTATTGATGGAAGAAGACGGACGAAAACTACATACCAACCCGTATATCATTATACAGTAGATGGGGTTAGCTATTCTTGTAGTGTAGGAAGTTCTTCTAGTTTTAAATCTAATGCTAATAAAAAAGTTTATTACAAATCTTATGCTCCTCAAAGCTGTTTTGTAGAAGAAGGATTTTTATTTAAAAGTGTATTTTTTATAATGGGACTAATTGCTGTAATA
This sequence comes from Candidatus Gastranaerophilaceae bacterium, assembly GCA_045638625.1. Classification (GTDB taxonomy): domain Bacteria; phylum Cyanobacteriota; class Vampirovibrionia; order Gastranaerophilales; family Gastranaerophilaceae; genus CALUTH01. The sequence continues at coordinate 130,234 of JAZUBR010000013.1, forward strand.
GCAGGTTTTAGATTAAGAAACCCTCAACAAAATATCTAGAAGAAGTTGCGAGTAGTAGCTCTGACATAGCTTGATAACAATGTTGATGGCAAGCTATGCTAGAGCTACTTTCTTGACTGTCACCTCACCCCAGCCCTCTCCTGTAAGGAGAGGGGATTTGAGCCCACTTCGGAAATGTTCGATTTGGAAATTTTGAAATATTTTTTTGTAGGGTTTCATCCAACCTACTTTTTTAATATTATCTAATACTGTATTCTTTCTTCTCAAATCGAGTGTTAAAATACTATTTTTCCCAAATTACTAAATGTTTCTATGAGAGTTTATACATAAGATGAACAAGATAATTTTTATCAGGTGACAAAGGTTCTTTTTTAGAACTCGTTGTTTGTTGCAAAGAATCTAAATACATTTCATTCTGACCTGATGAGCCAAGAATTTTTAGGGTCAGAGGTCCGACACCTTTTTTATCATCAAATTTAAACTTATTTCTTGCCCCGATGTAGATTGGGATATCACATGCGCCAATATCTGAACAGAGTTTCCTTGCATAATCTAGAAACATTTGTAGATAAGCTGTATCGTTTTTATATGGAGGTAAAACTTCTATATTATCCAGAACCATAATGTTTTGCCCTTGCTCATTTTGTGCAATATAGCACATAGTATTTCCAACGGGCTTTCCTTCGTCAACAAGCTCTATTGCTTGAACAAAATTACACATAATATAGTTCGGTGCAAACTGAGCTTTAGAACCAGAACCGATAGAGGTACAGCAACCAACTTGGTTCCCCAAGAACAAAGAGTGTTTTAAGTTCGTCATATCTACCTTTTTAATAATAATTTGTCCATCTACATATTTTAAAACATCTTTGTCTTTATCAAATCTTATCCAAGTATCGTAGTCGTAACCTTGGGCTTCGAAAAGCTTACGTGTCACCTTGTTGTGCTCTAAGTCCTCTAAAGCATCATGAATACTTTTGTCACTATTGGCTAGTATAGTAATCAATTGCTTTAAATTGTTTGATGTTTCTGTATTTGCTTCTAAGATTTTTAGCAGGTATGGAGATTCATTAATTTTTAAATCGTAAAACAATTCGTATTCTTTATTGTTAAAGTGCAAAAAACTATTAATTGCTTGTTTAATATGTTCCTTAAGGAGTTCGCTTTCCTCTTGATTTGTATGTGATTTTAAAAAATGATTTATAGAATCTGTACCGTCAATATTCTCTTTTAATAAAGTCTTATATAAATAGAATAATTTGATTTTTTCCTGAGGGTCTTTTATAGATTCTTTTATTATTTGGTTTTGTTTGGCTTTTATCTCTGTAAGGAGTTGTTCTTCAAGTAAAAACTCTTTTGGTTTTGCATTAGATGTATTTAGTCGTAGTTTAGTTATTTCAGCATAAAGAGATTTGATTTTTGATTTTGCTTCTTGTGAAAAGTTTTGTTTAAGATTTTTGATTTGTGATTGCAAATCTAATATTTTAGCTTTATTTTTTTCTTGAATTTCATAAAAACTGCTAAAGTTGGATTTCATTCCAGCAGAGATAACATTCTTTTTTAGGTCTAAACTTACATATTTTTCTGATTGTGTTGGATTTATTTTTTCAATAAGCATATCCTTCATCTTATTGGGTTCTGTTAGCCGGAAAGAATTTATAGCGGTTATGAGTTCTTCAAATCTTTGACGTTTAAAGTTAGTTGCATATAGTAAAGTGTCTTCTCCAACAATGGTTGTATCGGATATTATAGAGGTGAGTTTATCTGCAAGATAAGAATTAGCACAACTTGTTTCCAAGTCCGTGTCTGAGCTTTGGTTTTGAGCGTAACTTACAAATCCTGCTGCGATGATGCTTTCTCTTAGTTTTAGAGTGAAATCGGAGAAGTCTTTATTTAAAAGGTACATTTGATCAAGTAGCTTTGAAGAGAGACTTTCCCCAAAATTATATTTGAAATGTTTAATTTTTAAGGCGGCTTCTTTAGGAGTGCATAAAATGTTCGGAGGAATAGCGTCTTGTATATGAAAGCGCTTGAAATTAACACCTCTAATCTTGTTTTGGTAAGGTGCGTTAGTTTGATTTTGGGTAAAATGATTTATTGGATAGATATGCATAACGTAATATAAATATATTATAAAAAAGGTCTTGGGAGAACAATGTAGGGAAATATTTCTTTACATATATTTATAGTAGGGCAATTTTATTTCTTTACGTGTTTTATATGGGTACTATGATGATTTCAAGAGTCCAAAATAATTCACCCAAAACATTTACAGGCTATGATGCAAGAAGGCTGAAAGGTTTTGTTATGAATTCTAATTATGCTGGTATTGCTTCTGATATGAAGAGGATTGGTGATATCGAAGGCTTTAAAGTTTATCTTTTTTCAGGAACTGTCGAGAAGCCAAGGTTGACTACTGAAGGTTTTAAGATAGACGAGTCTCTTATGGGGTGTTGGGCTCAAGATATGTGGGGCATTGTAAAGAAAACACTTCTTTCGTGCGAAGATTCTGTAAAATCAGAAACATTAAAAAAACTTTTTGGTTTAGATTCTAATGCGGTACAATCAAAAACTAGAAAAAGGGTTGGATTGCAACAGTTAAAGGATTCTATTACGGATAATAGCAAGGATGTTGATGTAAAGACTAATAAGAGTATTTACAAAGATATGTGTCGTAGAACTCATATCAAAGGGGGTAACTATTTTATTGCAAAAGGTGATAATGGTGAAGATGAACTTTTGATAGGGAGCAATGAACTTAAGCAATTTAAGCTAGATGATTTGAAAGCTATGTTTAAGATAGATAAAATTCATGTAATTCCTCAGGCTGATTATCATTTAGACTTGTTTATGCGCCCCTTGAAGGATAAAAAAGTTCTAGTTGCAGATGATGAGACGATGCTTGAAACGCTGTCTATTGGATATGATAAGATTAAAAAAACAGTTGATGCTCTTCCTGATTCAGAAAAATTGAAATTTGCTGATGCGCTTTATTCTGTCGACCTTATGAAAAGTCGATTCCAAAATATTCTAAAAGCAAACCCTTATACAAATATTAAAGAGGTAGAAAAAACTCTCACAGAATCTGGTTATGAAGTGATTAAGGTCCCTGGTAGAATTTTTGATGTAGAGCAAGATTATAATATTGCAGGGACAAAAACTTACTTGAGACCGTTACATAATTATTTGAACGCAAATGTTCATATTAACGATGATGGTCAATTGATTTATATAACAAATAGTTCAATCGTTGATTATGAACTTGGGTTAAATGATGAAATCCAAAAAATGACGGGGTTTAGTTTGAAAAAAGCTTTTTGGGATGCGGTAAGACCTCATGTTAATAAAGTTTATTTTGTTTCTGGACGAAAGAATGCTGTACAAGATCTCTTGTTAAGGGAATATTTAGGAGGCATCCATTGTGTTGCTGCAGAAGTTCCATTGTAAAAATATGTAGTTAAGAAAGTATTTATTATCCAACACTAGTTTAAAATGAAAATATCGACTCTTAGAAAAATCTATCCATATATTTCTGAATCAAAGAAAAATTTAAAGTGGCGTCCCGTGACGGATGCTGAACTCAAGTGCGCAACTCAAGATTATCAGGTTTTAGCTACTTGTTACGAAGAAAGCGTTCGTCATGTGCTTAGTCTAAATGATATTGGACGTAGTATATTAAAGAGTAGAATTAAGTTAAGCAAGGATTCGCTTAAAGAACCGTCTTATAAAATTAAGTTCAATGTTAATGGTAAAGAAGAGTTTTATAAAGCTGATAAATCTGATTATTATGGTCGTTATTGGGATACTTATAATGAATTTTATGGTGGAGCATTGGCCCTATTGGCAGATGATGTGAAACGTGCAACATTAAGTGCTGGTATTGATATTTCGATATCAAAAATGATAAAAAAGCATCCTTTTTTAAAACCTTTAATTTCTAGGTTGTATATGTTTCCTCTTATAAAAAACAGACGTTGTGAACATAATATCCCTTCAAATGCTTTTAGATGGTATACGGGTAAAGAACCGATAGTAATAGGAGAATCGGAATTCGCTTTAGATATGTCGAAGCATAAAGATAAGATTACGGAAATTTTAGATGGGTATGATGCCCAAAAGGATTGTTTTGTCCTTTTGACAGGTTTTCATAAGGTTCAAGATTTAGATAAATGGCATTGCTTGCCTTTAATATCTGTAGATAAAGATGCAAAGACAGTTGAGCTACTAAATAAAAGATTTAATACAATATCTGTTCATTCTTATCAGGAGATTATTTCAAAGTTTAAGGGGCTTGTTGGGATTAGACTTTGATAAAAATTTTGTTTGGGTTATAATTAAGGACCCAAGAGGATATTTGTTAAAATAATGAGAGTAACCCCACTAGTTAATAGCCCTAAGAGAATATTAACGCCTTCAAGGAATGTTGATGGCGATGTTTTGTCGAAAAATAATGAGACGAATTTTGTTGGAATAAATTACAGGACTGTTTCGATGGTTAGCAAGCTAAATCCTACTTTTATTCAAGAGATGCAGAACTTGAAAGAAGTAAGGTGTCCTATTTGTAACACTAAGATGTTGAACAAAGAAGAATTTAAACAAGTCCTCCAAGATATTTCCCAGATTACTACTGGGGCAGATTTACAGGGGTTTGTTACAAAGTATTCAGAATGTATAAATCCAATTTTTGACCCCGCGTTAAAAACATTAAAAACTATTATTTCGGAGAACCCTTCTGGTGAAGCTAATAATCATTTAAAGCGCTTGCAAAAAACTATGTTGGCAGAGAGTGATTTAAAAATAAATGCATTAATGTCCACTGTTTCAATGATGGCTAATGATAATGTGTTTCCAGAAGAATCTCGTTTAGTATTAAAAAACTTAGAAAAAAGGCTTTCATCTTTGAAACAAGATGCTTCTCGTGTAAATTATTATAGATATATTTCTTCTCTTATAAAAAAATCCTTAACCATATTTGAGACAAGAGATAAGCATAAGCAATTTAGAAATTTAATAGGTATTGTTGAACAACCTTTATTTTCTGAAAACCTTCTTCCTCAACCAGAATTTGAACAAGTAAATCATACAGAGTTCTTTTGCAGAAAACTTCTGGGACATTCTCTCTCTGATATAAGAAAAGCTTTTTCGGAAGAAGAAGCAAATGCTGGAAATATGTTATTATCTTGCTCTTTTTGTGAAGCTGCCAGTAAAAAGTTCATGTTTGCAGTTGCAAAAAATAAAGGTGTTTATTATGACTACGTTTATGATATGGCAAAAAGAGCTTTGGGGGGCGAGTTGCCGTCAAGTAAGGATTATCCTATAAAATTGATGGAAAATGTGAAAAAACATTTTGATAGGGTGTCTCCAGATTTGTTTGAGCCTAATGTGAGTGCATTATATGAGGAGTTGGGAATTTCTCCTAGGAAAAATGTGGATTTTCCGCTAGTTGATGTATCTGGGGTTCCTTGTGCTTATTGTGGTCAAAAAACAATTACCCATAAAGAGAAGCAAGGTCTTTATACAAGCATTGCAAATGCTCAATCAAAATCTGAAATTTTTGATATTGTACAATCTCGTAAAGATGTTATAAAACCTCGTTATCAGCCAATTTTATCTTATTATAACCGTATAAAATCGAATTTAGAGAATATGGATGAAGAACAAGTTTTAGTTTCACTCCGTAGAGGCGCGGCAAAAGATATTACTGAAGGTTTTTGGAAAGCCATAGCAGACTTAAATAAGGTAGCGTCAGAGTATAAATTGGTAGGTGAAGATAGAAAAGATATAAGTGCAATAATAAAAAAGTTAGATACTTATATAAGAACATTTAAGCCAAATGGGGTTGAGGAATTTCCTTTGTATGAATATAAGCTAGCTGTAATAGAACATACAAAACGGTTTAAGGATAGAAAAGCTCTAAATGATGCAGTATGGAAGGCAGGTTATGAAACTTTTTTAAATAAATATCATTTGCAAAAAACATTGGTGCCAATAGAGTCTGTTGCTCAAAAACTTGGTTCAGCTCTTAAAGCAGTTGCTCAGACAATTTTTAAACATTCTGTTGCGACAATAGAACACTTAGACCCTAAATTTAAGTATTCTTCTCCAAAGAGTAATCCCGATTTGTATAAACGATATTTAGGGAATAGAAATGCAAATTTGGTTGTTGCATGTAGAGAGTGTAATGTAAAGAAAAAAACTACAGATTTGCGTTTATGGGTAGCAGGTTCCCCGAGTATTATTTCTAATTTTAAGTCTTTTCTTAAGTATTCTCGTGATATTCAGAAAACTCAAAATCTAAGATATAATGTGTATGAAGTTGCAACTCAATTCAAAAAATTGACAGGTAGAGATATTACTCCTCTATAGAGGTAGGCTCTATTAGTTTTGTCTTAATATGGTTTATTTTATTGGCATTATAATCAATTTCTACTACTCTGTAATAAGATGGAGTGAGGAAGAGAGCCGGTGTTGAGAAGTGTTTGCAGCCGTATTTTTTAAATTCTCCTGCCACATGGTAGTGCCCAGAAGATATGAGTAAAATATTAGGATACTTTTTTAAAACCTTTATAAAACGCTCTTTTTTGCGTGTAGTATGTTTATGAAAGTAAGAAGAATCTTTCGCTGGTTCTACAATAGGAAAGTGCTGAAAGACTAGAATATGTTTATCAGGATTCTTTGCTACAATATCCTCAAACCATTTTAAAGTCTGTTTGGAAAAATACCCTCTTGAATCCATTTTGGTATCATTAGAACCATCAAGCATTACGGCTAAAAATTTGTCGTTAAGTTTAATTGTATAGTTTGCGCCACATTGTTTATATGGAGTAGCTTTTTTTAAATATTCAAGTGTATTGGCTTTTGTAAATCCGTTGGGGGTGTTTGAATCATGGTTACCTAGGGCAAGGTAGTACATTTTATCTAATGAGTTGATAGTTTTAAAGAAATTGTCAAAGACTTCCTTGCGAGATTGATCTACAAAATCCCCAGTGATAAAAACATAGTTTATATCGGTTTTATTAATTGCGCTAATAGCGCTTTTGAGATTTTGTTCTGCATGTTCAAAATTTCTTCCTAAATACCCCATAATATTTTTATCTGGGTAGTGAATGTCTGAGATGTGTATGAAACTTAGAGTTTCTGCAAGCGTAATATTACAGAAAAATGTAAATGTAAGTAGAGTTGCTAAAAACTTCTTCATACAGAAATTATATCATATAAATACATAAACAGAGTGACATTTATTTTGCTGTCACTCTGCTGTTGTAATGTTTATTTTTTATCTTATGTTTGCGCCAATAATTTCTCTAAATTGTTCTTTTATCATTTCGTTTAATTCGCTTTGGCGTTTTAAATAATGTTCTTGTCCAAAGTCATCTTGAAGTCTGCGGAAATTTTCTAGAATATCATCAGAATAAACTGCATTTTCTTTTAGTTTTTCAACAGTATCAGGAGTTTTCTTTTCAATAATTTCAATGAATTTTTTAGCTTTTTCTGTTAAAGCTTCTGTTTCTTTAAAGTGATTAGGAGTATCAATCACGTAATCTTTAAGGTTTTTGTAAGCTCTTACGATATTGTCATCAAAAATTCCATCTCTGATATACTTGTCACTTACTTCTTGATAGTATTTTTCAAAATTGTCTATAATACTACGATCCATCTTGAAGCGTTTTATTTGTTCTTGTAGTTTTTCAGCTGCCATATAGTTTTGTTGTTTAAATGCATCTCTTGCAAACTCTGGGGTATTTTGCATAATTTTGGTTAATTCATTTTTTTTGTCGGTGAATTTTTTTAGTACAGCTTCTGCTTCCGTTATTGAACTTGGCTTGTGGTATAACGCATTTCTACGTAGGGTTCTGGCTTCGTTTTCAATAGCATTGAGTTCTGTTTCAAGTGGGGCAATTTGTTGGCGAACCTTTTCTGTCATTTCTTTTCTCCACCAGTCAGAATATTCAGCTTCCCTAATGTTGCGTTGTTCTTGTAGCCATTCTTCATTCCTTCTGTTGCTTTGAGCGACTTTGTCTTTAAGAGCTTTTTCTTCATTTTCTAAATATTCTTGAGCTTCTTTTTTTGCTTTTTCAGAAATTTCCTCTTTTTCTTTCATTGCATTATTCCACCAGTTGGAATATTCTTCTTCTTTTAGTTTGTGTTGTTGTTCTAACCATTCGTCATTGTTTTTATTACTTTGTGCAAGTTTTTCTTTTGCTTCTTTTTCTAAATCATCAAGGTATTTTGTTGCATCAAAATTGTCAGCGTTGTTTTTTATATCATCAGTTTTCTTGGCTGCGTCATCCGCTAATCCAAGTAACTTTTTAACGTATTTGCCACGAGTTAACATGAAATCTGCAGCGATACTAAGAGCTAAAGCCGCACCGATGCCAATTCCAACTTTAGCCCCTGTGCTGACTCCTTTGTTAAACTCATCATTTTGAGGTGTTCTTTCAAGAGAGTTTGAAGAGTTTCCTCTAAAATTAACTTGTTTTGGTTTGTTAATCGGAGTTTGAGTATTAACTTCGCTGTTTCTAATTCCACTAATAGCCATAAATAACCTTCCTAATATTTGTTCCTTCTTATTTGTATAAAGTTTTTCCCAAAATATAAATTGCTAATATGTAACAAAAAATGAAAAATTTATATAACAGGTATGTAAAATTGGTGTTATTTTTTATATAATTAAAAGTCCAAAAGGAGGATAGATATGAGAACAGATTTTTCAAATGTAAATTTTGGTGCAAGAGTAAAGGTTGCAAATAACTACAAAGATATGCTTAATTTCGGACCGCTTAAGCAGTTAAATAAGCAGTTAGAAAACTCTGGTACGGAAAATTTATACGAATTAGGAAAGGCAACTTTCACTAACCCTCAAAGAACTGCAGGCAGGCATGAGATGCTTTTGAATGGTCAGAAATTTGATGAATTGACCCAATTGCCCCAAGAAGGAACTTTTGGCCTGATGCAAAACTTTTTGAAAAAGTGCTTGGATAAGGAAAATGAGATTGTTTCTCAAATAAATCCAGAAATTTCTTCTAAATTGGAAAGTGTTAGAGAGTTTGTTAAGAATATAGGACTTTCAGTCGAAAATGTAAAGAAATGGCTATAGGTTTTTAGAGGGTAACTAAAAGTTGCCCTCTAATTTTTAAAATCCCCATTGTGGCTAGGTTTGTGAATTGAAGATTTGGCTTATAATACTGACGTTAGTAGGGGAATAATATATGAAACAGAATATTTTATATTTGTTTGCTGCGATTTTATTTGTATCTGTCGGGATAAATGTGATAGCGCATTTGCAGAAGCTTATAGTGTTTTTGCCTGAAAGTGCTGTTTTTGGACCTCAAGTTCCATATTCTACTCCTCAAAATATGCAAGTTGAGAGAGAAAAATATAGAGAAGGTCGTTATGCAAATGAAGAAAAACAAAAAAGGCGCTATTCTTATCAAAATAGATGGGAGGATTCTCAACCTAATAGTTCCTTGTATACAGAAGGTCGTGTAAGAAAAGGGCGCTACGGAAATAATTAATTTTATATGGATATTTCTTGATTTATATATGTGTGTATATTAAAATTTGCATATATCCAACATTAGCCTAAGCTTTCAAGGAGTGTCTATGCATATAATAAATATAAATAATGCGGACAATTTTCCAAATTGTTCTTTTGAGGCAAAAATAAAATTGCCACGGGAAGTGATTTTAAATCATCATAAAGAAGGTAAAACAACTTTTCAGATTGCCAAGTTGTTAACTTGTTCACCTCAGGCTGTTAGAAAAATTATAAGAGATGAGTTAAAATTAATTCCTAATAATCCTTCTAAAAGGGGGCAAGTTTTATATTCAAGGGAAGAATTAAAAGTATTACACGAACAAGGTTTTACTGTAAAACAGATTGCTCAAAAATGGAATGCTTGTGGAAGTACAATAAGGAATATGCTAAGTAAAATGGGCTTAAAGCCAAATGTGCTTTCAACCGAAGAAAGAGCCAAGTTTGATAAAAATGAAATAAAATTGTTGTATGAAAAAGGTTTAAAGACCAAAGAAATAGCAGAACAATTAAATTGTGCGGCGGCTACTGTTAGACGTTTGTTGAATGATGTAGGAATAAAGCTCCCAAGATACTCAAATGGTTCTACTCCGCAAGTTTCCAGAGAGGAAATGGCAAAACTTAATGAAGAAGGGTTAACTGTTTCTCAGATAGCAAAAAAAATGAATTGCTCATATACATTAGTAAGTCTTGCTCTTAAAAAAAATGGGTTTAGAACCAAACAGGGTTATTAAACAGCCTTCTACAGAAAGATTACAGTATACGCCTACGCAAATAGTTGAATTTTATAAAAGTGGTATGACACTTTCTGAAATTGGCGCATTAATGGGTGTTCATTTTTCATCAGTAAGGAATATTTTATTAAAAGAGAATATTGAGTTAGCAAAAGCTGGTAAGCCTTTAAAATATTCAAGAAATGATCTTATTAGATTCCATCAAGAAGGCTTGAGTATAAACGAAATATCAGAAAGATTGGGGTGCACTCCTCAATACGTAAGAAAGCTTCATAAAAACTTGGGGCTCTTACCTAACTTTAAACAACCTATACCGAAATATCCCACTGAGCAGATTGTTGAACAGTATAAACAGGGACTTTCTATGAATCAAATAGCAAAGATGTTTGGTTGTTGTCATGATACTGTAAAGCGTAGCTTAAAAAAGTATGGGATAAGTTTTTCTGATAGGGGTTCTTTGTTTCCAGATAAGCCAAGAGCTTTGAATTCAGGGGTTAAGTACTCTAGGGATGAAGTTTTAAGACTTTATAAAGAAGGGCTTAGTGCTGTTGAGATTGCAAAAGAAATGGGCGCAACTGATGGAACAATTAGACGTATTTTAAAAGCGCTATTAAATATTCCTAAAGATGGTATGGTGCTTAAAAACCAAGTTTTAGAGTTGTATTATCAACAAAATATTCCAATGAATGAGATAGCATCTAGATTAGATGTTAAATTTGATAAAGTTAGAAAAATTATAAGAGACAATAATCTTATTGTACAACCTAGTAAAAAGAGCTTATTGCAGGCTAGAGTTAAGAATTATCATCTTTTAGGATATAATGAGAGACAAATTTCAACGTTTGTCAGACACCCTATTGCTACTATTAGAGCAATTGTAGCTGAGTCAGAAAAATCTTTACTTGGTGTGCAAAAAACGAAAGTGGGTAGGCCTAAAAAAATAAATATTGAACAACTTAAACCTGTATCAGTTAATAAAAATCCTTCTCCTTTTGCAAATGTTGAATTGTTAATTGAACAAAAATATAGCTTTGACGAGATGTCTAAAAACTTGGGAATTGCTCCAACTAAATTAGAATCAATGCTGGAAAAAATCAATAAACGACCATTCCACGCAGAAGGTTTTGATTGCGTAAATCCTGTAAGTGAGCAAGGACGTTTAAGAACACTTGTATCAAGAGGAGATTCTGCGGTTCAGATTGCGGAACTTTATGGAGATTCTGCTAGTAATGTTAAAAAATGGCTAAAAGAATGTTGTATAGATATTCCAGAAGATAGAAAATCTCCTAGTAAAGAGCAAGTAAAGGCTGTTTTAGAAGAAGTTTATCAAACTAAGAAATCCGTCGGAACAGTGTATAATTTTGGACAAAAACTTGGAGTCTCTAAGTATTCTTTTGATTTTCTTGTTGAGAAATATGGACTGGAAGCTCTATATTGGAGTATAATTAGAGGGCTGTAGGAAGGTTAAAGTAATGAATATTGCAAGAATAAGTAATTTGAAAACTATCACCTTATCATCAATGCTTGCTCTAGGAGCATCTTCTTGTGTTCAGAAACCTTTTGTTGAAATGCCTAAAGAAAATATCTCTGGTGAAGTTAAGGCTACACTTGATTCTTTGGTTCAAGAAACTTCAAAAACAAAAGAAGATACAAGTTATGTTTTTTATGGTAGAGATACTCTCTTGTTGTGGAAGGATTTTAATAAAAAGCCTGATAGGTATTTGAAGAATATTAATACAGAGTCAAAGTCAAATGTTCCTGCAACTGTCGTTGGTCGCCATACAGTCCTAATTCCGTCAAGAGTAGGTAATACTACTGTAATGCGTCAACATGTAAGAGTTGATAGAGAACCTGATTACATAGAAACAAAAGCTGTGATTCCATCTAATAAAATTTTGACCAGAGATTCTGTTGCAATGTATATTCCTGTAGAGTATTATGGGAAACAAAATCCGAAAGTCAATGAAGTTAAAGATAAATAAGGATTAAGAGTGTATGGCAGGTATTTTAGCAGTCCAAATTAAGTCCGTTTGTGGGGACAAGAATGTTAATTTCCGTAAAGTAGAACATTTTATAAAACGAAATTCTGATAAACAATTGGATTTGGTTGTGTTACCAGAGTTATTTGCATCGGGATTGGATTATCGAGAACATATAATGCCAGAAAATGGAGGACAGATTGTTGAGTTTGTAAAGAACTTGGCTCAGAAATATAACACAAATATTGTTGCAGGTTCTGTTATCAGATGTAAAAATGAGAGGTTTTATAATACTACTTTTATTATTAATCGGAGTGGGATTGTAGTAGGGGAGTATGATAAAATCCGTTTGAATAATTTCATGGGTGAAACCGAGGGTGAAAATATTCAGTCAGGGAATAGCGTTTTAAGTGTTAATCTGGACTTTGCTAAAATTGGGGCAGCGATTGGTTTTGATATTAGATTCCCTAATCATTTTGTTAATTTGATAAAAGATAATGTTGATTTGATTGTTGTGCCGACTGCTTGGACAGTTTGTCCAGAAGTTTATGAAGATGAGAAGACTCTTACGGTTGCACGGGAGATGTGGCAATCAATCTGTAAAACAAGAGCGTATGATAATGGTGTTTATTTTGTAATTTCAAACCAAACAAAACAACTAGCACAAGAAAAATATGGTTTAGGTCAATCAATGATAATATCTCCTACTGCACAAATAATAGCTAATGCTCAAGATAAAGAATGTGCTATTTATGCTGATGTTGATGTTAATCTCGTGAAATATATGCGTCAATTGTTTCCAGTTGCTAGACTAAGCTAATATATGTTATAATCAAACCTATGAGTGAAGAGAAGAAGATTGATAAAATAAAAAAAATACTTGATGCTAAAAATATAACAATCAATTCAAAGAATAAAATTTCTGTGCAGGTAGTTGTTCAACGCATAGTATTGTGTTTAGCAGTTATGTTATATTGGATTTATTTGCCGTTTGTGTTCCCAACTACTGTTGTGAGTTGTAATAAAGATATTAATATGTGTCAGGTGAATAGATTTGTAAAAACAACATTTTCACTTAATGAAGACTTTTTGTTTAAAGAGGTTTCAGAGATAAATAGAGCGGTGGCTTGGAAAGCCCCTTCATCATTTACTAATAATATTGGTATTGAACTTAAGGATAGTTCTAAGAATGATAATTATGGTGGTGCTGAAGGTGATATTCATATAATGAGTTATGATACTTCTGAAAAAGCTGTAGAGAGTTTTGTAAAAGAGTTTAATTCATATTTGCAAAATGAGGAAGTTAGTAATTTCCAAAAAGTAAATATTCCAGCTCCTGTTAAAGCAAATTTGGTATTATTTATATTGGCGATATTGCTAGCTCTTCTCGCACGTCCAAAACCAGAAGAAGAACGTCGCTACGTTTATATGGTCATTTTCTTAGGCATAATTTTGACGTTTGCTATGATGTTTATGTAATGGATTGGATTACCTTTTGTGATATTTCGTGAGGGTTTCTTGTCCAAGAACAGATTTCTTTAGCGTAAATTTCCGCATTTATCTTTTCAAAAATATCGATGATGTTGTGAATGGATTTGCCGCTTTCTAAAATGTCGATTAAGATAGTTTTTAATGATGTTATAGGTAGGCTCATCGACACATCCCAAGCGAGAGCTCCATTGTTTTGTTGAACGATACTGACATATTTTTCGGTAATTTCGTTGGTAAAAAAACAGGAAAGATTATTCCGAAGACTTCTAAGTAGTCCTTTTGTGATTTCTTTTTTGATATCTTTTTCTGTTGGAATTACGAACTCGTTAAAAACAACCTTCCCTTTTGCACAGATTTTGTATTCATTTTCTTGTAATTTGCTCTCCTGTTTAATATTTATTGCAGGTAAAATAAATCCATATCTATTTTTAACTTTTGAACGTAAGTCCCTTATTATACTTGCAAGTATCTCTTCGTGCTCTGCAATATCGTCACCCACCAAGAGTTTGATGTCGGACTCAACAAGAGAATCAAACATGTTTTTAATGTCTTCTTCTACATTATATTTGCAGGTGCATTCTTCGATAGATTCTTTGTGTAAAAACTTTTCAAAAACTCTTCTTATCATAGGATTGTTTTAATAAAGAGTGTAGAAATGTCAAGGTAATGATTATGAATACATTAAAACTCTGTTAAAGTGAGTTTCTTTGACCATATTAAGAACTTTGTTTACAAAAATTTTGTAAGCCATTCTATCTGCTTCGCCAGAAAGAATTATATCTGCAGATTCCATAGTTGGGTGAATGTGGATTTTAGCTTTTGAAGAAGCATTTTCATAAACCTCATCCATAGAGGAGCCTAAACCTCTTTCTGCGGCACGTCTGTAGAAACGTTCTTTCTGTACATCGCTTGAAACGTGAACGTAAACTTTAAAATCAAATGCATCAACAACTTTTGGTGTTAAAGTGAACAAACCTTCTGAGATAATAATCTTTGAAGGAGTTGCTAATTTAACATTATCGTGTCTTATTGCTGTTCCTGACATATCGTATTCAGGGAGAAAAACTTCTTCGCCGTCAAGAAGAGATTTAATATGCTTTTTCATTAATTCTAGTTCAAGAGCTTCTGGGACATCTAAGTCGTAGTTTTTTGCAAATTCTGCAAAACTCCCCGCTGCTCTAACCATATCAGAACGGTCGTAGTAATAATCGTCTGTATTAATACGAGCGATTAAATCTTGGATTCTGAATTCATTCGCAAAGTTCTCAAGTGTTTCTATAATGTCGTATGCGATGGTAGATTTACCACTTGCGGTTTCTCCTGCAATACCTATAGAACAAGAGCGAGAAAGGCTTCCAGACAAAAATAAAGCCATCTTATGAATAGCTTTATCTGAAACCTTTAAAAATATAGAATTTGATGAATTTACTTCATCGTTAAAAATTTGAGTTAATTGACGTTCAATTTTTTGTAAAAGCGTCATGTTACCGTGTTTTTCGGTACGAAAATGTGAATATGTTTTAGTGATAGTATTTTGCATAAAATCTTTCCTTGTACATAATAAACCATAAACATGATTAAATTTGTTAAAATTTAATATAATCTTAACAAAAGTATATAATATATCTGTAAGGGCTCGTTTTTATTGAGTTTCAAGGTCGATTTTTATGTAACGAAAAGTAAAAATCTGGCTATTCTTGTTTTAAAAATATGTTTTTGCTAGAATTTTAAAGCAAACACTTAGTAATATAGGGAGAATGAAATTGAAAACTCGTTTAAAATCACATAACTGTGGGGAATTGAATCTTTCCAATGAGAACACAGAAGTAGTTTTATCCGGTTGGGTTTCGACTGTTAGAGACCTAGGCGGTATTTTGTTTATAGAATTAAGAGATAGAAGCGGCTTTTTCCAAATAGTTGCGAACCCTCAAATCAATCCAAGCGTTCACAAAGCATTGGAAAAGGTTAGAAGTGAGTATGTTATCTCTGTAAAGGGTAAGGTTACAAGACGTCCTGAGGAAACTTATAATGAAAAATATCCAACTGGACAAGTTGAAATGTACCCTGAATCAGTAGAGATTTTATCTGAATCAAAAGTTCTTCCTTTTGTTTTAGGAGATGATAGCGTTTCAGAAGATATAAGATTAAAGTATAGATACCTTGATATTAGAAACGAAAAAATGTTGAACAACTTAAAGACAAGACACAATATTTGTCAAGCTGTTCGTAACTACTTAAATGGTCAAGGCTTCTTGGAAGTTGAAACTCCAATTTTAATTAAGACAACACCAGAAGGTGCAAGAGATTACTTAGTTCCATCTCGTGTTCAAGAAGGTAAATTCTTTGCGCTTCCTCAGTCACCACAAATCTTCAAACAATTATTGATGGTTGGTGGTATTGAAAGATATTATCAAATTGCAAAATGTTTCAGAGACGAGGATTTGAGAGCTGATAGACAACCTGAATTTACTCAAATCGATATGGAATTATCTTTTGTTGAACAACAAGATGTAATTGAAACCGTTGAAGGTTTGTTGGTAGATGCATTTAAGGCTGCTGGCGTAGAAATTAAACCTCCATTTATTCAAATGCCTTGGCAAGAAGCAATGGATAGATATGGTTCAGATAAACCAGATACAAGATTTGACCTAGAATTATTCGATATTGGCGATATTATTCTTGAATCAGAGTTCGAAATTGTTAAGAAGACATTACAAGCTGGCGGTATTGTTCGTGGTATCAGAGTTCCTGGTGGTGCGAGCTATTCTAGAAAAGATATTGATGATATTACAAAACTTGCTGTTTCATTTGGAGCAAAAGCTCTTGCTAATATTATCTATAACGAAGATGGTACTGCTAAATCTCCAGTTCTTAAGTTTGTTACAGAAGAACAAGCAAAAGCTATTCAAGAACGTTCAGGAGCTCAAGCTGGCGATATAATCTTCTTCGTAGCAGATAAGCCAAAATTAGTTTACGATATTATGGGTAGATTGAGATTACATTTCGGTAAATCGTTGAACTTGATTGATGAAAATAAACACAATCTTTTATGGGTTGTTGACTTCCCGATGTTTGAATACTCTGAAGAAGAAGGTAGATTCATGGCAATGCACCACCCATTCACTTCTCCAAACTTGGAAGACATTGATAAGTTGGATAGTGGTGATTTAGGTAATGTTAAATCAATTGCTTATGATATCGTTTATAATGGTACTGAGCTAGGTGGTGGTTCTGTGAGAATCCACTCTTCTGAAGTTCAAAAGAAAATCTTTAAGGCACTTGGATTAACAGAAGAAGAAGCTACTGAAAAGTTTGGCTTTATGGTAAATGCTCTTCAATATGGTACTCCACCACATGCAGGCTTAGCAATCGGTTTGGATAGATTAGTAGCGTTACTATGCAGAACAGATTCTATTCGTGACGTTATTGCTTTCCCTAAGAACGCAAGTGCTAAGTGTTTGATGTCAGATGCACCAGGAGAGGCTTCTCTTCAACAGTTGAGAGAGCTTCATATCAAAAGTACTGCTAATATGGGTAAATAATTGATATAAAAAATAAAAAAGAGTCTTGGTTAAAGTCAAGGCTCTTTTTATAATTTTACAAAAAGTAACGTATTGAGTTTGTAAAACGGGCAATTCTTGCACTAAAACCATGTTTATAGTACTCTTTATACTGTGAAAGTACATTAAAATGAGGATAAAAGAATGAAAGCAACATTAGAAAAAGAACCGCAAAATGTGGTAAAGATTAATATTGAAGTGCCAGCTGCAGATGCAGTAGAAGCTTATAATAAAGCAGTAAAAAGATTAGCTCAGTATGTTAATATCCCTGGTTTTAGAAAGGGTAAAGCTCCAAGAAATGTAATTGAACAAAACATTGGTGTGGATAGAATTAAACACGAAGCTTTAGAAAACGAATTACCAAGATATCTTTCTCAAGTAATTGAAGAAAATAACTTAGAAGTTGCTACTCAACCATATATTGAATCTTATGACTACAACATTGGCGAAGATTTGAAAATTGTAGCAAAGGTTGAATTAATGCCTGAAATTACTCTTGGTTCTTACAAATCTTTAGAATTAGAATGTGAAGGTTTGAAACAAGAAGAAGACGAAGTGCAAAAACAGTTGGAAACAATTCGTAAGCAATCTGCTAAGCTAGAATTAGTAGTTGATAGAAATACTCAAGCGGATGACGTTATTGTGTTCGATTTTGAAGGTTTTGTAGATGGTAATAAGATTGAACATGGTGATGCAAAGAATTACTCAATGGATTTAGCTAACTCAGGATTTATCCCTGGTTTTGCAGAACAATTGGTTGATCGTCCATTGAATGAAGAATTCGAAATCAGCGTAAACTTCCCTGAATCTTACCACCAAAAAGAATTAGCAGGAAAACCAGCTACTTTCAAATGTAAGATTAACGAAATTAAAACAAGAGTATTGCCAGAGTTTGATGATGAATTCGCTCAAAAAGCTGGTCCTTTCAAAACTCTTGATGAGTTAAAAGCTGATATCCAAAAGTATTTAGATAATCAAAAAGCAAACGCAGATAGAGCTACTTCTGAAAAAGCTTTAATGGATAAGATTATTGAAGGAACAACTCTAGAAGTTCAAGATTCAATGGTTCAAAGAGAAGCTGATACTTTATTAGAAGAATATAAACAAAGATTAGCAATGCAAGGTTTCACTTGGGATCAAGCTGTTCAATCTCATGGTTATGATGAAATTATGAACGGTTTAAAAGAAGATGCGTTATATAGAATTAAATCTTCAATGATTATCAATAAGATTGCAGAAGCTGAATCAATCAAAGTTGAACCATCTGATTTTACTGCGAAGTTAGCTTCAATGGCTCAAATTTATAACATGGATTCAAAGACAATGTTAAAAGAAATGGGAAGCAATCCACACGTGCTAAATCAAATCTCACAACAAGTTTTGACAGAAAAAGTAGTAGAGTTCTTATTAGCTAACAATACTATAAAATTTGTTTAAATTTGTAAAGTGATGTATAATGTTTCTGGTAACAAGAAAGGAAAGAGAGAATGAGTTATATACCTGTTGTAATTGAACAGTCGAGCCGTGGCGAAAGATCATTTGATATTTTCTCACGCCTACTAAGAGAAAGAATTATTTTCTTGGGAACACCTGTAGATGATATGGTTGCGAACCTAATCGTTGCACAAATGTTGTTGCTTGATAGTGAAAACCCTGAAAAAGATATTATGTTATACATTAATAGCCCAGGTGGTAGTGTAACAGCAGGTTTAGCAATCTATGATACAATGCAACACATCAGAGCAGATGTATGTACTATTTGTTTAGGTCAAGCAGCTTCTATGGGTGCATTCTTACTTTCATCAGGTGCTAAAGGTAAGAGAATGGCTCTTCCTCATTCAAGAGTACTTATTCACCAACCATTAGGTGGAGCTCAAGGTCAAGCTACTGATATTGAAATTCAGGCTGCTGAAATTATCAGAATCAAGAAAACTTTAAATGAAATATTGGCTTCTAATACAGGTCAATCATTGAAGAAAATTGAAAAAGACACTGATAGAGATTATATCATGACTCCGGAAGAAGCTCTTGAGTACGGTATGATTGATAAAGTTGTAACAAAAGACTCTATGTAATAGGAGAATAATATGTCATCAAATGACAGATTAAAATGTTCATTTTGCGGAAAGACCCAAGATCAAGTCAAGAAACTGATTGCGGGTCCTGACGTTTTTATTTGTGATGAGTGTGTTGAACTTTGTAATGAGATTTTAGATGAAGAATTTTTTGAAGGTAAATCTTCTACAGGTGAAGCAAAACCTGAAGAAACTGATTCTACAGAGTTCACATCTATCCCAAAACCCCATGAGATAAAAGCATATCTTGATCAACATATTGTGGGACAGGATGACGCAAAGAAGGTTCTTGCAGTTGCTGTTTATAACCATTATAAACGTTTATTGCATAACAAAGAAAATTCTGATGTTGAAATCCAAAAGTCTAATATTTTACTAGTTGGTCCTACTGGTAGTGGTAAAACATTACTAGCTCAGACTTTAGCAAAGATGTTAGATGTTCCTTTTGCTGTTGCGGATGCGACAACATTAACAGAAGCTGGTTATGTTGGTGATGATGTTGAGAACATTCTTTTGAGATTGTATCAGAATGCTGACTATGATTCTCAAAAAGCTGAACGTGGTATTATCTACATCGACGAAATTGATAAGATTGCAAGAAAGTCTGAAAATACATCAATCACTCGTGACGTATCAGGTGAAGGTGTTCAACAAGCTTTGTTGAAGATGATAGAAGGTACTGTTGCTAATGTTCCTCCTCAAGGTGGAAGAAAACATCCTCATCAAGAGTTTATACAGATTGATACAAAGAATATTTTATTCATTGTTGGTGGTGCTTTCGTTGACATGGATAAGATTATTGAACATCGTGTTAAAGATGGTTCATCAATCGGTTTTGGTACTAAAGCTCCAGCAACTCAAGCTGAAAAGGAAGCTCAACAAGCTAAGTTGCTTAAGAAATTGCAACCTGAAGACTTGTTGAAGTTCGGGTTGATACCAGAGTTTATTGGTCGTATTCCAGTTTATGCAATATTAGATGCACTTGATGAAAAGACTTTGATGATGATTCTTACTGAGCCTAAGAACGCTGTAATTAAGCAATATAAGTGCTTATTAGAGATGGATGGCGTTGAATTAGAATTTGAAGAAGAAGCTGTTTCATTGATAGCTCAAAAAGCTATTAAGCGTAAGACTGGTGCAAGAGCTTTGAAATCAATTGTTGAGGAATTGATGTTGGATATAATGTACGATATTCCTAGCAAGGATGATGTTAAGAAGTTCGTAATCACCAAAGACATGGTAGAGAACATGAATAAGGCTGAATTGATTCAGCTGCCAACAAAGAGTGAAGCAGAAATCGCATGAGAAAAACCTTAATTCTGATAGATGGTCATTCATTGGCGTTCAGGCAGTATTTTGCGCTTGAACGTACTGGTATGAAGACTGCTCAGAATGTTCCTAGTTGGGCTGTTTACGGTTTTTTTAAAGCGATTTTTGACTTGCTTTTAAAGATAAAACCTGATTTTATAGCGGTTGCATTTGATGTTGGCCGACAAACTTTTCGTGTTGAGAAATATGACCAGTACAAGGCTAACCGTGAAACAATGCCAGATGCAATGCGCTTGCAGTTAGGTTTGATTGTAGAAGGTCTTAAGGCTTTTGATATTCCTATCTATACTAAAGAGGGTTTCGAGGCGGATGACGTTATTGGAACAATTTCAAAGCTGGCAAGTGATGCTGGGCATAATACTTTGATTTTGACTGGTGATCAAGATGCTTTTCAATTGATTGATGATGAGGGTTTGGTTAAGGTCTTGATACCTTCAAAAGGTGAATTGATTGAATATGATAAAAATCAGGTTTATGCCAAACTTGGTGTCTATCCAAACCAGATTACAGATTATAAAGGCTTACGAGGTGATACCAGTGATAATATCCCTGGTATTAGAGGGATTGGAGAAAAGACCGCTCAAAAACTGCTATCAAGATATCCAAATCTGGAGGCGGTATTAGAAGATTGTGAAAATATTCCTGAAAATGCAATTCGTCAAAAAATTTGTGAAGGTAAGGAACAAGCAATTTTAAGTAAAGATTTGGCTACGATTATTCGAAATGTTGATATAGATTTCGATATTAATTCTGCTTGTGTGGTTTTACCAGAGATGGAAAAGGTTTCTGACTTTTTGAGAGGAATGCAGTTTTATAGCTTTATAAAGAATATCAATAAGATTCTTTCTGCTTTTAAAGGTTCTGAATCTGTTTGTTCTGATGAGGTACAAGCGTCGCAACAAGTTCTTATTCCTCAACTTGCTCCGTCGACTGATTCTGAGTTCACTCAACAAAATCTATTTACTCAGATGCTAAAAGAAACTGTTAAGGATGTCGAATTTGATTATGAAGTTATTACTGATTTAAACAGGGCAAAGGATATTGTTAGTGAATTGTTATCTAAAGATGAAATTTCCTTTAAACTTCATAACGAGTCAGGACAGGGGATTCTAGGATATGCCTTTGCTGCTGGTAAATCTTATTATTTCGCCTCTGAGTATAGAGAAGTTGTAAAACCCCTGATAGAGTCTGATGTAAAAAAACTTTCTTGGGATGCAAAGAGTGATATAAAACTATTGCTAGATGATGGCATTAATTATAATGGGCTTGCTTATGATGTTATGCTCGCTAGTTATGTAAGTGACCCAAATAGAAATCATTCTTTGGATGCTCAGGCCTTGGATTTTTTGAATCATATAATGGTAGAAAAAGATTCAAGTGGTGCTAATGATAAAATTTATCTATGTGATTCAGTATATTCTATAAAAGCACTTGTGAAATATTGGAGAGAATCGTTATCTGAATGTGAACAAAATCTAGTTAGAGATATAGAGCTTCCATTAACCGCAGTGCTTGCAAAAATGGAGCATACTGGAGTTGCAATAGATGCTGCATATTTACATGAACTGTCTGATTATATGAGAGAAAGATTAGCAGAATTAGAAGATTTTATATATCAAATGGCAGGGACGTCATTTAATATCAACTCTCCTAAGCAGGTTGCAGAAGTTTTGTTTGATAAGTTGGGTATTAAATCTAAAAAGAAAAAAACTCGTTCAACTTCAGCAGAGGTTTTGGAAGAGCTTGCTGAGGATAATGAAATCTGTGATTATATTTTGCAGCACAGAAAGTTCTCTAAATTAAAATCAACATACACAGATGTGTTGCCAACTCTTATTGACAAGCGAGATGGAAGAGTTCATACAACATTTAATCAAGCATTAACCACTACAGGACGTTTATCGTCTTCCAATCCTAACTTGCAGAATATTCCTATTCGTTCAGAAGAAGGTAATAAAATAAGAAGTGCTTTTTGTGCACAGGATAAGGAAAACTTCTTGATAATGTCAGCTGATTATTCTCAAATTGAATTGAGATTGTTAGCGCATGTTTCAGAGGATGAGAATCTTTTAGCTGCATTTAATGAAGGTATCGATGTTCATACCCAGACTGCTTCAAAAGTCTTTGGAGTTGCTCCAGATGAAGTAACAAAAGATATGAGAAGAAAAGCAAAAGCTGTAAACTTTGGAATTGTGTATGGGCAGTCAAAGTATGGTTTGGCTAAATCAATAAATGTTTCTGTAAATGAAGCGGAAGAGTTTATAAATAAGTATTTTGAACATTTTCCTAAAGTTCGTGAGTATATGGACTATGAGAAAGAATTTGTTACTCAAAATGGTTATGTTGAGACTATTTATGGTCGTCGTAGATATTTAGGTGCGGAGCTAGAAAGTACTAATTTCCAAATAAGAGAGTTTGCTCAGAGAGCTGCTATTAATCAGCCATTACAAGGTACAGCGGCTGATTTGGTTAAAATGGCAATGATAGAAGTTGATAAACGTTTATCAACTGCAGGATTAAAAACAAAAATGGTTTTACAAGTTCATGACGAATTGATTTTTGAGGTCCCAAAATCTGAGCTAGAAGAAGTGAAAGCGATTGTTTTAGAAGCGATGGAATTAGGGCAGCCGTTAAAGGTACAGTTAGAGGTTGATGTAAACTATGGTGTTTCTTGGAAAGAAAACTAGTATAAATTCCCTTATTATAATGACATTGACGATTATTGGGATGCAGGTTCTTGCAGAAGAGCCTGTTAGAGTTCAGGCTACTCCACAGGTTAAAGCAGTAAATGTTGCTCCAATGGAAACAACTGATAATGTTGTAAAATTACAGCCTCAGACGCCGCAAACTATTCAGGTGCAAGCTACTCCTTCAGTTCAAAATGTATCATCTACTGTTCTGCAACAACCTACGCAAGAAGTTAAGCCTCCGGCTGTTAATGTTGTCCCCAAAACAACACGACAAGTTTTAGTGTCTTCGCCTATAACTCCAGTGGACGTGAGCTTTGATTCTTGTTCCAAAATGTTTCCAATAAATGCAGAGAATCTTTTTGTCCTTACTTTAGGCGCTGTTGAGGCAAATGGTTTTAAGATAAAAGAGTTACAATCACAAGGTGGTTATATAACATTTGAAGTTCAAAATAAAGAATTTTTGGCGACTATTGCGGAAATTGATGCTAAAAACTCAATGTTAAAAATAAATCCAACAAATGGTGTTTATCATTTTGCGCCAGGAATTGTTATGAAGGTTTTTGAGTATATTGATTTTAAGTTAAAGAAGTAATGATTAAGTAATTATCTCTTTTACAATAAATGCAATAAACGCAATTGCAACTAGAGTCGTGAATAAATATGCCCATATTTTTTGTACACGATGGAAGTAGGTTAAAGTAACCCAACGTTTATTCTTCCAAGCCCAAGTATTCCCTTGTTTTCCGAACCAAATCCCAAATCCGAAAACCAAAAGTTTTCCTATTACAGGGATGAAAAATAATGGAATTGTAATTAATGTTATGTAACTTCCGTTGAATAATCCCCATAATCCTTGAAAACCAAAAGCGCCCCAGTTAAATGGCTTTGAAACAGCGTCAAATATTGGAGTATTATTGCCATGTCCAGAATTGTTTGATAAGTCTAATGCCATAAAAACCTCTTATTATAGTACTTCTCCAGAGAAGCTATCAAAAAAATATAAATCAGAAATATTAAATCCTATTTCAAAAGTTGTTCCGATTTGCTTTGTCGTAGGGATGGTAGTTACACATTCCTTATCGTTAAGATTAAAGTAAATATTCATTTCTGACCCTGTTAATTCTGTAAATTCAGGTTTAACAGTTATTTTTACATCAGAACCTTGTAATTTTTCTGGTCTGATACCAATTGTAACATCTGGCATTCCGTCTAATCTTTTTAGGAGCTCTTCTGTTAAAGGTATTTTAACATCATTAATAATTAGGCAATCGTTTTCAATATCAGAATGTATAAAATTCATTTGTCCTATGAATCCAGCAACGAATTGGTTGTTAGGATTATTATAGATATTTTGTGGTGTGTCAAATTGTTGAATAACACCTTTATTTAGAACAACAATTCTATCAGCCATAGTTAAAGCTTCTGTTTGGTCGTGGGTGACGTAGATAAAAGTAGTTCCTAGTTCTTTGTGTAGTTTTTTTATTTCAGAACGCATTTTAACTCTAAGGTTTGCATCAAGATTAGAAAGAGGCTCGTCCATTAAAAAGACTTTAGGATTTCTAACAATAGCTCTTCCTAGTGCAACCCTTTGTCTTTGTCCACCAGAAAGTTGTTTTGGCTTTCTATTTAGATATGGTGTCAAACCTAGTGTCTCAGCCGTTGATTCAACTTTTTGTTTGATTTCAGTAGGCTTAATCTTCCTCATTTTTAGTCCAAATGCCATGTTTTCAAAAACAGTCATATGGGGATATAGCGCATAATTTTGAAAAACAAAAGCAACATCTCTATCTTTTGGATGTAATTTATTAACAACTTTATCATCAATTAAGATTTCACCGTTCGAAATATCTTCCAAGCCTGCAATCATTCTTAGGATTGTAGATTTACCACATCCAGAAGCACCAACGATGACAATAAATTCTTTGTCTTTAATTTCCAAATCAACCCCGTTAATAACAAAACGTTTATTATCGTAGGCTTTTTTAATATTTTTTAGTGTAACGTTACTCATTCAAATCTCTCTCTTGTATTGGAATTAATATATTAAATGTGGTGTTTTTTAGTATCTCAGAAGAGATGTGTAGTTTCCCTGACATACTATCAACTAGATTTTTAACTGTTGTTAAAGCCATTGAACGAGAAATATATCTTTTCATAGAGCTTTCAGCAACTGCATAAGGATCGAAAATTATCTCAAGTTCTTGCTCTGGAATGCTAAAACCTGTACAGATAATTGATATTATAATCCCGTTTTGCATTTCTGCACGTTCAAGGATAGAAGATGAAGGAACTGATAATACAACAGTAATGTCACCAAGTTCCATATATCTAATAACAGTATCAATAATAATTTGTATTGTATTTTTTAAGGCATTTTCATCCACAGTAAATGCTTTCTTTATTGCAGGGTCTGCTTCAAACTTTATACTAAGAGCTTTTTCTTTGTATGTTTGTTCAGCAACTCTAACTAGATTTTGTATATAGCTTACAACATCCAAAACTTTGCAATCTTTTTCAATAAGTCCAAGCTCGGCTTTGGATAGTTCTGCCATATTCTCAGTTAGATAAAGCAAATCGTTAGCATTTTTGTTAATAATCTGTGTATATTTCCCCTGTTTATCATTCATTTCTCCGCCTAACCCATCAAGTAGAGCTTGAGAGAAGCCAAGAATAGATTGAAGAGGAGCTTTTAAATCCCCTGCAAGTTTTACAATCAATGTATTCTTGTTTCTATTGATTACAGCTTCTTCCTTGGTTAAGGTGATAGGAGTGTTAGAAGAAAGCTTTCTGATATCAACGGTGTACCCTTCCTCAACTTCTTTTGCCAGAATTTCATAGTTGTCAGCTGTAGCTTCAAATTTTATTGGTTGAGAAGTATTTGTTGCTGCTGATTTAGCAATGGTTTCTAATCCTTTTTCAAAAAGGGCGTTGATGTCATTTGTTATAAGAGCATCTTTTTCAAGATTCACATATTCTGTGAATTGGTTATTCACCCATTGAATCATTCCTTCTCTAGACACAAACATTAGTCCGTAAGGAAGACAGGTTTCGATATCAATTGATTTTTGTTTAGATAAAATTCTTCTAAAGTCCATTTAATAAATCCTCTTAGTAAAAATATTTTACCATAGGAACACTATTTTATAAATAGAAATTTTCTGTTAGTTGGTGACATTTGAGGCTGTGTAATGTTTTTGGTGGTGACATTCATTTTAGAAAGAGTAAAATGTTCGTTGTTAACAGGAATCCCTGGAGCTTCAAGATGTTTCCCTAAATCGTAGTCTCTATTATAAAAAAGATTAAAATTGCTTGGCTCTGCGTGTAGAACATCACTTTCTAATGCTATCTTTTGTTTTTCGTTCATTTAACTTTCTCCACCTAGTTATTGTATTCTATAAGAAATTTCTTATCAAGTATTAAATTTTGTTACAAAATGGCAATTATTTAATAAGGATATACTTTATATAGATAACTACGAGAATAAAGGAGAATTTTAATATGTCATTGACTGTAGATTTTTCACCAGCAACAAATACTTATAGCTCAAAAACTGCTGTAGCAAATGGGGCTTCAAACGATGCTACTATTTGGGCAGAATACGAAACAGAAATGGCGGATAAAAAGAATGCTAAAATAAAACACGCAGAGGAAAATATTGCTAAAGCGAAAGAATATGGTCATGATGAATTTAATATAGAAATGCAAACTGATTCTAATGGGAATAAAACAGGTAATGTGATTGTTACTTTGAATGAAGATATCGGAATTGGTTCGATTAAGCATTGGTTAGGTATTCCTGATGGAGTTTTAAAAGCTTGGAATCAAGAAAAGATAGAAAAACTTGGAACTGAAGAAATTGGAGAGACTGGTATCCAAAGCCATGATATGGTCGAGGCTCCTAAAGGAATGCAATTTATTCTTCCAGGGGATTGCCTTAACCCTCAAAAGACTGCTTGGCAGAAACTTTGTGATTTTTTCAGTAACCTGTTTTAGTAGATAATTAATTTTGTACAAAAACGCAAAAAAAAAGACAAACATCTCTGCTTGTCTGAAAGTACATATCCATATCAACAACTATGACAATAAAGTTGTAAGTGTTTTTATCATAATTATCTCCTATTACAATAGGTCTAATGCAATACTTGGTGTTTGGTTTGCTGTTTGTAGCAAAGTTGCAGAAGCTGTTTGTAATATTTGAGCTTGAATGTATCTTGAAGATTCTAGGGCTATGTCTGCGTCCTTCATAGTAGATACAGAAGATGTCAAGTTTTGAGATGCAACATCGATTGTTAACATTGCGGACTCAAGTCTGTTTTGTAGAGCACCGATTTGTGTTACACGGTTTGATACGTTTTCAATGGCGGCATCTAGTTCTGATAACATATCGTGAGCAGCAGTACCTGCTTCCAACCCCGCACATTTATTCGAGTATGTTTCCATATCATCAGTACCGAAAAGAGCTGTTGCAGAGGCATCGTCAAAAAGGAATGCGTCCATACTGATACGGCTGGAAGAGTTTCCGTAAATCCCTGCTTGCAAACCTAAAGCTGTCGTAATTGAGCCATCCATTAAGTATAATCCGTTATACTCTGCTGATTGTGAAACACGAGAAATTTCTTCTAATCTTGCTTTGACCTCAGCTTTGATAGCTTCTCTTGATGCTTCAGAATACGTGTCGTTGGCAGCTTGCATTGTTAACTCACGGATTCTTTCCAAGTGATCGTTAATCAAGTCAAAATCTAATTCTAATGTGGATAGTAAGTCAGACCCGATTTGAGTATTGTTTGCAGCGATGTCGTATGAACTTAATTTTGTTCCCATTGTTGCTGCAATGGTGTAACCTGCTGCGTCATCTTTTGCTGAGTTGATTTTGTAACCACTCGCCATTTTGTTCATAGCGGCTGTTAAGTTGTCAGTTGCACTGGATAAGTACGAACGAGTTCTTTGAGCCATTACGTTTGTAACGATTGATAATGTCATTTACTCTTTCCTTTCATAGTTGTAAATTGATATGTACGATTTAGGCACGTATTTCTCTAGCACGAAATTTTAATATAACTTCGTTAACTATACGGATATGTGTCGATTTGTTGATTGGATTTTACAATTACAAAAATTGCATCCGACTAAAAAGTCTTACTCCTTATCTTTTCTCTTTCTTTTGGATATGTTTAACGTACCTACAACTTTAGTATGACATGGATATATATTTTTTAAAGCGTTTTTATATGTAAGTTTTACAAAAGTATAGAAAACTTATAATTTCTTAATAAAGATGTAAAAAAGATTGGTTTTGTAAATAGGGCGAAAGCTAAGCAATGACGGGAATAGAAGGTATTTAAAGATAGAAAAATGTTAAGAATTGTAAATTAAATGTATGAAAAAATTAAAGTTTTTAGAAAATGTGCCGTTAATAGGAATATAAGATACATACAATACATAAAAGGAGAAAAGGAAATGACAAACAACATCGGCGGAATCAATGGTTACGGTTATGGTATCAACCCTTGGTATAACGGTAGACAAAACAAAGATTTAAATAATGAGCAAAATGGTGTTGCTCAAGAACAACAAACACCACAACAACCAACTGTAAATGTAGATCCAAATCAAGTATTAAACTTTTTAGCATCTTCTGCAGTAAAAATTAATGCTCCTGTAACTCCGGCGGCAGGTGTAGATAATGCAGCTGTTGCTGAAAGAATTGATGGATATGTACAAAATTTTGAAATGCTATTTTCAATTATTTCACAAGAATTTGGTGAAAAAGTAGCAAACCAATTATTAAATGATGATGCTTTTGTAGATGCAATTATGGCATAACAAAAGGATTAATAAAAAGACTCTTTTCTCTAATGTATGTATTATAAAAAGCCGCATTTGCGGCTTTCTTTTTATCTTGTATAAACTCTAGGTAATCGAACTTTTAGTCTACAAGTTAATTCATAATTTATAGTACCGAGAGTTTGAGCCCAACTATCAATGGTCAACTCTTCGTTTAAAAGTTCTATTACATCGCCTGTTTTAGTATTGATACCTGTTATATCAAACATCATTTGGTCCATTGTGATATTACCAATTTGTTTGATTTTTTTACCATTAATCATTGCGTAAATTTTGTTACTTAGGCTTCTTGAAACACCGTCCGCGTAACCGATAGGAATAGTAGCAACTTTCATATCTTTCTCAGCTAAAAAAGTATATCCATAGCTAACACCTTCGCCAGCTTTTATTTCATGTATATTAGTAATCCTACCTTTTAATCCTAAAACTGGTTTTAAGTTTGGAATATTTTTTGCAGAGTCTGCTAAATCGGGATACAGTCCGTACAATGCAATTCCTGCACGAACCATGTTTGAATTAATATTATATGTCATGATTCCTGCAGTGTTTAAGATATGCAATACAAGACCTGTTGTGTCAATGTTTTTTATTATGTTATTCCAAATTTCAAATTGTTTTTTTGTTTTTGTTTCATCTTCGGCGTTTGCAAGGTGTGTGAAAATACCATTTAATTTAACAGCTTTTGAATTTTGAACATTTTTAATGAACTCTGAAGCTTTATTTGAGTTTACTCCTATTCTATTCATTCCTGTATCGAGTTTTATATGAGCTGGAATTTGTTTTCCAGTTCTTTTAAATAGTTCTTCGCAAGCGGAGAGTTGTTCTTTGGTGAATAGAGGAATTTGAATATTATTTTTAACAGCGATTTCAATTGCCCATACAGGAACGGTGCCTAGTACAAGAATTGGAGCTTTTATATGCGCTTTTCTCAAATCCAGACCTTCATCAATAGAAGCTACTCCAAGCATTTTAACTCCAGAAGCAAGTAATATTGGTGCACACATTGTTGCACCGTGTCCATAAGCATCAGCTTTAATTACAGCCAAAATATCCATATCTTGTGGTAGCGTGTTTTTTATTGCTTCAATATTATCAGCAAGATTTGTTAGATTAATTTCTACCCAAGCGTCCCTATGTATATTTGCATTTGATTTCCTTATATCCATATCTTAATTATACTCCAATAATATAGTAGAGTTGTAAAATATTTGTTCAGATTATATAAAGATTTCGTCATGGAAGAATCTTTTATTGTATAATTTATGTATATTAAGGAGGGAATTATGACAGAATACGTTTTTATGAACGGGGAGTATGTTGAAGCAGATAAAGCTTCTTTACCTGTAAGAACTCATGCTTTCTTATATGGGACATCAGTGTTTGAAGGTATCAGAGCTTATTATAATGCTGATGAAAAGCAAATGTATGCTTTTAGAGTAAAAGAACACTATGAAAGAATGCTACGTAGTGCAAAAATCATGTATATGGATTCTCCATATACTTTAGAAGAGTATTGCAAAGTTACAAGAGACTTATTAAGAAAAAATAATTATAAACAAGATACATATATTAGACCAACCCTGTATAAATCTGCAATAAAAGTAGGTCCAGGGCTTTATGACAACCCAGATTCATTCTTGATTTTCACAACACCATTCGGAAATTATTTTGGTAGTGACGAAGGTTTGAAGATGTGTGTATCAAGCTGGAGAAGAAATGGTGATAATGCGATTCCTCCTCGAGCAAAGGTAAGTGGTGCGTATGCTAACGCAGCTTTGATTAAAACTGATGCTCATAATGCAGGTTTTGATGATGCATTTGTTCTTGCGGACAATGGTGATGTTACAGAAGGATCAGCTATGAATATGTATTTAGTTTCTGATGGTAAACTAATTACTACAAGCACAACTGAAGACATCCTTGAAGGTGTTACAAGAAACACTGTAAAAGAACTTGCAAAAGATTTAGGTCTTGAAGTTATCGAAAGAAAAATTAACAGAACTGAACTTTATGTTGCTGATGAAATTTTCTGTTGTGGTACAGGTGCTCAAATTCAGCACGTTGCTAGTGTTGACCACAGAATGATTGGTGATGGCAAAATCGGAAAAATTACTAAGCAAATTCAAGACTTGTATTTTGATGTGGTAAGAGGAAAAGTTCAAAAATATAAACATTGGTGCACACCTATTTATGATTAATTTTTTCGGACAATGTATCCAAAATTTAATAACATCAGTACGGTATATTTTTACTGGTAAGATGCAATTAAAACATGCGGTTAATCAGGCAGTGGAGATAAGTTTTAATTCACTGCCTATTATCCTTGTAGTTGTTGCAATTACAGCTGCTGTTATTACGATACAGATATCAAAACAGTTTTTGATGACAGGGGCTGAGACTTATGTAGGTGGGACTCTTTTAATTATTTTGCTGAGAGAAATTGCTCCAGGGTTTACGGCTTTAGCAGTCGGTGCAAGAGCAGGAACTGCTATCTCTGCTGAAATAGCTAATATGCAAGTAACTTCACAAGTTGATGCGATAAAAACATTGAAGGTTGATCCTGTGGGTTATTATTTCGCTCCAAGAATTTTGGCTGCAGCTATTACAATTCCAATGACAGTTATTATTGCTGAATTGGTAGGGTTGCTTGCCGGTATGTGGGTTGCTAATTTAGCGATAGATTTGCATCCTGCTAGATTTATAGAATCTGTTAAATGGTGGTTAAGTACCAGAGATTTTTACATAAGTATTTTTAAAGGTTTTGTGTTTGGGTTATTAGTCGCTCTAGTTTGTGCTACCCAAGGTTATAATACAAGGGGTGGTGCAAAAGATGTTGGTTTGTCAACAACTCAGGCGGCAATTAAATCGACAATATATATGTTAGTTGCGGATTTTTTAATAAACTTAGTATTCTATTTGTAGAGGTTATATGGAAAATAGGACTCTTAAACTTGGACATTTATATCCTGCTCTTTTAAATCTTTATGGGGATAGAGGAAATGTTATTGCATTAAAGAATCGTTGTGAGTGGAGAGGTATAAATCTAGAGATTACAAATATTAATGTTGGAGACGATGTAGAGTCTTGTGATATTTATTTTATTGGTGGTGGGCAAGATAAACAGCAGATAGAAGTTTCTCAAGAACTACAGCGACATAGAGAATTTTTCATAAAAGAAAGAGATGATAATAAAGTCTTTTTAGGAATTTGTGGTGGATATCAGCTTCTTGGAGAATATTACCAACCTCATAAAGGTGACAAACTCCTTGGAATATCTGTTTTAGATGCATATTCAGTTGCAGGGAATACAAGATTTATAGGTAATGTTACAGCCAAAACTGAATTTATTACTCCAGATACATTGGTAGGTTTTGAAAATCATAGTGGTTTGACATATTTACGTGGTGAAACAAAACCTTTAGCCAGGGTTGTTGTTGGCAAAGGTAATAATGGTACTGATAGAACAGAAGGTGCTAGATATAAAAATGCATTTGGGACTTATTTGCATGGCTCTTTTCTTCCTAAGAATCCTTGTTTTGCAGATATGTTAATATCTCTCGCTTTAGAAAATAAATATGGCGAAGCTTCCTTATCTGCATTGGATGATAAAATCGAGTTAGATGCTCATGTGAGTGTAGTAGGGAAAAAGTATTAATCTTTTTTTGTAAAAATAAACCCTAAAACAGATTTCTGTTTTAGGGTTTTTAGTTTGTTTGAAATCAATTTATTAGAGTGTGAAATCTGGTTCCGCAGGAAGAATTTCAGGGATTTTGTTAACCCAAGTTTTAGCTTCTTCTGTTGCCTTTGTCCAGTTCATAGATACCAAGCCTCTTTGTACCCATAGTAATTCTTTGAAGAATTCATTTTGAGAATTTAAAGCATCGAGTTTAGCTTTTGTGTAAAGGTGCTGAGCATCTACTAATTGGTTAATAGGAGATTCACCTCTTAAGTATTTAGCTTTAACCATTTGATAGTTTTCAGCTTCTGCAAACATTGCTTTATAAGATTTTTCAATCATAAAGTATTTTGCAATTGCTCTGTTTACAACATTTCTTACGTTCATTTCAAGCTCTGTATTAACTTGTTCTAAATAAGCATTTAGTTCATTCAATTCAGATTTGCAACGAGCAATTTCTGCAATTTTTGTACCACCTTCAATAGGTTTCCATTGTGCTGCAATAAATACACGTCCAGAGTTTCTGTCAAATGGATCGTTTCCACGGTATTTGGTTGTTCCCATCATTGCTTTAACTGTTGGTGAAGTCATTGCCTCGTATGGTAAATGTCTATCGAACTGAGAACCATATTCAACTGATAACTTAGCATTTGGTAATACAAATTTTTGAGCGTAATTAGCTATTTCTGCTTTTTTCATTGCAATAGCAGCTCTTAATTTGATAGTTTCTGGTGATAAGTGAATTACTTCCTCTACTAACATATCTGTAAATTTAGCTAATTTTTCAGGCGTTCTTACGTGATCAATGATATGAATATCTGATGTAAAGAATGCTGGGTCTTTAGCTGTTAATTGTTCTAGATTAAAGTTTTCTTTTTGGTCTTTAAACAATATTTTATTGATGTGTATTTTTATGTTTTTGTAGTCAGCCTTCATGTTTAAAAGTCGTTTTTCAGCTTCACTAACTTCACCTGCCCAACGTAAAACTTCTTCTGCGCCACATTTACCAGTTTGCTGTCTAACTTTTGCAATAGCTAGGTTTTCTCGGGTTTCTTGTAAATATTCTTCTTGTACTTTAATTGTGTTTTCAAAGATTAAAGAATCAATATAAAGCTTCCCGATTTCATGTCCCATGGTTGCTTCTGTTAGAACTTTTTGAGCTTTATCAAATTTTAATTTTTTGTGTTTAACAATAATGTTTGTAACTAAATCTGGAGCGTAAATCATTTGATCCATGCCGAGTCCAAATTGACCAACTCTGGTAGGTACATCGTTGTATGAATACGCATAGTCATTATTGTATGATTGATGTCCTAAATCGATTCTTAGGGTTGGTAAATATTTTAAGTAAGCAGCTGTTGTAGCTCTACGAGCAGCATTTACCAATTGTCTTTTTCTTTCGATATCTAAGTTCTTTTCTTCTAAGGTATTCATAATGTATGTTAAGTCATACTTAGCCACTGGCTTATGAGAAATAATTTCACAATTATTTAATAATCTAAGAGGTGCTGCATATCCTACAGATTCTCCTGTATCAGAGTTATAGAAAATAATCTCGTCATCGTAGAAGGCAACCTTTTCTTGTTTTACAATATTGCCGTGTAAAACACCATGGATATTGAATGAAGTTGCTTCGGCTAATTTTTTATCTAAGTCTCTTGTTGAAGTCCCAAGCATTGCGCCTAAGTCAACATCTTCTCTACCCAAGCCAGAAAAAGATGGTAGATTTCTTTTATTGATGCAATCATACAACTCTTTTCTATCATCAACAGACAAGTTGAATAGAGGAGTAATAAATACAGAATCTACGTCACTTGGAATTTTAGCCATTGTTGCTTTAATGTCAGTACTGACAGGAATTACAACAAAATCTAAATCCCATCCTTTTTCTTTTAGCTTAGAGCTAATCATTCCATTCCAGTCTTTTTGAGTAGCATAGAATTTTTCGTTCATTAAAATAGCTGTTTTATGTTGTGTAGGAACAAGCTTTTTAAATAGAACAAAATCTTTTACGTACTGTTGTATTGGGTTAAAGAAATCTCCACCCAAATCTCTTAGACCATATTGATCAATTGTAACAACAAATTTGTTTTTGTTTTTCTTTGCAGTGTAGTAGTTGCTAGACATATAGCCCATAGAAATTACCATTGTTGCTTTAGAAGCTAATGCTTTTTCAGAAGCACTTGCAACACCTTTTTCGGTCCAATCACCAGTAAATATTAAGTCATCTGAAAAAGATGCTTTGTAATCTGGCAATAAAGAACGAGCAATAGTTGTTTGAAAAACTTTTAATGAAGCTTGGTTTTTGTCAGAAGGTCCGTCAAAAACGAATGCCAAATCGATATTTCTCGCATTTGGTGCTGCTTGTAATTTTGATAGGTTTGGAACATCTTGAATAGCAAAAACTGCGGTGTTGTTCATTCCCAACGTAAGCAAGACTAAAACGCTTGCTAAAATTCTCTTAGTTCTCATAATCTCCCATTTCTTAAATCTTAATCATACCCCAAAGCAAAATTAACAGAAAAATTTTAAAATGTCAAAAATTTTTAAGAGTTATATTAATATTGTTAAACTTTTTTGACATTTAATCATTTAGCTAATAGAATGAGCATGTTTATATAGTTGGTTGTTTATATATTTTATAAAGAGGATTAATTATGGGGTTAAGAAGTAAGGATGTATTGTCACTATTGGAAGATAAGACTGGTGATTATCAGAACCAAGTTGCTTTAGGGACAAAAGATCAGTTTGGTTGGAAAGAGTTTACCTATAAAGGACTAGGTTTATTTTCAAGAAAAATCGCAAGATTTATTATTGAGGATTTGAATGTTCCAAAAGGTGAAAAAGTTGCAATATTATCTGAATCCAAACCTGAATATGGTGCAACTGTATTTGCGTCTGTATTGTCAGGCTTAGTAATCGTTCCTCTGGATGTAAAATTGACCAAATATGAGTTGAAATCTATTCTGTTAGATGCTCAACCAACAGTTATATTTACTTCTCAGTACTACTTAGAAACAGCTTTGCTTTTAAGAGATGAAATCCCAAGTATTAAACATGTTTTTGTAATTGATCAATATTCTCGTAGTACAGAGGTTATTAATATTTATGATTTACCAGATATTTATAATGCAAAATGGAGACGACGTTCATCTAAATCTACTGCAATGATTATTTATACATCTGGTACTACTGGTATGCCTAAAGGTGTAGAAATTACTTATAGAAATATTACAAGCCAATTAGAGGACTTAGGGTATGCACTAGAAGAGATTTTGCAGGATAAAAAGGTTACTGTATTGTCAATCTTGCCGATGAATCATTTATTTGAAATGACAGTCGGTTTTTGTACATTCTTAAATTACGGTTTTTCTGTTTATTATACCCAAAGTTTAAAACCAAAAGATATTTTGGGGATTATGGGTGAGAAAAAAGTTGAATTTATGATTGTCGTTCCAGCGTTTTTAAAACTATTAAAAGCCAGTATAGAATCCGAACTTGGAAATGCTCCTAAAATTACCCAAATTCTCTTTAAAATGATGTTTGGTCTAGCGAAATTTATACCATCTTACTCAGTTAAAAAACTATTGTTTAAGAAAATACATGACAAATTCGGTGGACATTTTATCGGCTGTATTTCTGGTGGTGCGCCATTAGATGTAAATGTAGGAGAGTTCTTTGAGCGTATTGGTATAAAGGTGTACCAAGGCTATGGTTTGTCAGAAACAAGCCCTGTTGTGTCAGTTAATACTGATAAACGTTCTGTGTTAGCTTCTGTGGGAAGACCATTAAAACATTTCGAAGCAAGAATTGATAAAACAACAGGAGAACTATTGCTAAGAGGTCCTTCTGTAATGAAGGGTTATCATAATCAGCCGGAACTAACATCTGAGATTATTGATGAAGATAATTGGTTACATACAGGTGATATTGCGAAGATTGATAAAGATGGTCATATATATATTGTAGGACGTATAAAGAGTATGATTGTTCTCTCTGGTGGTAAAAAAGTGTTCCCAGAGGAAGTTGAATCCGTAATTGAAAAAAGTGAATATCTTGCAGAAAGCTGTGTTATAGGAATGAATCGTGCTTTTGGGTCAAAAGATGGACAAGAAGAAGTTGTTGCTGTTGTTGTTCCGAAAGAGGATTTATATAAAAAGTATTCTGATGCAGAAGTTGAAAAAATGGTAAAAGATGACATTAAATTATTGTCACATCAACTCACTCAGTATAAGCGTCCAAGCACTGTAATAATCAAAAAAGAACCTTTACCAAGAACAACCACTAGAAAAGTGAAACGAAATGATGTAAAGACATTGGTAAGTGTTTAAAAATAATTAAGAGAGCCGGTTTTTAAACCGGCTCTTTAAGTCATAAATAAAACTAATTCCACTCTGCTTGAATCTGGCATAATTCTTCTCCAGTATCATAGTTTTTTAGCAGATGTACTGTTTTATCAGGATGTTCTTCAACTTGTGCACAAATTTTATGTCCATATTTAATCTCTTTTTTAAACAAGATGTCAAGAGTTCTTAACTTTTTACTTTTTCTAAAGTCATAGGTTAATGTTTCAAACGCCCAAACAAGAAAGTTAGAATTATTTACGTGCTGATTAACATCAAGGTCATCAAACCTTATTTCAAAAACTTTTTCTGCATTGATATTAGTTAGAGTTGATATTTTATTGTATTTTAAGTCATCTTCACGTTTTTGAAACTCCGTAAAATTAGGATTGTTTTCAAGCACTGAACCAACCTGTACCATACTTTTAGTCTCAATATCAACTAAACCCCAAGTTGTAGTTACTTTTCCTAGTGTTTTATCATTTTTGCAAATTTCAAAATCACGATATGCAAATAGTTTATTCCAACCCCTAGGTTCAGTTTTAATAGTCAAATCACAAATATCTTCAGGGTATTCGTTAAATTCGGCATGGAGTTTTAAAAGAAACCAACCTAAGTTTTTCTTGACTAAAAAAGAATATCCAAAATCTAGATTTTCTGCATTTTGGCTTGCAACATCTTGCAAGATTTGTAATAAGGCAGAAGGTTTAAGGGATAGATTACAATCAATTTCTGAATATCTTGTTCTGTATGTTTCAGCATAAATTTTTTTCATTGTAACTCTCCTATGAAAATCTCTTCTTATTGCTTATATTAACGCAAAAAAAATGAATATTTTAAAAGTAATGTTAAGATATTGTTACAAATATTGCTTATTTGTCAAATATCAATGCTCAAAAAACTTTATTACAGTACAGGGAGAGATTTTAAGGGGACATATTTATGACAATTAATGCATTAGGGGTAAATACACAAACTTATTCTGCATCTGCAATAAAACCGCAAGTTGAAAAGCAAGAAAAAGACGAAAATACTAGTTGGTTTTCAGATTGGCTTAATGATAAAGATAAGGTCTGTACTGATGGTAAAGATGATGGCTCTTTATCTGTAGGAGAGGCGGTAGAGAGTTTTGGAAAAGGTTTGATTAGTATTGCAAAAGTTGCAGTAAATCATCCAGTAAAAACAGCTCTATCTGCTATTGCAGGTATAGGTCTTACAGCTCTAACAGGTGGGGCGATTCTTCCCGTGTTTGTGGCTGGTGGAGCTCTTCTAGGTGCGGGGATGATTGGTAAAGGTGCTTATGATGCAATAAA
Source organism: Candidatus Gastranaerophilaceae bacterium (assembly GCA_045638625.1). Lineage (GTDB taxonomy): Bacteria > Cyanobacteriota > Vampirovibrionia > Gastranaerophilales > Gastranaerophilaceae > CALUTH01. The sequence goes on from JAZUBR010000013.1 coordinate 168,803, forward strand.
TGCAGAAACAGATGCTGAAGCAAAACAGGCGTGGGAATCTATGGGGACAGGGACCTTTGCTTTTGGAACATCCGCATTAACAGCAAAAAGTGCTTTACAACAGGCAAATGCTGCAGGTGTGAAAAACGCAATTACAACAGATAATCCAATAAAAAATCTTTTAAACTGTTTTAAATCAACTCCAAGAGCGTTAAAGGTAAGTGCTTGGCAAATCGACTCTAAATTTAGAACTTTGTATTTGAGAACAAATATGGGACGAAAAGATTTTGGGTCAACTAAATTAGAGAGATGGGTTGAAGAATTTGATGATAGCTATTTTGATCATCCACGTTACGAAGCTCAAGCGGAAGAAATGATACAAGGGATGAAAAATTCCTTGAAAGAAGGTGCTTACGCCCGTCCTGTGCATAATTTTAATGGCGAAAATTATTATAAAATATCGTATGGTTGTGATGCAACAGCTTCCCAGATAAAAGGCTATGGGGGAACTATGGACACTTGGACTGAATATGCAAATTCTGATTTTTCAGCATATTCAAAAATGCTTCTAAAAAATGATATGAAATCTCTTGCTCAATATGGTATGATTTCAGATGATGATTTGGTTACAACTGTTTGTGAACAAAGACTTGCCGCAGATGCATACAAACAAAAAGCTGTAGCAAATGAAATTACTAACCTAGCGAAAGAGGCTGGTATTGATGAACAACCTTATTTAAATACTTTACAAGAAACTATTGATAGGGGTGCTTTCAGATTAAAAATGGATAATGCTTTGGAAACAAAATATGGTGTTACGAATCCTAAATATTCAAAATTGATGAGGATTACAATGGATAATAAGGATGTCCGCTCAATAGTAGAATCAAGCTGGGATGCTCAAAATAAAAGATATTTTACACTTGAGTGGCTAGAAGAAACAGTATATAAGGCATTAGAGTCAACTGGAAATACTGAATGGTTATAATACAGAAATAAAGAGTGACTATATTGTCACCCTTTATTTTATTATTTTTTATCCTTTTGTCTTTCTCTTACAGAAATTCTGATTGGAGTTCCAGTAAAGCCAAACGCTTCTCTTAGTTTATTTTCTAAATAACGTTTATAGTGGTCTTTTAGTAAATCTCCATTATTTGTGAATAATACAAATGTTGGAGGTTGTACAGAAACCTCAGTAGTATATAGAATTTTCAAACGTTTATTTTTAACAGTTTGAGGTGGATTAAGAGCATAAGCTTCATTAATTACCTTATTCAATAGACCGGTAGAAACACGTTTTGTGCACTCTGCATAAACTTCATTTGCTTTATCAAAAATTTGAGTAATACGTTGTTTTGTAACAGCGCTGATATATATTCTTGGAACATAGGCAAGAAAAGGGATATCATTAGAGATTTTTTGTTCAAATTTGTTGATGGTGTTTGATTTTTTATCTTCGATTAAATCCCATTTGTTGATTGCGACAATCATCCCTTTTCCGGCTTCTGTTATAACTGACGCAATTTTTTTGTCTTGGTCAGAGATACCTCCGGTCGCATCAATAACAAGAAGTGCTACATCACATTCTCTTATTGAGCGAATAGCTCTATCAACTGCGAATTTTTCAACACCCCAGTCAACTTTTGATTTTTTTCGAATACCAGCTGTGTCGATAATTGTAAAATCAATATCATTATAAACAAGCTTGATATCGATACTGTCACGTGTTGTTCCAGATACATTAGAAACAATTACTCGGTTTTCTCCTAAAAGAGCATTAACAATAGAAGATTTACCTGCATTAGGTCTACCAACGATTGCTATTTTGATGCTTTTAGATTTTTCTTGTTCTTCATCAGTATCAAAGCCTTCTGTTACTAAATCTAGAATATCACCTACTCCACCAGAGCCGTGAAGAGCAGAAATTGGAATAGGTTCTCCTAAAGAAAGACCATAAAACTCTGCAGCATTTGCCATATGCGCAGGTGAGTCGGTTTTATTAACTGCTAAAAATACAGGCTTATCAGAACGTCTAAGAATATTTGCGATATCTTCATCTACAGGTGTGATACCTTCCATACCGTCAACAATAAAGATGATTTTATCAGCTTCTTCGCAAGCAATACGAGCTTGGTCATAAATAGAAAGCATAATTTCATCTTCATCTCCAGGAACGATACCTCCAGTATCAATAACAGTAAAAGGCTTGTGTTGCCATTCACAATCAAAATAAATACGGTCTCTTGTAACTCCTGGTTGGTCATCAACAATAGACTTACGCTGACCGACTAAACGGTTAACGAAAGTTGATTTTCCTACATTTGGACGTCCTACGACTGCTACTACGGGTTTTCTTTTCATACTTAAATGATACCATGCCCGTATTTATACGCAAATAAAATTGTTACATACTGAAATCTTTGCCGCCAACAATTCTCAAATGTCTGTTAGGACCTTCACCTACAGATTTGCTTTCTAGGTTGTGTTGTTCGACAAGTTCGTGTTGTAACTTTCTAATATGTTGGTTCTGAGGAGTTAGTTCAATATGCTCAGCTCCTTCTAATATTTTATTAATTGCAGCTTTTGCTTCATCCAAAGCTCTTTCTGCGTCATCGCAATATCCCTGTAAGACTTCTGATGGGTTTTGGTTTTGCAAATCCAGAGCATCTTTTATCACTTTTTGAATTTGCGCCATAGAGTTTGTTTTTACATAGAATACTTGTAATCTATAATCATTGGCAGTTGAAAGAACTTTGGCTCCACCTTTTGCGAAGTTTTTATGTGCTATAACTAAGTCTGCATCATCAATGTTTCTGGTGATTTCTACATTCAAGTCGAGGCGTTCGATAATCTTTTCAACTATTGTACGAGAAACCGCATATAAATAAATCTTTTTAAACGGTTTTACATCTTCTACATATTGTTTTCTGCTGAACGAGAACTTTAAACTATCTTCAGCGTTCGGCAAGATTTTATCTTCAATTTTTTGAATATGTTCAGCAATTGTTTGTGGTTGAGGTTCTTGTTTCTTTTCTGGTTCGTAAGATTTATCAACCTTCCTGATTTCAGGTCTAATAGGCCATCCTCTAAGTATATAGTCAACAGCTTCGGAGGCATCCTTGTAGACGGCAAGCGTATTTCTGTCAATAATTTCAATTACGATATCAAATGTAGGTTGCTTTTCACGTTCAAGTACTGTTTTTTGTGAAGCTCTACGTTTTGCCTCATCGTCACCTAGGGTAACAGATTGAATACCACCAACTAAGTCTGATAAAGTTGGGTTTTTGATTAAACTTTCAAGACTGTTCCCGTGAGCTGTTGCAATAAGCATAACCCCACGTTCAGCAATGGTCCTTGCAGCTTGAGCCTCTGCTTCGGTACCAATTTCATCGACGACAATGACTTCAGGCGTGTGGTTTTCGACAGCTTCAATCATTATGTCTTTTTGATATTCAGGTTGACGTACTTGCATACGTCTTGCACATCCGATAGCGGGGTGAGGGGTGTCTCCGTCCCCAGCAATTTCGTTTGAAGTATCGACAATAACGACACGTTTACCTAATTCGTCAGCTACTAAACGAGAAATTTCTCTTAGCTTGGTTGTTTTCCCAACCCCAGGACGACCTAGGAATAAAATACTCTTACCTTGAGTGCAAAAATCTTTGATACAAGCAATTGTTCCTGTTATGACCCTACCTATACGACACGTTAACCCAACGACCTTACCTTGTCTGTTTCTAATTGCACTAATCCTGTGCAAAGTTCCAGGTATTCCTGAACGATTATCTGAAGTGAATTCTTGCAGATGGCTGATGATAAAATTGATATCATCTTCGTCGATTTCTGAGCATCCTATTCGCTCAATCTTTCCGCCCGAGTGCCTAATTTCAGGTATCCTACCTATATCCAGGACAATCTCAATGACGTCCTCAAATTGCTCGTGTGTGACGTTGTGGACAATTTTGTCAGGCATGATGGCTAACATCTTGTCTAGGTCATTATGGAATTGTATCTCGTTCATTTATATAATATGCCTTTCTGGTTGGCTGAAACGGCTTATTAAGTTTTTAATCTTATCTCCCTAATATCATTATACCACATATTGAGGTTTTAATAACATGCTTAACAAATATTACAAAAAGATAGAATATAAATTCCTGCAATTGGTTGTATATAAAGACGTTCAGGTTTGTAAAGATATGAAAATGATTAGAGTGTATTCATAGCTTTTTAGTGTTAAATTTTGTAAAATAGTTGTGAATGTTGTATGTATAAAGTGAAAATATAGTTTAAAATATACTACAGATAGATGGTGTTAGTGTGAAAGTTCAGTTAAATACAAATCAATCCTGTAGCTATGCTAATAAGAAAAAAGAACGAAATGTAGGTAAAAGTATTGTTTCAGCTGCTGCTGGAGCTGTGTCAGTGCCTTTGTTCTATTTGGGACAGCTCTTTTGTGTTGATAAAATGGTAAAGCTGAATGAAGGTTTATCCGAGAAATCGATTGAGCAAGTTAATAATGCAACTTCTAAAATATTGAATACTTCAGGATTGCGTAAAGAAGGCGTAAAAGTTTTTTATGTAGAACAAATGTCAAAAGGTCATTTTTTATCGCCTGCGCGGCCTGAAAATGGACGAAATTCGATGTTTATTCCAAAGAAAGTTTTGGGGTATACTTTGAAAAAATGTGGAAATTTAATAGTTGTACCTGAAAAAAGTTTATATACTTCTATTTTTCATGAATTAGGGCATGCGATGACACATAATTTTTCTAGCTTTGGTAGGAATGTTTTGCAGTCTCCTTTTTTGCGTGGTATTCCTAGAAGCTTAGCTCCTTATGCGGCAATGCTTGTATTACCTTTTACATCTAAGCGTAATGAGAATGTAATGGAAGAGGAACGAAAAAAGGCTAAGATGCATAATTTTATGCGTGATAATGCATATTTATTTATGGCGGGTCTCTCTGCTGTGACTATATTAGAGGAAGTTCTTGCTTCTTTAAAAGGTCAGAAATTAGCCAAAGGACTTTTGTCAAAAGAGGCTGAGAGTATTATGAAGAAAACAAATTTGTATTCGGCGGGGTCGTATGTATTATCTTCTTGTTTATTAACACTTCCTTTTTATGTCGTACCTAGAGTAAAAGATTTATTGGTCGAGCGTTCAAAAAATAAAGATAGTAATAAAAAAGGAGTTGTTTAGTCAACTCCTTTTTTATATCTACCCAATAATCTCTTTGTAGAGATTTAAATATTCTTTTGCACTCTTAGCCCAAGAGAAATCTGCTTCCATTGCACTCTTTCTCATTGCATCTAGTGTGTACTTATCGTGGTAAACGTGAATTGCGCATTCGATAGCACCTTTCATCGCCCATCCATCGTAGCTCCAGAACTTAAAGCCTGTTGAGTTATCAAGTGGGTAACCAACAACTGTGTTATCAAGACCTCCAGTTGCTCTTACAATAGGTAAACAACCGTAGCGCATAGCAATTAATTGACTCAATCCACAAGGTTCAAACGCTGAAGGCATAAGGAAGAAATCGCTTCCTGCATAAATTAGGTTCGCTAAATCTGCTTTGTAGCCAATGTATGAACGAATATTATCAGAATTGTTTGAATGCCAAATTAATAGGTTTTCGTAGTCTTTGTCTCCGCTTCCTAGGAATACAAAGTCTGCATCCATATATCTAAGCTCGTTTTCAACTTGTCTTATTAAATCTAGCCCTTTTTGAGGAACAAGTCTTGATATCATTGCGATTAGAGGTCTATCTGGATTGTATTTTAAACCAAAGTACTCGCAAACTTTCTTCTTGTTAATCTCTTTATTCTTTAGAGATTTTTTATCATAATTCTTTGCAAGGTTTTTGTCTGTTTTAGGGTTGAATACGTCGTAGTCAATACCGTTTAAGATACCTCTAAGTTTATGGGTTTGTCCTCTAAGAGTGTAATCCATTCCTTCGCCATATTCTTGGGTAAGAATTTCTTCTGCATATTTGGGAGAAACTGCAATTACTCTATCTGAGTAATTGATAGCACCTTTCATCCAGTTCACTCTACCCCAGTGCTCACAGCCCCATTCATTATATACGATATCTCTTCTCATGTTTGCAAAATCAACAACATCATCAAACCAAACCCCTTGGTATGCCAAGTTATGGATTTCAAAAACATTTTTAGTGTTAGCCCAGAAAGGGTCAAACTTGTAGTTTGCTTTTATATAAAGTGGAATCATAGCAGTGTGCCAGTCGTTAGAGTGGATAACATCAGCTTTGAAGTTTAATTGCTTAGCATATTCCAAAACTGCAAGAGAGAAAGCAATGTATCTTTCGTGTTCATATCTTGGATCTAGCCATTTGGGGTAAACTTCGTTAAAACATGAAAAGTACCAGTCGTTGTGTACAAAAAATACGTTTATTTTTGTCCCAGGGAGCTTACACATAAATAGTCGGAAACGTTGTGGACGTCCTTGGAAAGATATCCACATAATTGAGTTTTCGAGTTCTTTTATTCCCCATTTTTTCTGGTCTATACAACCGTGAAGAGGAGTGAAGATTGCTATTTCTGCATCTTTTTCAATAGCTTTTGGTAAACTTCCTATAACGTCAGCTAAACCACCGGCTTTAGAAAATGGTGCGACTTCTGCTGATGCAAATAATATCTTCATATTGTGCTCTCCTATTATCTTCACGACAACTTAATGATAGATAAAAAAAATACCTCCGTAAAGGGGCTTAAAACGTTCTAGATTACATTATTTCTTGAAAATCAAGTATAGCTTTATTATATACTTTATTAAATTTTGTAACAATTTGTTTTTTATGTAACAAAATTTTATATTTAAGATTTTTCAAATGGTAGAGTGATAAAACAATGCGTATTCAACCAATCAATAGTAACGTAATATCTATAAATAATTTTCAAATAACTCCAAAAACTAAAAAATATGACTATAGTTCTTTGGGGAGTTCTGATTTGAAAACATCGGGTTCTGTTTATTTCAAGGGGATGGTACAACAGCAGAAAATTGCAAAACTATTTGATGATTATAGATGGTTTATTCACGCAGACAAAGAATTCCCAATGGTATCTTTATTGAAAATTAAAACAGATAAAGAGTCCTATGAAGGTTTGTTGAGGAAAATATTATCTGATGATGAATGTAGTTATCATTTAATTGACGATATTGTAAAAAATCCAAGAGCTGTAAAGCACTATGTAAGGAATCTTGATGCGAAGTTTCCGACAGGCTCAGAACTTTTTCTTACATTTATGCCAGATAATCTTTATAGACAGGCGTATTCTAAATATATCGAACAACGCTTGAAGAATGCGACCTCAATTTCAGAGCTCCTTCAAATCCGTCCTGATTGGAAAGGGGATGTTCTACTAAAAAAACATCAGGAAATTTATCATAATGATGATTTTGAACTTGAGAAATAGGAGAAGAAAATTTTCATCATATTCTGGGGTATTTGAAACAACATGAAGAGTTCGGTTATAAGGTTGCAAAAAGCATTCCTGATTTATACCTTAATGGAAAGTGTTTTAGTTTTAGCTTTTTTGTTGATGGGCGTACTGATAAGAATGTGTTTGGAGTAACTACAGATAGTGGTAAGAGGTTTGTAATAAAATTTGCAGCTCCACAAAAAAAGAGTCTTGATAGAGCATTTGCATTAGGAACGCTCTGTAAAATAGATACATATTTGACTAGAAACCACTGCAGAAACTCTGCTCCTTTACATTACTATAACCATGCAATGAATGCTTCAATATATGATTTTATTGAACATAGGTATTTAACATATAGACCTTCTGGATATGATATTCATAGAAATATTCCAGATTTTGTTGATTTGGGGTTGAGATACAATGATACTGTTGGTTCAAACAACTTATTTGTATTAGATGACTATCAGCAGGTTTTAAAAGATATGAATGATTGGTCCTATGGTGTGAGAAACTCTGAGTGGGTTTCTGTAGATAATGACCATGTTATCTTTGAGAATAGGTTACAACCGAAGCTTTATGATTACCATATGCATTTGCCAAGCCTTATTAATTTTTAACACACATACTTCATCTGGAGGATATTTTAAATAGGTTTTTAAAGTCAAAAAATCCTTGTGCCGTTAATTTGATTGAAGGAGATTGAAAGATGTCAAGAAAACAATCAAATGAACAATTAATGATTTTAGAAAACTTCAAGGCTGATACAGTTATTGAGTCTTTTAATAAGCACATTAAGAAATCTGGTTGTGAGTATATGTCTGTTGACATTTCCTTCTTGAATGTGATGGATGCAATGAAGGTTTCAACACTTTGCGCAACAAATCACTATATGAAATACCCAAATGGAAAAATTAACTGGTATGTATCTTCTCCTGAAGTTGAACGCTTTTCTTCAGCTTTGAATTTGGGTAATTCAAAATACTTAATTAAGAAATAACATGGCCTTTTAACACAGGGCTATAGCACGTAGAACAAAAAATAAACCCCAGGCTTGTCCTGGGGATTTTAATGTTTATTTCGTTGGCACGAAATTGGGTCTCTACACGATATTAGAGAATTTGAGAATTTTACTTTGTTTTAATTTTGGTAACTACTGATAATCCTGGTAGCAAGTTGTATTCGCTGATATCTTCGTCAAAAGTGATTTTTACTGGTACACGTTGAACGATTTTTACGAAAGAACCAACTGCATTTTCAGGAGGGAATAAGCTAGCCTTAGCTCCGCTGCTTTTTTGAATTGAGTTTATTTTACCTTTGAAAGTTTTTCCTGGAACTGCATCAACCTTAATTTCAACAGGTAAACCATCGTTTTTATCTAATCCCGCATCCATTCCGTGGATTTGTGTTTCTTTATAGTTTGCAACAACCCATAAGTCATTTGGAACAAGAGTGAAGAGAGGAGTTCCTGGTTGTACTAACATACCTTTTTCAACTCTTCTGCTTGTAACAATACCGTCTTGAGGAGCTTTAACTTCGGTATAATCAAGAGCAAGTTTTGCTTTATCCATTTCTGCTTTAAGAGCTTTTAGGTTGGCATCTGCAACGTTTTGTTGATTTTTAGAAAATAATGATTGTTGTGCTTCTACCTGTCTTGCTTCTAAAACTTCTAGTTTTGTTTTAGCGTTATCAAGAATTTGCTTAGAGACAGCACCTGCTTCATATAGATTTTCGTATCTTTCAACATCTGTTCTTGCTACTGCAACTTCAGAGTTAGCTGCAAGAAGAGATGCTTTAGCATTTTGTTGTTCATATAGAGCTTTTTCATATAGAGCTGCAGCTTTGTCATAAGCTACTTGATAATCAGCTGGGTCAATTATAGCTACAACTTGGTCCTTTTTTACGGGCTGATTGTCTTTGATGAAGATTTGAATGATTTCACCAGAAACTTTTGGTGCGACACTAACTGTAACTGTTTCTATATAAGCATCATCTGTAGATTGATATTTTGTTAATTCATAGATTCCAAAGCCTGCAACAATTGCAGCTATAACACCTAAGAATATAATCATTTGTTTTTTTACTCTAAATTTACTTTTAATGTGTAAGTTTTCGCTCATTTCTTTTATTCCTCTACTAAATCTGTGTTTTAATCATTTCGGCAAGTATTGTTCTCATTTTTTTTAGGAAGTTGCATGTTGCATTAATTTCATCTGGTGAAATTGTTTCATTCACTTCGTTGAAATGTTCTTCAAGAATTTTCCCAGTTTCTAATAAGAACTTTTTGCCAATTGGTGTTAGAGAGATTTGTTTAACTGGACGGTTATTTCTTTCTACTAAATCTCTTTTTATGAAGTTTCTATCTTCTAGAGAATCAAGTAGTCTTCCTGTGTTTGCTCTGTCTTTAAGGATTAGTTTAGCCAAATCCCTTTGACAGATATCAGGATTATTATAAATAACGTCTAATGTGGAAAATTCTTCTGGGGTTACACCAATGTTTTCTTGTTCAAACACTTGTGTCCCAAATATTCTCATATATTTTGCTGTCAAAAGCATTTCGTAATATAAAGAATCTGTATATCTTTTTCTTTCCGTCATTTGTTCAAATCTCAATTCAAATTTGTTGTATTTATAATATGTTGCATTTGCAACACACTTATGGTATCATTTCCTTGAAATAAATGCAAGTAGGAATTTAAGGTATGAGAAAAAATATATTAGCGGTATTATTGATGTTATCTGTTTGTAGCGTTAATGTGTCACCTGTTTTGGCGCTAAATAAAATAGAAAAAGCTAAAGTTGAAGCAAGTGAAGAGGCGCCTAAGAAATTAACTAGGGCTGAGAAAAAAGCTTTAAAAGAATCAAAGAAAATTAAACAGGCAAAGATAAAAACAGATTATATTAATATGCCATGGTTTGAACAATTTAATGATGATTATTTAAACGGTTATATTTTAAAAGCTGTTTTAAATAATAAAGATGCGCAGATGGCTACTTTAGCTGTAGATGAGTATTATCAAGCGGCAAAGGCTCAATTTGCAGGTCAGCTTCCAACTGTTAATGCAGGATTTTTACCTGCATACCTTGATAATGACGCTTTAAAATCAGCAGGGCTTGATGGTTGGCATTTTGCTTTACCTGTGATGGTTAATTATGAGCTAGATTTGTTCTTGAAGAATAGTGATAAAACAAAATCTGCAAAGAAACTATATGAAGGTTCTATCATCGATGAAAGAGCTGCTTATATTGGAATAGCATCTGCTGTCGCAAATATTTATTTTAATATTGTAAAATTGGATGAAATTATTGATATTCAAGAAGAGATTGTAGATTTGCGTAAAGAGATTTATGAAATGATGCAGCTTTCTAATAAAGAAGGTATTGTTTCAACATCGGATTTAGTAAAAGCTCATAAGTCTTATGTTGCAGGTCAAACTGATTTAACTGATATGAAGAAAAATCGTTCATTGCTTTTGAATAGATTAGCAGTGATGATTGGTGAAAGCGCGGATAAAGCTGAAACATTTGAACGTGCAAAGTATGCAGATATAAACTTTACAGGAGTTATTCCTGAGGAGATTGCATCAAGTGCAATTACAAAACGCCCTGATTATATGAAAGCTGAGAAGATGGTTGAAAAAGTTGGCATTGACGTTAGAGTTGCTAAAAAGGAGTTTTTACCATCATTGAATATAGGTGGCTTGGCTTTGTTTAATGCGTCAGATTTAGGCTCTTTGTTGACAACAAATAATGTTATTTGGGGTTTGACTGGTGGTGCAATGGCGAATTTGTTCACTGGTGGTAAAAAGATGGCAAACTTGAAGATTAAGAAATCAGAGTATGAACGTGTGCTGAAGAACTATGAAAAGACTAACCTTGTTGCTATTCAAGAAATTAATGACTCTTTGGTATCAATCAAAAACGATAAACAAAAATTTGAAGATAATCAAAAAATCTTGAAGTTGGAATTGAAAGACTACAGAATGGCTGAATTGAAGTATGAGAATGGTGTTATTTCAAAGCTCGATTTAAACCAAGTAAAAGAAAACCTATTAGACGTGAATAAGCTGATAGTTGATAATAACTGTGAATTATGGACAGATTATTTATCTCTTTATAAGGCTGTAGGTAGCGATTTGTAATTTATAAAAAATATTGATAAAAAGGGTGGATTAAAACAAATAATCCGCCCTTTTTTAAATATTAAGAAAATTTAATTCTGATAAAGATTCTTTTTAGTAATCACAGTGTGTTTGTGCTATATTTAACAGAGTAAATAAGGGGAATATTATGACAGAATTAAACTCAACAATTACTGATGAAATGTCTACAGTTTATAGTCCTCAAGATGTAGAGGATAAAATTTATAAGTTTTGGGAAGACGGAGAATTCTTTAAAGCGGATGCTCATAGCAATAAACCGCCATATTCTATAGTTATCCCACCTCCAAACGTTACTGGTGTTTTGCATATGGGACACGCTTTGGATGGAACTTTGCAGGATATTTTAACAAGATATCACAGAATGAGTGGTTATGAAGCTCTTTGGATTCCAGGGACTGACCACGCAGGTATTGCAACACAAGCAGTTGTTGAGAAAAAGTTAAGAGCAGAAGGTAAGACTCGCCACGACTTGGGTAGAGAAAAGTTCTTAGAAACAACTTGGGAATGGGCTAATGAACATAAATCTGCAATTCTTAACCAGTTTAAGCGTTTAGGAGCTTCTTTTGACCGTTCAAGAGAAAGATTTACTTTTGATAAAGGTTGTTCAGATGCTGTTAAAGAAGTTTTTGTAAAACTTTACGAAAAAGGCTTGATTTACAAGGGTGCATATATTGTAAATTGGTGCCCAAGATGTCAGAGTGCAATTTCAGATATTGAAACAGAATACGAAACCGAAAAGGGACATTTGTGGGAAATTTCATACCCATTAAAAGGTGAAAGTGGTGCAATTATTGTTGCAACAACTCGTCCTGAAACAATGTTTGGTGATGTTGCGATTGCGGTTCACCCATCTGATAAAAAATATTCAGAATTAATTGGTAAAAAAGTAATAATTCCACTTTCTGGTAGAGAAATTCCTATTATTACTGATGAATATGTTGATAAATCATTTGGTACAGGTGCTGTAAAAATTACTCCTGCTCACGACCCTAATGACTATGAAGTTGGTAAACGCCATGGTTTGAATCCAATTTGGGTTATTGATGAAGAAGGTAAAATGAAGGCTTGTGGTGAAGTTCCTCAAGACTTGCACGGCAAAGATAGATATGAGGCAAGAAAGCGTGTTGTTGAATTATTAAGCTACAATAATTTCTTGTTAAGAATCAAAGACCATGAACATAATGTTGGTAAATGCCAACGTTGTAATACAACTATTGAACCATTACTTTCAGAACAATGGTTTGTAAAAATGGAACCTTTGGCGAAGGAAGCAATTGCTGCAGTTAAAGATGGAAGAATTAAATTCATTCCTCAAAGATGGGAAAAAGACTATCTTGGTTGGATGGAAAATATTAGAGACTGGTGTATTTCTAGACAGCTTTGGTGGGGGCATCAAATCCCAGCATATTATCATAATGAAACTGGTGAAATGGTTGTTGCGAAGGAAAATCCAGATCCTGCAAACTATACACAAGATAGTGATTGCTTAGATACTTGGTTCTCTTCTGGTTTGTGGCCATTTTCAACAATGGGATTCCCAAATAGTGAGACTGATGACTTCAAGAAATTCTATCCAACAAGCGTTCTTGTAACTGGTTTTGATATTATTTTCTTCTGGGTTGCAAGAATGATTACAATGGGCTTAGAATTTACGAAGAAGGCGCCTTTCTCAACTGTTTATATCCACGGACTTATCAGAGATGAAAAAGGTCAAAAGATGTCCAAGTCTAAAGGAAATACTATAGACCCTGTTGAGATTATTAATAAATACGGTTGTGATGCTTTAAGATTCACTATGACAAGTCTTTGCACTTATGGTGGACAAGATATCAAGATTAGTGATGAAAGATTTGAATATGGCAGAAACTTTGCTAACAAAATCTGGAACGCTTCAAGGTTTGTTATGATGAACCTTGAAGGTGTGGATAACAAACCTGTTGATAAATCTGCGTTAACTATTGCTGATAAGTGGATTTTGAATAAGTTGAATGAAACTGCTAAGGAAGTTAATGATAACATTAAGAACTATAGAATAGGTGAAGTTGCTCACATTCTTTACGATTTCTTTAGAAGTTCTTATTGCGATTGGTATGTTGAGATTGCAAAAATCCAATTACAAGATGAGGAAATTAAGTTAAATACTCAAAGAGTGTTGAGATATGTCCTTGATATGTCATTGAGACTACTTCATCCTATTATGCCATTTATCACAGAAGAGATTTGGCAGTTGATTCCTCAGGAAAAACCTGTTGTAGCTTTAATTAAGGCAGATTATCCAGTTTACTCTGCGGAATTAGCTTATCCGAAAGAAGCTGAAGAGATGGATTTGGTAATGGATACTATTACTTCTTTGAGAAATATTAGACAAAGCTTTAATATTTCACCTTCAGTTAAGGTTAACGTAGAGGTAAGAGCTGAAGGCAGAGAAAAGGAAATCTTCAAAGACATCGAGTCTTATGTTAAACGTTTGGCAAGAGTTGAAGCTATTTCTTATGGTAATGTCGAAGATTCAATGCCTCCAAAGAGCGCAGCTGCAGTAGTTTCTGCTTCTAAATTAGTAGTGCCTTTAGCTGATTTAATTGACTTGGATGCAGAAGTTGCAAGACAGCAAAAGAAATTAGATAAATTATCTGCAGAGAAGAACTCTTTAGAAGGCAGAATGAAGAATGAAAAGTTTGTTGCGAATGCTCCAAAAGAACTTGTTGAACAAACAAATGCAAGAATTGCGGAATTAAAACAACAATCTGAGATAATTGAAGAATTGATTAAGTCATTGAAAGGCTAATTAAGTAAATTAATAACAGAAAAACAGTTGGAGAAATCCAACTGTTTTTTTTATTTGAATGAATAACGTGTTCTTTCTGTATGGATACCAGAGACAAGCTCGAGGATGATGGGATGTATTAATTTTTTGAAATTGCTAAACAACCCCCTCAATCCCCCTTCTATTAAGGGGGAAGGTTAATATTCTCCCTCTCCTATTAGGAGAGCGAGAGCGGTAGGGGTGAGGTATTAATTATCATTCAGAAAATGTAGATTTTAGCAGAGTGTTAGCGATGGGAAACCATTAATAAAAAATAGGGTGACCAATAAGTCACCCTATAAAAAGCCATTATCTAATTCTAAGTATTAATAATCCTTTTTAAAGTTCATTGCAGCAATTCTACCACCGCAAGATTTTTTATTTGAGTTTGGAGTAAAGGTTTTTACTTGTTCATCTGTACATTTAGTTTCCCAAGAATCACCATACTCAAGACCGTAGATTTTAATGTTCCCATTGTTATCGTATGCTAATTCAAAAACATCATCGCCAAGTAATAACTTCCCTTTTTTATTTGCCCAACCTAGAGGAAGGAAGTAGAACTTGCAAAGTCCGGCAGGTTCTGTATTTGTAGCAGGGTTACATTCTGCATTTGGAATAAATACTGCGGATTTATCTGCAAATTGGAATACTGATACATCTGAAGATGCAACAGTTGGTGACTCTTCGCTATTCTTCAAGTACAGATTTCTAGGTGTTACCCCAGAAGCACTCATTTTTATGTTAGAGCTACTCAAATTTTCAAATAGAGTTTTTGGACTTTTCCCTACTTCTTCGCTAATGCCTGTGATAGTATTAGAGTCGTGGTTGAATAGGTAGGATTGTAAGCCGTTTGATAGAGCAGAAATTCCTCTTGATAATGCAGGACCAGATTTTGCACTTGATGCGTGTTGCATTAACATCGGAGCTGACATTGCTGCAACAATCCCGATGATACCAAGAGTTATAAGAACTTCTGCAAGCGTAAACCCTTTTAATTTATTAATCATTAGTATGTCCTTTCGTTAGTCGTATTTAACTTTCCATCCGTTTTGTGCAACTTTACCGGCACAACCTTTGCCGCCTTTATCAAGGTCACACTTTGCGCTAGTATCATAATCAAGCCCAGGAATAAATAGTAGACCTTCTGCTGACATAGATAGTCTAAAGAAGTCATAACCTTCTACAAGATTCTTTTGCTTGATAGATTTAGATGATATGAAAACAATTTCTGAGTCAGCTTTTCCAGTATGGCCGGTTGTGAGTATTTTGTCAGTAGTTGTTCCTGTTGTACAAACCAAAGACTTATCAGGCATTGAATAACAAGTAGTTACAGATACTGTTCCATCTCCACTTTTTAGGGTTCCTCCAGGTTTATTCGCTGAAGTCATTTTTACATATCCATTAGCAAGTGCTGCTAGCATGTCTGACGGTTTCATCCAAGCCTTGTTGCTAGCGTTTAGTATGTAATCTGTATTTTTAACTCCTTTGTCATAAAGGTACATCCCAGCTCCAGTTTCTAGTGCTGAAATTGCGTTTGCGTATTGCGCTCCAAGGTGAGCATTTTGAGTATTATTAAATAATCTTGGGATAGTTATGGCTGCAAGAATCCCGATAACACCAAGAGTTATCAAAACTTCTGTTAGAGTGAATCCTTTTTTTAACATAGTTTATATAAATCCTTTCTTAAATATCTACATGTAGTTAACAGTCCAGCCGTCTTCTGCAATTTTTCCAGCGCAGGTTGTTCCGTCTGATGTATATCCTTTCATCCCAGTGTCTGAACATTGGGAATCTGCAGTAGTGCCGCTTCCAGGACTACCGTATGGTAGAACTTCTCCGTTGTTTTTGATTATAAATTTAAACGCATCTCTACCAGCTAATATTTTTTCTTTTTTACCATAACCTGTTGTGAATAGGATTACTCCACAATCCTGAGTTGAGCTAAGTGCACACCCAGGGTCTTCAGCGGCAAGAATAGATTTATTACCTAGTAGTAAGGCTTTGTTTGATGTTGCGAGTTTGTCAAAAGCCTTAGTTTTGTTATCGCTCCATTTCATTGCTGCAGCAGGGGCTGTTGTTGCAGATGCTTTAATATGCGTACCAGCTAGTTGTTCTAATAGAGTTCCAACGTTTGTATCCGCAGCACCCGCTTTTGTCATTGCAATACCAACAGATGTTGCATTGTTTTCTTGCAAGTACATATCAACCCCGTTACCTAGTGTGGACATTGCACTAGCAAGTTCTGGTCCTATTTTTGCGTTATTGGCACTTTGCACAAGTGTTGGCATTGTTAATGCTGCAACTACACCGATGATACCAAGAGTAATCAGTACTTCTGCAAGCGTAAAGCCTTTTTGTTTTCTCATTATATAATCCTTTCTTTAGTAATGAACTTTCCATCCGTTTTCTGCAATCTTATCTACGCAGAAAGCTCCAGTGGTTTTTCTGTCTAACACATTGTCTTCAGTACATTCATCATTTGCATCACTTAGATTAGCTTCTGTTGGAGTAAGTATATGTCCTTCAATTGATACAAAGAATGGAAATACATCTTTTCCCATTACTAACCCTGATTTATTGGCAAACCCTGGCATAATTGCATAGAAAACGCAATAGTTAGTGATGTTACCGTTTCCATCATCGCCAAGAGTACAATCAGGTACTGCTATGGCAGACTTGTCAGAGAAAATATATGTAGATTCAATTGTAGTGTTAAATCCGTCTGCTGAAAACTTTGCACTGTCACTCATGTTTTTGAATTCAGGTAATGTTTTTGTATACTCTCTTGCTTTAATGTAATTACCAACTATTGAATCCATTTGTATTGGCACAGAAACATCAGTTTGTGTTTCGTCTCTAGAAACAACATCTTTGAAGTATTGCTTTTCTTGGTCTGTCATAATAGCTTGGATACCTGTTTCAACGGTTGTCGAAAGCTTTGCAAGCTGTGGACCTATTTTAGCGTTCTGGGTATTCTGCATAATAGCAGGGGTTGATAAAGCTGCTACAACACCGATAATACCGATGGTAATCAGTACCTCTGCCAAAGTAAAACCTCTTCTTAGCATTATTTTTCCTTTCTTCTGATTTAAACTCTGATTATAAACTCTCTATAAGGTTAATATACCACTTTTTTCACTTTTTGTCACGGTTATCTGGTAATTGTTGAGAAATGTTTTAATGTTTTTTATGGATCTCCGACCGAAGGTCAAAGATGACGGTGCGCATCGGATGTGCTTTTACTATGCCGTCATTCTCATTGCGTGAGCAATGGGAATCCATAAAAAAAGAGGATGACTATTGCCATCCTCTTTTTGAAACAAAAATCTTGTTTACGCTTGTTGTTCAGCTTCTGCAGCTTGGATACCTTTGCAGATATAATCCATTTCTTCACCAGAAGCGTATACGCAGTGGCAACCGCAGTCAACGTATAGAATTTGACCAGTAGTACCAGTTGATAAGTCTGATGCAAGATAAAGACCAGCTTTACCAACGTCTTCAAGAGCAACGTTACGTCCAAGAGGAGCCTTTGCAGTTGCAGCTTTAAGCATTTTACCGAATCCACCGATACCGCTTGCTGCAAGAGTCTTAACAGCACCTGCAGAAATACAGTTAACTCTAACACCTTTTTTGCCAAGGTCTGCTGCAAGGTATCTCATTGATGATTCAAGAGCTGCTTTTGCAACACCCATTACGTTGTAGTTAGCAACAACGTATTCTGATCCTAAATAAGTAAGTGCAAATACAGAAGCACCTTCATTCAAGATAGGTTCTGCATGTTTACATATAGAAACTAGAGAGTAAGCACTTACGCCAAGTGCGATGTCCCAACCATTTTTAGATGTATCAATAAATCTGCCTGATAAATCTTCTCTTGTAGCAAACGCAACTGCGTGTACAACGAAGTCTAATTTTCCGTAGATTCTTTCACATTCTTTGAATACTGCAGCAACTTCATCTTCTTTTGTTACGTCACAAGACATAATTAATTTAGCATCCATTCCTTCTGCTAGAGGTCTAACTCTCTTTTCCATAATTTCACCAGCGTATGTGAAAGCGATGTCAGCACCTTCTGCATGAAGTTGTTGAGCTATTGCATAAGCAATACCATGGTTGTTAGAAACACCAAAGATAATACCTTTTTTACCCTTCATTAAATCCATAAAATATCTCCTTATTAAAATTGACAAACTCATAGTATCAAAAACAAAAAATAATGGCAATAATTCGGGAAAACTTAACAAGCTTTTGACTTAAAAAGTTCTTGTAATCAGGGTATGTTTGAACTAAAATTTTCATAAGTATTTTGTGAAAAAGTGAGGATATTAAATTATGAAACGTGTATTACTTTGTATAATGGATGGTTGGGGAATTAGCAAAGGTTTGGAAAAATATGATGCTACAAAATTGGCTCAACCTGTAAATGTTCCAAGATTGATTAAGGAATTTCCTTCAACAAAGATTCATGCAGATGGTGAATATGTTGGTTTACCAGATGGGCAAATGGGAAATTCTGAAGTTGGGCACTTAAATTTAGGTGCTGGTCGTATTGTTTATCAAGATTTGACCAAGATTAATAAAAGTATTCGTGAAGGTGAATTCTTTAAAAATGAAAAGTTCTTAGCCGCAATTGAGCACGTTAAGAAAAATGATTCAGCATTACATTTGTATGGTTTGGTTTCAACTGGTGGTGTTCACTCATCATTAGACCACTTGCAAGCTCTTATTAAAATGGCTGCTGATAACGGTTTGACAAAAGTTTATGTGCACGCATTTTTGGATGGTAGAGATACTCCACCTCAAAGTGCTTGTGAATATATCGAAATCATTGAGAACGATTTGAAGAAATACAATCTTCCTCCAGTAGCATCTGTTGTTGGTAGATACTATATTATGGACAGAGACAATCGTTGGGAAAGAGTTGAAAAAGGATATAACTGCTTGTTGCTAGGTGAAGGTGAAAAGGCTGCAACTGCGGTTGAGGCTGTTAAAAATTCTTATGCAAAAGGTGAGTTTGATGAATTTGTTCTTCCAACTGCTGTTGGTGGTGCTGAGTCAAGAATTAAAGACAATGATGCGGTTATTTTCTTTAACTATCGTCCTGATAGAGCAAGAGAAATTTCAAAGGCAATGAATTTTGTTGATTTTGATGGTTTCGACAGAAAGAAAGTTTTATCAAATCTTTATTATGTAACAATGACAAGTTATGATGAAACATTCACATTCCCTGTTGCATTTGAAAAACAACGCTTAACAAATATTCTAGGTGATGTTTTACAAGCAAACGGAGTGAAGCAATTTAGAACAGCAGAAACTGAAAAATATGCACACGTTACATTCTTCTTTAACGGTGGTGTAGAAGAACCTCAAGCAGATGAAACAAGAGTTCTTGTTGCATCGCCAAAAGTTGCAACTTATGATTTGCAGCCAGAAATGAGCGCTCCAGAAGTTTGTGAAAAAGTTCTTGAAGCGATTGATAACGAAGAATATGGTTTTATTTTAGTAAACTTTGCAAACCCTGATATGGTAGGTCATACAGGTGTTGTTGAAGCTGCTGTTAAAGCTTGTAAAACTGTTGATGAATGTGTAGGTAAAATTGCTGACAAGTGTTGCGAAAAAGGTATTACAATGTTGTTAACAGCAGACCACGGTAATGCAGAAGTTATGGTTGATGAATCAACAGGTAAGCCACAAACAGCTCACACAACTAATGAGGTTCCATTCGTTGTAATCAATGCTGATAAAGCAATTGAACTTGCTGATGACGGTGCGTTATGTAACGTTGCACCTACAGCGCTAGAGTTGATGGGTATCCCTCAACCAGCAGATATGGATTGCAAGTCATTAATAAAACACTAATTTACTTACAAGGAGAGTTATGACTACAACAAAAGGTTTGGATATTGATTTATCATTTAAAAAGAATAACGTTGATGAGTTTTTCTTGAATCTTAGTGAAAACCCTGATGGATTTAAGAATAAAGACTTCCGTTATACTTTGAGTCTCATCTATCAGATTATTGAAGATGAGTTTGAAGGAATCTTTTTAGGTCAAAACTCTCCTGTTCGTAATACAGATTTTTATTTAATAAATGAAGGTGGCAAAATGTCATTTTTTGTCACACCTACTAATAATTTCCAATTCTATTTAAAGTCTAAAGGTTCTATGTTCCGTTTTACTCCCAAAGAAGTTGAAGGTGTAATTGGTTATGTAATGCCTTTGGATTTGGTTTTGGATTATTTTGGTAGCTTTGGTGATATTGTTGATTTTGATGCAATTTCTCCTACTTTTGTTTATTTTAATAAGTTAACTCAATATGTAATTAAGTTAATTGAAAAATTGTACTTTATTCCGACCGTTGTGAAGACAGCAAACGGACAAATGTTCAAGATTACTTATGAACCTATTACAAACACAAAAGAATCTGCAAGAATCTTGAATGATTTGGAAAAATATCTACCTGATAATATTTTCATCAAAGGAGAAAAGCCAAAGAACTTTGTAACAGATTTTGTTCGTAATTATTTAAACTATTTGATTTACAAGTTCTTAGGAATTAAAGCTTATAAGTTCAAAGATGTTAAATCAGGACATTATATGCTTAAAAACCTCGAGCAGCGTTGTGTTCTAAAGGGTAATGATTTAGCTGAAAATATTGCGCAGTGGTTTGATGAGCTTTACTTAGGAAAGTATGATTTAATTCCGTTCTTCAAGATAGAAAAACTTGATGAGACAGATTTTGAATTAAAAGTTCATATTAAAAATCGTAAGAATGATGAGTCAGTTTTGATTGATGAGTTGTATACTAAAGAGACTGTATGGGATATTCCTTCATCTGATATTGGTAGAATAATTGAAAAGCAACTTAACTACGCTCTTCGTTACATGCCTGAATTGGAACAAGTGTTTGAAGATGAAGAAAGCTTATCATTAAAGCTTAATTTGAATGAAGTTTATAAAATTATTGCTCAGACATCTTATTATTTACAAAAAGCTCATATTGATGTTATCTTGCCTCAAGAGTTGAAGAATATAATTATCCCAAGAGCATCAATAAATGCGAAAGTTAAGGCTAAGCGTTCTGAAGATTTGATGGATATATTCAACACAGTTTCTTCAGGCAGTATTTCATTAGATGATATTTTGGATTTCTCTTATGAAATTGTTCTTGGTGATGAAAAAATCAGTGTAGAAGAGTTTAAGTCTTTAATGCAGGATTCTTCAGGATTGATTAAATACAAGAATAAATATATTCTTATTGATAAAGAAGAAGCTGAAAAACTATGTGAAAAGATTTCTACAGCTAATCATAAGTCTATGACAAGATTAGAACTCCTTCACGCTTCAATGTCAGGGAAGGTTCAAGATTATGAATTTAATTATGATGAAGCGTATGCAAATGTCTTGAAAGACTTCTCAAAACCTGTAGAAGTAACACCTCCAGATGGATTGAAAGGTGAGTTGAGAGTTTACCAAAATACCGGCTTGAAATGGTTATGGACAAACATAAGTAAGGGCTTCGGTTGTTGTATGGCTGATGACATGGGGCTTGGTAAAACAATTCAGGTAATTTCATTGATGTTGAAATTAAAAGAAGAAGGTAAAATTAAGAAACCAATCTTAGTAATTTGTCCTACAACATTGATGGGGAACTGGATTAAAGAATTACAGCAGTTTGCTCCATCTTTAACTGCAAAAATGTATCATGGTTTGGATAGAACTCCTGAGTTTAATGCTGACGTTATTCTTACAACCTATGCGATTATGCGTATAGATGTTGAAGAGATGAAAAAGCACACTTGGGGTATGATTATTGTTGATGAAGCTCAAAACATTAAGAACCCTGACACAGCTCAAACATTGGCTATTAAGTCATTGAAATCAGATATTAAGATTGCAATGACAGGTACTCCAGTTGAAAATAGATTAACAGAGTTGTGGAGCATATTTGACTTCTTGAACAGAGGTTATTTAGGTTCATTGAAAGAATTCCAAAAAAGTTATGCGGTTCCTATTGAAAAGTTTAAGGAAAAATCAAGAGCTGCAAAATTAAAAATGTCGGTTAGTCCTTTTGTATTGAGACGTTTAAAAACTGATAAGTCTGTTATTTCAGACCTGCCAGAAAAACTTGTTATCAACGATTATTGTTATTTATCTAAAGCTCAATCTATTCTTTATGAAAAAACGCTTAATGAGATGATGACAAAGATAAGTGGATTTACTGGTGTAAGCAGACGTGGTAATATTTTCAAACTTATTACTGCTTTGAAACAAATTTGTAACCACCCTTATCAATTTATCAAAGCTGGTGAATTTAATAAAGAAATGAGTGGTAAAGCAGAAAAATGTGTTGACTTAGTTAGAAATATTTTAGACAACCAAGAAAAAACACTTATTTTTACCCAGTATAAAGAGATGGGTGAGATTCTTTCTAAGATTCTTTATGATGAATTCAACAAAGAACCTTTGTTCTTCCATGGTTCTTTGACAGTACCACAACGTGAGTCGTTGATTGAAGATTTCCAAAACAATAAAGATACTGGCGTGATGATTCTTTCTCTAAAAGCTGGTGGTACAGGTTTGAACTTAACTAGTGCAACAAATGTAATCCACTATGATTTATGGTGGAACCCTGCAGTAGAGGATCAAGCTACCGACCGTACATATCGTATTGGGCAAACAAGCAATGTTATGGTGCATAGATTGATTACTCTTGGAACTTTTGAAGAAAAAATCGATGAAATGCTCAAG
Organism: Candidatus Gastranaerophilaceae bacterium; assembly: GCA_045638625.1. Classification (GTDB taxonomy): domain Bacteria; phylum Cyanobacteriota; class Vampirovibrionia; order Gastranaerophilales; family Gastranaerophilaceae; genus CALUTH01. The sequence goes on from JAZUBR010000013.1 coordinate 191,942, forward strand.
TCAAAGAAAGAACTTGCTGATATGGCAGTTTATGAAGGTGAAAAAATTATTACAGAACTTTCAGACCAAGAAATTTATGATATTTTCTCATTATCTGCTGTGTAGTAAAAATATATAAGTTAAAGAAAGTAAGAGCCGTGAATTTTAAATTCACGGCTCTTTAACTCTCTCTTATTCCCCATTTTTATTTAATGCGTGCCTTAACTTTCTTTCCAATTTTGGAATTATTATCTTGATTTGCTATTTTACAAGCTTCGTAGATGCCGAAGCCTACAGCCGCAACAGCAGCTGCAATTCCACCTTTTTTAAGCCAAGGATTAATTGGTTTTACGGGTGATTTTTTGCAGTAAAGTCTATTTGCATTATCGTAGAAGATTTGGTCTGTGACTTTAGCACTATCTTTACCAAAGACAAATTTTATGGTCTGCTTAAAAGAGCCAACAGTTTCTTCGTAACATTGTTTGTTGTTGAATTTGCTTTCACTAAAACAGCCCATAGGTGCGTCTGTGCCAAATAGAATCTTGTCTGTTGCATTATGTTCTTTGGCAATCCTAAGGATTCTTGTTGCGTCAACTTGATTTCTTTGTGGGTAACCATCTGTTGTCCAGTCTACCCAAGAGAGGTCTAAATGAATATTTGCATCTTTGTTTTTAAGTGATTTTTCAAAGACTTCAATAGCGTGTTCTCTATTAATTTTAGTGTCGCCTTCTAAAGCTCCAGCGTGTCCTAGAATCACAGGAACTTTAGGAGTTTTTTTCGCAAGTTCATAAATTTTGTAAGCATCTGCCTGACCACCTTGACAGTGGAAGAAACAAGGATATTTCTTTTCTTCTGCTAATTTCATGTATGGAAGGTAGGCATCAATGTATTTTGCCTCATTATCCATTGTCAAATATGTTGGGTGAAATTTTAAACCAGAGAATTCAGGATGCTTTTCTAAAAGTTGTTTGATTTTAGAAGTATCGCCGTTTGTTCTATTTGGTTGACAAACGGCGATAGGTACATACTCTTTTCTTCCTTTAATCATTTCTAAAACTTTTTCATTACCCGCTATTTCGTCAGCTTCTCCTATGATAGCATAGCCACTAGAAACAACCATCTTATCAATAGTATCGACAGATTTAACATCGTCAACTTTGATGTTAAGAGGTGATTTAACAAATTTGTCTAGATTGGATATGTTATAATCAGTTCCCCCAATTTTGCCTAAATGAGCGTGGCCATCAAAAATTTTAGCTTGAAATGCTATCGATGGATAATTTTTTGTAGAACCAACAGCAGCAATTTTCACAATTAACCTCCGTAAATAGTAAATATAATAAACACCTTTCATCTAATGATACAATACATAAAAAAAATAAGCAAAAAAGTCTAGGTTTATTATTTTATAAGTGTTTTAAGGTTTTTATTAGTTTGAATCATTTTAAAAACAGGTGTTTTACTATTAATAGCATGCCCATCGATAATAAAATCTGGTAACTCAGGTATAGTATTTGGATAATTTCCAATATAGCCAATTAGTATATCTTCTCCCAGAATCTCTTTCGTATGATGAATACTTAAGTTATTTGAGTCTAATAAAATACAATCTGGATTAAGGATATATGCAACGTCAACTTTTCCTTTTAAAAAGAACATTGTGTCAAATTCTGCACATAGTTGCTTTATTTTTTGTCCGATTTCAATTGCGTATTTGGGTGTAATTGCTTCTGTATTAAAAATAAAAATATCAATATCTTGTGAGAGCAAATCTGCAACTTTATTAAGCGCTGTATCGTTGTTGTTTTCTAACTCCGGTTCAGCAAGTATCGGTTTTGAACTTAGTTTTAGTTCTATAAGTTTTGTTTTTAAGCTATCAATCATAAACTTTAATAAAAATCCTCCAGTAGATTATATAACAAAGAGTAATCATTTTCATTTTAACTACGAGTATTTTATAGAAGGAGTGAAAAATGTTAAGACCGTTTTATAAAAAAATGAGTATTTATGAATTAATTACTCTTGCGCAAAAAAATGATATAAAGGCGCTAGAAGAGTTGGTGCGTGTTATACAGCGGGAAGTTCATTCATTAATTAGTTATTTGGTTGCAAACGGCACCGAGGTCTCTGATTTAACCCAAGAGGTCCTAATAAGAGTTGCTAAAAGGATAAAAGATTTAAAAGAGCCACAAAAATTTAAGCCTTGGCTAAATAGGATTATATATAACGTTTATTATGATGAGATAAGGCGCCGAAATAAGGGTTGCTTGTGTATTTCTATTGAGGACGAAAATTGTGAAGATATTGTTAGTGAGTCAGAGGAAGAGCCACAAGAAAAATGTATTGCTATAGAGTTAAATAAGCTTGTAAAGTCAACTATATTAGCGTTACCAGAGAGCTTTAAAATAGTTATAATTTTACGAGAGTTTATGGGGCTTAGCTATCAAGAAATAGCAGAAATTACAAATGTTGCGTTGGGTACTGTTAAATCGAGAATCGCAAGAGCACGAATGATATTACAAAATAAGTTGAAAAATTGTTTATAGGGAGGTGTTATGGATTTATCCTGTTCTCAAGTAGAGATGTTATTATCGTTTTATTTTGATGGAGAGTTAAAAGAAAATTTAAGGGCAAAAGTTGAAGAGCATTTAGAAGTTTGTCCTACCTGTAAGGAAAAATATCGGATTTTAACAGAGTTATTAACAGGTTTAAGAGAAGGTGTTGCAGAGGTTGCAATGCGTCAAAACTTTGGTGATACAACAGTTATTCCTGACACAGGAGAAAAGGTTCAAAGTGACTATAAAGAAAGCTTGTCTGCTTACGTTGATAATGAGCTTGATGATGAAGAGAATATTAGAGTTAAAAAATTGACTATTAATAATAAAAAGGCAAGAAAATATCTTGAAGATAGTTATGCTCTTAAACATGTTTTAAAAAGTGCATACGATAAAAGTTTGTCTGAAATGAAAAAAGATTATACAAAGAATGTGTTATCATCATTAGATTTAGAAGGGCAAGAGTACACATTGAATCCTTTTGTAAAGGTTCTTGCAATTCTTTCTGCAATTGCACTATTTGGTACTATTTTTATTGCAATTGCATTGAATGTTGCGTGGTAATTAATAACCAGTTCTTATTGAATTTTTACCAAATTTGTTTTCAATTTTATCAAGGCACTTGGCAAGCGCACTCTTTTTTATATCTTTTTCATCATAAATTAGAGGCAGTTGTTTAAAAGCTTCTGCTTCAAAATCTAATAGATAAACCCCAGTACTTCTGTATAGCGTGTTTTCGAGGTAAATTTGTTCGAATAGTTCAAAGACTGTTTTTTGAATTTCTAATTCAAAATTTGTACTATCATCTAACTCTTTTACAAGAGAGAGAAGTCTAAAATCTTTTGTTCGTAGCATTGTCCCAACTTTTGAACATAAAAGCCCGTGCCTACGTAGTTTTTTACAAGCCGAGTGTATATGAGTGTTGAGTGCAGTTTTTAAAACATTTTTATCGTTAGTAAATTCTTTTAGTGCAGATGTATGTTGTATAGATTGCGGGGCTTCTTCTTTTGGATTCACAAAAGAAATGCATTCTCCAAGTAGCTCGTGTTTTAAATTTAAACCAACGACGCCGAAATATGATTTAAGTAGCTGGTCTTCTTTTTTTACTAGTTCTGTTGGAGTGAAGATACCTTTTCTTTTGAGTTTTATACTCATATTTTTCCCGATTCCCCAAATCTCTTCAAGATATGTGTTTTCTAAGATTGTATTAATAGCTTCTGGTGTGATTATGAAAATTCCACCGGTGTTTTTTGCTTTATCGCTAGCGAGTTTGGCAAGTGTCTTAGATGGAGCAAGTCCTATGGAAACTGGAATTTGTAGCTCATTAAAAATATCGCTTCGAATCATTTTTATGATTTCTTCCAGACTTTTTCCATAAAGTCTTTCTGTGCCTGTAAGGTCTATAAATGCTTCGTCTATAGAATAGACTTCTACATTAGGGGAATATTCTTTTAGTTTTGTCATAACTTTTTTAGAAAACTCCCCATATCGTTCAAGGTTTCCAGTTATATAAACAACATTTGGAAACTCTTTTTTTGCCATGAAAAATGGCATTCCCATTTTTACACCAACAGCTTTTGCTTCTTTTGAACGTGAAACAACACATCCATTGTTATTACTTAGTACACAAACGGGTTGCCCAATGAGTTCCGGCTTCAGTACTTGCTCGCAGGATACAAAAAAAGAATCACAATCAACTAGGGCTATAGCGTGTTTCATACTAATAGTATAAACGCTTTTTTATTTCTGTGCCACTTTAGCGAGAATTAAATATTTAGTCTCGTTGTTTTTTGTTGACGGAGGTAGAACACTTCTGTAACCATTGTTAAATAGTAATTTGAAGTATTCATCTTCAATATAGCATTTGCAATCACATCGAGGCGTCGTTGGGTCAGTAATTGTGTTTAGGTTCTTGTCTTCATATATACAATTTCTTGCAAGCTCTTCTTGCAAAGATACATTAGAAATTTGTCCTCCGATAGGGTAAATAATTATATCGTAGTTTAGTAAATTTTCTTGTTTGAAGAGTTCGAGGTTTTTTATTTCTATATTCTTTCCATTAAGAATTGCTTCAGCAGTTCTGCATTTTGTACTGTTGTATGGTTGGAAAAATATAATTTTAAAGTGAGATGGAGCTTGAGATATAATATTTAATATTCGTTGTTCACTAGTTTCAAAGTCTGTATTTTTATCGTAAAGCAACCAAGTTACTCTATTATTAATTTCTTCTAAGGTTTGATGTTTTACAAAAAGCGCATCTGTGATTTTGACAAAAGGTCTACTCCAAATGTGTGTTGAAATAACGGTAAAATAAAATATTGCAATGAGCGTAATTAACCATTTTGCCCAATTCGCGCGTTTATAGAAATAGGTATAGCCTAATATTGGAGCACATACTAGGATAAATGCGGATAAAAATCTATTGTTAAAAGTCATAAACACAATAGAAACTGACATTATTAAAATGGTAAGAATAAACATTGATGCGTATGTAAGGTTTTCTTTTGCATTTTTTGATGGGGCGAAGATGCCTCTTAGCAAGGAAATAAATAAGCAAGGAATAAATAGTATGCCACCTAAAAAGCCAGTGCCTATTAGTGTATCAAACATGGTTCTACTTAAATCATTTGTATTAGTTGAGTTTATTCCATTTTGAATATGCTCAAGAGAAAGCCCAGTAAGAATGCCGTTTTCAATGAAATTTTTCAATGTAATAAGGATATCTCCTTTTGGGACGCCAGTGAAGTCAAACATTAAAAATAAGGTTTTAATAAAAGAAGAAGCAGCCCCTTGGATTCCTTGAAAATTTTTGTGTAATTCAATGGTATTTGGAGCGCCTAAGAAATTGCCAAAAGAGACGAAGTTTGCTATATAATTGTATGCTGCAAAGAATATAAAATTTAGAAAGCTAAACCCTAGGAATATGAAAAATGGGTTTAAAACATTTTGTTTTAATATTTTTCTTGATTGGTAAATAAAATATATTGCTACTGCAGGGATTAAGAAAAATGCGGTTGTTTTTGTTCCAATAGCAATGGCATAACTGAGGGCTGAAAAGTATATATTAGTATTTGATTGTGTTTTTATCCCCTCTTTAAATAAGTACATTGAGGATAATACTAGTGCCGCTACAATAATGTCAGATTCAGTAGAAGACATTTGTACAATAATATTTGCAAAAGCACTAACGATGAAAATAACCCATAATCGTCTTTGGAGAGCGTAATTGTTCATCAAACCGAATAATGCTGTAATTGAAACAAGGTAACTGACAAAACCAATTAAACCGAGGCAAATAGCTTTGTTGAAAAATAATATTATCCAAGAATATAAGATTTCTGAGTTGATAGGAAATGCAAGCATTCTAACTTGGCTTGTTTCAAAGTGATTGATAGATTGATTTATTACCCAAAAATAACTTCTTGCAACGTGATAAATCTCAGCATCCCCAGAGCGGGTAATGTTGATTGTAAGAGCCAGAAACAGTGATATAAATAATAGAAAAATCCAACCAAGAGATAAGGCAATCAAGGCTTTGTCTGTTTTAATGCTTTTAAAAATTCTTTTAAATGTTCTAGTTGGAGTTTTTGAAAAAAGAGGTCGCCCTAACTTTTTCCAAGTGACAATTATAGGGATTAATATAATTACCTGTAAACCTAGAAACTGATATGGCTGTAAGCAATTGCAGAGTGATAATAATTCTGTTATTAATATGATTTGCGCAAACGTACTAAGGAATAGAAATAAAAACGCAGTTAAAAAATTCCTTGGTCTTACTATAGATATAATTAAATAGGACGTTGTTAGAGCTAGTATTAACGAAATAGCAAAAAGCATAAATTTATCCTACAGAGGAATGTATCCAGAATATATTACGCTAGCCCAATTAGAGAAGTAGCTAATTTGGGTAAGACTTCCTGTTTTAATCATAACTTTTGCTTGGTTTTTTTCATCTAGTTCCAATGCATTAGCAACAGCCGCTTGAATTACGGAAGGATGAGTTACTATAATAATTCTATTCCCGATTTGTTCTTCTACGATTTTAGAAATAATAGCAGCAACTCTTTTGTTGAAATCTTTTAGAGATTCTCCATTATTAGGAGTTTGCAAGTCTATGCAATAAGGCTGGTCTTTGAATTCGGGATATTTTATAAATACGGAGTCTAAAGATAGTCCGTTCCAGTCTCCGCATTTTCTGCAATACAATTCTGGCAGAGTGACAAATTTTGCTTTAAAAACTTTTGAAACCATTTCTGCAGATTGTGTACATCTAACTGCTGGAGAAGAATATATTCTGTTACTTCTAACCCCACGGTTTTGTAGGTATTCGCAAACTTTACCGATTTCGTATTCGCCTAATTCAGATAACGGTGGATATTTTTCCTTATCAGAAAAAATATTTTCTTCACTATGAACTGTCGCACCATGTGCAACAAAGGTTATTTTACATTTTCTTCTTCTCATAAATCACTCTCCAATGTGATTATAACATATTTTTTGAGTTTGGACTATTACTAATTTATACAATTTGAATCGGGGTTAACAAATGTGTATTCTGTTGGCTGTGTGTGTCTTGTGTAATTAAGAGTAGGATATCCAAATAACATTACATATACTGGCTTGTAGCCTTTGGGGATGTTAAAGAACTTCTTCATTTCTGGTATGATTTTGAAACAATTTTGTGCCAATCCACACCAACAAGTACCAAGCCCTAAGGAGTTTGCATAAAGTTCAAAATAGCTCAATGCAATAATAGGGTCCACGTCTGCGCATGGAGCATCAATTGGTGAACATGCAACAATAACGTGCGGAGCGTTTCTGAATATTATGTCTGTTCCGTTTTTGAGAAGTTTTGTGTATCTTGAATATTTTTTTGCAGCAAGGCTGAATGGAAAGAATCTTATTAGTTTTAATAATTTCTTACAAACGATGTCTCTTATCACATCAGTTTCTTTTCTTGTATTTGTAATGGAGAAAAGTAGGTTGTGATTATTTCTTCCGGTAGGGGCATAATTTAGCATCTCTTTAAGTTTTTCAATTGTCTCTAGTGAAACATCTTCGGTTTTATAATTCCTGCAGCTACGACGATTTTTTATTGCAAGGAGTGTTTGTTCAGAGGATAGTTCTGAATATAACGTTGAGTTTTCAGCATTTTTCCCTTGTATGGAGATTGCTCCTACTGGACAAATAGCTAGGCAGTGTTGGCAAGCCATACAACGAGAGTTCCCGTTTTGAGACATATATGGTTTGTTATCATCTCCCATCTTGATAGCCATTGTGCTGCAATCTTTTACGCATAATCCACAGCTTATGCATTTATTTTTATTTACTTGAAACTGTTTATCCATACCTACCTCTTTTTAGTATTTACCATTTGTGAAATTTGATACTGAATTACATTTGCTTTGTTTAGATATTGTAATAATTGATCATATTTTTCTGTTGAATCGTTATAAGGGGTTTGTGCTGATACCAAGTCATCAACATTTTTGTTTATGTTTTCAAGTTGGATAAGGGCTTCTTTTATGTGTAGATTTGTATTGAATTTACCTGAAAGCCTAGAAAATACTTTTGTGTTCAGAAATTCTGTTAGATTTTGAAGTATTAAGTTTGTTTTTTTAGGGCTTGCTGATACAAAATTTATGATTCCTCCTGATAGTTTGGAAGAGAAATCTTGGTTGTTATATTTTTCGTGTAAGATTTTTAACTCATTTTCGTATTGATGCTTTTTTATATTAAGAGTATCAAGCTGCCCAATATCATTCAAAGCCTTTGAGCTTACAATCTGAGAGTCAATGGCTTTAAGTTTTGTTTCTAGTCTGTTGATTCTATATTCAAGTTGGAATGTCTCGTCTTCTACATTTTTATAAGCACCTTCACTGAACAGGTTGTTATCGTAGTCATTTAACCTGTGTTCTACAGCAGGAGGTTGAATATCCCAATTACTATCCTCAAATGATATTTCGAGTCCTGAGTTAGGAATATTAAAAGGATTTGATTTATTTTGCGAGTTATCCATACTTGCTATTATACATTAAAAATCGTGTAAAGTTGTAAGGTGGCTTTTAGCAAAGAAGAAATCAATCTTTATAATCCTTCAAACCCTCTTTACCACAGATATTGTTTGGTTTATAATCACGGCTAGTGAGGTATGTTATGAGCAAATATTTATTAGAAATCGGTGTAGAAGAATTACCATATAAGTTTATTCCATCAGCTATAGAACAGTTGAAGAATGGTTTTGAGAAGTTCTTTGTTGAAAATGGCGTTACGTTTGATGCTGTAAAAGTTATGGCAACACCAAGACGTTTAGCTGTCATTGTTTCTGGTTTGGTGGAAAAGCAACCAGATTTAGAAAAAGTTGTAAAGGGACCTATTAAGAAGGTTGCATATACAGAAGATGGTCAATTATCTCCTGCTGGTTTAGGCTTTTTGAAGAAGAATGGCTTGACTGAAAAAGACGTATTTATTGAGAACGATTATATTCACGCAAAAATAAAGATTGAAGGAAAGAAGACTGCTGATTTACTTCAAGAAAATGTTCCATCATTAGTTCTTAAGTTGCAAGGACCTCACTTTATGCGTTGGGGAAGTAATGATGAAAAATTTTCTCGTCCTATAAGATGGATTGTATCAATCTTAGACAATGAATTGATTCCTGTTAAGATTATTGATAAAACTTCTTCAAATGTAACAAGAGGGCATAGATTCTCTAAACAAGATATTGTTATCAATAATCCTGATGAGTATGTAGAAAAATTGAAAGATGCTCATGTTTACGTGGACCAAGAAGAAAGAAAAGCCAAGATTGTTTCATTAGTAAAAAAAGAAGCTGATGCGCTTAACGCAAAGGCAAATTATAGTGAAGATTTATTGGAAGAAGTAACATATATTTGCGAATATCCGATAGCGGTTGTTTGCGAGTTTAATAAAGAATTTTTAACAATTCCTCAAGAAGTTGCTGTTACAGTTATGGAAGTTCACCAAAGGTACTTTGCGCTATATGACACCGATGGCAAACTTATTAATAGATTCGTAACAGTTACAAACTATATTGGTAACGAGTTTGAAAATATTAGAGCAGGTAATTTGCGTGTTATTAAAGCTCGCTTGGATGATGCTGTATTCTTCTTTAATGAAGATACAAAACGTCCATTAGAAAGTTATCTTGAGAATATCAAGGGGATTACTTTCCAAAAAGGCTTAGGCTCAATGTATGATAAGACATTACGCTTAGTAGAATTATCAAAGTTCATTGCAAAAGGGTTTGTTAATGATACTAAAAACATCGAAAGAACAGCTTTGCTTTGTAAGGCTGATTTGGCAACAAATTTGGTTTTTGAGTTTACAGAGTTACAAGGTTTTATTGGTGCTGACTATGCTAGAGTTTCTGGTGAAAATTCAGAAGTCGTTACTGGTATTAAAGAACACTATTTCCCATTAAATGCAGAAAGCGAAACCGCAAAGACTATTGCTGGTCAAATTGTTGGTATAGCTGATAAGATGGATACTATTTGTGCTGTATTTATTGGAGGGAAGAAACCTACTGGTTCTTCAGACCCATTGGGGGTAAGAAGAGCTGCACTAGGTATTGTGAAAACTATTCTTGAACATGGCTTAGATATTGATGTAGATTCCTTGATTAAGAAAACTATTGAAATATTACCTGTTAATAAAGAAAATAGCTACGAAGATATTCTAGAATTTGTAACTCAAAGATTAATTATTTATCTATCAGAGTTTTATCCGAAAAACATTTTAGAAGCTTGTGCAGTTGGTAATCCATTGAAGAATCTTTGCGATTACAAAAAACGTGTTGAGGCTGTTAAATCTCTTGATAATCCACTGTTAGTTGAAAACGCTAACCGTGTAGTGAGAATCTTGAAAGACGCAGAAGGCAGTGTTGTTGACAAGTCTTTATTTGCGACAGATGCTGAAAAAGATTTGTATGTGGCAATAAAACCTGTTGTAACAGATGATTACTCTGAGTACATTGCATATTTAGAATCATTAAATCCATTTGTTACAAAATTCTTTGAGGATGTTCTTGTAATGGATAAGGATGAAAAGGTTAAGAATAATAGAATAGCGTTATTATCTTTATTAAAAGCTGATTATCAAAGACTTGCAGATTTTTCTAAATTGCAGTAGTGTAAACATCTTGCCAAAAATGGAAAAAAGTACTACAATAGCGGAACGGGCAAATGTTTAGGTAGTGCCTGAGTTAGGAGAAAAACCATGTACAAAGATGAAACGCTTATTTGTGAAGATTGTTCAAAAGAATTCGTATTTACTGCAGGAGAACAAGAATTTTTTGCAGAGAAAGGGTTGACAAATAAGCCAAAACGTTGCCCTGAGTGTAGAAAAGCAAAACGTCAAAGAAATCGTAAAAAATTATATGACGTAGTTTGTGCAAGATGTGGAGCAGAAACAAAAGTTCCATTTAAGCCGAAAGGTGATAGAGAAGTTCTTTGCAGAGATTGTTTTAACGCAGAAAATGCTCAATAAGATAGAAAAGTTATATATCTTTAATAAGGCGGTAATCTAGTGATTACCGCCTTTTAATATAAGAAAGTTTACGAAATGTATCATATTTGTAAAGTTTTAATAAAGTTTTGACATGTTTTTGGTATAATTGACAAAGATGTTATTATTAGTCGGAATATAAGGATATATTAGATGAGAAAAATTTTACTATTGATGTGTACCCTACTGCTTAATTTGCAGTCCGCTTTTGCGTTTAACGTTGATACTTTTATCGACAACAATTTAGCTCCTATTACGAATAAAATAGCCGCTTTGGTGTTCACGTCATTGAAATTTGGCTCAATCGAAATTCCTTTGATTATACTTTGGATTTTATTTGCAGGTTTTTTCTTTACTTTTTATTTAAAAGGTATTTCTCTTTTGGGATTAAAACATTCAATAGATATTTTATTGAAAAAACCCGCAAAAGGAGAAATTTCTCACGGTAGTGGTGAAGTATCATCATTCCAAGCATTGGCAACAGCTTTATCGGGGACTATTGGTATTGGTAGTATTGCAGGTGTTGCAATTTCAATTTCTATGGGTGGTCCAGGGGCAGCATTCTGGATTTTTGCAGGTGCAATACTTGGGATGTCTATTAAGTTTGTAGAAGCAACTTTGGCAGTAAAATATAGAAGATTTAACCTTGATGGATCTGTTTCTGGTGGGCCGATGCACTATATTGCTCACGGTTTAACCAGAAAGAAGATGCGTAAACTAGGACAATTCTTGTCAGTTATGTTTGCGGTACTTTGTATTGGTGGAGGTATTACTGGTGGTAATATGATTCAGATTAACCAATCTGCTCACCAATTAATCTTTATTACAGGTGGTGAAAATAGCTTCTTAGCAGGTCATGCTTGGGTATTTGGTTTAGTTGTAGCTATTTTGATTGGCTTAACTGTTGTTGGAGGTATTAAGAGTATAGCTAAGGTTACTACTATCCTTGTTCCAACAATGTGTGCTATGTATATTATTTCTGGTTTGATTGTAATATTTGCTAATTTTACAGCAATTGATGATTGTATAAGATTAATCGTACAAGAAGCGTTTGCTCCAAAAGCTGTTTCTTGTGGTTTCTTCGGAGTTTTGATTTTAGGGCTTAGACGCTCAGTTCAATCAAACGAAGCAGGTACAGGTGCTGCTGCAATTGTTTACTCTACTGCTCAAACCAAAGAGCCTGTATCTCAAGGTTTTGTAGCATTGATTGAAACCTTGTTGACCGGTATCCTATGCTTGTTTACTTCTATTGCAATTGTAATTACTGGAGCTTGGAAGCCAGCCGTTGAAGCAGTTGAGTCAGCAAGGTTAGCTGGGATTGAACCTCATATTTCTGGTATTGAAATGGCATCAAATGCTTTTCAGTCTGTAATTCCGTTCTTCCCTATAATTCTTTCAGCAATTGCGATTATGTTTGCTATATCTACATTGATTTCTTGGGCTTACTATTGTCAAAAAGCTTGGACTTTCCTTGTGGGTGAAGGTAAAAAACGTGTATTAGCATTTAACTTAATATATTGTGTATTTATCGTAATTGGTTCTGCGATGAATGTTCATTCAGTTATTGATATTACTGATGCGATGATGATTGCAATGACTATTCCTAATATTATTGTATTGTATATCTTGGCTCCAGAAATTAAGAAAGAACTTAATGATTACTGTGAACGTCATAATCTAAATTATTTCGGGTTTCTAGATAATATAAAAAATATCAAAATCAAAAAAGCTTAGGTTGTGATATTATATAAGAGTAATAAACAGGAGATAAGATGAAGAAATCAGTTGTTAAATATCCTTTTTTAACTCGAGATGTTGAAATATACGAAATGGAGAACGGGCATAGAATAGTTCTTGCTCACAAAGATGGTGGCTTGGTTAATGTAAGCTCTTGGGTAAAGACAGGTTCTATAAACGAAAATGATGAAAACAACGGGATTTCTCACTTCTTAGAACACTTGATGTTCAAGGGCACACATGCTCACAAGGCAGGCGAATTTGATAAAATTCTTGAAGGCAAGGGGGCGATTGTCAATGCTGCAACTTGGAAGGATTATACATTCTATTATGTGACTTTGCCAAAAGGTAAAGATGATGAGGATATGTATCTTGCAATTGATTTGCACGCTGATATGATGATTGATCCAGTGTTGCCTCCAGAAGAAATCGGAGCCCCTTTTGATTTAGATGATGAGACAGTGACAGATAAGCGTGAACGTCATGTGGTAATTGAAGAAATTAGAATGAGACAAGATCAACCTTGGAGTAAGGTATACAATTATACAAATCATGCTATGTATTCCAACCATCCTTATAAACGTGATGTTATAGGTACTCCACAAATAATTTCTCAGGTTTCACAAGAGACCATCATGGATTATTATAAGACTTTTTACTCTCCAAACAACATAACAACTATAGTTGTTGGTGATTTTGACCATGAAAAGGTTTTGGATAGAGTAATTAAGGGGTTTGATTTTAAAGGACGTGCAAAACATATTAATAAAATTAATACACCGGATGCACCTTGTTCATCCACTGTTTATGTTGAAAATAAAGCTTGTTTAACATCAGGTTTTATGATGTTTGGATATCTTGGGGCTCCTGCAAAGTCCATAAAAGAAACTATAATGCTTGATATGTTGGCAACAATATTGGGTGATGGTGCTAGTTCAAGAATGTATCAAAATTTAATTGAAAAGGCTGACGAGCAAGTATTTAATATGGTTGGTGCGGAACATTATATTTTCAAAGACGGAAGTAATTTCTTCTTACAAGCCAATTTTGTCCCTGATAAAAAGGATAAAGCAATTGAGCTTTTGAAATTAGAAGTTGAAAAAGTTAAAGCAAATATAGATGAAAATGAATTTAATAAAGCTAAGAAGAAGATAAAAGCTGAGTTTGCTTCTGAAGCAGAAACGGTGTCTTCTATTGGTGAAACAATAGGTTATTATATGACAGTCTGCGATGATTTAACATTGGCAGAGGATTATTTAGAACAAGTCGAAAAAATAAACATTGAGGAATTGAAGGACGCTGCGGTTCGATATTTGAATATTGATAATGCCGTTATTTCAGTTTTGATTCCTCAAGATTAGTAGCAAAGTGAGGAAAACATGAGTTTAACAGTATATTTAGGTATTGACGTAGGATCAGTGACAACAAAACTTGCATTGGTTAATGAAGAGGGAAAATATGTTGATTCCTATATGCTGAAGACTGCTGGTAAACCTGTGGCAGCCGTTCAGGAAGGTCTAAAACAAATTATTTCACAAGCGATTTGTGAATATGACGTAAAAGGTGTGGGTACTACAGGTAGCGGTAGAAATCTTGCAGGTGCTTTGGTTGGCGCTGATATTGTAAAGAATGAAATTACCGCTCACGCAGTTGCTGCAAGTACTTATATCCCAGGGGTTCAAACTATATTAGAAATCGGCGGTCAAGATAGTAAAATTATTATCTTGAGAGATGGTATAGTAACTGATTTTGCTATGAATACAGTTTGCGCGGCGGGTACTGGAAGCTTCTTGGATCACCAAGCACAAAGGTTGAATGTTCCTATTGAAAAATTTGGTGAAACTGCATTGCGTTCAACTAATCCAGCAAGGATTGCTGGTCGTTGTGGTGTATTTGCTGAAAGTGACCTTATTCATAAACAACAATTGGGTTATCCTGTAGAGGACTTGTTATATGGTTTGTGCCAAGCGTTAGTACGAAACTATCTTTCTAATTTGGCTTTGGGTAAAGAATTGTTGCCTACAGTTTCTTTCCAAGGCGGTGTAGCTACTAACTCTGGTATGGTTAAGGCTTTTGAAGAAGCTTTAGGGACAAAAATTGTTGTACCAGATAATCACCAGACAATGGGGGCAATTGGTGCAGCATTGTTGGCAATGGAAAACCATCAATATACAGAGGCTCCGACTAAGTTTAAGGGTTGGGAAGTTGGTAATATGAACTTCCAATCTGTGACTTGCCACTGTACCGCTTGTTCAAATAACTGTGAAGTAATCACTATTTTGGAAGGTGGAGAAAAGATTGAACACGTTGAAAAAATCGGTGATATAAAAGGTAATATTATTGCTCGTTGGGGCGGCACTTGCGGAAGATGGGATATCGGTTAGGATAAGAAATTTAAAATAAGAGGGCTTATTTAAATAAGCCCTTTTTTAGTGGCAATTAATACTGCAATAAGTCTGCTAGGTGCGTTTAGTTTTTCTAAAACATTGCTAACATGACCTTTTACAGTGTGAAAACTTATAGAAAGTTCTTTTGCAATTTCTATATTTGAGTAACCTTTGGCACAGAGCTTTAGAACTTCTAGCTCCCTTTTTGTTAAATATATATTCTTCGGTGTCATTATACTTCCTTTTTCTACATTCAGAATAACAAGAACACTTGTAAAATTTGATTAGCCGAACTGCTGATTTAGGTTCTTTACCCTCAACTCTACAATAACAGATAATTTAGAAAAAGAAAGATTGTTTATCTATATATTTTCCAATATTCAAAATTTTTATAAAAAGGCCATGCTTTTATAAAAAGTGTCAGATACTTAGTCAAAATAAAATAGAGGGTGCTTTTATGTCACCCTCTTAAGTTGCTTGTGAATTAGGATTTGCATCTTCCGTAGCTACAGTTGCCGTCAGCTTCAATGTCGTGGCAGTGTTGCATTCCAAATCCAGCAATAAAGGCACTTAATCCGACCAAAGTGTAGATGATTCGAGACATTATTGTCATGTCTCCAAAGATAGAGCCTACAAGATTGTAGCTGAATAAGCCGATTAACCCCCAGTTAAGGGCACCAATAAGAACTAAAACGTATGCAGTGTATTTGATGAAATTCATAACACACCTCCCTTCCTTTTTCCAATTTTATTATGACAGGATTTTTATTTTATAAATTCTCTGTATGGCTTAGTTCTTTGTGGGGATTTTATGCCAGATGTTCCAACTAACTGTAAAGAAAAGTTATTGCTTTTTTGTGTGGATTTATGAAGAGTTGTAACAAAATCCTTAATTTTATTAAAGATTCTTATTTAAATGCCGATATTCAAAGAGGTGAGATTGTATGCAAGAAAATAGTTCAATAAAATTTAATAAACAAATTTTTGATTTATCGAAAGTTAAAGCAGGATTGCAAAAATCTGATTATGAAAATTGTAATGCGGAGAAACTTTCTCTCTTGTTTGATTTCTATGATAGAAAGAGCGAAGATGGGTTGAAAAATGGTTTGCTTGATAGTAAAGAACTAGCGACTCTTGTTAATGATTTGTTAAAAGCAGCTAAAGATGAGAAGTTGTCAAAAAAAGAAGCTCGTCAGTTTTTAGATTCGTATGGGTTTAGTAATATAAGTGTTGATGATTTGTATGAGTTTCTTAAAATCTCTTTAAGTGTTTCTGAAACTATACAAGGCGTGTCATATGATAAAACTAATAAGTCTACAACAATAGAGTATAAAGAAGGTTATTATGATGAAGTCTTGGATGATGGGACTCGTAGGATAAAAGCAAAAGAATCGATAGATACCTCCTTAGAAAAGAATGTGGACCTAGATGTTTCTTTTATGTATCTTGGGGATTATTCACGAAATATGCAGTTGTCGTACAAATTGACGGACCGTTTAAATAATGCGAAAATTGAGACGATTTTGGAAAGAAATAACCTTGATAAAGATAATGTGAAAGTTCGTTATGATGAACAAAACAAGGATTTTAAAACTGAAGAAATTTATTATGATGAAAAAGGGGAAGAGGCATTTGTAATTACTTATGAGATAAAATCTGTTCCAAATGAACATGGTGAATATGTTGATAGAAATGACGTTAAAAAAATGGAATATTTAGAGAATGGGCAATGGACAGTAATAAATTATCGTCCAGATTTTGGCTCTCGTTCTGTTTCAATAATGAACTCTGATAGAACAAAAGTTTTGACAGAAAGCTTTTATTTAGACGAAAAAATCGTTTCATTGAAGACCTTTGATGAAAATTCAAATCGTTCTCAGGAGGTCAGATATGATTATAAAACCGATAATATTTATCAGATATTTGATTTAGATGAAAAAGGACAAAAAATAAAAATTCAAAACTTTGATGAGTATGGTAAACAGAAATCTATGGAAATTCGAGATTATTTTCCTAATGGTGGAATTTCTAAAATAAAGGAGTATGATAGCAATAATAATTTGTTAAAAATAACAGAAATTGGTGCAAATGGAGAATATCAAGAGTATGATTCAGAGGGTAATCTTATAATAAAAGATGATTCTGTTAATTCTCGTATTTTTAATATATCTGGAGGTAGGGCTGATTCTATTAGAAGCCAAGAATATACTTTAATGGATTTGATAACTAACAATTTTGGCTCAGAAGAAATGAAAAAGCTTTTGGGAGATGTTATAGAACGTTATAAACAGAATTTAGACGTTTATGTTGATACAATACAAGATGAGCATAAAGAACTTGTTAAAGAGAGGATGCTTCAGGTACTTGATAAATGTTTAAACTCAAAGAATCCCGACGAAGTTTCAGAAACAATAAAATTATTCAGAAATGAAGATATAGAATATGTAAGAAATGTCTTTTTATATGATGTTTATAAGGATGATTTTACAGGAGAAATAAAAGAAGTAACTTATCAAGGACGTGCTGAAGATTGTTGGTTGCTAAGTGCAACTAATGCAATAAGTGAAGCGGGTATTGCTGGAGAAGATTTTATTAAAAATCTTTTTGATGTAGATGTCAATGGTAATATTGTTGTAAAGCTTCTAGGTGGCAAGCAGAACTATATTGTTACAGAGGAGGATTTAAAGAATAATGCTAATTTATCATTGGGTTCAAAAGCATTGCGTGCGATAGAAATAGCATTTGATAGATATTTTAAAGAATACAAGCCCAATGGCAATGATAGTATTGCTGGAGGTTGGGGGCGAACTGCATTTTCTATATTGAGTGGTAATGAGCCAATAAATGCAACTAGAAAAAATGGTGTTTTGGGAGTAGCGATTGATAACGAGTTTGTCGCTATCAATGAAGAGAATATTGAAAAATTGAAAAATATTCCAATTGATATTGAAAATGTAACTAAAGAGGATTTAAAGGTGCTCGCAAAGTTAAAACATAGAATGGCTATGACTTGTAATAGTTTAGAATCAAATTATGCCCACGCTTACTATGTAAAGAATATAAATCCTAATAGTGTTCAAGTAAAAGAACCTCATGATACAGGAACAATCGCAACATATTCGCTTGATGGTTTCTTGGAAGTTTATTCTTATGGTCCAAAGGCAATATTTATTTTATAAGTGGTGGAGTGTAATTATTTTATCCCTCGTAATGTTGTTGTATATTCTAATAATTCATTTTTTTTAGCATCATATATAACTGTATAAGTAAATAGGTCCAGCTTCAACCCAACCAAAATAAAAAACACCCATCTTACGATGAGTGTTCTTTATGGAGCGGGAGACGAGGCTCGAACTCGCGACATCCTCCTTGGCAAGGAGGCATTCTACCACTGAATTACCCCCGCTTGGTATACTATTATAATACTTGCTCAATTTTTAAATGCAAGTACTTTTTTTATATTTTTTTAAAATTTGCAACTTTTTTATTTTATATCTATAATGCTCTTATATAAAGGAGAGTGTTATGCAAGAAATGAAAAGAATATTAAGCTATGTGCCTACTGTAATAGAAGCATCTTCAAGAGGGGAAAGGTCTTTTGATATATTCTCTAGATTATTAAGAGAACGTATTATATTCTTAGGTGAAGCTATTGATGACGATGTAGCTAATTCAATTGTTGCACAACTTCTTCTATTGGATAGCGAAAACCCCGAAAAAGACATTATGTTATATATTAACAGCCCAGGGGGTGTTATCACTGCAGGTATGGCGATATATGATACAATGAACTTGATTAAAGCTGATGTCTCAACTATATGTTTAGGTGAAGCTGCAAGTATGGGAGCATTCCTCCTTTCTGCAGGTGCAAAGGGTAAGAGAATGGCTCTTCCTAGTGCACGTATTATGATTCACCAACCTTTAGGTGGTGCAAAAGGTCAAGCTACTGATATTGAAATCGAAGCAAAAGAAATTCTTCGTATGAAAGAAATGTTAACTGGTATTTTAGCAGAGAATTCTGGACAAGATATCGAAAAAGTGAAAGCTGATTGTGAGCGTGACCACTATCTATCTGCAGCTGAAGCAGTTGCTTATGGCTTGATTGATAAGGTTGTGACTTCTCAAGAGTAGATAAATATGGTACAATACCGAAAGGTAGTTTTAAAGGTAAGTAAATGCAAGTAGATTTAGACTCGGAATTTTTAAATATATTTTTCGGATTGACAGAGTCTTCTGTGCCCGAAAATGTTGATATTGATGTTTTAAAGAAACAACTAGATTCTTTAGTTAATCTTGTTAATCAGTTAGATAAAAACTCAAGAAAGTCTGTGAAGGCGATTTTGAATCCAGAAGTTGAAAAGGAAGAATCTACTGCTCCTGCAATGCTTATTGTTGATGACTTAGGTGTAATTACTTATCAGCTAAGAGTTTTATTACAAAAGTTTAAATATGAAATTGATGTTTCGCATGAAATCTATGATGCAGTGAATAAATATCGTAAGCGCAATTATGAGTTTGTGATTATGGATTTATTTATTCCTACTGATAGAGAAGGTTTTATGCTGTTATCAGAATTAAGAAAGATTGCAGATAATACCGGTCGTCGCCCTACTATCGGTGTAATGACTGCTTCTAATAAAAAAGAATTAGAAGGTATTTGCAGAAGTTCTGGCGCAGACTTCTTCTTAGAAAAGAATGCTGATTGGCAGCATCGTCTATATGGCATTATCAATGAATTTGTTAATGGTTCTCAGGAGGTTTAGCTATGGCTCATAAAACCTTGCTTGACGTAATCTCTCCGATTATGGTCGGACCTTCTAGCTCTCATACAGCGGGTGCGGTGAGAATTGGTTTAATGGCTCGTGAAATCTATGGTCGCCCTATAAAGACGGTTCAGTTTAGATTGTACAATTCTTTTGCTACAACTGGCAAAGGTCATGGTACTGATAAAGCGTTGCTAGCTGGTATCTTAGGCTTGGAGGTTGATAATACTCGCATCAAGAATATTTTTAATGAAGAGTTAGACGTTGATTATTCGTTTGAATTTATTGAAGACAGTAATAAACACCCTAATGCTGTTAGAATTATAATTAATGATGAAATGACAATAAGAGCTGAATCTGTTGGTTCTGGTGAAATTTCTGTAACTAATATCAACGGTTTTCAAGTTAATATTACTGGTAGATATAATTCTATCTTGATGATTTATAAGGACGTACCTGGAATAATTTCAAAGGTGACTGATTTAATCCAAAAAAAGAATGTAAATATTGCATCCCTTTTGTGTGATAGAGATATCAAAGGCGGAAATGCATCTATGTATATTGCATTAGATTCAGAAATCGACCAAGATTTAATTGCAGCTGTTGAAAAAATAAACAGTGTTAGTTTTGTAGTGGGAATAAGGAAACTCAAGTCATGAGGATTACTGAAACATTTGAAGAGTTATTATTTGTTTGTAATAAAGATAGTAAGCCCATCTGGCAGGTAGCGCAGGAAGAAGAAAGCTTTGTCCAAGATATATCATTGCAGAGTTTTAGAGAAATAATTCTTCGCAATATTGTTGCAATGCGTGATTGTATTACTAATGGACTCCAAAATAAAGAGTTATCCGTAAGTGGACTCTCTGGTGATGATTGTAATCGTTTACAAGAAAGTTATAAAAAGAAACCTGCTTTACTAGGTAAGTTATTTGAAAATATTACGTTATATGCGCTTGCTTCTGCAGAAGAAAATGCAAGAATGGGTAAAATAGTAGCATGTCCAACTGCAGGTTCTTGTGGTATTGTCCCTGCGGTTTTGGTAGCTGTTTCAGAAAGTCTTAAAGTTGATGATGAAACTCAAATTAACGCTTTGATTATAGCAGGTAAAATTGGAGCTGTTGCAGCAAATAAAGTCCGCTTGGCAGGAGCGGTTGCTGGTTGTCAGGCAGAATGTGGGGTTGCTTCTGGCATGGCTGCGGGTATATTAACTTATTTGAGGGGTGGTTCTAACGAAGAGATTGTCGCTGCTGCTGTACTAGCAATCAAGAATATTTTAGGTCTTACTTGTGACCCTGTATGTGGGTTGGTAGAAGTTCCTTGTGTGAAGCGCAATCCTTTCTTGGCTATTCACGCTGTAACAGCTTCCGAATTAGCTCTTAGTGGTATTGAAAGTAAGATTCCTGCAGATGAAGTGATAGATGTATTAGATGTCACAGGTAGACTAATGTCACCAGTATTAAAGGAAACTTCTCAAGGTGGGCTTGCAAAAACAAAGACAGGGATTGAGATAGAGAAGCGCTTGGCGGATAAGCTATGATTTTGAAAGTTTTGGTAATAAATCCTGTTTCTATTGCCGGACGTTTAATAGTTTCAAGTATTTCTGATGGGTTGAGACAAAACTCGCTTGTTGATGTGGATTTGTTTTTTTATGATGAACTAACCCAAGATAATATAGAGCAAATTTTAACTCAAGATTTTGATTTAATTGTTGGTTATGATTTTTCTCCGTTGAAGATAAAGGTGGATTATTCTTTATCAGCAAAGTGTTTATGCTATTTTGCTGATAATATTTGTTCTAAGACTTCAGGTCCCGAGTGGGAAAAGTACTATAAATATTTGTACTGTGAGGATGTTTATACCTTTTTCTGGGATGAACAAATGATTTCTCAATATGATTTTAAAAATTTGTGGTATCTTCCACAGTTCGTCAACTTTGAGGTGTATAAGCCACTGGCTATAGAGCCAAAATTTGATGTAATATTTGCAGGTAGATTAGATACGGATATTAGATTAAATACTTTTGTAAATCTAATGCTTGAACTTCCTGATTTAAAATTTGCGTGGTATGCAATAGAACGTCATTATAAAGATGCATTGAATAGGACTGAACATAAAGCTTTGATAGAAAAAGCGTGGCAGGGCTTTATTGATAATGAGCCTGACATGGCAAAAGCTACTAATGAAGCAAAACTTGGTTTTACAATAAATGCTCAAGGTCTGTCTTCTCTTAATTATAGAACAATTCAGACGATTGCTTGTAAGCGCCTAATAATATCTGACGAAAGAGAAGAGGCGAAGCTTTACAATGGTAATTTACCTTGTTGGAATGATTTTGAGGATTTAAAACAAAAAATTCGTTTTTATCTATCAAACCCGCAAGAATATAACAAAACAGTAGAGGCTTGTTACACGATAGGTAGAAAGAATCATCATTCAAAAGAGAATGTTGAGTTTATGCTTAAGAAAATTTTAGTATCCAACGCTTAAGCCTGCACAGAGGTTTATTGACTGTCCAGTTATGCCTTTTGCCTCTGGTGAGATTAAGTATTTTATAAAATTAGCAATTTCAATAGGTTCTACAAATCTTTTTTGTGGAATAGTTTCTAGAATTTCCTCTTTTGAAAAGCCGCTATCATCTATGGAATTTGAGCCGAGTTCGGTATCTACCCATCCAGGGTTAATCGTATTAACAGTGATGCCATATTCTGCAACTTCAAGAGCGAGAGCTTTTGTCATGCCGATGAGCCCAGCTTTAGAGGCTGAGTATGCAATAGCTCCGGATTCTCCCATTACCCCACTTATGGATCCGATGTTAATTATCCGCCCAAACTTATTTTTCTTCATGTTTTTTAAAGCTCTGGAAGAAAGGTATAATGCAGCGGTAAGGTTTGTATCGATGGTTTGTTTGATAATATCAATATCAAGTTTATCGCTTTCTTCCCAGTGGTAAATGCCTGCGTTATTAATCAAAACATCGATATTATTAGATTCAATATAGCCTCCTAGAGCTACTAAATCCTCTTTTTGTGAAATATCTGCTTGGAAGTAATTTGTGAATTCCTTTAGAGAATCTAGGTTTCTTCCACTTACAAAGATATTGTTGCCTAGGTTTTTGGCTATAACATTTCCTATGCCTTTTGTTGCACCAGTTACGAGTATGTTCATAGATTCTCCTTTGGTTCTAGTTCACAGCACATCTGACAGGCGCCGAAAGTCCCACCGCTTGCTTTAAGATTCTTTCTAAAACAGCAGTAGGCTGGTTTGTTAAACAATTCTTTGATAGTATTCTCTTTTACGTTTCCTATTTTCATTGATAAACAAGGGTAGATATCACCAGCAGGGTTAATCATCATATTAGTATGAGGATATTTGCACGGCTTGTATATATCCGTAATAGGAGTCTCGGAAGAGAGGCTGAAAAATTTTTCGATAGTTTCAAGCGGATTTTTTGAGTATTCAAATTTTGGAGAGAACCTAATTTTAACATTGGAGTTTTTACTCATTGTTTCAAGCTCTTTGTATATTTCTTTAAAGTGTTCTATGTCAAAATAAGGCTCAATTGGATAGTTTTTAACAAATTCAGGGTTAAAGCCTTCTGATAAAACCGCATTTTGTTTTAGATTATTGTTTCTTAAGAATGAAATTGAAAAGAAATTAAAATTCATATCTTGGCAGAGCTTATAGAGCTTCGGTAGAGAATCCATGTTGTCTTCTAAAACAATAGTTTTGATATCAATCATTGGGCGCCGTGATTCTTTATTAAGGTTTTCAAGGTTGTTAATAATTTTATCAAAAATACCTTCTTTCCCTCTGTTTTTATCATGAACGTGCCCGTATCCATCTAGTGAAACAGAAAGAAGCATTAATTTTGAACGAATGAATTCTTTAATGATTTCATCATTGATTAGAATTCCATTTGAGACCACGTGGGTTTTATTTAATATTTTCTTAGATAGATAATTAAGAATTTCTGGAAAATCCTTTCTAAGTAAAGGTTCTCCACCAACAAGAGTTACAATAGAATAAAAAGGGATCTGGTTGATAACATTGAACCATTCCTCTTTTGTTAGTTCATTCTTTTTTCGCTCATCTCCGATATAGCAATAAGGGCAATTTAGATTGCATCTGTATGTTAATTCGAAAAAATAACGCATCGGAATAAGAGCTCGTCCGTATTTATTGTTATACGAAAGGTCTGTGTAGAAATTTCTTGCGTAATCGAATAATTTTGAATAATTAACCATACTCTTTATTATATAACACTCATGTTTTTAGTATAATCAAATTATGAAAAATTGGTGTTTATTTTTAATAATATGTTTGTTTATGCCATCTGTCAGTGCTGCAACTGATTATTCATCACGTTTTGTGTCGAGTTTTTCTGCTTGTGAGCCTTATATGGAGACTTCTACAATCTCTGATGGTTCAGGAGGTAAGGTTCAAATTACCAAGATGGTACAAGGTGTTATGAATCATAACTGTATATACAAGCAGGTTGTTTTACGTTCTAAGGTAAAAGACATAACAACTTGTGCTTTTACAAAACCAATGGCTCAAGAAATTGCAGATGCAATGAAAGATGAAAATGGTGAGAAGTTCAATGTTAATTTAGATATAAAAGGTGAGATATTCCCTCTAGTGGGTGTTACTAAGAGCCAAATAATCTGGACACAGTATCTAAATGCTGAAAATGTTTGCAAACGTGAAATATTAGAACGTTAATTAATATATTTTTGAAGAAGTAGTTTTTTTAGAGCTCGAGCCTGTACAGCTTCAGGTTCTATTTCTAAAAGTCTATCCAAGTATTCTACTGCTTCTGTGTATTTTTCTTGTTTCTTTAACGTTGCTGCTTTTGCAAACAATGCGTCAATAAAATTGGGGTCAAGCTCCAAAGCTTTATCTAAATCTGATAAAATTTGGTCTAAGTTTGTGCTTTTAGAATCTTTTCTTGAAAGAGAAATATGAGCACGGTTATAATACGCATCAGTCATTTTAGGGTTTAATTGTAAAGCTTTTGTGTAATCTAAAACGGCTTCATCAAAGTTTTCTAATGCTTGATTTGCCACTGCTCTGTAGAAGAATGGGATTTCCCAGTCGTCTTTTAAATCGATTGATTTATTAATGTTTTCAATAGCGGTAGTGTACTTACCTGTTTGTATATTATAGATACCTTCATCTAAAAAGTTTTTGTAGTCTGTCATATTTCCCTCACTGATATAATTATACATCAGAAAACTTGTAATATTTACCCCTTTTAACTATAATCAGGTTATGGGTATAAAATTAAGAAATTTTGAAATCGGAGCAAAGGGTGATGCGGCTAAGTTGACCGTTTTGGCGGGACCTTGTGCAATCGAAGATTTGGATATTTTGAGAAAAACCGCCGAAGGCTTAAAAAAAGTTTGCCAAGAGTTAGATATTAATTATGTGTTTAAATCATCTTTTGACAAAGCCAATAGAACTTCTATCAATTCTTATAGAGGTGTTGGTATTGACGAAGGGTTGGAAATCTTGGCGACTATTAAGAAGGAGTTTGATGTTCCAATTGTTACTGATGTTCACCTTCCCGATCAGTGTAAGCCTGTAGCAGAAGTTGCTGATATAATTCAGATTCCGGCATTTTTGTGCCGTCAGACAGATTTATTAGTTGCGGCAGCAAAGACAGGTAAGATTGTAAATATTAAAAAAGGTCAGTTTTTAGCTCCTCAACAAATGAAGCCGTTAGTTAAAAAAGTTGAAGATAGTGGTAATAAAAATATAATGCTTACAGAACGTGGAACAACTTTTGGTTATAATAATCTGGTTGTTGATTATCGTGCAATGTATATAATGCAAGAGTTTGGCTACCCTGTTGTGTTTGATGCAACTCATAGTGTACAAATGCCAGGGGCAAATGGGGATTCAACAGGTGGTGACCGTAGATTTGTACCATTACTTGCGAAAGCTGCCGTTGCAGCTGGAGTAGATACTTTATTCTTCGAAGTTCACCCTGACCCAGATAAAGCTCCTTGCGATGGGCCAAATATGCTTAAGTTGCAGGATGCAAAAGCTGTTCTAAGCAAATGTAAAGAAATCTTTGAGGTTGTGAAGTAATGAAGTTTTTGTCTTTTGTCGTTCCGCCTTTAGAGAACAATAATTACTTACTTATAGATGAGAATTCAAAAGAAGCAGCTCTAGTAGATTGTAGTAGCTTTTCTTCTGAAATTTTGGAAGTGTTGGAAGAAAATGATGCGACATTGAAATATATTTTATTGACTCATGCTCATTTTGACCATGTTTTGGGTGTTGAAGAAACTGTTGAAAAAACTGGAGCAAAGGTTGTTTTGCATAAGGATGATGCAGGACTGTTAGAAAAGCTTAACTCCTATACTTTTATGATGGGTATGCCGTCTGTAAATATTCCACAAGTGGATATTCTAGTAAATGACGGTGATAAGATAAAACTTGGTGGAGAAGATATTATTGTTCTTCATACCCCTGGACATACAAAAGGCGGTTGCTCATATTATGTTATGGGAAGACTATATTCAGGCGATACATTATTTGAAGAAAGTATTGGTAGAACCGATTTAGAAGGTGGCGACTTTAAGACTTTGAAGCAAAGTATTGAGAATAAAATTTACACATTGCCGGATGAAACTCCTGTTTATCCAGGACACGGCAGTTCTACAACAGTAGGACATGAGAAAGAATTTAATAGCTATATATAGAGGTAATATATGAAAACACAATTAGAAAGTATCTATAACGCAGCTACTGCAGATTTAGCGAAGGCGACTTCAGTAAGTGATATTGAAGAAATTAAGATGAAGTATTTGAGCCGTAAAGGTGAATTCAACTCAATTAAAAAAGGCTTAAAGGATTTGTCAGATGAGGATAAACGTGTAGTAGGAGCTTTGGCTAATGAGATTACCCAAAAGCTTGAAGCTGCGATTAAAGAGAAATTTGATTTGTTTTACAAGCAAGAAATGGATGCAAAGCTAAAAGAGGATAAAATTGACATTACTCTAGACGGTTCTTATATTCCATACGGCAAAATCCATCCAATTACTGCAACCGTTAATGAGATAGTAGATATTTTCCAAAGTCTGGGGTTTTCTTTGTTGCCAAGTGAATTGTCACCAGAGGTAGAAACAGAGTATTATAACTTTGATATGTTAAACTTCCCTGCTGATCACCCTGCGAAGGATATGCAAGACACTTATTATACAAAGCTTGCTCCAAATACAATATTGAGAAGCCAAACTTCTTGTGCTCAAATCAGGGCTATGGAGAATAGCAAACCTCCTATTAGAGTTATTGTTCCAGGTCGTGTGTATAGAAATGAAGCAGTAAATGCTAGAAAAAATAATTTCTTCCACCAAATAGAAGGGTTATATGTTGATAAAGGTATCACTTTTGGAGACTTAAAAGGTGTATTAAATGAATTTATAAGAATTTATTTTGGTGCATCTCGTCCAACAAGATTCAGAAATAGCTTCTTCCCATTTACAGAACCATCTGCAGAAGTTGATGTTCAGTGTATTATGTGCCAAGGTAAAGGTTGCAGAACTTGTAGTGGTACAGGCTGGTTAGAGATTCTTGGTGCGGGCATGGTTGATGTTAATGTCCTTAAGAATGTAGGAGTTGATCCGGACGTTTATAGTGGATTTGCATTTGGTTTAGGTGTAGAGAGAATGTCTATGCTTAAATATGCAATTGATGATATTCGTTTGTTCTTTAATAATGATAAACGGTTCTTAAATCAGTTTTAAGTAAACAAGAGGTAAATATTGAGAGAGTGCGCCAATCCTAGTATTGGCGCTTTTTTCTTCTCTTGAAAAATGTCGAATTGTAAACTTTTGTAAAAATCTCCTTCAAATTGTTAAAGTTTTACGAAAAAGTGCCGTAATCATGAGTACAAGGAAAAAGGAAAAAAGGAAACAGTATTATGGGAATGTCAGCATCTCAAGCAAGATTTTTGCAATTAACAGCAAGACAAAACAACGTAGAATTTCAAGGACAACAAATCAACCAACAAAGAACAATGTTGTCAAATGAATCTTCTCAAGCATATAACTCTTTATTGGGTATGACAGTACCTACCCCTCCTTCTAAAACAGATTTTACAAAAACTGTTTATGGTTTCAAACAAGGTAGTTACGAATATACAATCGAATCTGTTTACCCAAATCCTGATAACCAAAACTATACAATTTCTTACATTAAATCTGGTGAATTAATTGGTCTAGTTGATACAGCTACAAATGCTACAATCAGAAAAGGTTCTAACCCAACCGATGGTGTTGCAGGTGATGCTTCTGAATGGTTGGCAAACGGTACTCAATTATATGAATTGAATGCAAACTTTATTCACGCTGGTAAAACTGGTGAAGAACTTTTCCAACAAATGTTCAATAATACAAAAGATGCAGATATGTCAGCTTACTATGTATATGTAGTTACTGATGAAAAGAATACTCCATCTTACAGATTTATCGAAAAAGAAGATGTTCAAACAGTTTCTAATTCATTAACTCAAACTGGTGTTGCTCACGTATGGCAACAAGGCACAGTTACTCAAAGCGAAAAAATTACAACTTCTAACGGTACAGTAATTTTTGATAAAGCTGGTAGAATGACTTCTGTTGTAATCGATGATCAAGAGTTCGCTCTTCAAACTGAAACTGTTACTGATGAAGCAGCTTATGAAGATGCATACAACCAATACGAATACGAAAAATATCAATATAATCAATATGTTCAAGAAGTTAACTCTAAGATTTCTATCATTCAACTTCAAGATAAGAAACTTGAACTTCAACTTGAACAACTTGATACAGAAAGAACTACAATTACAACAGAAATCGAAGCTGTACAAAAAGTTCTTGGTGAAAACATCGATAGAACTTACAAAACATTTAACGGTTAATACCGAAAATCCCAAAATTCCTAATCCTTTTTTTCTATTGCAAATTTAACTCCTCGGAGTTAAATTTGTAGTATATGGGGGTTTTTATGAGAATTTTATTTGTAATTGATAAAGTTGAATATAAATATTTCGAATTTAATGATTTAGTAACAAATTTTTGGATGATTAAAGAATATTCCAAAACGGACGATGTTTATATAACTACGTTATATGGGCTGTCATTAAAGGGACAGAAGGCTTTTGCGCTTTGTAATAAGGTCGCACTAGAGGGTGAAAATATTGTTTATAACAAAGAGTTTGAAAAATTTTTGATAGATGATTTTGAACTCGTATTTTTTAGACCTGATCCGCCTGTGGACAATAACTATATAAATGCAACTTATATCTTTGATTTTGTAAAGGAAGCCCGTGTAATAAATTCACCTTTTGCAATAAGGAACTTTAATGAGAAACTGCATTCACTATTGTTTTCTGAGTATATGCCAGAATCAATAGTGAGCTCTTCATTGACAGAAATTGAGGATTTTTTACAAGCGCAAGGCGAGATTATTCTAAAACCTTTAGATAAATGTTTTGGTTCGGGTGTTTTTTATTTAAAACAAGGAGATAAGAACACCAGAAGTATTATTAACTCTGTAACTGCAAACCAGTCTAGTTTTGTGATGGTCCAAAAATATTTGGCAGCTGGTGCCTCTGGCGATAAGCGTGTACTGACTCTAGGCGATAGAGTTCTTGATTATTGTATCGTTAAACATTCAACTACGGATGATTTCAAATTTAACACCCATAGTATGAGCTATATTTCTAAAGGCGTTTTATCAGAAGAGGAACGTTGTAATTTCACTAAAGTCGCAGAAAAACTGAATTCTCTTGGTTTTTATATGGCAGGGCTAGATGTTATTGATGGAAAGATAATTGAAATTAACGTAACAAGTCCTTGTTATTTTATTAAAGAAATAAATACATTTTTTAATATAAGTTTAGAACAAGATCTTTGTGCCTTCTTACGCTCAAACTCTTGTTATAAACTTCAAAATGTTGTATAATTCCTTTAGGTAGAGTATGAATTTCATGTAGAAATGTACTATTCTAACTATAGAAGAGTAGACTTTGTAGAATAAATAATTAAAAGGTAGATATGAAAAAACAAGTATTCTTATTAGGAATGGCATTATTATTAGCAGGTGTTTGCGTTAGTCCTGTTTTGGCTGGTAATTCTCAGTCGGTTCAAGAAGGTATTAAATTATACAAGTCCGGTAATTATTCTGGATGTATTCAATATCTTGAGACTGTTTTAGCAAAAGATCCTTCTAATGCTGTTGCACACTATTATATGGCTCTTGCAAATACTCAAGCAGGTCGTGTAGATGAAGCTATTGATCACTACGATACTGTAATAAGATTGAACTCTCAAGAGACTCTTGTTCGTTATTCAAAACGCGGCAAGTTATGCCTAGAGGATTTTGAAAAGTGTTCTACAACTTCTACTTTAGATGAATTTATTAGAGATAGACAAACCATGACAAATTCTGTAAAAAATACCATAGAAACTCAGGATTTGGATAGTTTGCGCAGAGATATAAATGATAACAAAGAAATTGATAAGGCTAGGTTAAAGAAATTTAAAAGATTTTCATATAATGACCAAGAAGCAATACCAACAAATGATGAAATAGTAGCTGCAATGCAAACCCTACAAAGGGCAGGTTTTGCACCTCAAATGTCAGCAGGATATTCTGATATAAGTGGCTTATATGCGTCTTCATATCCGCAAGCTTCAGGTAATGCAATGGATAATCTAATGAACTTGATGTCAAAGTATGGTGGAACAAACCAAAATGAAAAGGTTGATCCTCGTTTGATACAAACCATGATGACATCTCAAATGTTAGGTTTCTAGTTTCCAAACGGGGGTAATGATGGAAATTGAAACAAAGAAATTTGGGCGAATAGAAGTTAGTGAAGACAAATTGTTTAATTTTGTCATGCCAATTGTTGGGTTTGATGAATTATCAAGATATGTTTTGTTGGAACACGATGAAGAGTCTTTGTTTAAGTGGCTACAATCTGTAGATAACTCTTTATTAGCGTTTCCTATCGTGTCTTGTGCAAACCTATCTTTTGATTATGTGATAGATTTACCAGATAATGCTGTGGATGCGCTACAAATTGATGATGTTGAAGATTTATTAGTAATGAATGTTGCGTCTATTCCATCTTCAGAACCTGATGGTGCGACTATAAACCTATTAGCGCCACTAGTATTTAATATTAAAAACAAACTTGCTGGGCAAATAATTCTTTCCGGTTCCGGTTATGAAGTGAACTACCCTTTGTTTGAGAAGGGAGATGCCCAATAATGCTAGTAATTGCGAGAAAAAACGGACAAAAATTAATAATAAATGATAATATCGAAATAACAATTGTTGATTCCAAAAATGGAAGTTGCCGTTTGGCGATAAAGGCTCCAAGTGAAGTTAAAATTTATCGTGAAGAAGTATATATGCAAATTAAGTATGCAAACCTTGTTGGTCAAAATACTACCGATGAACTTGTTGCTCAGGTTGATGCAATTCTTAAGAATTCTGATGGTAAATTGAACACTGCGAGTGCAAAACGTTCTGATGGTGAATTTATTGCAGACAGTAAGGTTAACAAGAGAATCTTTATTAAGAAACGACATGACGATAATGCATAGTGAAGGTGCTATCGATAAACTTTTATCAGGTAATTATAAAGAGATATCTAATGAGCTAAGTATTGAAACTCATCCTTTAGAGTGTGCTTATATTCTCTTTTTAAAGGGAGATATACGTCGGGTTTTAGATATTTTAAGTTCAATTGATTCAATACGTGCAAATTGGCTAAGAGAATTAGTGAATCTCGTTGCTACTTCTAAAATGCAGAATGTGACTTATTTTCAGATTCGTAATTTTTTAGAGTTAGATATAGATTTATTTATAAAATCAGAACGAGTAGATTATTTGGAAGCTTTGCTTTGTTACGCTGATAAGCTTTCAGAGGTTAATAATGAGTCGTACAAGTTAATTGCAAGGGTTTTATTTAATGATAAGCTTTATTCCTTGTCTAAATACTATTTAGATAAATATAAAGACTTGATATACTATGACCCAGAGCTTCATTTTATATATGCAAAATATTATATTCATGAAAAGGATTACTGTTCAGCATTACAGGCTATAAATAGATGCCTACAAGTATTGCCAGCGTACTATCCTGCAATAAAGTTGAGGGATGAAATACAATATTGTTTATCAAATGTTCCTTCTTAAAAGGTAAATTTTTATTAAATTCTTTTTTATAATCCTTCACAAATAATAATTTAAAGTGTAATATAGTAATTACCATGATTGAACTAGATAGGTTATATTCGGACGTAGAACCAACAAAAAAGCGAAAAATAAACGAGCAGTTTAGACCTGCTAAAACGTCTCCTTTTTGGTTATGGGTTGCAGATAGGTTTTTCTATGGAATGTTAGAAAGCCGTTTTTATGCATTTAGATATAAAGGTGATGAAAATTTCTTGAACCGAGAAAAAGGTGTTCCAACTATAATGTACGCTCCACATAGTAACTGGTGGGATGGTATTGTTGGTTATCATGTGTGCAACAGAATTTTCGGAAAAGAAATTCGTTTAATGGTTGAAGAGCTTAACCGTTTCCCTCTTTTAAGAAGAGGTGGCGCTTTTTCAGTTAATAAAAAGTCTCCTCAAGCATCAATGGCTGCACTAAATTATGCGGTAGATGTGTTGGAAAATCCTAATAATATTCTGTATATATTTCCACAAGGAATTATAAACCCTCCTAATTTTAGACCGATTGTTTTCCAAACAGGACTTGCTTATATAGCTCAAAAAGTTATTAAGAAATATGGTGCTGTTAATTTACAGCCAATTGCGGTAAATTATTTCTTCTTAAGAGACAACCGCCCTGAAGTATTGATTGAACTAGGTAAACCAATTCTATTAAGGGATGTAAAGCTAGATAGAAAAGAATTAACTAGTTTCTTGGGTAAAAATTTAGAAGAACTTTGTGATTCTCAGTTCGATGATATAAGACATGCAAGATTCAAAGGGTATAAAACTCTATTCCAACAAAAACTTAAATGGTATCGTCGAATTGAACAAAGATTGAAAAATGTTCAGATGCCAAAATCAGGTGTTTAGTTGTTGTTTTTTTTGAAATTCCAATTAAAATAATCTTATGAGAACTTTTTTATTGTCTTGTTTAATATTATTATCTTTAGCAGGTAGTGTTGCTTCTGCCGAGTATGAAGGTACGTTACCTGAAGAATCAACGCCAAAGGCTAGTGAATCTGAACAGAAAAAATTGGAAGATATATATCGAGAATTGAGTGTCCCTACTTTTTCTTATCAGCATTCTGTTGATCCTGACCAATATTATGATATGCAGAATACTACTTGGTCTCCCTATCCGTTGCTAAGATTAAATTCGCCACTGTACTTCAAGAATATAGTGATTGAACCAGGATATTATTTATTAACACCACGCAAACAAGATGGGAATTGGTATATTTTGTTTAAGGAAGCTGGAAAGGTTAGGCATATAATCCCTGCTTATAACAGAGACTATACTCCAGAGTCTTTTTATGAAGATAATATCCCCGAACCAAAGTTGAATGGTCGTCAAAAAGTTAGGAAAGCTGTTACAGACTTTGCCGGTAAGTTTAAAAGCTCTCAACGCCCAACACCTAAACAGTCATTCTTAGAGGTTAATGATCTTGAGAATAGTTTTTTACAGATGATTATTTATTGGGGTGATTTTAGATATTATACTATCTTTAGAACAGTGCCATTATAAAAACTTGAACATATTTTGTTTCAACGCTATAATTTTTTTATGGCAAAGATAAGGAAGTTTTATCGAAGAAAGAAGAACTCTAAGTTCGCAATAAGTAGTACTCGTTCGTATTATTTTAGCTTACCTTTATTTTTGCATACTTTATTGCCTCTAAGGCTTAAGTTTTTAAGAGAAGAGTTTTTAGCTGTTAGCAACAAAAAGGTTGTGGGTCTTGTTTCAGCCAATTCAACTAAAGGTTTGCCTTCTAGAATTAAAATAGGTGAAATTTTATTTGCAGAAGGTTGTTATGATGTAGCAAAACAATTATTAGAGTTTGTGCTTTCTCACTATGGGGCAAAAGGTGCTACTTCTTTTTTAGTGAAAATAAATAATTCTTATCCCGAGCTACTTAATTTGCTGGTATCACAATATAATTTCCGCCAATGTGCTTACGAAAAATTATGGAAAGTTAGTCGTAGGAAATATGAAGAATATTCATATAATATCAATGTAAGAAGTTTTAGAAACTCTGATGCGTCTTCTGTTTCAGTGATGCATAATGAATCTTTAATTTCTCATTTCAGACCTTCTTTGTCTTTGACAGCTCAAACGTTTAAGGAATCTGTTTTTAAAGGTTTGCAAGAAGGGGTTGAGTATCGTTATATTATAGAAGATAAGAAATCAGGGAACCAAGTTGCTTATTTTTCAATCTCTACAAAAGACAATGAGAATTATATTCTGGATATTATTCAGACATCTTGGTATCAAACAGAGTTTGATGACATAATTGCCTTTGCTTGTTCTGAGATTAAGAAACGTAACTTAAACTTTAATCTTTTTGTAAAGTCTAAAAAGTACACAGTAAATGGCTTATTGTACGAAGAATTCTTTAGCAAGAATAGCTTTTTGGTTTCTCAAACAAGCGTCGTTCTTGTAAAAGATTATTATTCGACAGTGAATATAAAAGAAGAATCAGGGCATTTCGTTATGCTTGGACAACCTTCGTATTAGAATTCTATTGATTCATTCTTATTTAAGATTACTGTATTGATTCCGTTTGCAGCAAGCTCTGCTTTTAGAAGCTCTGGATTAGCTTTGATAGGAGGGAAAGTGTTGTAGTGCATTGGGATAACAATATCGACTCCTAACCACTCTGCTGCAATAACAGCCTGTTCTATATCCATTGTGTAGTGTCCACCAATAGGAAGTAGTGCAATTTGAGGAGCGTATATATCTTTTATAACTTTCATTTCGGAATTAAGGGCAGTATCTCCGGCGTGGAAAATTCTTGTACCCTCTATTTCAAATAAAATACCGGCGGGAGTACCTGCATAATGGCCTTCTTGGGTTGATGAAGAATGAAATGCTGGTGTAAAAAGAGCCCAACCCCACGGAAAAGATACTTTTCCTCCCATAGAAACGCCATTAGTAATTCCGCCTTTTGCTTCGCAGTAATTTGCTAGTTCAAAAATCGCTGTAATTGTTGCTTTTTGTGCTTTTGAGATTTCAACTGCTGAACCTAGATGGTCGCCATGTCCATGAGTTACAAATATATCAGAAATATTTTTAGGGGTGTATTCAGGGTTTTGAGCTATAAATGGGTCAATTAGTATATTCCCCTCTTTTGTTTGGAATTCAAAAGCGCTGTGACCAAGATATTTTATAAGCATAAACCCTCCTTTTTCAAGTTGAGTATAACATTAAAAACAGTTTTTATAAAGCGTTTGGTTTATTTGGTTAAAGTTTTTATAAAAAATGCCGTGAATATTTTTAGAAAGGGGTAAACATGGCAAGAATTATAGAAAATATGGATGGAAAACGTAAAATGATAAAACTATCTACAGATGATGTGATGACTGTAGTTAGAGAATATCAACGAATTTGTTACCAATGTGAAAGTTATCAGGATATTCGTTCTAATTTGTCTGATTGTATAATTTATTTACCTGAAGAAATATAACATTTTATTTAAATTTTATTGAAAAAATATAAACAATATAGTAGAATTTTTATATGAGAGAAGTTTTAATATCATATATTCAGTTTTTGTATTATGCAGTACATGAAAATGCTTTGTTGTTTTTATTAGTACTTCTTGGTGTCCCAAGTTTTTGGCTTCTTGCTAAGCTCGCGAATATTCTTCATGAAGAGTCTGCATTGAAATTGAGTTCTTTCGTATTCTTTACTACTTCTGTTATTGCGGTAGTGTTATTATGCTTGCAACCTAGTCCGCAAGAATACTATCGTCCGTTATTATTCTTGTTAACAGGAGTTCTTACGTTTCTTTTTGTTTCACCTATCTATGGTGAAAATCCTGATTTTGATATTAAAAGAAAGCGTAGAGTAATTATATTGGATGGTATATCTCATTCTTATGAATCCCTTATGCAAATACATCTGAAAAGATGTTTTACCAGAACAAAGCGTTCTTGTTTGATTGAAGTTGATTATGTTGATGATACATCCAGACCGAGAACTTTGTACTATGAGACAAATGATGTTGCTGGAGTTAGAAAGTTAGCAAAAAAACTTAGAACAATTTGTCCTTTTGTATATGATACAGCTTTCTCTCGTTTTACGATAGAAATTCCATTCTTTAGTTTAACGTTGAAAACTGTTTTGCTTTCAGTTTGCTTGTTTGGTTTGATTCTTCCTGCAAGTTCAGAGATAAAAGAAAAGGCTCAAGAAAAAGTATTGCCTAAATATTCTATTGTGAAAATTCCAGCTGATTTATACAAGCCACAAAAAAACATCTTGCTACAGGATTATTTTGAACCGATATTCAAAAGTGACAATATCCAAATTGTGTTATTTGATGGGCCTTATTCATCTCATTTTGTGGGCAATTATAGAAAGGCTCTATATTCTGTTTTGAACCAAAATTATGATTTTAATATTGTATTCGTAAATACTAGAGGATTGACTTTAAAACATTCAAGAGAACCGAAGGTTTATCTTTCAACTTCTTCTGAAAATGTATATACAAAGTTTGTTGTTGATAACTGTAAAAAGCTATGTTTCATCGATAATACCCAAAAAGCTATGTATAGTACAGAAATTGAAACAGTAGACCCAAGAGCATTAAATGTTCAAGAGGCAATTAATATGTATGGGTATGTTTCAGAGAAGAATATAGAAGAAAAACAACGTCAGGCTGCAAAAAGACAAGCTGAAGAACAACGATTAGCTGAATTAGAAGCTGCAGACGCTGAAGACTAGTCTTCTAAGCTGTTGAAATATTCTTGGTTAGCTTCTATTGTCTCTTTGTTTGCACAGATTCCATATGTTG
Source organism: Candidatus Gastranaerophilaceae bacterium (assembly GCA_045638625.1). Lineage (GTDB taxonomy): Bacteria > Cyanobacteriota > Vampirovibrionia > Gastranaerophilales > Gastranaerophilaceae > CALUTH01. The sequence goes on from JAZUBR010000013.1 coordinate 228,909, forward strand.
GTTTGTGCTCAAATATATAATTTGCAGCGTTTATGATTTCGTCTTTTGTAATAGAATCTATGATGTTGAACTTCGTATTAGCGCAGAGTATTCCATAAGGAGAAGATAAGCTTTCCAGCAAAATATCAGCTTTATTAAAGTCTGTGTCTGTGATGTCTAATATTCTTGCTTTGAATTCTAATTTGACAGCTTCCAAGTCTTTATCAGAAAAATCTCCTTTTTTTATGTCGTTAATGAGTTTGTTGAAACCATTAATGGATGTTGGTACATTTTCAAAAGTTTTTTCTCCTGTTTCTTCATCATTTGTAGTGGTTAAGATATTACAGAATAGGACTTTGTTTTTTGCTCCTTCATTCACGGTGAAAGCATTTACTCTGTATGCAAGTTGTTGCTTTTCTCTGAGGTCATTAAATGAATTTTTACTAAGGAGTTCTGTAAGTAATGTAAAAATTACTGAGTCTCTGAGGTTGCCATTGTCTTTATATTTATAGCCAATAGAAATATCAGCTTGAGCGTTATTATTTTCATGACAGATTACAGTAGATTTTTCTACGGGTGTATATAAATCTTCTGTTTTGTAAGTTTTTTGTTTTACTCGAGGGAATTTGCAAATCTTTTTTAATAAACTTTTAGAATATTCGGTATCATTTTCGGAAGTCGTGAAGGAGACTTCTGCTACTGAATTCTTTAATATGTCTTTGTATAGTTTTTTTACATCATCAAGGGTGATATCATCAAGGTTCTTTAGTACAGTTGAGTCGTTATAACTATACTTATTTTCTGGAATAATATCAGATAGAATGAGGTCAATAGACGCAGGCTCGTTATTCGTGATATTTTTCCTAAGAACTTCTTTGGCTTTTGTTAAAGCTTCTTCTGTTAAATTTGGTGAGAGTAATTGAGTGCTAAATAGTGCAAGTGCTTTTTTTATGCTATCTTTGTTAGCTTTAATGTCAAATCCTAGTCCCCCTGCGTATGCGTATGAAAATCCTTTTATTAAATTTTCTGATTTTATTGAGGCAAATTGTTCTCTTGTTAAACCTTGCGCCCCATTGTTTAACATGTGGTTAAGGACATCTGCAGTACCTAGTTTTTGCTCAGGAAGATTTTCACATCTAAGGGTAAGTTTAAAATATTCATAATCACTTTTGGTGTCATATGTAACAACTTCAAAATTATTTCCAAGAGTGTAAAGCTTTATATTTTCAGGTTTAATTGCTTGCTTTTTTCTGATTCCTGTAAAGTTAACATTATTTGTTTCTGGTTCACTTTCTTTAGGATGAACAACTGCAATAGAGGCTTTATTTAAATCAAAATATGTATTAAGACATCTTGTGACATCTTCTTTTGTGATGCTGTTTATAAGCTCCTTATATTGTGTTATTGAACAGTCTCCAGAGGTGAAGTGAGAATGTCCGAGGAGCCCTAAAATTCCTTCTGGGTTCTGACACATTCTATCAAAAGTATTAGTAAGATGTTGCTTCCCGAGATTAAGCCCTTTATCATTTATTGTTTTGAAGTTACTAAGTTCTTTGTAAAGTGTTTCTAGTGCTTTTTCGGATTCATCTTCGTTTGCAGTATATTCAAAATAAATTACTTGTCCATCATTTGGGTTGGTACTAACTTTTTCTGTTCCCAAGTCCATACAAATACTTGTATCTATAAAATGCTTATCTAATTTGGTATTAACATTTCCAAATAAGAATTTTGCAATAAGGTCTACAATTAATCTATCTTTTAAATTATTGTTAGCGGGGCCATTTAACATTACAAAGCCATGGGTAAATTTTGTTTTAGGCGAAATTATGTCACGCCTGATTGGCTCTGTAATAGGAGTAAGAGTATCAATTTTTTTAGCAGGAGGATTCTCTACTTTTGAATGAAAATGTTTTGCAATTAATTTAATTGCTTCATCAGGTTCAACATCTCCCGCAAGAGTTGTGTACATATTAGCAGGATAATAATTATTTCTGTAATAATTTAGTACGTCGTCTCTAGAGAGTGTTTTAATATTTTCTACTGATCCTGCAATGTAATCAGCAGATTTAGTTTTAATATTGTATAAGTTTTTAATAGCTGTATTGTATGCGAGCATTTCCGGATAGTCCGTGTACATATTAATTTCGGAAATGACTGGCCCTCTTTCTTTTTCAATCATTGATTCTGGCAAAGAAAGATTGTTCATCATTGAACCTTGAATACTTATTATCTCTTCCAGATCAGTATCATAGAAAATTGGGGCTTGTATATAATAATCAGTGAGAGCAAAGTTTGTAGCAGCATTCGTATTTCCTCCTATATTGCCGACTAATTTAAAAACATCTCCTGTAGAAAGCTTTTTGTATCCATCAGAGCCTATAGTCCCATTGAAAGCCATGTGTTCTAAGAAATGGCTGATTCCACGCTGTGAATCAATTTCATTTATAGCGCCAGTGTTTACAAAGCTTCTTATAACGGTAGTATTTGTATCCATTGGTAAAATAGATACTCTGAGTCCGTTTGACAGTTTATAGTTATGAATTTCCTGACCGTTATCTAATTTTTCAATTCCGAGTTTTGTGTATCCGCAAGGGATGTTAACAACGGTAGGAAGTTTAATATCAGGCAATTTCTCAACCTCTTTTGGAGGTTGTGAAGTTACTGGAGTTTGGATAGATTCTTTTTTAAACTCCCTACTGTGGAAAGTAGGTGTATTAATTTTCTCAAACCTTATCATATTAATATAAAATATTAGAAATTATAAAAATTGACAATTTGTTACATAATATTACAAAAAACTCGATTTTATTGAAAAAATGGCCTAAATATTGTAAAATGTTAAGAGATGTAAAGAAAACTCGAACAAAAAAGGCAATTTTTTAACATTTATATACTTTATATATACATAAGATACATAAAGAGGTGAACAATGGAAAAAGAAATTACAAAGTTTGAGTTTAAAGTAATTGAAAATAATAATAAAGTACCAGAGTTAGCAACGAATCCTATAGCTAAACCCAAGTTGTCCAATCCGATGATGGCCAAGTTTTTGGAGTTTAGGCAGGCAAAGCGATTAACTCCAAATGATTTAGTTTGATATGTATGAAATAAAGAATAGAATTTACAGAGAATTAAACAGAGTCCAAAAAACAGGGCTCTGTAATTTTCTGCGTGCAATGGTAAAACAGCATTTGGATTTGGGTACGGAAGAAATTTTTGATAAGTTTTTAGAGGATGAGAGATATTATCAAGAACTAGGGGTTTCCAAATTTGAATTTTTGCAAGATATCATTGAGGATTCCGAGTTTAAACGTGATACGATTCTATATATAAAAGAATGTAAAAAATACTATGAATATAAGAAGTCTCAGGCTCCGATAATAGCTGCAAATAAGGAATTTGAAAAACAAAAACGGAAGTTTTTACAAGATGTAAAAATGTCCAAGGAATTGCCTACTAAAAAACAAATTTATTATTATGAAAAATTGTGTAAACGTTATAATATAGAAGGTATAGATGTAGAGACGGCAAGTCGTCTTGATATGAAAAAAGAGATTGAGAGAATTTTAGATGAACATTCAGGAAATTGAACAATTGCTAATTGATGCTGGTATAGAACCTAATGAGGCTCGTTCTGAAGTAAAAATAATGCTTCAGGATTTGTGCAACTGGAGCTTGATGGATATGTTGATGGGACGTCCTATTGATGAAAGCAAGTTGCCAGAAGTAGAAAGAGTTGCAAAATTAAGAGCAGAAACAAGAACTCCATTACAACATTTAATTGGTAAGGCGTATTTTAGTGGAAATTTTTATAAGGTTACTAAGGATGTTTTAATTCCTAGGGATGAAACTGAAATTCTAGTAAAAAAGGCGCTAGAAATAATTAAATTAAATGAGTTAAAAGATATTCTGGATATTGGTACTGGTAGCGGTTGTATTGCTTGCACAATTGCTCAACAGGCGGATACTTATGTCCTTGGGGTTGATATTTCTTCTGAAGCGTTAAGAATTGCGCTAGAGAATGCATCTAATTTAAATCTGAATAATAAAGCTGTGTTTAGAAAATCTGATATTTTTTCAAAAATAAGAGACAATGAAACTTTTGATATGATTGTTTCAAATCCTCCGTATATTCCTATTGGAACAGAGTTGCAAAAAGAAGTTCAGTTTGAACCATCAATTGCATTGTTTGCTGAGGATGATGGGTTGGCAATTTATAAACAAATAATTATGGATGCTTCTAAATATTTGCGTAAAAATGGATATATTCTCTTTGAATGTGGGATTAATCAAGCTCAAATTCTAAAACGGATATTATCAGAGAATGGGTTCGGGAATATTGAAATTATTAATGATTTAGCAGGAATTGAGCGAGTAATATGTGCGCAACTTATATAAAATAAAAACTGCCGATTGGCAGTTTTATTTTTTATTATTATTAAAACTTTCGAATAAGCTAACTACGTTAGTTGGTTCATATTGCTCACACGTGTTCCAAATCGTAGTTGGAAGGATATCGCCAGGGACTCTGTCTGCAAACTCGTATTTGCAGAACCCCTTAACCATATTGGTTGTGCCATCGATGTTTGCTTGATAATATTTACAACATTGGCATATTTTAAGGGTTAATCCGTATTCTGAAAGTTTTTCAGTAAGCTCATTAAGAGCATCTGTCATTCTTAAATGGTCATTACGTGTTGTAAACTTTTTGTTTTTCATATTGATAAAAGTTACGCTAGAGAGCCCGTTATTTGAAATAAGCTCAAGCTTGCAAGGAAAGTTTTTCTTACCGTCAGATACCCAAACATCTACCATCATTTTTTCTACGGTAGAAGGTTCTGTGATTTTTTTAATTAATGCTCTAATCCAGATGAAAGGAGCAAAATTATAAATTAATCTACCGATAGAATATATAGGATAAGCAAGCAGATAACAAATTTCATCATTTCTGATTTTTGCAGATAAGGTGCCCGCAAATACTGAAATTATAAGAATTGCGAATTGTGCAAATACGGTCTTGAAATCTACAAGGAAGTCATTGAAAAATATATGATATCCCAATATAGCGTACGCAGATAATATAAATAACCAGTTTGGAGCAATTAATGAGAAAATTAACTCTACGTGGTTAAATCTTCTAAAATCGAATTGTTTGATGTGTTGTCCAAACAGATCAAAACGCTTGTTCATAGAAGGATATTGTGGCATAAAGTTTGTATAGTCAGAGTAAGATCTTAATTCTGGAGTGAAGAAAATCTGTTCTCCTTTTGCAGAAATATTAAGAGAATACTCAAGTTCTGTATTAATATCTCCAACCGAAATAAAACCTAGCTTATCAAGTACAGATTTTTTGATAGCAAAAGCGTTTGTATTGAGTATGTTTGAAAGTCCCATTTTTGCACGCATTGTTGAAACAAACTCTGTAATATATTTTTGATAAACAAACTTAATTTTTTCGATGGTGTTTAGTTTTTGAGAAATTATTGGTTCTACAAAAGTTGATAATACGGAATGCTTTTGTAGGAAAAAGTTCACATCAGTAAGAAAATCGTGTCTGATGTAATATTTTGCATCTAGGAATACAAAAGCATCTAATCCTTGAACTTGGGATAATTTTTCTACAAGAATTGAATATGCCTGAGTTTTTCCTACAGTATCCATGTTCTTGATGTTAAATACGTTGATATTTAGCTCACTATTTAAAAGAACTTCTGAATCATCTGTACAGTTATCAAGAATTACATAAATAGAAAAACAAGAAATTGGATAATCTTGAGCTTTAAGTAATTTTATCAACTGTTCAAGAGTTTCTTTATCATTGTGAGAATACACAATAACACACATATTATTGTATTTTGCTGTATATTTGTCTCTAACTTTACGTCTTCTCCTCAAGCATTGTAATGCTAAAAGAGTAAAATAGATTGTGAAACATGTGATGTAAAAATATAAAATAGTCATGACATTTCCTAAGTTGAATTCTTTTAAAAGTTTATCTCAAATAGAAAAATTAAACAACTTTTTTGACTTGAAAGTTACTATTTATTAAGGTTTTTAAGTTTTGTAAATATTTTTTTACAATTAAATATAAATAAGCAAAAAAAAATTTTTTACCGTTTTAAAATATATAGTAGAAAAGATTAGTGTTTTTATTACCGGTACACATTAAGGAGTTTAACGTGAAATTAAGTGCTATTTCAAGGATGACTAAGCCTGCGTTTAAGGGCTATGAGTATAAGAAAGATGCTTTTGGGGATGATTGTTATCACTTTAATTATCCGCATGACGATGTTGCACAAGTAAAACATCGTGAATTAGACGAAAAGCTTGCAAAGAATGAAATAACCAAGGCAGAGTATGATAAACAGAAACATGACGCGTATGAAGCATACCAAACTTGTGATGTAGTTTTATACAAATATGCTCCAAATGGTTCTGTAGATTTGAATTCTGCACAGAGAATTGGAATAGAACCAGGTGGTACCGCTGTGAATTTAGCAAATTATGGTTTCGCGCCGGGTGAGAATTTTGCATATAACTATGAGGTGACTCCTAGAAGTCATGGTCGTGCAGTTAAGTCTGCTGATTATAGATATGATCAAATCGGTGAAAGGTCGATGGTGAGTCTTGGTAATAATAAAAGTATGCCTGTAAACCATGTAAACCGTAATGCAATCAAACCTACTAGTGGAGGTAATGCTTATTTAGCAGTCCTTGATAGTTTTGCTCCAGGATACTATTATGCTGGCTTTGATACTCCAAATGTAGATGATATTGGTAAGGTTTTGTATGACCCAGAACGCCAAAAAGCCGCAGAGGATGCAAGAAGAACTTTTGGTGTTCAGTACGGTGGTAGCTTGGCAGGGTACAAGCAAAAACTAGATTATTTATCTGATATGGGGGTTAAAATATTTTTCTCAACACCTATAACAGGCGGAGACACTGTTTCTTATCATAAATACTGGAACTGCAATGACTTCCAGTTGGCTGGTGGTGTTGGGGATATTAATAACTTTGAAGATTTTGTTGAAGACTTGTTCTCTCGTGATATGTCATTAGTATTAGACGTTCCTTTGACCAGTGAAGGTTTAAAAGGTGTTCACTTCCAATATGCAACAAAATGGGGTGATTTTGATACTCCGTTCAAGCATTGGTTTAGAATGGCTGGTATTGATTCTGATTTGATTGGTTATGGCTTAATTGGAACTCGTTCTGAGACAGCAAGCCACTATTTGGTAAATGCTCCACAAACATTTACTCAATTAGAAGACGGGCAAATTAAAATAGAAAATAATCCTGATTATAATCCATCCAAGCCTACTGAAATTCAGTATTTTGATTCAAGATTTGTATCAGATGAATTAAAAAATAGTAAACAGTTGATTAATCGTTACGATATTCTAGAAACAGAAAATCCGTTAGAGGTAGCAACTCATGATGATACATTAGCACCTTATGCATTCAGATTGTCAAAGAATGATTATATTGCTTATGTTAGAAATGTTGAAACATTGAATAGTTTCAATAAGGGTAAGGCTGCTGAAGATAGAATACCATTGTATTCAAAAGATGGTACTGTATATGCGTCTCATTTGACACATACAAAAATTACTCCAAAGAAGGAAGCCGGAATTGGGCTTTGGGATGCTAACACAGATATGGTTAAACGTAGATATTTCCCATCTGCGGCGGATTATAAGAGTACTTCAAATATACCTGTTGATAGAAGAGGTTACACTCCTTTCAATAACCAAGTTCAAGATGCTGGACTTCAGGTCGGCAAGTTCTGGGGTGGAAAATTTACAACTGTCTTGAATAGATTTGTTGCTCAACAATTGGGTGCAATAAAGACTCCTGAAGAAGGCCAAAATAAGATAAAAGAATTAATTGCAGCAAAGCGTTTCCCTGCAAGTGCAGAAATGGAATTAGAGGCGCTTAAAAATATTGATGCCGGTTTGTATAATTTATCGTTACCAGAAATTGGTGCAGAGCCATTTATTACAAAGACAATAATGAGTGTGCCTTTGGAGTCTCTTGAGTTAGATTCATTTACTCTTGGAGTGTTAGCATCTCCAATGTTTACACCTCGTCCGATAGATTGTGACACAGCGGGTCTATCAAGATATGAATTATCCCAGATGGGTAATCCTCAGTTCTCTGACTATATTAACAAAAGATACCCTGAGTACAAAGAGGTCTATGAACGTGTAAATTCAATGTATACTGGCGAGGTATATGATTTCACGATGTCTGTATTAAAGGCTGTTGATGAAAGTGTTGATGCGGATAGAAAAATCTTTGCAGATGCTCAAGGTACTGTTTTAACAGAGTATGGTTATCATGTTGTGAAGACTGTAGGTCAAGATATATCAAAGTATGCAATGATGAAAGCCATCTTGCCGAATATGTTAGTGAAAGTAAATTCAAAAGGACAAATCCTTTATGATACAGCAGCTACAAGAGCAAATAGTTCATTAGAACAATTAGGTATTCTTGGTCACACTCCTGTTTATGAAGGTAAATTACTTGCGGATGTTATGAAACAAGGCTTGAAAAAAGTTGCATCAGATTCATTAGCTATTGAAACAGTGAAAGATGCTGTGTTAAAGACTATTAAAGATACAAATGTGAATAGCTTTAGATATGCGGAAGCCATTGTTGGAAAAGCAGGAAAAACATTAGATACTCGTGTTGACGCATTAAAAGATTATGCTGATATTGATAGTGTAAGAAACCAAAAAGATAATACAGCGAAAATAATGGATGATTTGACATATTTTTGGAAGAAATACAAAGATGTAGTTTATAGCAATTCTCCTGGTGCGAGGATTTGGGGTGAAATTACCGATATTCAATTGATGGGCGACGAAGGGCAATTTGTTAAAAACTCTGAAATTTCTTCAGTAGCAGGTTATTCATTCTTTTTCTCTCCAGTAACAAATGCTCTAACAGGATCTGCTGATAAGAAGGTTGAAGATTTGAGAGAAGGTCATCCTTATGCTGGTGGAGAGGCTGGTGCTACTGTCGATACAATTATGGGTGATTTAAAGAGATTGCTAGGTATTGGGGATCATAAATACCCAATGGAATACGTCCGTAGTATGTTTACCTTTGGTGGCAACCACGATAAACCTCGTTTAAACTATTTGATGGCTCATGATATGAAAATGTGTCACGCAATCTTAAACCGATTGGAACCAGGAAATGAGCATTATAATGTCGCCTTGCAATTGATTACAGGTGGTGTAGGGTTAGCAGGCTTGCCGTTTGATGCTCAGTATCACTATGGAGATAAGTATTATATTCGTAACAACTATTTCTTAGGTGCTAATACATATTCAATTGCGAATGGTGCATTGCTTCGTTTTGCATTACATGACGCACTATTATCTAAAGGTTTTATTAATGAAGAACAAGAAAAAGCGTTACATGATGCAGTTACAGCTTTGGTGAATGGTAACTATAATATTTCTGCTGAGAAGAGACCTTCTTACTTGAATTACGACACTGCATTAGCTGAAATCCTTGATATTGCTGAAACAAAAGGTTTGAAACTGCCAGAGCGTGATGGATTAGATGCAAGAAAAGATTTAATATCAATGATTCAACAAGAAGGAAAGAAAATGTGGAACGATGGTTCTCAAGCATTGTACTCATTTGAAAACCCTCAATATACAGACACAAATATTCCGGAACAGATTCGTTTGTTGGCAAATATCATAAAATCAAAACTTGATACAAATGTTGCTAATATAAATGGCCTATGCAATTCAGAACAGAATAGGGATGTTGTATTGCAAAAGCTAGACGAATCTATTCGTGAGTATATGTCTCGTTATTCAAAAGAATACATTGAAGAAGAACAAGCTCGCCATCAGGCTTATTTGACAGCAAGAAATGATGAAGAAAAATTTAGCTTTGGTGCATTAGACTTAAGAAAATCAATTGAATTAGTCTTTGAAAAAGCAGATTGCTTCACAGATGAGGCTAAGAAGAAAAAAGCAATGTTTGAATTGTTCAAGTTTATAGACGAGCCGGCTACAGAGATGGTATTAAGAAGTGCTCGTGCTCATATATCATTACCAGGCTACTATGTATTAAATGCAGGTGATGAACAATTGATGAGTGGTTATGAAGAGAAATCAAAGAACCTTACTCATGCGAACAGAAATGCTCTTCCTTGGACTCAATATGAAGGTGATACAGAAGAAGCAAGGTATTATAGAAAACAGCTTGAAAAATTCCAAACGATTATGAATATCAGAAAAGAAGCTCCTGTAATGAGTACAGGTATTCCTCATGTAATGGACGGCTTTGATTTAAAAGGCGTTGTTATGACTGGTAGTGACGGTTCTGCTGCAATTTCTCTCTTTAATTGGAATGGTGTACAACCGTTGTCTATCAAGGATGGTAATGGTAAAAGTAAGGCATATCCTTGCGCTGAAGGAGAAAATCCTTATGTTCCTCAGGTACAAGAAGCTATTTATGATAAAATTCCATTAAAAGAGTACTTGGAAGGAATTAATAAGGTGGTTGCAATACCACTTGCAGTAGGAACAGTTTTCTATAATGTATTAGATAAAACCGAAAAATACATTGTTGAAAAAGAAGGCTTGGATTATTTCTTAAAAGCATTTAAGAAAGGAGAAAAGATTGTTGTCAATTCTAAGTCTGCGAGACATGGTGTATTTACTGTTGTTACAGAACAGGCATTAAAGCTAGCACCACATTTCTTAGGGAATAGTAAATCATATTCTGTTCCAAAATACAACATTGTATCTAATCCACAATATTTTGTAGAAAAGAATATTGAAGAGCAAGGTACAAAGTTGTCTTTGATTGCAAGATAATTGAAATTAATAATTATAGATAGGGAGACTAGAAAATCTAGTCTCCCTATTTTATTGTAAAGTTTTGTAAAGGTTATAATTGGAAAATATCAATTAATTAAGGAGCAAATACTTTATATATATAACACGAGGAATAAAAGCAATTTTATTCATACTACACTTCACACAAAGATTTTAGAGCCTAATGGCTCTTTTTTTTATTGTAAAGATTTAGGATTTATGTTAGTATGATTTTGTTAATTTTGAATTTTTTGAAAATTGAATAAAGGTGAAATGTCGTAGTGACACTCTGCCGCAGGAAAAGGTGACTAAATGTCACGTTTTCCGAGAGGGTTCTCCTTGAGAGAACGTCCGTCACGGAGACTAAAATAAGTTTGAAAGTTGAATAAAGGTGAAATGTCGTAGTGACACTCTGCCGCAGGAAAAGGTGACTAAATGTCACGTTTTCCGAGAGGGTTCTCCTTGAGAGAACGTCCGTCACGGAGACTAAAATAAGTTTGAAAATTGAATAAAGGTGAAATGTCGTAGTGACGGAATCGGTATACGTGCACGTTTGAGGGGCGTGTGGGGAAACCCGTGCGGGTTCAAGTCCCGCCTACGACACCATAAAAAAGAATGGGGCTTGTCCCCATTTCTTTTTTATAGTCGTTCAGAGGACGCAGAACCCCAATGCGAAGCATTCATCGGGTTCAGCGGATTTGCGGACGGACGACGCAAAGCTAGTCCGGATAGCGAGGAAATTGAGCAAACTTGAACCTAAGGTTCTATTGCGAAACTTTCCGAGCGTGGAGCAAATCCAAGACAGCGGGAGCGAGCTGAGGCTGGAGAGTTTTGCGAAAGTCGAAGACTTGAAGTACAACTCGGAATTGCCGTTAAATGCGAGCGACCAAGACAAGTCCCTCCAACGGCACCATATTTAATTGGGGCAATAAGTTGCTCTCTATGAACTACAAGTTATAATAAAAATAGAAGCATTGCACCTCTTCTATCTATATTTATCTGTTATTGCATCTTGAGATTCGCATTTATAAAATAAAGAACCAGAAGAAATTGCCCCTAAAGCTGCTAATCCCCAACCAATAGGACCACCACATATTGTGGCTACGACAGTAGCAACAGTTCCGACAAGACCCCAGCTTGCTTTTTTACCACATTCAACATCCCTATGTTGAATTATATCTTCTTTGCTTAATGTTCCAGTTTTTTTTCCATCAAGCTCATCAATAGAATTAAATAGAGGAATATCTAAATTTTTTTCTTTAGCATCTCTTAAAGTCATACCTACATAAAAATTTCCATCAATAGTAGTTAAATTGCTAATTGTATTAGTTGTTGTCATAAATCCTCCTTTTTATATATAAAGTATATCCTAGCTAAATAATTGCTTGTTTGTTACAAATTTGTCACATTTTATTAAACATTAATGTATTTAACAGGTTGTAGTATAAACTTTTATTGCATTAAATTTATTTATAGTATTGTTTCCAATCCTAGAATTAACCTCATATTATAATACGTATGAGTATCCAACTTTAAGAACAAAACAAGCTTACGATAAATGTTGCAATTATCATCCAAATTTGCTAATATTTTCTTGTTATAGGGTTCCAAAATAGTCCCCTTCTCGACACCAATTTAAGAAGTGGTGCAATAAATTGCACCCTACAAACTACAAACTTATGTTATGATAAAGCATTAATTGCATTTCAATCTAGTAAAATTCTATTTAATCAAAATATTTACATGATATACTTTGCTAAGTAGGAGATGTTTATTATGCAAGTAAATACAATTAACAATACTGCTTTTAAAGGTAATATTAATATAAGTGGTTTAAGTGCAAGACAAAAACAGGCGTTTGATACTATTTATCCTGTTCTAGAAAAACAAGTGAAGCCTATAAAAAATCTGAATCTGAATATCTCAGGCAGTCTTGATAAAAAGATTATATCAGTTGTAAGTGGTAAAGAACCAAAATATATTCATATGTCTACACAAGTTAGGAGTGCAACTGTTCCAACTGCAGATGTTGCAGTTGAATCTCTTGAACCTAAAACGATATTAGAATCTGCGCAAGATTTGATAAATAAGCATTTAAATTCTAATTTTTATAAAGAATCTATTGAATTGCAAAGCAAGTCAAACTTGTTAGACTCTTTTTGGAACAGGGTAAAAGATTTTTTTCATATTAACAAATAAAATTTTTGTTATAATATTGTATATATAACTATCCCAAGGAGTGTGTATTATGATAAAAAGAATTGATGCTGCAGCATCACGTTATGCAGCTATTGATAAAAAAGTCGCTAAAGCCCGTAGGTCATGCTTTAAGAGTGAACTGTATGTGAAAAATAAGCTATCTAAAAAGCCTGCAATGGCTGTTGATACGGTTAAGAATATACTTGAAAACCGTGGGGAATTTTTCCACTTTTCTATGAAACAAAACTATCCTAAAAATGTTGTAGAGATGAGTTTGTTAGGTACTTGCTATGTTGTTAATCCTAAAGACCGTTCAAAAGATGGTTATCAGACTTTGCAGTACAGAGAAGTTCCTGTGACAGCTTCGGTTAATACTTATGCTAAAACTGTAAATGAAATGTATGATACTGAAATTGAAGAGATGAAATCTCCGAGGGTATATAAGGAACCTTCTGTTATAGAAAAAGTGAAAAGCTTTTTCGGTTTAGATTAATAATTGAATTAAAAGAGGGGACTTCTGAGTCACCCCCTTTTTTTTAAATTAATTATTAAGAATATACTCATTTATATTAAGGATTTCTTCTCTATTGAACTCTTTAGTGTTGTAAATATATTCTATCATATTGAGGTCTTTTGCAGAATGGTTGGACTTATTTGTTATATAGCCTTCAAAGAAATCTTTTGTGAACTGGGTGAAGTTCTTTTCGTCAAGTCCCCATTCGCTATATAAGTCTTGAAATAAATTATTACCAGTTTGTTCCTTGTATTCTTTTAGAACATCCATTCTTTTTTCAATGGGTATTCCGTTAATCATTTCAGTAGTTTTCTCCCCATCAGAGAAGCCACTAATTTGATTGTTTAAGGTTTTAGCAATCGTTTTTGCGTCAAAGTTTTCAAAACCTTTATAATATTCATTATGTTTTTTCGCATATTCAGTATCGAATTGCTTGATATTTGTCTCACCTGCTTTTATTAAAGTTCCATCTTTATATAGACAGTCTGTTCCGTTGATGTTCTTTAATTCTTCTATAATCTTTCCGTTAGAGTATTCTTTGTAATATTCTCCAGTTCGTTCGTAGGTAAGTTCTCCGTTTGAATATTTTTTACAGCTGTCCCCAGTTTTCTCATAAATAAGATTGTTATCGCCGTCGTAAATCTTTGCATTATTGTCCCAACGAATATCTTTTTCGACAAGCTTTCCGTCTTTGTATTCTTCTTTGATTTCTTTGCCATCTTCGGTGTAAGTTCTTTTTTCTAATACGTCGTTTTTATAATATTCTTCAGTTCCATCAGGCTTGTAAATTCTAGTTATTTTGTTATCATCCCACTCATAGTATTCCTCAATTTTATTACCATTTTTATCTTCGCTCTCTCTAGAACGTTTGTTTCCATTCAAATCGCAATACCAGCCATCTTTATCAATATAGCCGTGTTCAACCTCGGGGTCATCCCCCCAATACCATCTAGATATTACTGTATCATATTTCCCACTGTTAAGCGCCTTCGCAAGATCACTATCAAATGGGTACATATTACTTTCTCCTTCGTTTATAAAGCTAAATCCAATTTTCCCTTTACTAGAAGCGGCTTCTAAATATTCAAATCCAGCCCTATATTGCATTTCAGGTTTTGCGAAGTCTCCTTTGGGAAGATTTTTGTTTATATCTTTGGTGAATTTTTCGTTTACGTACATTGAAAGAGCTTCGCCGAAATCGGCTTTGCTAAAGATTATTCCATCACCTTCATTGCAGTTGTCTGCAATATTTTTGAATAATGCAAACTCTGATGCATTCATTTTGATTTCTTTACCTTTTGTCCAATGCCATTCTTGGCCGTAATCCACCTCTTTATGTTTTGCATTGAATATTGAGCCACCTGATATTACATTTTGCTCGTTACTATTATCTCTGTGAAGTTCAGCGCCTTCTTCTATTTTTACTTTGTGAATTTTTCCATCAACGTTAATGTTTACATTAATAAATTTTGCATCGCCCATTTTTTGCTCCCTCTTTTCCTCTTGTATACTTAAAAGTTATTTTTTTAGAAAAATTGTTAAAATTTGTAGAAAAGTTTACAAATCTTAATTTAAAAAATGTATAAAATGTAACTTGCACTTTTTGCATTTGAGCTATTTTTGTAGTAACATTTTATAATAGTGAGGTGAGCCTATATGGAATTTTTTAGACAAAATAAAAAGATTATTATTGGTTTTATAATTGTGTCCTTTTTATTGTGGACATTTGGTTTAGGGATTTTCATGTTATTTACAATGGGGAAATAATTGATGAAATTTTCTCGTGTAATTTCAACAATATTTTTAATAATGTTGGTTGGGCAGGTTTCTTTTGCGGATACTGCTCAAGATGTTGCACGTAAACACGAGCAGGCAAAAGCTCAGATTAAACGCTTAAAGTGGCTTGAAAGTGTTGAGACAAATAAGCTTTATAAAAACCAAGAAAAGCTTGAAAAGGCAAAGAGTACTCTTGCGACTTCTGAGGCGAGGCTGGGAACAGCTCAAGCAGAATTAAGAGATACAGAATATAAGCTTTTCAGAGCGTTGAATGAATATAAAGAGTTAAACGATAATTTGCAAACTCATATCCGTAATGTGTATAAAACAAAACGTCGTGCGGTGTGTGAATTGTTGATGAATGCAGGTGATATAAATGTATTGGTAGATAGATTATATTTCCAAAAGATTATTCTAAAAAATGATTTTGAACAAATGGCTTCTGCAAAACAAAAGGCTCACGAAGTTGCAGTTTTGAAAGCTACTATTGAGATGCGTAAGCGTAATTTAGAGCAACAACGTCGAAATGCAAAAACTCAACAAGCATTTATTCAGACTGCAATTAATAAAAACGAAGCAATGATTAATAAGTTGAAAAACGACAGGAATTACTATGAGAAAGCTGAGCAGGAGTTGGCTAGACAGTCTGCTAGTATTGGATCTTATATCAATAGAACAGGCTCTTCTGATGTAAAAGTTGCTTCAGGATTTATAAAGCCTTTAGGCGGATACGTATCGTCTCCATTTGGGACTCGTATTCACCCGATACACAAAACTCGTTCATTCCATTCTGGAGTTGATTTAGCAGCTCCTAATTTGACTCCTATTAAGGCATCAAATTCAGGTAAGGTAATATATTCTGGTTGGTATGGCGGATATGGTAAAGTTGTAATCCTTGACCACGGTGTTGTTAATGGCAAGCCAATGACAACATTGTATGCGCATATGAATACAATAAAAGTTAGCAATGGTCAGTATGTAAATAAAGGGCAAGTTATTGGGCTTGAAGGGACTACAGGTTATAGTACTGGACCTCACTGTCACTTTGAAGTCCGTGTAAATGGACAGCCGAATAATCCGGCAAATTATGTAGGACTATAGATTTGGATAAGAAATTTAGTATATTATTAATAGCATTTTTATTAACTGCAAATATGGCTAATGCAGTTCATATGGGGTTGACTAGCCCTTCAGATTTTACGGGTGACCATATTATTGGTGCTCCTACAATGATGGATGAGAACGGAAATGTTATTAATAAAAATCATATAGATAGTAATTCAAAAGAAGTTAAGCAAGAAGGTACAATGCCTCCTATTAAGAAGTTGCGTTTGAAGTACCGTGATAAATACAAAAGATTTTTCACAGATAATACAGCTCCAGAAGTTGAGTTGCTCCGTGATGATTCTGTAGATGAAATGGAAAATGAAAATTCTGAAGATATTCAACAAGCAGATGATAATAAAAAGTTTAACTGGTTCAAAAAGAAGCAAAAAGTTGATGAACAAGAAGTTGCAGATGAAAATGAAGTAGAAGTTAGTGATAAAAAAATAGAAGTTAAAAAAGATGCTGTAAAGCTAAAAGATAGACTCGTTTTGAATTGTGATGTTATGGATTATGATACTGAGAATGCAGTATTGTATGCCAAAGGTAATGTAAGTTTAGAGCTTCCAGAACAAAAAGTAACTTTATATGCCGAAGATATTGAGTTTGATAAAGTTGCAAATATAATCAAGGCAAATAATAAAGTTTTGATTAAAAAAGGTGATATGGAAGTCGTTGGTGACTACATAGTAATTGATTTGAACGAGGAAAATGCTTTATTAGAACGTCCGATAACAGCTTATAATTCAATGGAGATAAATTCTAAAAATGCAAGCATAAGGGAAGGTGTAATTTCTCAAGAAGACGGTTCTATCTTGTTTAAAAAGAGTTCTCCATTCCATTTTAGAACAGGGCGTAGAGGTCCTCGTTTGGAACGCATGTTAACAAAGAGAGATAATACTCTAAATGATGATTTAGAAAATGGAAGATATAAAATAAAAACAACAAAACTTGTTATTGATAGTGAAAAAGAACATGATACTTTCTTGGTTCAAAAAGCTACAATATACAAAGATGGTGAAAAAAAGATTACTTTACCAAGGATGAAATTCTATACAAACAAGAATCATGATTACGCAGAAGGTGATTTCTTTGAAATAGGGTCAAAACGTGAAGCAGGTATATATGCAGGTCCTGGGGTTGTGTTTAAAATGCCTAAAGGTTCTGCATTGAAGGCTGTTCCGTTTGTGAGTTATAAAGATGAGTTAGGCTATGGTGGTTTATTAAGGTTCAATAGTGGAACTAACGAGACTTACTTAATTTATGGTTCACAAAGAGATAAGTTTATAGGTCGTGGTACTCAAGATTTAGACGATAATTTAAGAATTGACTACGCAACCAACGATTATATTAATGAATGGTTTATGGGGCGTGCTCGTCCAAAATACGGTATAAGTTTAGTGTATGATAAAACTTATCAGAATAAAGACTTCTTAGGGCCAAAAAGAGATTTGCAATTCCGTCATAGGGTTTCTGGCGGTTATTACAAAGATATTGAGAAGGATAGATACTATCGTGGCTTAAAGGGTAATGGTGAAGAAACTGCTCGTTTTAAGTATATGGCTGAAACTAGACAGACAGCTTGGAATATTATAGATAGAGATGAGTTAACTTGCTTAAGGTTAGAGCTTGTGGGACAAGTTTCTGCTGCTGTGTATGGTACAGGAGATACCCAAGTTATTGGACGTGTAGGTCCGATGTTACATTCTCAATATAAACGATGGATGCAAGATGTTGGTTATTTCCAATCTGCGTTCCAAGATGATACTCCAATGCCAGTTTATGATGCATACCGTTATGGTAAATCAAATGCATATCTTAGAGAGACCGTAAAGATTACTGATAATTTTGCATTATCTTGGTTCGGTTCAATTACGTTGTCAAATGATTCGTATACAAATAAAACTTTCAGAGAATGTTCTTTCTACGCTACATTGGGACCAGAAGAGCTACATTTGAATATTGGTTATGACTTTATCCGTGAGAATGTTTATTTCAGTGTTGCTGCTGCACTGGATCCAAAGGGTACAGAAATTACTTATGATAAATTGGAAATAAAAAATGCTGATAAGCTTGGTGCAAAAAAAGACAAAGAACCTAAGCAAACTCCAGTTTATTCTAAACCAAGAAAAACTCCTATCTTAAGAAATGCTGTAGTAGAGGAATTAACATAGTATGCAACGTGTGGAACTTGAAAACTTAATAATAGAATACGGGAAATTAATGGGGCAGAAGAATTTTACCCCTGGGTATTCTGGAAATATTTCTTGTCGATATGATGACGGCATACTAATTACCACATCTGGCTCTGCAAATGGATACTTGAAACCTGAACATATTGTTCATACAGATTTTGAAGGAAACTCTTTAGAGGAGGGTAAAAAACCTTCTTCTGAAAAATTTTTGCATATTGAGTTTTATAAAATGCGACCTGAAATAAATTATGTTTTACACGTACATGCTCCATATTTAAGCGCTTTTGCATCAGCAGGTGTTCCTCTTGAATCTCCTGTTATGGCTGAGAATGTATTTTATTTTGGGAAAATTCCGTTAGCAGAATATGGGTTACCATCGTCTTTTGATTTGGTAGAGAAAACAGCTAAGTTCTTTAATGAGTATGATGCAGTGTTGATGGCAAATCATGGGTTTATTATTGGTTCTAAAACGATGGAAGATGCGTATTTAAAACTCGAATTAGCGGAATCCTATGCACAAGTTGTACTTTGTACTGAGATGTTAGGTGGTGCAAAATTCTTAAGTCCTGAACAGGAAAAAGCAATATTAGCCTTACGTGGTTAATAACAAGCCCCATAGTTTGTGTTTTTATTTTGTAGTAAAATATTAAGGTATTAAAAGAGTAAGAAGGTAAGAATATGGTAAACAAGCTTATTAATGAAGATACCAGAATGTTTTTGACTGGTAACGAAGTTTTAGCTTATGCTGCAATCGCTGCAGAAGCTGAGTTTATGTATGGTTATCCGATAACACCACAAAATGAGATTATGCATACTTGGTGTAAATTATTACCGAAGACTGGCGCAGGTTTTCTTCAAACAGAAGATGAAATTTCTGCAGGTTTTTCAACTATCGGTGGTATTCTCGCTGGGAAAAGAGCTTTTACAGCAACAGCAGGCCCTGGTAACGTAATTATGCAAGATGCTCAGTCTATGGCTGAAATGATGCGTATCCCATTTGTATGTGCTGTAATGCAAAGAGGTGGTCCTTCTACTGCTACTGTAATTTACGCTCAACAAGAAACAAGATTGACTTGTTTTGGTGGAAACGGTGAAGGCTTTAGAATTGTTTATTCTACTGCTGGTCACCAAGATTTATATGACTATATGATAAAAGCATTTAATACTGCTTGGAAATACAGATTCCCAACTTATCTTCTTGCTGATGGTTATCAAGGTAAGATGAGAGAACCTGTAACTTTATATGATCCAAAATCTCGTGGTATTGAAATGGTTCCAACAACTACAGCGTTATTAGGTGATGGTGAAATAGGTGTTGATAGAAAGTCTGTTCACTTACGTAATACATATAATATGGAAGAAGAGTTGATGGAAGTTTTAGATTCTTATCAAGTTGATTACGATAAGATGGCAGAAGAAGTTGCTGAATACGAAGAATATAACGCTGAAGATGCAGATATCTTAATTATCGCTCATGGTATTGTTGCTCGTTCTGCAAGAACTGCAGTTGATGAGTTAAGAGCTAAGGGTATTAAGGCTGGTTTATTCCGACCTATAACAATAAGACCATTGGCGGTAAACCCATTGAGAAATGCTGTTTCAAGAGCTAAACAATTGCTGTTTACAGAGTCTGCAAACGGACAATTGGCTCAAATGGTATTAGAAAAGATTTATGGTTTAACAACTCCATATTCCACACTTTATAAAATGGGTGTTGGTGTAACCGGTGATGACATAGTAAGTAAAGTTGAATCAATGATGGAGGGCTGTTAATATGGCTGAATTTTTAGATCTTCCCCCAAAGTTACCAAAATCTCAAAATGCAGAAGTAGGTGCCAGTAAGTTTTGTCCAGGTTGTGGACATGGTATAACTCTTAAAGCCTTGGCAAACGCTGTAGATGAGTTGGATATAAAACAAAAAGCTGTTTTCGGTTGTGATATTGGCTGTTCTCTATTGTCTTGGAATTACTTAGACTTAGATACAGTTCAGACTCACCATGGTCGTACAACTCCTGTTATTTATGGTTTAACAAGAGCTAATAAAGAAGCTATTGGTATCGCTTATATGGGTGATGGTGGCGGTCTTGCTATTGGCTCCCAGCACTTAGTAAACGCAACTGTTCGTTCTGAAAGAATGTTAATTATTGTAGTGAATAACACTAACTATGGTATGACAGGTGGACAAATGTCTCCTACAACAATGCCAGGACAAAAAACAGAAACAACTCCTTATGGTAGAGACTGTGAAGTAACGGGGATGCCTGCTAAAGGTGCTGAAATGGTTGCTGCAATTGCTAACCCAAATAAGTCTTTTGTGGCAAGAGCCTCTGTTTCTAATGTGAGAAAACTCCAAACTACTTTCAAGAAGGCATTAAAAAATGTTCAAAATGGTGGGTTCTCGTTCGTGGAAGTTCTTTCTATTTGTCCTTTGAACTGGAGAACAAATAACGTTGATACATTTGCAAGACTTTCTCAGATGGAAGAGTTCTTTGAGGTAAAAGAGTTTCTTTCTCCAGAAGGTTTGGTTTAGGAGGATTTGTAATGGCAAGAACAAAGATTGTATTAGCAGGTGAAGGTGGACAAGGTGTTCAATCAATAGCAAAGATTCTTGTTGAAGCAGGTTATGAAGCAGGAAAACAAGTCCTTTATATCCCAAATTTTGGGGTGGAACAAAGAGGAGGTGTTTCTATTGCATTTTGCCAGATTGCTGATGAGATGATTGGTGAACCAAGATATTCTAAAGGTGATATTGTCATAATGCTTTCAGATAGAGCAATTGACAGATGTGAAATGTATGCGAATGAAAACTCTACTATCGTTTATGATACATCTGTTTGTACAAAGGCTCCTACCTGTGCTTGTAAGAATGTAATTGGTATTGATGCTAATAGAATTGCTAATGAGCAATTGAGTGCAAGAGTATTTAATATAATTATCTTAGGTGTTTTACTTGAAGCAACAAAGGTTCTTGAGCTTTCAGATATCAAAAATGCAATGGAATTGGCTCTTGGTAAAAAGTTTGATGCAAAACCTGAGTTAAGAGAACTTAATTATAAAGCTCTTGAACTTGGTATGAAATTATGTAGAGGTGAACAATAATGACTGAAAAACAATATAAAGGTTATAAAATAGAAGGTGTTGCTAAAGGTAAAGCAGATTATTATGTTTATACAGAATTGTGCAAAGGTTGCGGATTATGTATTGCAAAATGCCCAATGAATTTAAAAGGTGAAAAATGTTTATCTTGGTCAAAAGAAGTGGGCTTATATCAAACACCAGCTGTGCAACCAGACCCAAATATTTGTATTGCTTGCGGGACTTGTGCATTAACTTGTCCAGATAGTGCAATTAGGGTCGAACGAAGATAAAATCGTGTCGTATTTTTTTAAGGGAAACGGACTGGCTTATGTCAGTCCGTTTGTGTTATTATTGAACAATGATAAAAGATTTATTTGATTTTGATTTGAAATTTGGGAAACAAATAATAGGTACAGATGAAGCAGGGAGGGGACCTGCATCAGGTGGTGTTTTTGCGGCTGCTGTTGCGTTTACGGAACCTCCATCAGAAGAGTTACTAAAAACATTATCTAAATTAAATGATTCTAAAAAGCTTTCTAAAAAAAATCGAGAAGAAATATATGATTTTATAAAAATGAATACCGTAAATAAAGTTGTATGTGTTGAAGTTAAAGAGATTGAAGAAATTAATATCCTAAATTCTTCTTTAAAAGCGATGCGTATTGCTTGTGAAGATGTAGCGTCTCGTTTAGGTGATGCTGAAACCTTGACCCTTGTTGATGGTAATAAATTGATTAAGGGGTATAAAGCGCCTCAACAATTCGTTATTAAAGGTGATGCGAAGTCTGCTTCAATCGCGGCAGCAAGTATTTTAGCCAAGGTTGAGCGGGATTGGTATATGGAAAAATTGGATATGGAGTATCCTGAATATAATTGGAGGCAGAACGCAGGTTATTTGACTAAGCAACATATAGATGCTATCCAAAAATATGGTGTTACGAAGTATCATAGAAGATCTTTTTTGAAAAATATTTTAGGCGAAGAAAAACAACTTTCTATATTTTAGGCAAAAACTTTTTTCTGTATAAGTTCTTTGTTAGAAAACTCTGCAATAGATACAATTTCTTGGTTAAACGTAAGGATAACTAGCTCTCCTTCGTCAAAGTTTTCAGCTTTAAGTTTCATCCCATTTTTAACTAGCTTTAATTCATTTTCAGATATTTCAATGCTTTTATAGCTAAGCATTTCCAATGGTGAAAGTATTTTATTTTGTACTGTAGATAGCTCTAGTCCTTCTAGTTCGACAGTATTATCTATTAAAAATTTCCCAGCTTTAACTCTAATAAGTTTTATTAAATGCCCGTAAGTGTCTAGAGCTTCTCCTAAGTCATTGGCTATTGAACGAATATAAGTTCCTTTTGAACATTCTATAAGAACTCGTACTTGTTGCTTCTCTTCATCAAACTCCAACAAATCTAGCTTATAGATAGTAACTTCTCGTGTAGGAACTTCTATTTCTTCTCCTTTTCTAGCATATTCATAAAGTTTTTTGCCGTTTACTTTAATCGCAGAGTAAATAGGAGGCTTTTGGGTAATATTTCCTCTAAATTGAGCTAAAGCCTTTTCTATATCCTCTCGAGAGACTCTTTTTGAGGAAGAATTACTAACTTCACCCTCTAAATCGTAGGTAGTAGTGGAGCTTCCTAGCTGAATGAAACCTTCATACGCTTTATCGTCTTCTAAGTATTCAATTAAACGAGTAGCTTTTCCAATACAAATAGGTAAAACGCCTTCTGCAAAAGGATCAAGAGTTCCGGTATGTCCAATTTGCTTAATTTTAGTAATACGTCGCAAACGAGCTACAACATCATGTGATGTTAGTCCCTTGGGTTTATAAATATTAAGAAAACCGAACACTAAATTTCGCCTCTGGAAATTTTATCGATTAACTCAGTTACTCTAGAACCTTTTTCAAGTCCGTCTGAATACACAAACTTGATTTCAGGAGTAAGTCTCAATCTGATACGTTTCCCTACTTCATAACGAACTTTAGAAGTATTGCGTTCAATAATTTCTTTATCTTTTTCAACTTGTTCAGGAGAACCTAAAACACTGTATATAACTTTTGCGTAAGAGTTGTCGTGAGAAACTTCTACGTCAATAATAGAAACGACTCCAGAAAGTCCTCTTATTTCTTTTCTTATGATGTCAGAGATATCTCTCATTAATTCTTTTCTTACACGTTCATTTCTTAATGTCATTCTAGAATCCTCCAACAAAATTATAGACTGGTTCTTTCAACTTCTTCTGTTGTTGAAACTTCAATGATATCACCAACTTCAAGGTTGTTCCATTTTGCGAAAGATATACCGCATTCAAAACCTTGAGCAACTTCTTTAACGTCATCTTTGAAACGTTTAAGTTGATCAATAGCGCCTGTAAAGATTTTTTCGCCATTTCTGATAAGAACTGCATTTTTAGAACGTACAATTTTACCTTCTGTAACGTAACAACCAGCAATCTTAGTTGTTTTACCGATAGTAAATACTTGGCGAATTTCAGCTTTACCAAGTTCAACGTGTTTAACTTCTGGTTCAAGCAATGAAATCATTGTCTTTTCGATATCTTCTAGAATTTGGTAAATGATATCATAAATCTTAATAGTTACGCCTTCTTTTTCTGCAGCAGCTTTAGCATTAGAATCTTCTTTTACTGTGAAGCCAAGGATAAGCGCCCCTGATGCAGACGCAAGCATAACGTCAGCTTCTGAAATATCACCAACACCAACGTGGATAATCTTAGTAATAATTTCTTTTGACTCAAGTTGTGCAATTGCTTGAGAAACAGCTTCTGCTGAACCAAAAGTGTTAGCCTTGATAATAAGGTTAAGTTGTGGAATTTCACCTTCTTTACTTTGTACTGCTTCTTTTCTGATGTGTGCAGGTAACATTGCATCAAGACGTTTATTACGTTCTTTTTCTTTTCTCTTTTCAATGATTGATTTCATTTCTTTTTCGTTTTGAACAACTTCAAAGTAGTCACCTGCTTGTGGAACTTCTGTCAAACCAAGAATTTCAACAGGAGTTGATGGCTCAGCTTTATTAATTCTTTCTCCAGAGTCTGATAATAATGCTCTCACACGTCCGCAAGCTGTACCTACAACAATGCAGTTACCAGTTCTTAGGGTTCCGTTTTGTACAAGAAGTGTTGCAACAGGACCTTTACCTTTATCCAAGTCGGCTTCAATAACAACACCGCTAGCTTCAGCCTTAGGATTTGCTTTTAAATCTAGTACGTCAGCTAGGATAGAAATATATTCTAATAAATCATCAATACCTTGACCTTGTAGGGCAGATACTTTAACAGCAATAGTTTCGCCACCCCATTCCTCAGGTACAAGCCCGTGTTCTGTAAGTTGTTGTAGAACTTTATCAGGGTTTGCACTAGGTTTGTCCATTTTGTTTACTGCAACGATAATTGGTACATCAGCAGCCTTTGCGTGGTTAATAGCTTCAATTGTTTGTGGCATAATACCATCATCTGCTGCAACTACAAGAATTGCGATATCTGTAGCTTTGGCACCTCTCGCACGCATTTCTGTAAATGCTTCGTGACCAGGAGTATCAACAAAAACGATTTTCTTTTCTTTTTTGTTATCAAGATAAACTGTATAAGCACCAATTGACTGTGTAATACCACCAACTTCTGTAGAAACGATTTTATGTTTTGAAGCACGAATACTATCTAATAAAGTCGTTTTACCGTGGTCTACGTGTCCCATGATACTTACAACAGGAGCGCGCTTTTTAAGAAGTTTTTTGTCAACTTCGCTGAGCGCATTTTTCTTTTCTTCTTTTTCTAATTCTTCTTCGATGAAAGCATCTAAGTCTTCATCAAGCACTTCTAATCCATATTCAGCACAGACTTTTTTAATAGTGTCGATATCGATTAATTGGTTAACTGTTGCCATAATTCCTTGGAACATAAGGAATTTAACAATTTCAGCAGGAGTCTTTTGAATCTTTTCTGCTAATTCGTTAATTGTCATAGCAGTGTTAACTACAAGTTGTTTAACTTCAACAACTTCATTTTCTTTGTGAACTTTCTTTTTATGCTTATGACTAGCAGTCTTTTCTAATGAAATTCTTTCTTGTTCTTCTTGTTTAGAATTGTAATCTTTTTCTTTTTTCTTAGCACCAGTCTCAGCTTTCTTTTTTGAGAAACCTTTGTTGTCATACATTTCTTGAGGGATAATGCGACGTTCTACTAATTTCTTTTCTTGTTGTCCGCCGTCTTTTTTGATGAAAGGACGTTTTTCACCGTTTTGTCCTTCTTGTTTACCTTCTGGACGAGGTCTGCGTTCAACTTTTTCAATTAGCGGCTTTTGAGGTGCTTTTCTAACAATTTCTATCCTGCTAGTCTTACGTTCAGGATACTCAATTCTTGTTCTTTCAACTTTTATTGGTTTTTTTTCAACAGGAGGTTCTTCTTTGATTTCTTGCTTAACTTCCTGTTTAACTTCTTCCTTTGGTTGTTCTTGAATCGTTTCTTTTCTTTTAACAACTTCAATTAAAGGTTTATTAACCTTCTTTTCTTCTTTTTCTACAGTTTTAGTTGGTTCTTCAGTTTCGACAGGCTTTGTCTTTTTAACGACAAACGCTTTTGGTTTTTTAGCTGGAGCACCACTTTTTTGACCTAAGTGGTCTTTTAGTCTTCTTATTTGTTGCGGAGTTACCACATTTGAATGCGACTTAACAGCGATATCGATTTCTGCAAATTTCTCTATCACCTCTTTACTGGTCATCCCTAATTCTTTAGCTAATTCACTTACTCTGGTATTCTCCATCAATAAATAATCCTTTCAATTCTTGTGAAGTTTTAAGCGCCCTGTTGAGCCTATTTTTCTTTAAAGCATTCACTATACACGTTTGATTATAACAAAGATATGCTGATCTGCCAAATGTTTTTGAATCAGGGGTTTTGATAACTTCTCCTGTTCTATGGTCTCGAGTCAGCTTAATCATATTGCTAGCTTCTTCAAGTTTGCCACAACCAACACATTTCCGCAACATTATTCACCTGCTGCCAATTTTTCTAGTTTTAATTTTTGGTCGTATTCAATTAATAGACCGATTAATTCGTCCAATTCCCCTTCGATAACTGTCCACACGTTTAAGTTATGGTTAATTCTGTGGTCTGTTAATCTACCTTGAGGGAAGTTGTAGGTTCTGATACGTTCACTTCTATCTCCAGTTCCGACTTGTGAACGTCTAAGGTCAGTGATTTCCTGCATTTGTTTTTGAACTTCCATATCGTAAAGTTTTGCTTTTAAGATTTGAAGCGCTCGTTCTTTGTTTTGCAATTGAGAGCGTTCTTCTGTACAGAAAATCATAATACCAGTTGGCTTGTGGAATACACGAGCCGCAGTTTCAACTTTGTTTACGTTTTGACCGCCAGCACCGCCAGAACGAGCTGTTGTAATTTCAACGTCGTTCATATTCAACTCAACTTCTACGTCATCAACTTCTGGCATAACTGCAACTGTTGCGGTTGAAGTATGTACACGACCTTGAGATTCTGTAGCAGGAACTCTTTGTACACGGTGAACACCTGATTCGTATTTAAGTCTTGAGTAAATGCTGTCACCTTTCATTGAGATGATAACTTCAGAGACACCACCAGCTTCACATTCAGTTTTGCTCAATACTTGTGTTTGCCAGCCCATTTTGTCTGCATAACGAAGGTACATTCTCATAAGGTCTCCGGCAAATATGTTAGCCTCGTCACCACCGGCACCACCACGGATTTCTAACATAATATCTTTATCGTCCATTGGGTCTCTAGGAAGAAGTAAAACTTTCATCCTTTCTTCGTATGCAGGTATTTTGGCTTCGTTTTCTTCGATTTCAGCTTTCATAAATGACTTCATTTCGGGGTCATTTTCTGCATACATAATTTCTTTAGCTTCTTCGATGGCCTGTTTTGCTTTTTGCCATTCATAGTATAATTCAACGGTTTCTTCCATTGATTTACGTTGTTTTGATAAATCTCTGAACTTGTTGTAATCTGCAATCACATTTGGGTCCATTAATATTTCCCCAAGTTCTATATATTTTTTTTCAATTTGTTTAATTTTATCTAACATATCTTGCATAGTATTATTTCCCTTTTTAAAATAATTATACCTCAAACAGGATTGGTTAATACAGCTACAAATAATAATTTTAAGCTTTGTAAATTTTCTTTAATATAAATTGCTCTGTTAGGCAATATTTTATATTTACGGTTTTTGTTATAATCGTGAAGGTTTAAGAAAGGGAATGTTTTATGCCTGTAAATACAGTTGGAAGTAGTGTCGCTCCAGTCAGGGATATAATTAGAAAATCTGATACAAAAACACAAGAAGATGTTAATACTCTGGAAAAGAAGGATAATTCAAGACTATTGTATGGTTCGTTAACAGCTCTTGCACTTTTAGGTGTAGGGTGTGTTGCATATAGAGCTTTTAAAGGAAAAGGTTCTTCAAAAGATGTTGAGAATATTCCTGAATATATTAAAGCTCCAGTAGTAGATGAAGCGACGAAGAATACTGCAGATAAAATTGTTTCTGTGGTTGCTCAGGCTGTAGAAACTCTGAAACAAGAAAAGGCTTTTAAGGAATTTAAAAAAGGGTTTGCTTATAATGGCAAGGGAGAATTATTTACTGGTGAAAGAGAATTGGTTGGTTGGGGAAATCGTAAGATGGTGACAACTTACAAAGATGGTAAAGTCGTAAAAAGAGTGTATTTCCCTACAAAGCAGAATGATTTAATGGAAGTTAATTGCTTATATGATGAATCTGTAGAGGGCATTAAGATGGTAGACAAAGCTCTTGTTCAGAGAAATTTAGATCACAAAGTAACATTTGAAATTATAGAAAAAGAAACAAAATTCCCAGAGGAAATTGAGAGAGTTATTCCAAAGTCAGTATTTGATAGACCTTTTGATGCGGGATTTTATTCCCAATTCCATTCTGAAAATAATGGAATGGCTATTACTTGGAAGTTGAATGATTCAATTGAGGTTTTTGGGACTGGATTATCTGAACGAGGTCCAAGAAAGATGTCTCTACATTACAAAGGTAGCCACATAAGAGATTTTATAGATACTCCATTAGGAAACATCAAAGGTTTTAGAAACAAAGATGCTTATTTGTCTATTCATACAAACATTGGTCATAATGAATTAAAAGTTCATCCATTGAAGGAGTTAGGAGAAACCTCTTATAAAGGTCGCAGTTTAGATGACGTTGCTGCTGATTTGACAGAACGCTATATGAACGGAAATAAAAAGTAAGTTACATAAGGCAATTTTTTACATTCCAAATACTTTATTAATAATAAAGGGTGGGATTATATGGATGTAAAAAAGACTCAGGTTTCTTCTGGTATTAGTTGGCAAGAACAGCCAAAGTTTACTTCTGCTAAAAAAACTATTAAAGAAGATTCTTCCAATGGTGACTCTGACAAATTGTTAGTAGCAAGTTTAGCGGCTCTAGCAACAATAACTGCTATTGGTGTTTGTTATCATAATAGAAGTAAAATAATGTCCTTTTTTAGAAAAGGTGAAAAGCCTAATCCAACAGGAGGTTCCTCTGGGGTAACACCTCCTTCATCTCCAGAAATAAAGCCTCCAAGTGGTAGTGGTTCTGTGGTAGAAGCTGCTTCTTCTACAAAATCCCAATATGATGATGTTATTATTGAGGGTGTTTCAGAAGTATCACCAAAAGGTTCCGTAAAAACAGGAATAAAAGTTGAAGGTCAGAATTTTGATGATGTGATTTTAGAAGAAGGAGCTAAGATAGAACAGAAAACTGGTTATCAGCGTCCACCACGTAAAGTTTGTTATCGTAATGGTATTGCTATTGACCCAGTAAAAATAAGAAGATTCACTGGTGAAGTTGAAGAAACGAGTAGCCAAGGACATAGGCTAATTACAACTTATAAAGATGGTCTTATTGAAAAACGGAAATTTATCCCTGCAAAAGGTAATATCAAAGAGGTTACTAAAAACTATTCATATAATGAGCCTTTTAAGGAAATTGTGACTAAATCAGTGGCAAAAAATGGTGAAGTTACTTACAAGTATTATGCTGATTTCTTGGATAAACCTCGTTTGCCGAGAGAATTTAGAGGTTTTATGGATTTAAAATTTGGAGAAACTTTGGGAGCTCCTAATAAAATTCATAAGAATGGCAATAAAACAGTGTATCGTTACTCGGATGGATATACTATTGAACAAATTGATAAAGGTGATGATAAGCAGATTAAATTATTAAATGATGGTGTTGAAGTTCTAAGACGTAATATTTTTAAGAGTGGTGATGCCTCTGTTGTTATAGAGAAAAATGGGTCGAGGTATTCTGTTGCAAAAGATAGTAAGGGCAATTTTAAATGGTCGAATATGATGAATGAATCTAGTAATGGAGAAACAATGATATTCGCAAGAAAGGCAAATGGTTCTGGCGCAATAGTAAAACGAAACTCTGCGGGTGAAATTATCCAAAAGGATACTCTTTCTTTAGAAAAACAATTACAGAGTCCTGCTTCTAATATTGATAAATATGATTTTACTCCGCCGATTGACAAAAATATCTTGTAAGTTATAAAATCAAACTATGGCAACAGCGTATTTATGTTTAGGTTCGAATAAAGGTGATAGGATTGGTTTTATTCAACAGGCGGTTTCTTTGTTGAAGGTTCAGCCATCTTTGAGTGTTGTTACAACGTCATCTTTTTATGAAACAGAACCTTGGGGAATGGAATCTGAAAATTGGTTCGTTAATGCTGTTGTGCAGATAAATACGTCTCTGTCTCCGCAGGAACTTCTGTTGGTTTTAAAATCTGTTGAAACAACATTAGGTCGTCTCGATAAAAGTGTTGATTCTGAGTATAAAGATCGTTGCATAGATATTGATATTATTTTCTATGATGATATTGTTATGGAGGATTTAGTTCTGACAATTCCTCACAAACATTTCCATAAAAGAGCTTTTATGATGGTTCCAATGTTAGAGATTGCGCAAGACTATGTTCATCCAGAGCTTAAAAAATCTGTATCAAAACTCTATGATGAATTAGAAAATCCAGAAATGGTATGTTTGTATGGTACAAGGTTGTAGAGTCGCAATTGTAGGTGGTGGTCCTACTGGAGTGATGACCGCATCGTTGATAAAAGATGATGTTGATGTTACTATATTTGACCCAAAACCCTTGTTAACAACTCTTCTGCCAACTGGTGGTGGAAAGTGTAACTTGGCTCATTGTGAGTATGATTTTAGAGAGTTAGTTAAAAATTACCCTAGAGGTGAAAAGTTTCTGTATTCATTATTTTCTAAGTTTTGTACGGCAGAAACTATTGAGTATTTTTCAAACATCGGAGTTGAAACTGTTGCATTGGAAAATGGAAAAATTTTCCCCGTAGAAATGAGTTCAAAATTCGTAAGAGAAAAGATGCTAGCTCAAATAAGAGGCTGCGCTGTAGAAAAAGAAAAAGTCTTAACTATAGAGTTAAAAGATGGGAGTTTTATAGTAAAAACTGAAAAATCAAAAAGTCTTTTTGATAAAGTAATTATTACTACTGGGGGACATTGTGATTTTGGTTTTTTGGAAAATCTCGGTGTGGAAATTATTCCTCCAAAACCTGCCTTGTGTGGGTTGTGTACGTTGGAAAACTATTCTGATATTTCAGGTCTAGTTTTGAAAAATGTTTCTAATAAAGAAACTGGGCTTGTGGATGATTTATTATATACGCATTTTGGAGTCTCAGGACCATTGATTTTTAAAATATCATCATTGAGAGCGAGAGAAGAATTCCCGTATTCTTTAACTTTTGATGTTGTTGGTTCTCAGATTCCCGATAATATGTTTTTGCAGAACCTTTTTGATTCTAATCCTCATAAAGAAATAAAAAACGTCCTTGCAGAGTTTTTGCCAAGGAATTTTGTTACTCTATTCTTAAACAAGATTTCTATGGGTTCCGCAATGGAATGTTGTAAGATAAATGGCAATAATAGAGATAAAATTTTTGATTTATTGAAAAATTATACAATAACAGTAACGAAGCCACGTCCGGATGGCGAAACTGTAATGTGTGGCGGTGTTGACTTAAAGCAGATTAATCCTAAAACGTTAGAGCACAAATCAATACCAAATCTTTATTTCGCAGGAGAAGTTTTGGATATAGATGGCTTTTGTGGAGGATTTAACTTGCAAAATTGTTGGAGCGGTGCTTTTATCGTTTCGGAATCAATTTTAAATCCTTAAGCTTTTTAATAGTTTCTTGTGGAGTTAAACCTTCTTGAATAAAAGCTCTTGCTTTTTGTAGTGCTTGATGGTTAACAAGTTCTACTTCAATGTGGTTTCTTTCATAAACTGTTTTAAGAGCTCTAAGTAGCTCTGTAGAATCAGCAGTCCACTCTTTTTGTTTTTGGAGAATTTCTATTGCAAAATCACAGAGATTTTCATTAGAGTTCATGCCTCCATTGTACTCCTTGCATCGACAAGTTTTAAGGATAGTATTTATTTCGTTATCATTTTTGCATAAATTTTCAAGGATATGGAAGTTATTTGCGCCGACTTTATCAAACATTTCAAGACCATATTGGTTCTTTACAACAACAAGAGATTTCTTTCCAGGATTGTTGGCTATAAAGTCTAGGAGTCCTGCTTCATATCGTTTGCTACCTCTTATAAGAGCTTCGTCCATATATTTTAATACTAATTCGAGTGGATGACCTTCTGAAATCAGCTTATGAGCATCTTTTATGTACGTGTCATTTATATATTCTTTTGAACGAGCTTTAGCGTATATATTTGCGCTATCTTGAAATTTATGTCCTGCTTCATAGTAATCTAATAATTTAGCATTATTGCTCCAGCTATGTGCATAAACTGTATCTAAGTAAACTACTTGATTGGTCCCTAGGATATTAGCTTTAACTAGGTTATCTGTCTCTAAGACATCTTTTGTGATAAAAGAGGAATATTGCTGCGCTCTTGGGTTAAGGCTAGATGCTAATGGTAAATCATCAAGTCCGTATGTAGGAATAAATTCGTCTACTTCTTTGAACTCTTTGAAAAGTTCGCTATCTCTAAAGCTAGAAGTTCTTTGTTTTTCTCCTGCTTTTATAATGTCGTCTGTAATGTTTAAACTTTTACGTGCAGCTTTAGAAGCACGTGTAATTATTCCGTTTGTGGCACTAGCCATAAGCTTAAATGAAACCATTTATATCTCCTAAACAAATTTTGTCTATATAAAAGTTGGTAAATGTTACTTATTGCTAGTTTGTAACGAAATTGTTACACAGATATAATTAGAACGACAGCGTTGGCTTCTATAGCAAGTCCTTCTCCTACAGAATCTAATTTTTCTTTTGTTTTAGCTTTGATAGAAATATTTTCTGTTTCAAGGTTTAAAACATTCGCTAACTTTTCTTTCATTAAAGGTATATAGGGCATCATTTTAGGAGCTTGAGCAATAATGTTACTATCTATGTTATTAATCTTAAATCCTTTTTCAGAAACTTTTTCTAAAACTTGTTCTAATAGTTTTATACTATCTGCGTTTTTATATTTAGGGTCTGTGTCAGGGAATAGAGTTCCGATGTCTTCTAATCCTGTAGCTCCAAGTAGTGCATCAATTATTGCGTGTACAAGAACATCTGCATCGGAATGTCCTAAGAGCCCTTTCTCGTAAGGTATTTTTACTCCTCCGATTATTAAGTCACGTTCTTCTACCAATCTGTGAATGTCATAGCCGATGCCAACTTTAAACATATTATTCTCCTAATATATATTTCCGCATTGCTTTTACAAAACCATCATTTTCGACAGTGTCGGTTACGAAATCTGCCACTTTTTTTAGTCCTTCAGAGGCATTTCCCATTGCGATTTTAGTTCCTGCTGCTTCCAGAAGTTTTATATCATTATCTTGGTCACCAATGCAAAGAATTTCTTCGTCTTTTAAGTTCCAATATTTTTGTAAGAACTTCACTGCACAATATTTTGAGGCTTCTAAGTTTGAAAATTCGCAAAAATACGGGGTTGATTTAACTATGTATAAGTCTGGGAATGTTTCAATCATTTCGTCTCGCCAACGTGTTACTAAATTAGCATCTTCAAAATTGATTGCTAGAAGTTTATGAACTCTATTTTTAGGGAGTGTGTCGAATGATTTTATTTGATATTCAGTGTAACGTTCTCCTGCATATTTTTTTACTACGTAAGTATCATTTTCGACATAGAGTTTATCATCTGTGTATAGGTTTAGGTGAGCATTGTTCTTTCTTGCCCAATCAATAATTTTGCAGGCATGTTGTTCTGGGAGATTTCGTTCGTATAAGATTGTTTCATCTTCCACTATCATTCCACCTTGGTATGAGACTACAGGTGTTGTTAGGCCTAAATCCTTTGCGATAAATTTTGCGGCAGAGTGCATTCTTCCTGTTACCAATACAACCTTTACTCCTTTTTGGGTAAGTTCTTGCATGCATTTTTTAACTTCGGAAGAAAATGTGTAATCACTTTTGAGGATTGTTCCGTCGATATCTGTACAAACAAGTTTTATCATCCTATTGCCTCTTTTGTTAACTCTCTTATTTCATTATCAAGTGCAAAGATTTCGTCAATGTCTAATGGGTTTGTTATTGGAACTTTGTTATAGATTTTTTCAACGGTAGGAAATATTTCGTTGTATGAAATTTTTCCGTTGAGGAATGCAAAAACAGCTTCTTCATTTGCTGCATTCATAACAATCGGTGCACTTTTCCCTATTCTTCCTGCTTTAAGTGCGAGTCTTAGACAAGGGAATTTTTCCAGATTTGGTTCTGAAAAATCGAGTCTGGCTATTTCAGAAAAACTGAAACTCTTTGATTTAATGCCTTCTAGTCGTTCAGGGAAAGTAAGGGTATATTGAATTGGAATATGCATGCTTGGTAATCCAAGTTGTGCGATAACGCTGCCATCTTTGTATTCAACAGCTGAGTGGATAATACTTTGTGGATGAATAACCACTTCTATATCATCGTAACTAAGCCCGAATAAGTGATGAGCTTCTATAACTTCCAATCCCTTATTCATTAGTGTGGCACTATCTACAGTAATCTTTTTGCCCATTTTCCAACGGGGGTGTGCTAAAACCTGATGAATATCAGAGTGTTCCATTTCGTAAGCCGATTTGTTTAAGAATGGTCCTCCTGATGCGGTTATAATCAGCTTTGAGATATCTTGTATGTTCTTTATACATTGATGAATTGCGCTATGCTCACTATCAACGGGTAGGATGTTAACATTATGCTTTTTAGCAGCGCTCATAACAATTTCTCCTGCCATTACAAGAGTTTCTTTATTTGCAAGCGCTATATCAATCCCGTTTTCAATTGCAGCCAATGTTGGTTTTAATCCAAATCTGCCAGATACGGCCATTAAAATAATATCACTATTCTTGTCGGAAGCAAGTTCTAACATTCCGTTTTCTCCGACAAGGACAGAGTTGAAATTTACTTGGTTTGCATTTTTTGATACGCAAACTTTTTTAGGATTAAATTTTTTTATTTGCTCATTTAGTAAATCAGCATTAGAACCGGCGCAGAGCCCATATATTTCGAACTTGTCTTGTAGCTTCTCTAATACTTCTAATGCCTGAATTCCGATAGAACCGGTTGAGCCGAATATTGTAACTTTTTTCTTCATATTTAAATTATATATAAAACAAAATTAATCTTAAATAGCTTCGGGTTCTTCAAATGATTCAATGTTTAAGGCTCTTAATAAATCATTCCAAGTTTTACAATATTCTATTAATGCGCGAGTGTACCCAATGCTGATTTCTTTATAGCATTTTTCCATTACCATAAGAGCTATTAAATCGGATTTCCCATTTTCAAAATTAGTTTTTGCGTAATCAATTAAAACAATAGAATCTTTGATAAGGTTATCATTATATTGATTAAGGTTTGCTTTAGCAGTATTAAAACTACTGTAGGCTGAAGAAATATTTTTTACGGTTTCGTTGATCTCAGAGTCATATCTGAGATTTGCTTGTTCAAGTGCTATTTTTGCATTGTTTATTTCAGGTTTGAACGTGTATAGTAACGGTATATTAATTAAACTAACTCCTGCAAAACCACCACTATAGAATCCCCCGCTTGCAGAACGATATTTTTCTTGATATTCCCAACCTCCTGTAACTGCTAAGTCAGGTATTCTTTTCCTTAAAATAGTTGTTAGTGTTTTTTCTGCTATATTGATTTCCTGTTTTGCTATTTTTACATCAAAGCAATTGTCTAGATGAGTTTTTAATAATTCTTCTAGTGAAGGCAATTCTATAGAAGGGTTTGGAACCATTAATTCTTTGAAATCATAGGCATATATTCCGTTGGTTGAATTGTAATCAGCATCTTTTCTATAGATTACTCTGTTCAAATCTGTGATAGCATTATTTACATTAACTTCTGCAGAGTTTTTTTCAATTTCTAGTTGGTTATAAGATATCATTGTTTGGAAGACATCCATCTCAGTCCCATTACCTTTTGCAAGTTTATTTTGGGCAACCTGTTTTAACTCTGTGATTATATTCTGGTGTTCTGTAATTACTTTATGAATTGTTTTGGCTCCGACCAAATCAATGTATGCGTCTCTAACATTCATTGCTAAATCGAATTTTGTACGTTCCAAGGCTCTTATTGATAGTTGGTATTTGCTCTCTGCTAGTTTCTTTCTGTGATGCCGTTTTCCAATTTCAATAACTTCCGAAACAACAAGTTGTTGAGGATTTCCGTCACCAGCCTTGCCTATATTGGAAGCGGATGTTAAAGAAGGGTTTTGTAGTCTATTAGCTTGGCTAATATTGTTCCTTGCGGCTTGCACATCCATCTCTCTAATCATTAATCTTGGGGAGTGTGTTTTTATATACTCAAGAGCTTCTGGTAGGGTAATTTCGTACAACTCCCCTCCGTATGCTACTTGAGTGAAAAATAATAGGGTAATAATGCTTAAAATCTTTTTCAAAATAAAAGCCTCCGACAGTCAATGTACCATAAATAAAATTTTATGTTTATATTTTTATGTTAATATATACATTATGGTAAACACTTATGAAGAAGCCGTTGCTCAAATTAAAGAGCGCTTGGATATATATGATGTAGTATCAAAATATGTTGCACTAAAGAAGGCCGGAAGTAATTATGTTGGGTTATGTCCGTTCCATCAGGACAAAAATCCTTCAATGTCTGTAAGCCCCTCAAAAGGTATTTTTAAGTGCTTTAGTTGTGGTGCTAGTGGAGATGCTCTTTCTTTTATTATCCAGATTGAAAAGAAAGATTTTAAAGAAGTTATCCAAGAACTTGCGGAAAAGTTTGGAATTGAGCTTCCCAAGACTTTTTCTGGTGGAAATGTCCAATATAAATCAATTAAAACTGATATGATTAAGGCTTGTGAGAGAGCAGTTCAGTTTTATACAAAAACTTTATTTAATTCTTCTGATGCAACAACGGCAAGAACTTATTTGAAATCAAGAGATATAAATGATGATATTATACAGGAATATGGGTTAGGTTTTGCTCCTAACAAATATACAGATTTGTATAATTACTTGAAAGCTGATTTTTCAACAGAAGTTCTAGAAAAAGCAGGATTGATTTTAAAAGGCAAGAATAATGATTGGATTGATAGGTTTAGAAACAGAGTAATAATTCCTATAAGAAATGAAAATGGAGAGTATGTTGCGTTTGGTGCAAGAACTTTAGAAAAAGATAATCCTGCAAAATATTTGAATTCATCTGAATCTTTAATATATAACAAGAGTAAGATTTTATATGGTTTGTATTATGCAAAAGATGAGATTAAGCGGCAAGATGGTGTTATTGTTATGGAGGGCTATTTTGACGTAATTTCTGCACAGGCTCATGGGGTGAAAAATTGTGTTGCTTCTTGCGGAACAGCGTTAACTCCAGAACATGTTAAATTGCTTTCAAGATATACTGATTCAAAACGCATTTATTTGTCTTTTGATAGTGATGGTGCGGGGCAAAAGGCTACCCAAAAAGGTGCGGGTGTAATTAAAGAAGTTTTTCAAGGTTTGGGGACAATAAAGCAATATGATGAAGGTCATATGGGTAGAAGCAGTGATAGATATTCATGTGAAATCAGAGTTGTTTCTCAAACAGGTGGAAAAGATCCTGACGAATTCATACGTACATTTGGACCAGAAGAATTTCAAAAATGTGTTAAAAGTGCGCCATTACTTTTAGACTATATGTTTGATGGTGTGTTAAGGCAAAGAAGTTCTGCAACTACTCCGCAAGCTAAGGCCGAATTGGCTAATGAAGCAATAAAAATAATAAAAGATATTGATAATAAAATTATTCAATCTGAATACGTAAAAACTTTGTCTTCTGCGTTGGCTGTTGATGAAAAGGCAATTGAAGCAGAACTGAAGAAGTATTCAAATGTAGTAGAGGAGTATATTCCGCAAGCTCCTAAACGTCAGATTGTAACAAAAAGTTTACAAATTTCACAAAAGGCGCAAAAAAATTTATTGAGCGTATTTTTATCAGATGTGAATCCGATAAGTTTCTCAGAACTTAAGGAAATCATACCCCAGGACGTAATTACTGATGAAACGTTAATAATTGTAAAAAATACAATTGACAAAATAACATGTACAATAAATAATGTTAGAGAATTAAAGGAACAATTGTTTACAAGTTTTATTGGCAATGAGGTCCTGACAAGCACCATCACTGATTTGGTATATATGTCAGAAACGTTTAATGGTTTGGATACAGAATCAGATTTTATACAAACTGTTAGAGAAATCATTTCCAGATTGAAACGATTAAATCGGGAAGTAGAGATGGAAGAAATGAGAAAAATATATACGACTGTCAATGATGATGAGATAGAAGCCCTAAAGGTGCAAATGCAACTACGTGATGAAATCAAATCAAGAATTGGAGATAATAATTAATGAGTAGAAAACGTGAACCAGAATCCTCAATAGTTGGCTTAGTTGATGCTGATGAAAATTTAGATATGTTGGATTTTGATGAAGACAAAGATGTAGATGCTGATTACATTGAAGCTGATATCGGTACTGATGATATTGGAGATATAATTGCATCTAACAAGCTAGGCATTAAATCTGAAGATTTTTATATGTCAGATGATTCTCGTGAAGAAGAAGAGTTTTCTACAGAAGCGCCAAAGGGTATTGCTGTAGAAGATCCAGTAAGACTTTATTTAAGAGAAATTGGTAGAATTAAGTTGCTTTCTACTAATGAAGAAATAGAATTGGCAAGAAAAATTATCCAAGGTGGTACTCCAGGTGCGATTGCAAAACGTAAACTTGTTCAAGCAAACTTGAGACTTGTTGTAAGTATTGCGAAGAAATATGTAGGTCGTGGCATGCTTTTCTTGGACCTTATTCAAGAAGGTAATCTTGGTTTAATCAGAGCTGCAGAAAAGTTTGACCATGAAAGAGGATTTAAGTTCTCTACTTATGCTACTTGGTGGATTAGACAGGCGATTACAAGAGCGATTGCTGACCAAGCAAGAACAATTCGTATTCCTGTTCACATGGTAGAAACAATTAATAAATTAAAGAAGGTTACAAGACGTTTGGCTCAAGAACTTTCTAGAAAACCAACCGAAGAAGAATTGGCAGCAGAAATGAATGTTTCTATTCCAAAGCTTCGTGAAATAGTTAAAATTGCTCAAGAACCTCTTTCTTTAGAAACTCCAATTGGTAAGGAAGAAGATTCTAGACTAGGTGATTTTATTGAAGATAGAGAAGCTGATGCTCCAATTAAGACAGTTGCTTCTGAATTGTTAAGAGAAGACTTAGCAGAAATTCTTTGCACATTATCACCTCGTGAAAGAGACGTATTGAGATTACGTTTTGGTATGGATGATGGTAGACAAAGAACATTGGAAGAAGTTGGACAATTGTTTGGTGTTACTCGTGAACGTATTAGACAAATTGAAGCTAAAGCGTTGAGAAAACTTCGTCATCCAAACAGAAGTAAACGTTTAAAAGAGTATGTTGAAAATTAATTTTGTTTGATTTACAATATCTCAAGTATCGGTTTTACACTGGAATATAACTAGAAAAGGAAATAAATTATGTCTAAACAATGTGATGTATGTGGTAAAGCTCCACTAAAAGCAGCAAAACTTACATTCTCTCACAAACAAATTGTTAAACGTCAAAACCCAAACCTTCAAGAAATCAAGGCTGTTGTTAATGGCGTAACAAAGAGAATCAAAGTTTGTACTTCTTGCCTAAGAGCTGGTAAAGTTCAAAAAGCTGTTTAATAGGTGCAAAAAACCAAAGGATTTAAAAAGCGGTGTCATAGACACCGCTTTTTATTGTTCATTGTTATTAAGATCGGAGTATTTATAATCAAGAAGACTTCCTTCGTGTTCAATAATATCCTCAGTGAATAAGGATAATCGGTTAATGCTTCTGTTTATATCTTCGATTCTTTGTTTATCAATATCTGCATTGATACTATAAGCTTGAATTTCTGCGTTGGTAACTCTGCCATCTTTGTTTTTGTCTATTTCGTCAAAGTGCGCAAGTACCGTTTCTTGTAATGATTTCGAAATTCCTACAGAGGTCCCGAGTGTTGAAATCTGTTCCTGAGTTAAGCCTTGGGTCTTTATTTTATTCATGTAAGTTTCTACATCATTGGCGGATAAGATTCCATCATTGTCATTATCCATGCTTGTAAAGTTTGACATCATGTATGATGCAAAGGTGGTGTTTATTCCGTTTTGCAAAACGTTATTATTTGATAATGCTGATGTTAAATTCTCTAGAGTAAGCCCATCTGAATACATATTGGATAGCATTTGGTAAGAGTTGGCGAACCCTGAGTTTACAGCTGTATATATTGAAGTTCCATTTAAATATTTTGACATATGTACTCCTTTTGATTGTATACTATAAATTTAACGTTTTTTCTCTGGAAATCAAACCTTCAAATAAAGTATTTTTGTTATATAATAGGGTCTATGGTTAAGTTAATTAATAAGAAGAATGTAAAAAAGTTTGCTCATTTTGCATATTTAACGTATCGTTTTCAAGAATTTTTTACTCATATTAAAGAAGTTAATAACCCTAAGATGTACCCTTGTATTTATGCTATGTGGCATACTAATCAGTGTTTGGTTCATGGGATTGAGGATAAGAATAATTTGAATATTCTTATTAGTAATTCTTTGGATGGTGATATTGTTGCTTATATTTGTGAGAATTGGGGTTTTAGAGTTTTACGAGGTTCTACGGCAAGACGAGGTTGTGTAAATGCCACAAAGCAAATGATATCAGAATTAAAGGAAGGGCGCTGTGGTGCGATAATGGTTGATGGTCCAAGAGGCCCATTGCACGTGGTGAAGGATGGAGTTATTAAGTCTGCAAAATTATCTGGCGCTCCAATTATTCCTGTAACTTGGTATTCAACAGATAAAACTTGGTTGAAATTTAATTCTTGGGATAACTTTAGGATTCCATTTTTGGATTGTAAATTGGTTAATTTATACGGTGACCCAATTTATGTTAATGCCGATAATACTCCAGAGCAAGATGAAGAATGCCGTTTAAAACTTCAAAATGCATTGTTGGAGTTGGATGAAAAAGTGCCTGCGGTTTATGAAGAAATGAAAAAGGCAAAAGCATGGAAAAAACAAAAGTTAAAATAGCTGCTTTGCAATTGGGTTCAGTGATAGGTGAGCCTAATGTAAATATTAAAAAAGTATCAGAGCTTTTGGAGAAAAATCTGGATTCGTTGTCTCCAGATATAATAGTATTACCAGAGGTTTGGACTGTAGGTTGGGATTGCTCAACGTTCATAGAATCAGCTCAGGATATGGATGGTATCATTGTTGAGTTTTTAAAATCTATTGCAAAAAAATATAAGGCTTATATTCTAGGAGGAAGTTTTATAGAACAAGATGGAGATGGTTTTTATAATACTTGCCCTGTGATTTCGCCAAATGGAGAATTAATTGCCAAGTATAGAAAATCTCACTTATTTTCCTATTATGGTTGCGGAGAAGGTGAGTACGTAAAACGGGGTGATAATCCTGTGCTTGTAGATATTAATGGTATAAAATTTGGGTTATCAATATGTTACGATATTCGGTTTCCTGAAATATATCGTGCGTATAGAAAAGCAGGTGCGGATGTTCTTGTCAATATGGCAGCATGGCCATTGGGTCGTAAAAATCATTGGCTAGCTCTAACCAGAGCAAGGGCTGTTGAAAATCAATGCTATTTTGTTGCATTAACTCAAACTGGGGTTTTATCTGATGGCTCAAAAAATTTAGGGCATTCTTTGATATATGATTTTAATGGTGAAGTATTGAATGAACTTTCCTCTGGCGAGGGCGTTATATTTGCAGAAATAAATCTTGAGCCTATGTATGAGTTTAGGGCAAAATGCACAGTATTAAATGATATTCATGATGATTATGAGGTGATTAAATGTTGAGACATTTATTAGTAATATTTATGTTCTTTTTGACAATGCCAGTATTTGCAAATAATGCGGATTTTTCAAAACTTATTTCAAATTCAAATGTTAGTAAATCTGGAGTTTCCGTGTATGTTGTTGATATGTCTACAGGTAAAGATGTATATAAGCTCCATTCAAAACAATATTTCCATCCTGCTTCCGTGCAAAAACTGATAACTTATAAAGTTGCGGAACAAAAACTTGGAAAGGATTTTAGTTTTGATACTATTTTATACAAAAACTCAAAGGATGAATATTTAATAAAACTTGCAGCCGACCCTTTATTAACAACGAGTGATTTGAAAAATTTGGTGTCACATATTTCCCCTGGGGCAAAGGCTATTTACATAGATGATAGTGTTGTAGATAGTAGTGAGTGGGGCGAAGGTTGGCAGTGGGATGACGATTTAAACCCATTAATGCCAAAGTTTAGTGCTTATAACCTAGATGGTAATCTTATAAAAATAAACTTTATGCCAACAGTTCCAGGGGCTCCTGCGGAGATAAGTCAAGAAAAGTTTTATCCACTTTCTTTTGTAAATGAGGTTGTTACTGGTGATTCAAATAATGTAAAACTTGATAGAAAAAACTATATTGCACCAGATATGATTGTAGCAACTGGTTCTGTAAAAACACTTACTTCTAAGACAATACCTGTAAATAATGCAAAGCGTTATTTTAAATTATCGCTCGAACGTATATTGAATGATGAGAAGATTGATTATTCGGGTGTTTATAAGTCAATGAAGGTTACTCCTGATTTTAAAGAAGTTGCAAAAGTTTCTCATCCTCTTTCTGCTGTTTCTGTTGAAGTATTGAAAAATAGTAATAATATGGCAACCGAAAGTTTATTTAAAGTCGCTTCATCTTCAAATGAAGAGTTTGGAACCTTCTTGTCTTCGTATCAAATTTTAGAAACTTACTGTGAAAACTTAAAAATAGATTCTTCTGAAATTAAAATGGTTGATGCAAGTGGTGTTAGTAAAAATAATTTATTAACTGCAGAGTTTGTGGTAGACTTTCTTGCAAACAAAGAAAATATTGATATAAAGGAATTGTTACCAACTGCAGGTGAAGGCACTTTACTTAATAGAATGAATTATATGACAGGAAAATTACGTGCTAAAACAGGAACGTTGTCAGATACAAGTTCTATTGCTGGATATATTGATTCCAAGAGTGGCAATACTTATGCATTTTGTATAATGATTAGTGACCCAAAGTCTAAGAATGCTGATAAGAAAATGCTTGAGGAGTATTTGTTAAGAGAGATTTATACAAAGTTATAATAATCTATGGTAATTTATAGAATAAAGCAAGGAATAAAACCTTGCTTTTTTATTTGATAAAATTCTTGTAAGCTTCTTCTTCTGAAATTTTTAGTCTTGCCAGTTCTTTGTCTAGACAAATTTTGTTATGGGATTCTGTTTCTAATGTCTTTTTAATCTCAAAAGGGTACCAAGGGATTTTTTTCATTCCGCCACGATTAATAGTGTCAATCACATTATTAAAATAAGCCCTTATGGAGAACTCTCTTTCAGGATGATCTTCCATAAGGTCATTAGCTGCTCTTTTGTCGTTGTCTTTTCTGCGCACCAATACAATATTTGAAATCGAGCTTGCATGCCCACCTTTAGAACGAGGTTTTACGTGCTCTAGATTCACAACGAAAGGTAGTAAAATACGCTTAAACAGCACTCTTTTGTTTGCATCTTTGTATCGAACGATAAATGCATCTAAATCTTCTTCCTGCTGAGGTAGATGTTTTAAGGTCTCTAACACAGCTTCTTTTTGCTCTTTTAATGCCTTAGGGAATTTCATTTTGCTAAGGATTTGTTCGTACCGAACGCTCATTGCACTCTCATAATTTTTGTTATGCAAATCGCTACTCCACTGTTCAAGTGTAGACTGATATCTTTTCTTAAGAGATGTGTTTGGGAGCAGAGGTGTTATTGTTTGTAATTCTGTAATAACCCTATTGTATTCTGGTGCAAGGTTTGCGTAGCTAGTTGGAAGTTGCTTATCTATGATTTCTTTTATTGTAGCTTTATTATTTTGCTGGAATGCATGTTTGAAGAATTTACAAACCTTAGCTTCAACTTCGTCAAAAATAGGGGAATACTTGTTTACTAAACTAAAAGCTTTTGCATCGCTTTTTGTGTTTCTAATTCTTCCCATTATGTAATTATATGTTTCGTCTGAAATAAATCTTGCATCAGAATATGCGTTCCCCAACTCTT
Source organism: Candidatus Gastranaerophilaceae bacterium (assembly GCA_045638625.1). Lineage (GTDB taxonomy): Bacteria > Cyanobacteriota > Vampirovibrionia > Gastranaerophilales > Gastranaerophilaceae > CALUTH01. The sequence goes on from JAZUBR010000013.1 coordinate 273,341, forward strand.
TAGCATATTTTCTCAAATATACCATATTTTCCGGTGCAGATGTAAATGTTGGAGTATTGGTTGATACAAACTCATCTGTTAGAGCTTGTCTTTCAAGTTGATTATATCTTAGACCGGATTGAGGAGCGTACTTAACCTTCTCTGAAGGTATTTCAGGTTTACTAGTTGCTTTTGATACGTATAAACTACTTACGATATTCACGTTACTATTTCCTGTATAATTAAATTATACATGTTCACAGGCATGATTGCCAATAGAGTTTACAAATTGTTACTATTTGCCTGATAAAGATATCGTAAACCTTCTAGTGTTAGAGTAGGATTTATAAAATCAAAAGGTGTTGGCATATACTTTTCTATTAGCGTTGCGTATCCGCCAGTCGCAACGATGGTAGCCTTTTCTCCTAGTTCTTCTTCGCATTGTTTAATTAAGCCATCAATTAAACATGCAGAACCTCTGATTACTCCAGAAAGGATTGCGTCAACGGTGTTTCTTCCTATTGCATGTTCAGATGTGGCTACGTCAATTTGTGGTAATTTTGAAGTAAATTTGTTTAATGTGCGTAGTTGAAGATTAAGTCCTGCTGTAATAATTCCTCCGATGAATTCTCCATCTTTGTTTACAATGTCAAAAGTAGTGGCTGTCCCGAAGTCAATAACAATAACAGGACGTTTGTATAAAACAAAAGCGCCACAAGCGTTCGCAACTCTATCCGCTCCAATTTCAGCAGGGTTATCTGTTGCAAGTTTTACGATAGAATTCATCTTGCAATCATATATCATTGAATCTGTTTTAAACACTTCATCACAAGCCGCTTTGAACTTTTTATTAAGCTCATCAACAACAGAACCGATTATAACAGATTTAATCGGGTATTTTGAAAACAACGACTTAAGGAGAATTTCGTATTCTTCCTGAGGTAAATCCCTATCAGAAGCCAATCTGAAATTCTCAATCAAAGCTCCGTCTTCGTAAAGACCGAGTGTTATACTAGTATTTCCTATATCTGCAGTCAGTAACATCATCCACCTGTATTTCTACAGGTTCTATTTTATATCAAACAAACTGCGTAAGGAAGTTTTAAGCGTTATGAGCTGTTTGACCAATACCGCCGTTAAAATAGTTTGAAAAATCCCAAATATTTGTTTGTTTTAGTCTGTTTTCTTGAGGTTCAATTTCTCTAGTATCTGTTCCAGCTGCTCTAACTGCACTGTTACCAAAAATACCTGTTGCTTCAATTGGTGGCATAGGACTCTCCTATTCTCTAATAATATCTACATATATATAAAGTATTTATTATTTCGAGAATTGCGTAAATTTTCAGATTCTTTACAATTTGTAACCATGTTTTTGTAAAGTTTTGTAAACATAATTCCAAATCTTGTTATAAAAACTTTAGAAAGTGGAACATAAATATAAGAAAGGAGTTATCTTATGGCAATGGAAGTTTTGAGTTTGTTATTCTTTTGCGGGGTAATGTATTTTTCGTTGATTTGGTGTCCGAATGTGTGCGAAAAGTTTTTAAAACAACACTAAGTTCAAAGGTGTTGATTAGATTTATGTGTACGTGATTGCCGGTAGAGTTTCTATCGGCAATTTTTTATGAAATCCTATTAACAAACGATTTGATTTTCTTTTGAATAGAGTATATTGGGTTAGAAAGGAGATTAGTATGGTTATAAGGGTTTTAATGCTCCTCTTATCATTTATGATAGTAACTAATCTGATTATCATTTTAGTTGGTATGTTATTTAGAGTTAATATGTACAAGAAATATGGACGAGCTATTGTTTTATTCTATAGCGGGTTCTTTTTGTTCATAATAGCTGTTTATATAGTATTTGCAATGTTAGGCTTATTGTAATAGGAGGTTAAATGAATAGAAATTTTACAGCTCCAATCGCATTGTTAGTTTTACTTATTGCTTTTATAGCACTTTGTAATCCGATTGCGATGGTAGGTGTTGGTGAACGTGGTGTCAAAGTTACGTTAGGAAAAGTTGATGACTCAAAAATATACACAGAAGGTATTCACTTTGTAATGCCATTTATCTCAAAGATTAAAACAATGGATATCAAAACTCAAAGAAATAATGTGAGAACAACTGTTTATACAAAAGATATTCAGCAGGCTCAAATTTCTTACGTTTTAAATTACAATTTAATGCCAGATTGTGCGCATAAAATGTATCAACAAGTTGGTGTAGGTTATCGTGATATCATTATTACACCTGTTGTGGAAGGTACTATAAAAGATGTTATTGGTAAGTGGAATGCTCAAGATTTGGTTGCAAATAGAGAAGAGGCAACTAATGATATATTAGAAAAGCTTCAAAAACAATTAGCTCCAAAATTTGTTAATGTAACAAATTTCCAAATGATTGATATTAATTATTCAGAAGTTTTTGAAAGAGCGATTGAAAGCAAAGTAACTGCTGAGCAAGAAGCTTTGAAGGCAAAGAATAAAACTGTTCAAATAGAAGAAGAAGCTAAACAAAAAATTATTTCAGCAGAAGCAGAAGCTAAGTCTATGGCAATAAGAGCAAATGCTTTAACAAGAAATAAAGCTCTTGTAGAATATGAAGCTGTCCAAAAGTGGGATGGGAAAATGCCTCAATATATGATGGGGAATTCAGTTCCATTTTTAAATATAAACAAATAAATAAATAAAATATGAGCCGAGGTTTTAATCTCGGCTTTTTTATGCTATAATGCAGTTATGTTAGTATCCTCTATATCACAAATTACAAATAATAATTTTCAAGGGCAAAATCAAAAGTCGTCTATTTATAGAAATTCTGTTACATGGTCAGGTTATGGTGCTGTTGCTACTGGTATCGCAAGTGGTGTAGCAGGGCATTATAAAAAGATTAAGCTTCATAAACAATTAGCTTATGTAACAGGAGCTTTAACACTGTTGCATGTTGGGCTAATTGAGTGGAAAAAGTTTCAATTTAAGCAGAGTCAGAAAAATTCTCAAGCTTAATCTACTAAAGAATCAGCTACTTCTCTAAAAGCTCCTTCTCCGCCTTTTGCTTCAGTGATTTGTATCCCTTCAAGATTCAAAACTTTAGACATTGCATTCGGAACTGTGATTTTATATTTTGCAAAATTTAAAGATTCGATATCGTTTACATCATCGCCGATGTAGAGAAACTCTTCTTGATTTAGATTATACTTTTCAACGAGATTTTTTATGATTTCAATTTTGATTCTGATTCCTTGGTGAACTTCTGTAAGGTTAAATTTGTTAGAAATCCAGTCGATGGCAGAATTTGCTTCACCAGAAACAATAGCAATATCAAAACCATTTTTTTTGAGGATAGAGAATCCCATCACATCTTTAAAGTTGATTCTGCGAGTGGTGTTGCCGTTCTCATCTATGTAGGCGCAATTATCTGTTACAATTCCGTCAAAATCTGTTATTACCCATTTGATTGTCTTAGGCAGTTGAATCATTATTTCCTTCTTAATTTTTCGATTATAGGTACTTCTCTTTCAAAGACTTTTTTGTGACCGTCTCCAAGCATACTTGGAATTTGACGAACATCCCTTACAAGATGTTGTAAACCTGTTTTTTCTAAACTTGCAGCTTGATCTGACCCCCAGTTGGTTCTGTCTAATGTAATGTGTCGTTCTATAGAACAAGCGCCTAGAGCCACCGCAATAGTAGAAGGTGTAATTCCTCTTTCGTGTCCTGAGAATCCTATAGGGCAATCAAAAAGCTCTTTAAGTTGTTTGATAACCAATAAGTTTTGCTCGCTAGCGTCACTTGGGTATGTAGATGTACAGTGATAAATTACAAGCTCTTCTTTTCCTAGGATTTCTACAGCGTGTTTTATTTGTTCTAAGGTAGACATCCCTGTTGATAAGAGAATAGGTTTTCCTTTTGCTCTGGTGTGTTTAAGAAGAGTATCATCTGTTAAAGATGCTGATGCAATCTTATAGCATGGAGGATTAAATTGGTCGATAAAGTCTACAGCTCCTTCATCCCAACAAGAAGCAAACCATATAATACCTTTTTCTTTGCAGTATGTGTCAATCTCTGCATATTCCTTAAGTCCAAATTCTAAACCGTATTTAAGGTCTCCATTAGTGTTCCCGAATACGCTTTGACGTTCTTTTGCCAATTCTTCCTTTGAGTAGACAACGTCAACTGTTCTTTTTTGAAATTTTACGGCATCACATCCGCAATCGATAGCCATGTCGATTAATTTTTTAGCCATTGCAATATCGCCGTTATGATTAATACCAATTTCAGCAATGATAAAACAAGGCTGAGAATCTCCAATAAGCTTGTTTCCTATTTTTACAGTGTTCATAATTTACCTTAAATATTTTTTGTAAAGCCCAAAATCTTCGTCTTCTTCAACCTTCTCTTCTTGTTCTGTAGGTTGAGAAATTTCAGATTCTTTAAAAGAATCTTCGTTTGTATCCGTATTATTTTCAGATAAGTCTTTAATTAAATGTATGGAATTAGCAGAGGCTCCGATGAGCATCTTTTTACCATTTAATTCAACAACGTGTAATGTTTTATTAGGACCTAACGGTGTTGTTGAAAGTATTAAAATTCTATCCTCTGAAAAATTTTTAGTTTGCAATTTAAGAGTTTTTAGCCCCAAATTGTTTAGTTTATTGTAAATAATCCCTATTATATAGATTATACAAATTACACAAAGAAGCGAGATAACCACAGAAAAATAGCTAGGTTCGTGTGGTGTTTTTAAGGCAGAGTCAATGGGAGCTGCGTAGCTCTCTACTCCAATTAAATAAAATCCCAATAATAAAAATAATTTATTCATACTAGAGATGATTATAACATAAGAAAATAATAAAATACTGTATTTTTAAGTTTTGTTTATTGAAAAGATATATTTATTTGATAGAATGGTTGATGGTAATTTTACTAGAAAAGGAATAAAGTATGACAAATATTGATATGGAGCTTTGTAAAAACCCTAAGAAAATAGCAACTGATTTTGCTGATGTTGCAATGCCTAATAAGGTTTCTTATGGGAAGTTAAAAACATTTATTTTGGCAATTGCAGCAGGTGCATTTATCGCATTTGGAGCTCAAGGTTCTTTAACTGCAATGGCAGGAACTGATGCTTTAGCTTTTGGTTTTGCAAAATTATTAGGGGGAATTGTTTTCTCTACAGGACTTATGTTGATTGTTTTCACTGGATCTGAGTTATTTACAGGTAATGTTTTAATTGGGATTTCTGTATTAGAGAAAAAGACCTCTGTGTGGCAATTAATAAGAAACTGGATTCTTGTTTATTTAGGCAATTTTGTGGGTGCTGTAATTGTTGCAAGTTTAATTTATTTTGCAAACGCTTTTCATGGGACAGGTGAAGTCCTTGGTGTAATGGGCTTGAAAGTTGCTTATGGGAAAGTTAATTTGACTCCAGTTCAAGCTTTTTGTAGCGGTATATTATGTAACTGGCTGGTTTGTATGGCGGTTTGGTTAGCTGCGGCTGCTAAGGATGTCTCTGGCAAGATTTTGGCAATACTATTCCCTATTACAACTTTTGCAATGTCTGGTTACGAGCACTGTGTTGCTAATATGTATATGATAACTAACGGTTTGTTTGTTAAAACTTCAGAGGCTGTAGTTGCGGCTTCTGGCTTTACTGCAGAACAACTTGCAACGCTAAATATCAAAGCATTTCTTGTTGATAATTTAATTGCAGTAACATTAGGAAATATTGTCGGAGCTTTTCTTTTTGTAGTTGGAATATTCTGGGTTGCGTATATAAAAAGAAAATAAAAGTGACATATATAATTTTTTATGATATACTTCCTTCTAAGAGAGGGAAGTATATTGTTTTGTCCAAATTGTAATAATGAATTAATTGTTGTTGAACGTGATAAAGTGGAGTTAGACTATTGTCTTTCTTGTAACGGGTTTTGGTTCGATAATAGAGAGTGGGACTTGTTAGTTGAACGTTTGCAACTTCGTGACAATAAACCAATTGGTGATTTGTATTCTATTCCAAAAGTTTTTGTAAAAGAGGGGCAAAAGTCTTGTCCTTGCTGTAATGCTAAGATGGAAAAGTTCTTGGCTTATAATATTATTTTGGATAGGTGTCCAAATCATCATGGTGTCTGGTTTGATAAAGGCGAAATTTCTAGATTATTTAATAGAGATTCCTCTGATACAAAAGGAACTCCTATGGAGTTTTTAGGTGAAGTGTTTTATAAGTAATAGTTTTATAAGAAGGTAGGTTATTATGTTAACATTTGGTTTGATGGCGGTTATTGGAGCAGGTATTTTTCTTGCTGTAGTTGTAATTGTTGCGGTAGTTGTTGCTATTTATAACAGTCTGATTGTCTTAAAGAATCAGGTAAAGAATGCTTATGCTCAAATAGAAGTTCAACTTAAACGTCGTCACGATTTGATTCCTAACCTTGTTGAAACTGTAAAAGGTTATATGGAACATGAATCTCAAACATTGGAAAACGTTGTAAAGGCAAGACAAATAGCAATGAATATGACTCCAGATGCGAAAATGCAAGCTGTGAGTGAAAATGTTTTGAGTGGTGCTTTAAAATCTTTATTTGCTGTTGCTGAAAATTATCCAGATTTAAAGGCTAACCAAAACTTTTTAGCTCTTCAAGAAGAACTTGTTTCAACCGAAAACAAGATTGCTTATGCTCGTCAATTTTATAATGATGCGGTGATGGGTTACAATACTAAAAAAGAAATGTTCCCTAATAATATTATTGTTTCAATGTTTTCATTCCCAGAATATTCTATGTTTGAGATTGATAATAAAGAAGAACGTGAAGTAGTTAAGGTAAGTTTTAATTAATTATGTGGAAGCAAATCAGTAAAAATAAGCGGAATTCATTTTTTGTGTTTGCAGCAATGTCATTGTTGTTGTTTGTCGTAGGTGGAGCTCTTGGGTTATCTTATGCTCAGACCTTTGAAAACATGCTGTTTTCTGCAGTACTGACAATGCTAATTTATTGGTTAATGATTTTCTTTGGAAAGCGAAAATCTATGCCAATATCTGTTGGTGCTAATTTAAAAAAATGTACCAAAATGACTAATTCAAAACTTTATAATGTTGTTGAAGAAATGTCTGTTGCGGCAGGTATTGGCGGATCTATTCCTGAAATTTATATAATGGATACTCCGATTCCTAACGCCTTTGCTAGTGGATTTTCTCCTAAAAAATCTTGTATTTGTGTAACAACAGGATTGTTGGAGCTTTGTAATCGTGATGAGCTTCAAGGTGTTATTGCTCATGAGATTTCTCATATTGTAAATAGGGATACAACCTATTTGCTTTATGCATCTATTGTTGTATCGATGATTACGACAATGGCGAGAATGTTTGCTAGATCTTCAGGCCGTAGAAGTCGCTCTTCTTCTGGGGGGCATCCAGCTGTTTTTCTAATTGTTCTCATCGTAATGATTTTGGCTCCTATTCTTGCACACATGTTTTATTTTTTACTATCAAGAAATAGAGAGTATCTAGCTGATGCATGTGCCGTTCAATATACAAGATATCCTGCGGGGTTGGCAAGTGCTTTAAACAAAATTTCTGGTAATATAGTTTCTTTAGATAGTGAACTAACTGGAAAAAGTGTGTTTAAAGACCATCCTTTCTTTAAGGCTTCTTGTATAATTCCAGCAGTTGCATCTTCGAAAGATGGTTGGTTTTCAACGCATCCTTCTACCTTTAATAGAATAAAAGTTTTAATGTCTATGACAAATGGTGCAGACTTTGATAGCTATAATCGTGCGTATAGCGCAGTAACTCATAAATCACCTATTATTCCACAAGCTGACGTGAGTTCTTGCGAAAAGACTCCTATAAGAGTCGGGGAGCCAATGGTAGGTTTAGTAGCTCTTAACGGTGGAGTTCTGACTCCAGAAATCAAAAAAATAGAACAAGAAGAGAAGGTTGAGCGTCGTCGTGAGACAGAAGATATGATGTGGAGATACGAAGGATATAGTTTTATTAAATGTGCTTGTGAAACTACTTTAAAATGCCCACCATCTTTTAAAGGCAAAGAGATTGAATGCCCTCATTGTAAGTCTAAACATGTGGTTAAGTAATTATTTAATTATGTGAAGTTTTTTTAGTATGTAACGTCCAGAAATGATAAGTGCTAAGGTGCTTATTATTCCTGCTGCAATGTTACTAGTGAGTGCATTTTTTATTTTATTTACAGTTTTCTTCGATTTGCTCTGTTCTTCACCAGTGGGTTCCATTAAAGTTGAATTTATTGAATTATTAGGTCGCTGATATTGGAATAAGTCTTTATCGATTTGGTCTCGCATGTAAGGACCATCAACAGTGACAAATCTACTATCAGGCAAAAACACATCTTCTCTTGGGCGGATTTGAGCGTTACTAGATGTCCCATTTATGAAATCTTTAGGGTTACTATCAATTATTCCTTTGGTATAGAGAGTTTCTAGAGCACTATAGTCAGACATATTAACCTACACTTCTGTAGTTATATAAAGTAAATAAAAGTGAAAAAATTGCTATTATAGTCTGATTTTGTTACAATCTATGAAGATATGAAGAGAGTTTTTAATTCTGATAAATCACTGATTGCAATACTTTGCCTAATAGTCTTAGGGGTATTTTTTCTAACCTATGGCTCTATGGGTAATTTATATGTAGATTGCGGTAGAGAGGCTTATATCCCTTGGCAAATGCTAAAGGGTGAGGTTCTATACAAAGATATTTTTAATATTTATGCTCCAGGTGCTTATTATATAAATGCATTATTATTTAAAATATTTTCACCTCACTTGCATGTGCTCCTAAGTTCAGCAATGTTTGTTTATGCAGGTATTACAGTTCTTTTATATTTAATTGCAAGATTCTTTTTATCAAGACAGAATTCCTTCGTGGTTTCTATATGTATATTACTAATTACATCTTTATCAGGTAATGTTTTTAATTTCTATTACCCGTATTCTTATGCTGTTATTTATGGCTTATTAGCTGCTTTATCTTCCCTTTATTTTCTGATAAGACGTAAGTCTGATAACGATTGTTATTTAGCAGCATTTTTTGCTGGGGTTGCAGTAATAAATAAATATGAATTTATTCCTTTTGTATTGCCTCTATTTTATTTTATAATTACCCAAACAAAATCTGTGAAAAAGTTCTTTTATGCTACCGTCTTTTTCTGTATAGTTCCTATAGCAGTATTGTTTCTTTTGTTATGGCAAGGTTTAACATTTGGGGATATTACAAAAGAAGTCCTAATAATAAAGGAAATCTTATCGTCAGAATGTTTTAAATATTTTTATTCTATCTCAGGGATTAAATTTTCTTTGGCTCATATTCCTCTTCTTCTTGGGACATTTGCAGGTTTTTTGTTTTCAGTGTTTGTTGGGTTGCGTTTAAAGAATAAATTTCTAAAATATACATTGATAATTTTTGTATGTGTTTTACTAAAACATTTTTATATGTTCAAGCTTTTTGTATTTGTACCTTTTTTAATAATGTTTTTATTTATTGCTAGATATAAGAAGATTTCTTTTTCTGCGAAGATTCTTGGATATTCTTATTTTGCAATAGCATTAAAAGTTTTATCCTCCTTGATGTTATTTAGCTATGGAATGTATTTTTTAGGTTTATCATTAGTCGTTTTACTGGTTTTATTGCCAATAAAATATAGAAAGATTTGTTTGCAGGTGTTATTTATACTTTCCTTGTTGATGTTTAAATTTGGAGCAGAAACTATAGAAAATAAAGTGTACCCGATTACTACTCCAAATGGAATTGTATATTCAATGGAAATATTACAAAAACCATTTGTTGAGGTATATGATTATTTAGCTAAGAATACAACCCCTTCAGATAAAATATTAGCTTTCCCCGAAATGCCGCTTTTGAATTTTCTATTAAAGCGGGATAATGATAATTATCTATATTCTCTTATTCCAATGTATATAGAGGTCTTTGGGGAAGAGCATATTATAGGTAGGATTGCAGAGACAAATCCTGAGTGTATTGTAGTTAATAATTTTGATATGTCATCTTATGGTTTTAGAATCTTTGGAGAAGACTATGCTTTCGGTATAATGGATTATATTAACCAGAATTATAACAAAGTTTTTGAAACAAAATCTGGCTTAAAACATGTGATTTATAGGAGAAAATGAAGATGAAATTTTTACACACTATGATAAGAGTAAAGGACATTGAAAAATCTTTAGATTTTTATGGTAATGTACTAGGGCTTAAGCAGGTTAGAACTAAACGCTTAGAAGACTGTATGTTGTATTTCTTAGAAGATGAAAATGGTGCTCAGATTGAATTAACATTTAATGACGAAACTCCTGAAAATGGTTATTCTCAAGGGAGCGCTTTTGGGCATCTTGCATTTGCGGTTGATTCTTTTGAAGAATTTTCTGAAAGATTGGAAAAGTTTGGTTATAAATATCTGTATGAACCGTTTGATTTAGATGGAAAAGGGTCTATTATTGCATTTGTTAATGACCCTGATGGAAACGAAGTTGAGTTGGTTCAACATGTTAATTGGGATTAATTAAAAAAGGATGCCTTTAAAGGCATCCTTTTTTATTCTCCAAGTATAAAAGTCACGGGGCCGTCATTGATTAATTGAATATCCATCATGGCTCCAAAAACACCTGTTTTAACTGGAATATCTAAATCCTTAAGTTTTTGTGCAAAAAGTTCATATAGCTTGTTTGCTTCTGCTGGAGGGGCGGATTTATCAAAGCTTGGGCGTGTACCCTTTTTACAGTCTCCTGCTAATGTGAACTGTGACACGACAAGAATTTCTCCTTTAATATCTTTTATAGAAAGATTCATTTTATCGTTTTCGTCCGCAAAAATTCTAAGTTTTGAAACTTTTTCGGCATATTTGATTATGTCTGCATCACTGTCACCTTTTTCTATTCCAATTAGGATAAGAATTCCTTCGTTGATTGAAGAAAAGAGTTTGTTATCAATTGTTACTGATGCATTTTTTACCCTTTGTAAAACAAGTTTCATTTTAACTCCTCAAAATTTCTATATTGCTGTTTATGATGTTTTTGATTTGTTCAATGTTAGCAGTGGTAGCGTCTAAATATGCACTTTGTAATTCAGCAAGTTTTACAGCTGCTTCATAATCAATAGTAAGAGCCTTCTTTAAAAAGTCTTCAAATTCGATTTGTTCTTTTTTGGTTATAAAGTCAAAAAGCTTATTACTATCTGCGTAGTTGATAGAAAGTTCTGAGTATGCACTAATAACTTTTTTTAGTGTTAGTAGTAAGTCTTTTGTTAAAGCTTTGTGACGAATGTTTTCTGTTTTAAATCTTACAAGGAGTCTTTTAATTTCTGCAATTTTATCTTCTGCTTCTTTAAAACTATCGTGTATTTGGTTAAGTTTTTCGGATACAAGGTCTTTGTCAAAAGTGCAAATATCTGAAAAATCGATTTTTTCAATCTTAGAGGTGTCCTTAAGAGCATCTTCTAATGGTATGTTTTTAAAGCCCTCAATTAAAGCTCCTTTCATAGAAGTATTTATATATTCTAGCTCTGGGTGCAAGATTGGATACTTGCTTATATGAGAGGCGAATGTTGTGTAAACTATTTCTGTTGGTAATAATTCGCCTGTAATACCTCTAATTGAAACTAATTTTTTGTTGTAAGATTCAATTCTTTGTCTTGCAAAGCGGTCTTTAGATTCTTTTTTTATACATTGTGTTAGGTTTTCTGCATATCTGTCGAAATTTTCTGCGTATACTTCGTGCTTATTAAGCTCTTTGTTGAATCTTATTTTAAGGTCCTTATAAACAGAATCTTTACTATAAACGTGTTCTCCAATGAAGGCTAAATCTTGTCCAACAAGAACCATTCGTTTACAACCAAGGATTCTGGCAGAATTTAGCGCACAATAAGAAACTGTCCCCTTAGAAACATATTCAGTATCGTCAATATTTACAATGTCTTTCCAAATAGTATTTGGAGGTAAGTTGTTTGAAATATGTGAAAATACTTGTTTTGCTTCGCCTAGCTTTTTGTGAAACTTTGAGTGTGTGTAAGGTTCTATAATTAAACAAGTTTTAGATAAATCAGTATCTTTAATTTGTCCAGAACAGTCTTTGTTTTCAATGATACACAGAAAGTCAGGAGTAATCCCCGCATTTATTAGTGGTTTAAAAGCAGGTCCAACTGAAAATATAACAACATTGTCTTGGTATTTTTTCAGTGTCTCTAGGTTTTCTGCTAAAGTTGGACCAGCAGAGCATATTACAGCAGTCTTTCCTTCGTAGCAATTTTTAATACTACACAATGGAGGTTCTTTCACTAAATATGGAATATTGTTTAAAATTGTTGTGGCAATGTGGAAAAATCTGTGTTTTGTATAGCTGTAGTCCATTGCAACACTTCCAATTAGTGTATTAAATTCGGTGGAGTCTTTTGAGATTTGTTCAGAGAACAGTGTTTTATATGCTGGCAAACAAACCGTTTCAGGATAACAATCAGAACTATAGCAGTTTCTAAGTACATTGTTTAGCTCTTCTTTGTTTGTTGTGATAAAAATATTGTTGTTTTTAAGTTCGTTTGAAAAATCTACTAATTGGAATGTCGTTTTTATAATATCAAAATTTGGTTCGTATAAAATAACATACCCGTTTGTATTTTGTGCTGCAAACTGGAATAAATATCCTAATCCTAATCCGTATACTATAGTAATTGAAGCAGGAGCGTTCTTACAGGATTTGAAGATTGCTTGTGCTTCCCCTAGTGGGGATTCTGTACTATGTAAAGGGGTTTCTCCGTAAAAAAGGTTGTAACCATTAGTATTACCAATACTAAGTTTCTGGGAGATTATATGGTTTAAAATTTTTTGTATTAAAGATTTGTCTTTTAATGCTTCAAGATTTCTTTGAAAAACCGTCTTTTTTTCTTCCATCTTTAACCCTTATTTCTTAACTTTTCCGCTTAATTGTCCGCAGGCAGCGTCGATATCAGCTCCTCGTTCGAGTCGGACTGTGACTTTTTTGCCAGAGTGTTCTAATACGTATTTGAATTTCATAATGTCACTTTTTATTGGTTTTTTATAGCCAGTTTCGAAAACAGGATTGTAAGGAATCAAATTAACATTGCATTTTATATCTTTCAAAAACATTGCTAATTCTTTAGCGGATTCGTAAGTGTCATTTAATTTGTGTATTAAGATATACTCTATAGTGACTCTGTTTCCAGTTTTTTCGACATAGTTAATCAGAGATTTTTTTAATTTATCAATCGGGTACTTTGTTTCAATTTTCATTATTTGTTCTCTGATATTATGGTTTGGGGCGTGTAGTGAAATAGCTAGCGTTGATTGTAAATTCAAGTCTGCTAACCTGTCAATTTGTGGGATTATTCCACTGGTTGAAATTGTTATTCTTCTAGCACCAATTCTAAAATCGTTGTTAAAAATATCTAAAGCTTTAAGGACGTTTTCAATATTTAATAAAGGTTCTCCTTGTCCCATAAATACTATGTTTGTAACTTTTAGTCCAGTATCTCTTTGTATAGTCAAAACTTGTTCGATGATTTCTTTATATGTTAAGTTGCGCTTAAAACCACGTTTTCCTGTTGCGCAAAAAGAACAATTAACTGCGCAACCTATTTGAGAACTAACGCAAGCTGTTAAATTCGCACGGTTGTCGAATCTCATAAGCACTGTTTCGACCATTTCTCCATCAGGGTATTCAATAAGGTATTTAATAGTGCCATCTGAACTAACTTGTTTGGTATTGACTTTTACATCTGTAATTGCAAAATTCTCTTTAAGAGTTTGTCTAAAGTCTTTTGCTAAATCTGTCATTTCATCAAAGCTTGATACAGATTTTGTATAAATCCAGTTGTGGATTTGTTTTGCTCTATATTTAGAAGCTCCAAAAGAGCTTGTAATATTTTCGATTTCTTCTAGTGATAATCCTGATAAAACTTGCATATCTTTAACTCAACTTGTTCTTGTAAAATTCTATTAAATCCATTTTTGCATGAATTGTCATTGCTAGTTTGTAAGCATCTTCACGCCATTTATAGTACCCGCAGGTAGAAGGTAAAACTTTTAATGGGTTGTATGGAAAGTCTTTGCAAATATCTGGTCTATTTTCATAATCAGAACATTTGTTATCATCTGTGCATTTCGGACAATAATAAAAATAAACTTTCTTATCTCTTGAAAGGGAGTCTAATAGCTCAAAATACTCAGGGAGTGCTGAACGAGCTTGCATTTCTGATTCGTAAGGTCTGAATACAGATACAAATTGTGTTGCAAATTTATCTCCTCTATTTGCTCGTTTCTTTAATTCATCAAAAGAATGCTCTGATACGGCAAGCCTACAGCAAGAACCACAACAATTACATTTGAATTCATCTTTTTTTAAAATTATTGATTTTTGTAAGTTCTTTAAGCCTTGCTTATAATCTCCGTTAAGGAATGCCAGCACCTTTAATTGCCACTCTCTATAAGGGCACTTTGCCGGATAAGTTTCAAAGATATTAAAATCTTGGGGCTTATTGTTGCAATTTATTGTGCAAGAGTTGCAAGAAATATTAGGTTTCATCTTATTTATTTCTTGGCGCATACTATCAGCTGCCGCAATAAAAATATTACGGTAGTTGTCTTTCAAATCTCGGTATTGAGCATTGATTGCTTTATTGAAACTAAACCCTTCCATATCAACTATGGTAACACAAATAGCTACTTAGGGCAATGTAATAGCAATTTACTCGGCATAAACTGGAAATGTCAAAGGAGGTGAAAATTGATTAGTGAAAGAATCCTTAATATTATTAACAAACAGATTAATAGGGAGTTTTATTCCGGGTATTTATACCTGTCGATTTCTGCTTATTTTAGGGAAATTGGTTTGTCTGGCTTTGCAAATAGAACCCGTATTCAAGCAGCAGAGGAGATGAATCATGGGATGAAATTGTTTGAATTTGTAATTGATCGTAATGGTAAGGTGGAGTTAAAGGCTATAAACTCTCCAGAACTGGTTCTTGGAACTCCTACTGAAATTTATCAATTTATATATGAACACGAAAAGTCAATTACTTCTGCAATTATGGACGTAGCAAAGTTTGCAGAGGAAGAATGTGATAGAACAACTCTTAGTTTTATAGATTGGTATATTAACGAGCAAATTGAAGAAGAAAAGAATGCCTTAGAAATTGTTAAACGTTTAAAGTTGTTTGGAGATGACAAGGCGTCCTTATACCTGATAGATGAAGAGTTGAGTAATTACTCTCAAGAATAATTATTTAGCAAGTTCTCGTTCTTTGTATCTGGCACGTTTTGCATTAATTGCAGAGCACGCCATATTCAGTTTTTGTGAAAGCATAAACATATTTCTTTGAACTGTTGCAACATCATTCATTGCTTCCATCATTTTGTTCGGATCAATCATAGAAGTGATGTCTGTATGATTATCAACTTGTTCATTTGCGTATTTCTTTACCAAAAGTTGATCGATTACGTCTCTTGCCCCAATTGCCATAAATATTCCTCTTTTTCTATATCCCTTATATATAAAAAGCAATTTTGGATTCCAAAATTGCTTTTTTGTTACTAAAAATTAAGAATTGTAAACGATTTTTATATTGAACAATGGTGCTTATTGGCATAATCAATACGTCCGATGAGCTTGTTAAGTTCTTTCATTGTGTCTCTAAATTGTGGTATTGAAAGACTCTGTGCTCCATCAGAATAAGCTTTGTCAGGGTTGTGGTGAACTTCCATCATAACCCCGTGAGCTCCTGCTACAAGTGCAGCCTTGCTCATAGGTTCTATAAGGAATCTTTTACCTGTTCCGTGAGATGGGTCTACGATAATAGGTAAGTGAGATAATTTTTTGATAAGTGGAATGGCTGCGATGTCTAATACATTACGAGTGTATGTGGAATCGAAACCTTTGATGCCTCTTTCACAAAGAATTACTTGCTCGTTGCCGTTTGCCAAAATGTGCTCAGCAGCTAGTAAAAATTCTCTTATAGAAGCAGCTCCTCCACGTTTTAACATAACAGGCTTTCTGCATTTCCCAACAGCTTTAAGAAGCTTAAAGTTTTGCATATTTCTTGCCCCTATTTGAACAATATCCGCGTATTCAGTGATAAGTGGTAAATCAAGAGTATCCATAACTTCCGTTACAACTAGTAGACCTGTTTTTTCTCTAGCTTCAGCAAGGTATTGTAATCCTTTTTCTTCCATACCTTGGAAATCGTAAGGAGAAGTTCTTGGTTTGAATGCTCCGCCTCTAAGTATTTTGGCGCCCATTTCTTTTGCTGCATAAGCAACTTCAAGTAATCCATCAATTTCTTCTTCAACACTACAAGGCCCAGCCATAATAACAGGTCTGCAGTCTCCACCGATTTTAACTCCATTTGAAAATTCGATGATTGTATCTTCATTTTTTGTTTCTCTGCTTGCTAGTTTAAATGGTTCTTGGATTATTTTTACTTCTTTTACTCCATCAAGGGATGAAATTGATTGAGGTTGTATTAGTCTTTTATCTCCAAGTGCCGCAATTACTGTATAGACTTCACCATGGTTTAAATTGATTCTAAACCCTAAGTGTTCTAAGTGGGTGCAAACTGAAGTAATTTGAGCTTCTGTTGCATTTTTTTCCATTATTATAATCATAAAAATACCTCATCTATTCTTAGATAATGATAATACAGAAATAGACGAGGTAAAATATTTTTAGAATTTTTGTTAAGCAGCTTAGTCTAAAGCATCGCTTGTTTCAGATTGTAATTCGCTACGAGTTCCCCCCACTGCTTGAACAGTTTTATCTTGTTTTGCAGAGTTTAGAAAACCGCTGGTGATGTTATCCCAGTTGTTGTAAGTGTAGTATGCCCCAGCTGCTAAAAGCGCAATAATAATTAATCTAGCCATTTGAACTCTCCTTTTCTCAATTATAATAATACTCTTTTTAACTTTTTTTGACAATAGTTTTTTGTTATAATAATTATGAGATTGGAGAGTTTATGAAACGATTATTAACTTTATTATTTTGTTCCATATTATTACTAACAGGCTGTACTAATAATAGTGATACAAGAACAGTTGTGATGTTGTGGACTCTTCAAATGGCAGATTTTTCACCTTATATGAATAAGCTTATTGAGAATTATGAATCTTCTCATAAAGATATAAAGATTGACTGGGTGGATGTACCTTTCTCTGAAGGAGAGAAGCGTACATTGGCGGCTGTATTGGGTAATAACCCTCCTGATTTAATAAATTTGAATCCCGACTTTTCTGCATTGTTGGCTCAACGAGGAGCATTAGAAAAAATTCCAACAAGCGTTGTAAAAGATTTTAATCCTCAAATAATTGAGTCATTAAAGTATGAAGGTGAATTATATTCAATTCCTTGGTATGCAACATCTTCTGTGACTTTTGTAAATAAAGAGTTGTTAAAGAAAACTGAAATAGGAAAGACTGAGCCTGCTGTTAAGAAAGTTCGGAAATGGGTCTCAGCATACAGATTTAAACTTGTGGATATGAAGTATGATAGAGTTGTAAATGCCTTACCGTTATCATATACACAATTAAATAACTATGCAATTTCAGCGAAAGATTCATCAGGGGCCTTTATTTATACTCCAAATCTAACTGAGAATGATACTATGCTAAGAATATTAAATAAGTATGGGGTAAATTCTCCAGAAACAATTAATTCAGAGAGAGCTGTCGAACTCTTGGAGCAGTATAGAGTTTTGTACCAAGCAGGAGCCTTGCCTGCAGAAACTATTTCAATAACACATCGTGAAGCTTTAGAACAATATATGGCAGGGAAAAGTATCTTTTTCCAAGCAGGAGCTAATTTCTTAAAGAACTTGAAGGAGAATTCTCCTGAGGTTTATAAGGTAACTATGGTTAAACCTCAAATGATGGGAAGCCGTGGGTTATATGATTTTGCATTAATGAATTTTGTGATTCCAGTGAAAGCAAAAAATAAAGATGCTGCTTTGGATTTTTGTTTATATCTTACAAATGCAGAAAACCAACTTGAATTGGCGAAGCTTACAAATGTAATTGCGACAAATAATGTTGCATTAGGTTCTGGATTTTATAACACATATTCGACCTTACAAGGACAAGCTCGTTCAATAAGTGCAAGACAGTTGTCTAAGCTCCTACCTGTTCGCCAAACTAAAAACCAAAAAGAATTGAATACGCTAGTAAATACTGCTGTTCAAAAAATATTGACTTCAAAAGAAAATAAAACACAAGAAATCCTAGACAAACTTTCTGAGGACTGGGCTTTATTACAATCAAAATAAGCAAAAAAAATCTCTCTGGAAAGAGAGATTGGAATTTTGTTTAATAATTCCTCATGTGTAGAAGGTTAGTGTGTAGGTTGTATGAAAGGTTTGGAGTTGTATGTTTTTTATTGTTTGCTTATCGCTTGCATATATATAAAGTATATCTGCGTTGCAAAATTGCGCAAAACAGAATATTTGTTACAAAAATTAACATAAGACTCTAATACAACGGAAATGGCCGTGAAGAGTCATTAAGCTTTCACAGGTATTTTTGTATCAATATTGTATGATGTAGAAATCGCAAAATATTCATCTTCTGTGATTCCAAAAACTGGATTATCAGAAAGAAAGTCTTCTAAATAGATTAATGCATCACTGTACGCTAAACTTGGAATATCAAGTCTCATAACCAACTCCTTATTAATTTAATTCCCTTTTTAAGCTGTTTGCTTATATTTATTAACGTATTTAAAAAATGAAAATTTCAGGACTGTATTTTGTTGTTACAAAACTTAATATTATTAGATAGAAAAACGGCACTGATATTATCAGTGCCGTCTATACTCCTCCAATGAACTTGCGATTATTAGCAAGTAACTAATTTTCTTTGTTCAACCACAGCCTGAGCAGCCGCTAATTTAGCTTGTGGAATACGGAATGGTGAGCAAGAAACATAGTTCAAACCAATTTTATGGCAGAACTTAACAGAATCTGGGTCTCCACCGTGTTCGCCGCAAACACCGCCAACTAGAGCTGGGTTTACTTTATGACCTTTTTCCATAGACATTTCTAACAATGCACCAACACCTTTTGTATCAAGTGTTTCGAATGGGTTAGATGCAAGGATTTTTTGGTCAACGTATTTGTTTAAGAATTTGCCTTCAGCATCATCTCTTGAGTAACCAAATGTCATTTGAGTAAGGTCGTTAGTACCGAATGAGAAGAATTCAGCGTGTTCTGCAATTTCATCAGCAGTGATTGCAGCACGAGGAATTTCAATCATAGTACCGAATTTGTAATCAACTTTGATACCTTTTTCAGTCATTACATCGTTTGCAACTCTTACTAAGATTTCCTTAGCAACTTTAAGTTCGTTAACGTGACCGATAAGAGGAATCATAATCCAAGGTTGAACAGCGTGACCTTCTTTCTTTAAATCACAGCAAGCTTCGAAGATAGCTCTAACTTGCATTTCGTTGATTTCTGGGTAAGTAAGACCAAGACGGCAACCTCTTAGCCCCATCATTGGGTTAGATTCGCTCAAACCTTCTACGATGTGAAGCATTTCTTCTTTTTCTTTATAATCTTTGCCAAGAGCTTTTAGGGTTGCAACTTCAGCAATTAATTCTTCTTTTGAAGGTAAGAATTCGTGAAGAGGTGGGTCAAGAAGACGAACTGTTAGAGGTTTGTCTCCTAATTCTTTGAACATTGCATAGAAGTCTTCATATTGCATTGGAAGAAGTTTTGCTAAAGCTTCTTTTCTAGCTTCTGGAGTACCAGCAATAATCATTTTTTGTACCCAAGGAAGTCTTTCTGGGTCCATGAACATGTGTTCTGTACGGCAAAGACCAACACCTTCAGCACCGAATTTTAATGAATTGATGATATCTTTTGGAGTATCTGCGTTAGCTTCTACTTTGATTGTTCTGATAGCATCAACCCAAGAGAAGAACTTGTTCCAGTTTTCGTCAATATTAGCTTCTACTAATTTAACAGCGCCAGCCATTACAAGACCTTTACCACCATCTAGAGAAATGATGTCATCTTTTTTGTAGATAGTGCCATCAGCAGCTGTTAATGTTTCGTTAGCAAGGTCGATTTTAATATCTTCACAACCAGATACACAAGGTTTACCCATACCTTTAGCAACTACAGCTGCGTGAGATGTAGCGCCACCTCTTAGAGTAAGAACACCTTGAGCTACTGCCATCCCGTGAATATCATCTGGACAAGTTTCTACACGAACCAAGATAACTTTTTCACCAGCTTCGCCTCTTTGAGCAGCTTCTTCTGTATCGAATACGATTTTACCAACAGCTGCACCAGGAGAAGCGTTTACACCTTGACCAATTTTCTTTGCTTCTTCAACTGCTTTGTTATCGAAACAAGGAAGAAGGATTTGGTTTACGGTGTAAGGGTCTACTAATTGAATAGCTCTTTCCTTAGTGATAATACCTTCTTCACACATTTCAACAGCAATTCTTACAGCAGCAGCTGCAGTTCTTTTACCGTTACGTGTTTGAAGAATGTATAGTTTACCTTTTTCAATAGTGAATTCCATATCTTGAACGTCTTTGTAGCCAAGTTCAAGTTTTTTAGCAATATCAACATATTGTCTGTATAGGTCTGGCATTTCAGTTTCAAGTTCTGCGATAGGTTTTGGTGTTCTGATACCAGCAACAACGTCTTCACCTTGAGCGTTTGTTAAGTATTCACCATAGAACTTGTTTTCACCTGTAGCTGGGTTACGAGTGAATGATACACCTGTAGCACAATCATCACCCATATTACCAAATACCATTGTTTGAACGTTTACAGCTGTACCGAAGTTGTGGTCAATTTTGTTCATATTTCTGTATGCAACCGCACGTGGAATATTCCAAGAACGGAATACAGCTTCGATAGCTTCTTGTAATTGAACGTATGGATCTTGTGGGAATTCTTTTCCTGTAACTTGTTTAATAACATTTTTGTAGATAGGAATAAGTGATTTCCAACCGTCAGCAGAAACTTCTGTATCTGACTTAACGCCTTCACGTTCTTTAACTTTTTCAACTTCTGATTCGAAGTACTTTTGTCTATCCATTTCCCAAGCAACTGAACCGAACATAGTTAGGAATCTTCTGTAAGAATCGTAACAGAATCTTGGGTTGTTAGTTAATCTAATCATAGCCTCAACAGTGTCATCATTTAGACCTAAGTTAAGGATTGTTTCCATCATCCCTGGCATAGAAACTCTAGCACCAGAACGTACAGAAACTAATAATGGGTTTGAAGAATCGCCGAATTTTTTGCCAGTTTGTGTTTCAACATCAAACAAAGCAGCTTTAACTTCGTTCATCAAACCTTCAGGCATTTTATTACCGTTATTGATGTAATCCATACAAGTTTCGGTAGTGATAGTTAAACCTGGGGGTACAGGTAAACCTAGGTTTGTCATTTCAGCCAAATTTGCGCCTTTACCACCTAGGAGGTTACGCATATCGCTATTACCCTCTCTGAATAGCCATACTCTTTTTTCTGCCATTTATTTCTCCTTTATTATCGTGTAATACAGAAAAGTTCTATATTTGAGAATGGTAACATAAAGATATTTACACGACAATTATATGTTACAGATTTGTGACAAAAATAGGTGAGGAGTATATTATTTTTCTAAATTAAATCAGCTGCAGAACTTAATTTGTCTGCAATATAGGCTAAAGTTTTGGGGAAGTTTTCTTGTAAAAGTTTTGCTCTTAAAAGTATGAAATTTTTATCGTGTTGTAAGCCTGAGATTATAGCGTTTGCTTCGGCAATAACTTCTGTTAGACACCCCTCTGCATTAACGTGATCTTCTGCGATAAAGTATCCTATTTCTAAATCTTTAAAATCAGTTGATTGGCTATTATACGCTTCCAATTCCTTCGCAAAGATATCTTTTAAATTAGCATCAGAATTAAGCCCCTTAAATACTTCATCATCTAACATATGTCCTAATTCGTGTGCAAATGAGAAAGGATCATTTATTAATTCTTTTGAGATTCCTATTTGTTTTGCTGCAGGACTATAAAATGCGTTATTTGAACGCATTTGGTCAATTCCGATTTTAATACCTTTTTTAGCGATAATGTACAAGAAATCTCCTGGAAGTTGTTTAAAGAGATTTTCTAAAGAGGAATCAATCTGAGTATTTGGTATTGTTACAGAGGTTGTTTTTCCTGTTGAATCTGTTCTGGTTATTTCAATATTACCGCTATTAAATTTGCATTCGTATGTGTTATTATTAACAACAGTTTTTGTAGAATTTTCATCAAGTTTTCTAAATCTACGTTCAAAAACATTTCCGTCGGTTTCAAATCTTGTATATTTACCAAGAGGACCTTCTATGATTGTTTGTTTGCTGCTTGTTCCATCTGGAGAAATAAAATCTTTTTCTATTTTTCGACCTTGCTTGTTGGTTCCATAATTTTTTACAGTACCTATTTCTTTTACTTCTACAACATTCCCAGATTTGTCGTATATTTCTCTTAAGGTTACAAGAACTTCAGGGTTTGTTTTGCTTGGTTTCGTAATAGTTCGAGTAATCATATTTCCATCAAGATCTTTAATTGTTTCTAAAAGCCCTGTTGGATCAATGCCTGGAAGTCCGGCGTAGCGTTCTATTCTTATTTGTGAATTCTTGCTTGTATATTCGATTTCTGCAATTCCTTTTTGCCCAAATTTTTTTTCTTCGGCAATTATTTGTGTTCCTTTATTAGTATCCATTTTTAAGACGATATCTTTGGAATCTTTTTCTTGGCATTTGATAATAACGTATTTGCTATCACTAATTTTTGTTGTGATTACTGGGGTGTTTTTTAAGTTCTTGATAAATTCTTGTAAAACCACATCATCTCTAAGAATTTCATAGTTCTTTTGTTTTAATTGACTTATAACCTTTGACGTAATTTTTGTGTCAATATTTTGTGTTTTACAGGCATCTAGGATTTTTATTGTAAGGTCTTCGTAACTATTCGAATTTTTAACAATATCGTTTATTTCCCTAACGCTAAATACATCAAGGTTTTCAAAGACAAGCTTGCTATAAAGCTCGGAGTTATCTTTATTGACTTCTTTTATTATATTGCTGCGCTCATTTTTGCTAAGTGTTGTGTTTTGAATTTTGTTTACAAATTCAATGTATTTATTTAACGAGCTAGGATCTAAGCAATTATCTAAAGTATTTTTAAAGAATTCGAAAGAGCGTTCTTCTTTCTTGTACTCTTTAAGGATGTTAGATATAGCTTCTAACTGTTCATCTGTTACTATATTTGTCTTATTGTTGCAGATATTGTCTATTAAAGCTTTTGTTTCATAAGCTTCAAGTTCAACACTTTCTAGAGCTTTTAAAAGAAGTTCTAATTTTTCAGCGGAATTGTTTCCTTGAAGGTTTCCAAGTACGCTTTCAAGTTTAACATTAGTATGTCGTCTTAATTGAATTAGTTTATCAGTAATTTCTTCCATTTCTTTTTGTGTCATAGAATTGTTTTCTTCTAGGAATCTGAAGAAATCGCTTCTTGGAATAAATCTCTCATTGAGTTTTTTTATGCAACTTAATAATGCTCCATTATCGGCAGGGTTTGCATTCCCACTTTTGTTCCTGATGTATTGAATTTCAAGGTTTGCAAATATATCACTAATAGATAGATTTTTATCTTGTAAGTTTAAATTTTCTTTTAGGATTGTTAATAGTGTATTATCTGCTAAAACTTGTAGAATAAAATCTTCATTATCATTTGTTATGTTTTGCAAGATTTCCTTGATTTTATCTTTTGGGAAATCTAGATCTTTATTAAGGCAAAGTTGTTTAGTAATTTCTGGGGATTTAGGGTAATATTGTAGAATTTCCACTGTTCGATTTTTATCAAACCCTGTATTAATCATATCTTTAAATGTAGAGTAAAAATCTTCACAATTATCCCTAGTACAGGCTCTTAGTAGGTTTAACGCTTCTTTTCCAAGCTCACTTTTAATATTATTGATTACAGATATTTGTTTCGGTGTGATAGATTTCTGTTGTTTGATTAAAGTATCTATATAATAGGGATTAGCATTATCATTTGTTACCCAAGAGGTAATTGTTTGTAAGGTATTAACCTTTTCAATATTAGACTTTGCTTCGATGGAATCTAATAGAATAGTGGTATTCCTTGTGAAGGCTCCTCGTCCATCATCCCATGTTTTGTGTAGGTTAATTAGCGTTTCGATTTGCTTCTCAAGATTGTTAAAATCAAGAGCATCTTCTTCATTAGCTAGATACCTAATTTCATCAGGTTTGATATTATTTTCTTTCAAATTATTACAAACATTTATTAATAGAGATTCTTTTGATAAATCAAGTCGTCCATTTTTATCTTTTAAGTACTTGATATTTCTTCTTATTTCGCTTTCTTCAAGTACATTTTTTCTTGCTTGAGCGTAGTCGATTAATTCTTTAGTGTTAGGATAGAATACTCCATTTTTGTCTTTAGCTAGAGTTAAGATTCCTATCTGCATAGGGGTTGTATCTAGTACTTCTTTTATGAATTTGATATTAGTATCATTTAATTGTCCAGAGTTATCTAGCATTAACTGGTTTACAATTTGTCTGAATATTATTTGGCTTTGACAAAAAAGTTTAGAATCTTTGTACTGTAGATAGAAATCCATTAACTTTTGAAAGTTTTGAGGATTTAATAATAAATCTTGGTTTATTTTATTGTTTTTATCTTTTGTCGCAGCAAGAACTCTAAAGATGGTTGTATCTTCGCAGCCGCTCTTTTTTGAACTGATAATAACGTCAATGAAGTTGTTTAAATCTTTAATGTCAGGAATTTTGAATTCTACTTCTCTTGTGTCTTCGTTAAAATTAGCTACAATCTCTCTTAATATTGAAATTGCATTATTTTCTTCAACACCATTGTTTTTTAATTCTATAACACTATCAATAACTTCTTTGTTGAAGTTATCGTTTTCATTAACAAGTCTGGCAAGTATTGATTTAATACCTTTTTCACTAATATTATTTTCTTTTAATATATTTATTACTTCATCTTCATCAAGTAGAACCCCTTTACTTGCCTGATTGATATGTGTTGTATTATTTGCCTGTAAAGTGTATGTATTGTTGCTTTTTACTACTTTTGAAGAATCTCTATTAGGTCTATATACAATTTCTGTATCATAGTTAAGTTCAAGAGGTATTTCTTTGTTGTTAGCAATACAATCAGAAATCATTTTGTGTTTTTGCGCATCTGTTGCTTCAAATCCCATTTTGTAATAAAAGCCGAGGTTTGTTAGCTTGTCTGCTCGCATAGGGCTAGCGACTGCAATTAACTGCCCATTGCAACCTCTTGCTTCGCTTACTTTTACTAATTCTTCGATTAACTTTGTGCCAACTCCTGCGCCGTCTACGTTAGAAATCAAGCCTTGAAAGATGAGAGCATTTGTTCCGTCTTGTAATTGCTTTGTTCCATCAATAGAAACGTTCCCTAAAACATTACCCCGTTCGTCCTCTAATGAAATTCTGTTGCTAGTGCATTCAATAATAGCTTTATTAATATCTACCTTGATTAATTCATTTGTTTTTGAATCAATGATGTATCCCTTAGGACCCTTCCCTCTGTGGATTTGACCGAATTCATCAACGGCTCCTGTTCGTGTAGGATTTACTGCATCACTAGCCTTTGTTCCGCTAACTTTTTCTCCGTTTCGTAGTTGTTCTGCTATTTTCTTTCTAGCTTGTGCCAAAATTGCATCATTGTTGCTTGTGTCGTTAGCTTTTTCACTTGCTATAGAAGAAGGGGTAGGTTGCTTGCTTTCCGCCAATTTACTCAACTCTAATAACGTCTTAGCTCTAATATCTAAGTCTTTATCCGAGATACTAGGGTCATTGTTCTTGATTTGGGTTCTGAAATCTTCCAGTCTGGCTTCATACGGCTTGTTTAACATCTG
>JAZUBR010000014.1:0-95815 GCA_045638625.1 Candidatus Gastranaerophilaceae bacterium
GGAGAGGTGTCCGAGTGGTTTAAGGTGCAAACCTGGAACGTTTGTGTGGGGGCAACTTCACCGCGGGTTCGAATCCCGCCTTCTCCGAATTAAACAGAGTCAACGAGTGTTGGCTCTGTTTAATTATAAAGGTACGGGCGAATACCCGATACAATGTCTGCGTAAAACCTGTGTGTTTTATTGTCTGTTTTGGTCGGAAGTAAGTTGAGAACCAACTTTTAAACTGGACGAAAACGGTCTTTTGATGGACTCAAAATTCCATATCAATTATCAAACTCACTGTTCTTTCTTCTCAAGCTAAAAGTTAAGTTGCATTTAAATCAATTGTTTTTGGATAAAACAGTAGTCCAAAAAGCTGCAAAGTCTTTTATTTTATCAATCATACTCATTTTCTTTGGTTCTTGAGCAATATTAATAACTTTGTTATTAGGTGTTACAAGAGTCTTATATAATTCTTCGTCATCTTTTTTGCTACGCCAAAAGACATCATCAGAAAAATGTGCTAAATTTTCACTAAGTTGCGTTAAATGGTCATAATAAGCTGGAGTGCACACCCATATGCTCCGTCCATTTTCGTTGTTTCGTACCAGATATCCCCACATTGAACGTGTTGCTTCTCGCCAATCAACTTTTGGGTTGTCCTCTGTGCCTCTAAAAAACTTTGCTTCCAATATTTCTAATGGCTGATTTGGTTGTTTTTCTTTTAGTAATTTTATTGATTCTTCAAGTTTGTTGAAATTTTTTGTCTTGTTGTATAAATTTTTAAGATGTCCCTGAGAGTTCTCTACGTAGTAAGCTCTAAAAGCTGTATTTGTGTTTTGTTGGTTAATGTTTGAATGTATTTTCATAAAGATTCTCCTTGGAATTTAATTATATATTATCATAAATTTGTAACAATTTTCTTCAAAATGTAACAATTAATTAAAGTTTTATTATATATGGTCGATATATAATAATATATATCGGGTTTATATTAAATAATCGAGGAGAGGCAAATGTTAAGAAAAGACTTATTGCTAGAAGTTGGACGTCCAACTCTGCAACCAATTAATTTTACACCATCAAGTGCACCGAATCCTATATCAAGAACTATTCAAGATGAGGATGTAACGCTAGAAGCAGATAATACGGCTTATACAACACCACCTGATATGGAAATTCCAGCTCTTTCTGTTACTGTAGAGGATAGTCCTGCTGATAATTTGGACTCAGATGTGTTTAATGGTAAGAATCAATATGATGATTTGATTTTAAAGTATTCTGAGAAAGAAGGTGTAGATCCTTTACTTGTCAAATGTATGATTAAACAGGAATCTTCTTTCAATCCTAATGCTCAATCTTCAGTGGGTGCTTGTGGGTTAATGCAATTAACAAAGTCTACAGGAGATTAGCTTGGTGTTAAAGATTTGTACGACCCTGAACAGAATATTGCAGCAGGAACAAAATATTTTGCACAATTATTAAAACAGTTTAATAACGATGTTACTTTGGCATTAGCTGCTTATAATGCAGGACCAGGAAATGTTCAGAAATTTGGGAATACTGTTCCGCCTTACAAGGAAACACTCAACCATATTGAGCAAATAACAAACACTTATACTGAAGCTACTGGTGGGAAGTTTTGTTTACCTCAAATGCATAATTGGACACAGCAAGAAAAAGATAATGTTGAGGCTGGTATAAAAGAAACTTATGGCGAGGGTTATAATTATGATATTACGTACAAACCTGATGGGACTTACGAGTTTGATATTATAAATGCAAGTGGTAAAAAAATGGATCCGCAAGAGGTTCTAAAGGGGTATGATAAACCTATGCAAGAAACAAAAGTTGATTTGAGTCAGGATATTCCTGATGATGCAAAAGTTTTACCGCAAAAAGCTGCAGATGATGCAAAATTGCAAGCAGGTTTGAATTGGACATACGATAAATTCTCTGATGAGGATGGCAATTTTAATGGTCAAGGCTTTGCAAACTGGGTAAATCATAACTACGGAGAAGGCAATGCTTATCATTATACTGGGGATGATGCTCAAAATGCTTTTGGAGCTCTCCAAGATGCGGCATCTTCTGGTGACTGGGGCAATTTCTGGAATAATGCAGGTAATTATAGCTCCGGATCATCTTCTACAGCAGGTGCAGGTTATAATATAGGCGGCTTTGATGTCTTTTCAGTTGGTGGCGGAAGTAGCTCTGGAAGTACAACATTTGATGCATTCTGTAATGCGATGAGAGAAGGTTTTATGAATGCGGGTGGTGGTAGTAATGATCGCCTGAGCGATAGAAGGACACACGCACGAATGATGCAGACTTGCGATAGAGAGGCATAATAAAATAGCAAGGGCGGGGTAAACCCCGTCCTTAATTAATAGAAAACAAAAAAAGAGGTCTTTTGACCTCTTTTTAAATGGTTGCGGGTGCTGGATTTGAACCAACGACCTTCGGGTTATGAGCCCGACGAGCTACCAGACTGCTCCAACCCGCGATAACTCTCACAGGATTAATATACCACTTCAAAATCAAAAATCAAGTCTCTTGTTTTGTTTTTTTGTAATTCTACTCAGTTGGGTAATTTTTACCAGTCTTATAGGTCAATGAATATTGAGTTTTTCAAGTTATAACGAGAAAGTACAATAAGTACAGAAAGGATGTTATATGACATTAAATCCATTAAAGGAAAAGGGAATTCAATTTGAAAAACAAGTTAAGACTTGGTATGACATTGTGAAAAGACCTTTTAAACGTGAAGAAGTTGATTGTTATACTCGTACCAGACAAATCCTAATGAATGGTATTGAGACAGAAGCATGGGCTTTTAAACGAGCGTTTTGCAGAATGTATCACGATGATAGTGTAAAAAACATTGTTGCTCAAATAAGACGTATCGAGGATAATCAACAAACTACAAACAATTGGTTTGGACCTGCAAATCAAACTGTTCTTGATACAACGTTAGGTTATGAACAAGTGGCAGTAGATTTGACAGCTTGGCTTGCTCAAAACGAGCCAGATGAATATGTAAAAGAAACTTATGATTTCGGTTTATTAGAAGATTTTGACCACTTGTATAGATATTCTCAATTTGCCTATTTGGTTGAAGGTACAAACCCTAATGATATTTTGCATGCCCAGACAGATGTTTTATTAGGACGTCCAACACAAAACCATCATAACTGTAACGCAATGCGGATAAGAAAACCTTATGACAAAGAAACTACTAGCCCTCAAACAAAGGCTAATATTTTAACCCTTGTTTCTGCGGAGCAACAAACTCACAATTATTATGCAGAACATGGGTTTATGTATGGGGGAGATGATCTTCGTCGTTTATATGCTGAGATTTGTGATGTTGAAGAAGAGCACGTTACTATGTATGAAACTCTTATAGACCCTTCAGAAACTTGGTTAGAAAAATGGTTAATCCATGAATTTACAGAGGTTTGTAACTATTATACTTGTTATAAAGATGAAATTGACCCAAAATTAAAACAGGTTTGGGAAGAGTTTATGATGATGGAAATAGAACATCTACACATTGCTGCGGAGATATTTAAAACCCATGAAAAGAGAGACCCTGAAGAAGTTATTGGTGATAAAGTTTTTGAAACTTGTCACTTCGAATCTCAGAAAAAATATGTTAAAGAAATATTGAATTCTCAGATTGATAAACGTCTTGATGAGTCCAATGGTTATGCATATATTGAAGAACTCTCTGAAGATTGGAGAGGGTACACTGTTCAAGAGGCGCAAAACTCTGACGGAGCTCCTAGTGAAACGGCTATTCAACTATCGGCAGCGACACTAGGTAGGGATATTGCTCTAGCTTCTGAAAAATTGGTTAAGACCCAACCAGAGTTATTAGAACGAGGCTTGGAGGATTATGCACAAGCTCCTAATACCGTGTCTGTTGAAGAATACAGAGATTTTTCAGATCTAAAACTTCCAGAATTTTTTGCAGAAGAAAGAAAGGAAGGTAAATAATGGGCATTGTTTTAAGATTATTGGCATTAATTGGTGTAATTGCAACTGCATCAGCAGTAACATCTTATTTTATGAAAAAAGGAGCTCATAAGTCTACAGATTGTAAAACTTTGTTAGCAGAGAACCGAAAAGAGTTGATTAAAAAAATGAATAAAGATATTGAAGATGTTGAAAAACGAACTTCTCCTGAGAATCATGAAAAAATTCAAAAAGAGTTAAACAACGTTGATTGGCAAGAAAACGAAAGTTGCGATTAAGAAACAAGGCGAGATTAGTATTATAACGGTCTCGCCTTTATTAGATACTTCCAATTAACTCTAAAATCTGTTAGTATATTTTTATGGCAGATATAGTAGAACGTTTAAAGGAAATTGGTTTAAATTCATACGAGGCAAAGGTTTATATTGCCTTGCTAAAGAAATATCCTGCGACAGGCTATGAAGTTAGTAAGTTAGCAAATATTCCTCAATCAAGGACGTATGATACTTTAAAGGCTTTAGAACAAAAACATATTGTAGTCACTACCGGCAAGAAACCTGTAGAATATACTCCAATTAAACCTTCAGAGCTTACAAAACAATATAAACGTAAGATGACTTCTACTATTGATTTTTTGGAAAAAAATCTACCCCAAGTGAAAGAAAATTACATCGAGCCAATTGTTAATATAACAGGTAGAGGTGATATTTATTCTAAGATTTTAGAAGTTATTCAAAGCGCTAAAAAAGAGATATATTTAGAGGTTTGGTCTTCTGATTTTAAGATTTTAGAGCAAGAATTGTTGAATGCATACAACCGAAATGTTGAGATTAGAATGGTGGGATATGACAATTTTAAAAGTAATTTTGGGATGGTATTTGAACACGCTTTTGCTCGTGAAATAGAGCATTCTATTGGCGGTAGGATGATTATACTTTGTGTTGATGATTCTGAAGGTATTATTGGGCACGTCTCATCTACTAAAAATGCTGATACTAATATTATTTGGACAAAGAACCCTGAAGTTGTTTTCTTGATAAAGGAATTTATTGTTCATGATATGTACTTGATTGACGTAGAAGAAAACTTGATTGAGCAAATGTACTACATTTATGGTAAAGGCTTAAAGCGCTTAAAAGATAAAATTTTGGGTCCAAATACTTCCTTTAGAATTCACTAAAAAATCTTTACCCTTATTATGTTTCGTGCTAGTATTACTCTGTAGTAGGAGGAAATACAATGTATCAAGTTTATGTTGAGAGAAATTATTCAGAACTATCAAGAAATTTATTGGGTGAATATTCAAGCTTAGAAGATGCTCGTGCAGCAGCAAAAAAAGCTGTATCAGAAAATGATGAATTAAATTATATAATTGAAGAAACCGATGGGCATTTTAATAGCTATGGAGACTTAGTGACAACTGTTGTTGAAGAATCTTAGTTAAGTCTGTAGTATTCGTAGTTTAATATTGTTGCAAAACTCGTCCATATTAAATAAGGGATAAGTAAATAGGCGGCAATTTTTGAGATTCTGAAAAAACTTATTATTGTGAGGATTAGGGTAAGTAATAAAAGTATTACTATGACTAATCCTCCTGTTATATTCATATTCCCAAAGAATATAGGACTCCAAATAGCATTGAGTGCTAGCTGAATAGTGAATAGTGTAATGGGAATAAGTTTTGATTTGTTGCTATTTGTTTTAATAAGAATAATAAGAGATGCTGCCATTAGGATATAGAGAATGGTCCAAACTGGAGCAAAAATCCAATCTGGTGGTGCAATAGCAGGCTTATTAAGGGTATGAAACCAATTTAGATTATCCATACCAGTATTATTATTTTACTTTTTTGATTTTTGCAATTGTCGTGTTGTTTATACTTTTACGAAAACACTTTTAGGTTGTTTACAAATAGGGCAAATAAAATTATCATCTTCTTTTGCGATATCACCTTGATAAATGTACCCACAGATAGAACATTTATAAGCGATATCAGAAGAAGTTTCAGCTTTTTCTTCTATGAATGTAGGAGCATTTTTAGGACTCTTGCCTTTTTTAACTCTGTGGTAATAAGCATAAGTCATTGGCTCTTCTTCTCGTAGAATATCTCCATCTAAAATTTTGCCTAGGAATATTGTATGTGTCTCAGTTTCCATTTTGTTAATCAATTCACAGCAAATATACCCGATTGAATTTTTTAAAACTGTAAGTCCACATTTTTCAATAGTTTCAAAATCTTTGAATTTTTGAATATCTTTGCCTGATTGGAAACCAAATACTGGTATAATATTATCTTCACAATTTTCACCTAGAATTGAAAGAGCAAATCTTTTGGAATTATTAATGCAGAGATTGGTATAGTTGTTATGATTAACGCTGATGGCGATTGTGTCGTAAGAAACTTGTATTGCGCTGTTTATTATGCAACCTGTCGGTTTTTCGGTATCAAAAGACGATGCTACGTATACGCCGTAAGATAGTTTTCTTAAAATTTGTTCGTTCATAATAAAAATCTCCTGTATAAAATTAAATTCTAGTGTATCATGTTTTTATGAAAGTTTCTATAATTGTCCCTATATATAATGCAGAAAAATATCTTGAACAGACTTTATCTAGTCTTATTAATCAATCCTTGCGAGATATTGAAATTATATGTGTTAATGATGGTTCTACAGATGGAACATTAGAATTATTAGAAGATTTTGCGAAACGTGATGAAAGGATTGTTGTAGTAACCACTCCAAATTCAGGTCAATCTGCGGCAAGAAATCTAGGGTTGAAATTAGCAAAAGGTGAATATGTTGGTTTTCTGGATGCGGATGATTGGGCTGAGCCGGATGCTTTTGAAAAATTGTATAATATTTCAAATGGGAATGATATTGGTATTTGTTCGATAAAAGTTTGTACGCAAACTTTCCAAAAGATAGATGATTCTTATTTGAGTTTGAGAGTTTTCCCTGAAAGTTTGGATAATAGAGTTTTTACTCATAAAGATTGTTCAGATTTTTTATTCAGAATATCTGTGACTCCCTGGAATAAATTGTATAGGAAGGAGTTTTTAGATAAGTCTCAGATACGTTTTGTAGTAGGGGTTAATTTCGAGGATAATATATTCTTTTTAGAAACCTTTTTGCATGCAGAATCGATAAGAATATTACGAGAACCTTTGATATGCTATAGAGTTGATTCTTCTACTTCTTACTCAAGAGGGAAGGATGATAGTAAAAAACTAGATTTCTTTAAAGTAATTAAATTCCAAGAACGGCTTATATCAGAATTTACTGAATATAGACACCAGTTTTTATTGCACAAAAAAACAACATTAAATTACTGGTATAAAAAAGTTAAGAATCCAAAGGTCAAATTCCTTTATGCCTTGAAAATGATAATGTTATACCCAATGTTTGCGCTATCAGGTTTGTTGTATCCAATAAAAACTCGGTTAAAACTATGCTTTTTGCCGAAGAATTCGTACTTCTGGGGAGAAGATGGACAGTGTCAACTATTGGAACAGTTTTCTTTAATGGATAGGCGGGTAAGTTTGAAAAATATTGCTCAAATCCCTTCTGATGCGAAGATAATAGCATTAACTCAAAGTTATTATAATTATTCATCTTATGTGGAAGAAGCTTTGCGAAGAAATGGCTTTAGAAATGAAGTAATAGAATGTATTTTGCCGTTATGGTAAGGTATCCTTTTTTATAACACTTTGAGGTTATACAAAAACATTCTAAGTGTGTATAATGTAGTTATGAACCAAGGAGGATAATATGGCAATTGAGGTTATAAACTATTCTACTCAAGGCACTTGTTGCCGACAAATGAATATTTCTATAGAAGATGGGGTTATTATTGATGTAGATTTTGTAGGCGGATGTGCAGGAAATCTTATCGGTATTAAACACCTTGTGAAGGGTATGCGCTTAGAAGATGTTATTGCGAAGTTTAAAGGTATAACTTGTGGTTCAAAATCAACAAGCTGCCCTGACCAACTGGCGAATTGTTTAGCAATGTTCTTGGAAGAGAAAGTAAAATCAACAGCAGTTTAGTCAGCAAAGTGTAATCTTTTTGCTATGTATACATTGGTGATGTAAAAACTGTCAAAACCTCTTAATCTTTAATTGAAGAAAGGAGATTTTATGACACATTTACACGTTAACAATTTACAGGAGTACATTGAATTTGATGATGATATGGTGAATAAAATTCATCTTATTGAATCTGAAAATACAAAAGTAAAACTGATTGCACTAAAAAAGCATCAAGAACTTCCATCTCATAAAGCGGAAGGTGATGCGATGATTTATGTTCTAGAGGGGGAACTAAAGTTCTTTGCATTGGAACATGAAATTTGTGAATGTAATGAATGTACAAGTGTCTCTGATGTAGATGAAGAACATACTATTAAACTTAAAAAAGGTGAGTTTTTAAGGTTTGATGAAGAAACTCCACATAAAGTTGTTGCAGAAAAAGATACAAAATTATTGGTTGTTTGTGCAAAATAGTAAATAATGAGAGACTTGTTGTCTCTCTTTATTTTTTTTGTTACTGTAGAGCTGGAAAGTTTATTTTAGGTGGTATTTAATGAAAAAGATTGTGTTTGTTGCAAATTCATACAAAACATCAAATTTTAGTACTGGTGGAGAAAAATTAAATCATATTTTGATAAGTGAGTTTGCAAAAAGAGGGTATGAAACAAAGGTTCTTATTGAAAAGAATTTGACTCCTGATGATATAAGATTACTGGAGCAAGAAAGGGGAAATATTATCCTTCTTTCTGAGCAGGCATGGCTTCCGTCAGATATCACTTATATGCATGGACATAGTTTTATTTTTAGAATATCTTGGATGTGGTC
This sequence comes from Candidatus Gastranaerophilaceae bacterium, assembly GCA_045638625.1. Taxonomy (GTDB): domain Bacteria; phylum Cyanobacteriota; class Vampirovibrionia; order Gastranaerophilales; family Gastranaerophilaceae; genus CALUTH01. Next base: position 8,817 of record JAZUBR010000014.1, read on the forward strand.
CGATTTTGGTTTCTTTTTTTACAAAATATTTAATCGTAAGGGGTATTTGAAGCGTCTTAAGATTTATAATCGAATTAAAAAGAATATATTATCCTGTAAGAAAGTTTTTGTCTCATCACAAGTTCTTAAAGACGATGTTGTGAATAACTATGGCATTGATGAGAAAAATGTCTTAATAGTCCCTCCTCCTATTGAAGAATATCCCGAGTTTTTAAAATCTCAGAATGAAGTGTTTACTTTTGGGATTTCTGCTGTAGGATTCTCCAGAAAAGGTGGATATTTGACTTTGAAGGCTATTAAGCTATTAAAGAAAAAATGTCTGAATTTCAAAGTTAAATTTATTTATCCTTCAAAAAATAAAATACTGAATTTATTATTAAAGTTTTATAATATCGAAAAGTATTGTGAGTTTTTACCATTGCAAAAAAATATGGGAGATTTTTATGGCAGCATAGACTGTCTTCTAATGCCTTCTCTAGTTGAACCATTTGGAATGGTTGCTACAGAAGCATTGTCCGTTGGTGTTCCAGTAATTACTGCACTACATTGTGGAGCTGCGAGTCATATAAGGAATGGTGAAAACGGTTATTGTTATGACTATACAAAGAAGGATGAAAAAGGTTTGGTTGAAGCAATGGAAAAGATGCTCGTCAAAACGCTGGAAGAGCTTAATGTAATGAGTTTGATGTGTAAAGAAACCGTCAAAAAGCAAACAGTTGATGATTTTGTCAATAAATACATAGAAGTTATAGATTCTTTAAAATAACAAAAAATAAAGAGGGTGATTTTTAAGTCACCCTCTTATTTTAAATAAAGTATTTAATACTAAGAAATTCTACCAGGAACAACAACTCCGCCTTTAAGATTCTTTTTGTAGAACTCAACGTGTGGTTGAAGAACGCTATCAAGAACTTCAGGGAATGCTGAACCTGTCATGATTCTTTCAACGATTTCTTGGTAAACAGTAGCGAATGCTCTTAATTGAGTCATAGCACCTGCAGCAGCAGGGGTTAACCCCATACCTCTTGTTTCAACTTGTTCGTTGAAGAATGCGCCAGATGATTCGTATGATTTGTTAAGAGCATTGATGTATGCATCTGCGTTTTCACGGCATACGCCATTATCTTTAGGAACAGTTAAAGCAAAAACAAGTTTGTTTGCAGGGTTAAAGTGTGCTTCTGCGCTGTGGTGCATTGCATCAGGTACTTTTGCAACTTGTTTAAGGGTATCTTTAACAGATTCGTTTTGCATTTGAGCATGCCAGTAAACTGTGTTTTCAAAAATAGAACCCATATATTGGTGTACTGAAGCAGAGATTCCGCTAAGTTTTGCATCTGCCCAGAAAATACCTTGTTTTAGAGCATCGTTGACATCAAGGTCAGATGTTAGAGAAAGTTCTGACATTTCTTGAGCTGCGCTAAGCATTGATACTAAATCTTCTTTAGACATATCTGCCCAGATTAATGTAAAGATAGCGTGATCATCAAATGCTGAGAATCTACCACCTACGTCGTCGTGGATGAATAGGTCGCCAATCCAACCATCAGCAATAGAAGTTCTTCTTAATTCGCTCTTTTCTGCATTTGCATCAGTAACAGCAATAAAGTGTTTGCTAGCTGATTTTTTAGCTTCTTCAGAAGACTGCCCTTTTGCTAAGTAAGCGTCTTCTAGCATTTTTTGAACTCTTAAGAAACCGTCTTTTGTTTCAAATGTTGAACCAGATTTAGATGCAATCATAAAGTTTGATTCAGTGATATTACCTAATCTGTATAGGAATCTTTCTAAGCTAGCAGAATCAACATCTGAATAGAAAGCTACTGAATCTTGGCAAACATTCAAGCCATTGATTGATAACATGTGTTCAACAGTGTGTTTAGAACCGCCGATACCCATTACGCTAAGCTTTTTAGCACCAGTTTGTTTTTTGAAGCTTTCAGCCATAGAGTATAACTCGTCAACTCTTTTAAGTTGTTCAGAAGGTAGGTTAACCCAGTTTAGGAATTGACCTTCTTGGTTAGCTCTAGATGCAAATTCTTGTACGAAGCTTGAAACTTTAGAAGAATATTTGCTAAAGTCAACTCCGCTAAAAGTTGTTTTAATATCTGATAATTTAGTCATCATCGGAAATTTCTCCTTTCTATATCCTCTTGTTTATATTGTATTGAATCCAAGAATCAAAGTAAAGCAAATCTTTTAACTGGACTGATTTTTGGAACTAGCGGTTTTCAAGTAGGCGAAAACTCTTGAAAAAACTCTAATATGTGATATCATAAAAGTTGTAATACAATAATAAAAGGAGACATACCATAGCAGCATTTGATGACAAAGGCGGAAAGAACGCCAAAGATAAGGTTTTATACAACGATAGAATTCGTTCAAAAGAAGTTAGATTAATTGATGATAAAGGTAATAACCACGGAGTTGTTTCAACAAGAGATGCATTAAGAATGGCAGAAGATGCCAATTTGGATTTAGTGATAGTTAGCCCCAATCAAGAGCCACCTGTAGCAAAGATTTTAGACTACGGGAAATATCGCTATGAACTTGATAAGAGAGCTAAAGAAGCTAAGAAAAAACAACACGTTGTTGAAATCAAAGAAATCAAGGTTAGATATAAGATTGATACACATGATTACGAAGTTCGTTTGAAAAATATTAAGAAATTTATTTCTCAAGGTAACAAAGTAAAGATTGTTGTAATGCTAAGAGGTCGTGAAATGCAGCATTCAAAACTTGCTTTTGAATTGATGGATCGTTTCAAGGCTGATTTGGAAAATGATGTAGCAGTTGAAAAGGAACCAGCATTAGAAGGTAGAAACGTTACTCTTTGGGTGGTTCCAAAATCTTAATTAGATAAGGTTACATAATTTTAATATAAGACCAATAAGACCCGTTGCCGCAAGGTAAAATAGCGGGTCTTTTTGTGTTCTAAAGCTGATAATTAGGAATATTACAAAAACTCCTATTGCATAAGGAGAAATTAGGTTTGATTTTATAAGGTTTATTGCAACAGCACAAAGGAGACCACAGGCAGCAGGCTTAAGTCCGTAAATGGCAGCTTTTACAATATTATTTTCGCTGAATTTTCTTAAAATTTTGGAAATAATAATAACAATAAAGAGTGCAGGTAATATAATTGCTGTGGTTGCTATTATAGAGCCTAAAACACCACCAGATTGTAGTCCTGAATACGTTGCCATATTTATACCCACAGGGCCAGGGGTTACTGATGCAACAGCTATCATTTTTTCTAGGTCGTTTGGGGAAAACCATTGATATGTTTGTGAAATGTGATATAAAAATGGAATTGTAGCGTATCCTCCTCCAAAAGAGAATAAACCAATTTTGAAAAATTCCAGAAAAAGATTTGTATATAACATTACGCATCTCTCCTTCTGTTGGTTAATGTTTTAAAGAGGATTCCACTAATTGCTGAAAAAATAACGACAATTACTGGTGAAATGCTTGTTGTTAATAATGTAAATAATGCAACAGAAAATAATAATAGACTAAATTTGTCTGTAACAGATTTTGACCACATTTCTTTTGTGGCGGAAATAAGTAGGATTATTACTCCGATTCCTATTCCCCAAAATAAACCTTGCATAATGGCGGCATCTACAAAAGTAGAAATTAGTGTTGCTAAAAGAACAATGCATAGGAATGGTGAAAGATTTACTCCTAAGCAAGCAACAATTGCTCCGAGTGTTCTATGTAGCTTATATCCGACAAAAATAGAAATGTTTGCGGCTATAATTCCTGGAAGAGATTGGCTGATTGCAAAATATTCAACGAGTTCTTCTTCTGTTATAAGCTTGTATTTTTCTACAAACTCTGCTCGTAGTATCGGTAAAATGACATATCCTCCGCCAAAGAGGATAGTGCCAATTTTAACGAATATTAAAAATAATTTTGCTAACGAAATTTTCATTGTTATTTATTTGTATAAATCCAACCATTTGTTAAATCTACTCTGATAGGCTCAAGCAATCTTACATATACAATGCTATCAGGTAGAACAGTGATTTTGTCTCCTTTGAAGATTTTTCTGATAAAAGCCATAAATTTAGATTTTTCATTTTCTACGTTACTTCTACCCTTGAATACAACAGCTTGATCGTTAGGAGTAACAAGAATTGTGCTATCAAGAATAAGTACTCCGTTTTTAAAGAAAAGTCTTCCTTGTTCAACATTTTTTACTTGACCTTTTATATCACTGTCTTTGTAGATTAAGATGTATTTGTCTTTTGTAATGTAGTTTTGTGGTGCTTTAGCTATAAATAAGTCTCCAGTTTCTGAGATTTGAGAACCTAGTACTGTTCCAAGTTTAACAGGTAACATAGTTCCTGCTGGAATTACACCTGTTGAGCCTTGAACATAAGCACTATCTAGAACATAGCCGTTTCCTGTTTTCTTTCTCATTGCTTCAGCAAGTTTTGCGTTAGGATTAAGTTTTGCTTGTTCTGTCATATTGTATAGAATTGCGGCTACTTCTGCACGAGTAGCAACTCTATCAGCATCAAGATAACCTTTTCTAGAAGGTTCGACAGTTATCATATTTAAGATTTCAGCTTTACCTGCTGCAATTAGGAAATCTTGTGAAATTTTATCTGAATCTTTATAACATTTTAGAATAGATTTCGCTTTTTCTTCGCTGATTTGTTCTGTAGTAAGAGCGTTAACTGCAATTGTAATGGTTTCAGCTCTTGCAACAGAGTCTTCTGGTCTGAATAATTCTGCTGTTTTATCATTTGAGATTAAATCAAAGTAGACAGCTTTTTGGATAGCGTCGTATGCCCAGTGTGTTGTAGTAACATCTGTATAATTGATTGGTTGGACAACATTTGCGTGTTCTTGACCAAGTGCTTTAATTGCCATTGAAGCAAATTCTGCTCTTGTTACAAGTTCGTCAGGTTGGAATGTTCCATCAGGATAGCCGACTAAGATTCCACTATCTGATAGAGTTTTAATTTGTTTATAAGCCCAGTGACTTTCGTCCATATCTGAATAAAAAGCATAAGATGCCTGTGTGCTTAATAGCGCTAATGCTGCAATTAATAGACCTTTAGCAAGTGGTTTGAACATACCAATATCCTCCTTTTTCTTTAAAATATATACTAAATCTATCAACCTTTCAATTTATATAAAAAATCTGTAACATTTACTTCATAATTGATGAGCCTAAAAATTGTTTGTGTTAAACTTTACTTAATTGGAGATTAAATATGATTACGATTAAAGATGTTGAACACGTTGCAAAACTTGCAAGATTAGAATTAACAGAAGAAGAGAAAGAAAAGTTTACAGGGCAATTGGGTGCGGTTCTGGAGTATGTTAACCAAATGAATGAGGTAGATACTTCTGATGTAGAACCAATGGCTCACGCAATAGATTTTTCAAACGTTATGAGAGAAGACAAAGTTGTCTATGAGCAAACAAAAGAAGAGTTGATGAAAAATGCTCCTTATGAGGAAGACGGATTCTTTAGAGTCCCAAAAATCAACTAAACAAGAATAAATGCCCTGAAAATAACTTTCAGGGCTTTTCTCAAATTTTATAAATCAAATCACTATATTAAGGAAGGAATAGTAATGACAAAGTATATCTTTATTACAGGCGGTGTAGTTAGTTCTTTAGGAAAAGGGATTATCGGGGCTTCTTTAGGTAAGCTTTTGCGTTCAAGAGGCTTTAGCGTGTGTATTCAAAAATTTGACCCATATATAAACGTAGACCCTGGAACAATGAGCCCATTCCAACACGGTGAAGTTTTTGTTACTGATGACGGTGCTGAAACTGACCTTGACCTTGGTCATTATGAGAGATTTATTGATACTCCTTTTAGCCAATTGAGTAACGTTACTTCTGGAAGTGTTTATTCCACTGTAATTAAAAAAGAACGTCGTGGAGATTATTTAGGAGCGACTGTTCAAACTATTCCACATATTACAAATGAAATTAAATCAAGGATTATTCAAGCTCAAAAACATTTTAAGGCTGACTTCCAAATTATAGAAATTGGTGGTACTATTGGTGACATTGAAAGTTTGCCATTTATTGAAGCAATAAGACAATTCAAGGCAGAGCAAGGCTATAATAATGCAATTAACATTCATTGTACATTGCTTCCATATTTGCCAACCTCAGGGGAATTGAAAACAAAACCTTCTCAACACAGTGTTCAAGTTTTGAGAAGCTATGGTTTACAACCAGAAGTTCTTGTATGTAGAACTTCTAAGCCGATTCCAAAGAATGAAAAAGAAAAACTAGCTCTTTTCTGTTCTGTTTCAAAGGATTCTGTAATTGAATGTAGAGATATGAAGAGTATTTATGAAGTACCTTTGGCATTAGAAGAACAAAATATGGCAAATGTCGTTTTGGATTTGTTAAGAGTTGATAGAAGAGAAGCAAATCTTGAAAGTTGGAAGGCACTAGTTGAAAAAATCAAGAATCCAAAGCAAATAATAAAAGTTGCAATTGCAGGGAAGTATACAAAACTTTCTGATGCTTATATTTCTGTTGTGGAATCTTTGAAACACGCAGGGTATGCAAATGATGCAAAAATTGACATTAAGTGGATTAATTCTGAAGAATGCGTTGATGAAGCCGTTTGTAAAGAATTGATGAAAGATGTTGATGCAGTAGTTGTTCCAGGTGGCTTTGGTATTAGAGGTATTGAAGGTAAGCTTAATGTAATTAAGTATGCTCGTTTAAATAACGTTCCATTCTTGGGACTATGTTTAGGTATGCAGTGTGCCGTAATTGAGTATGCAAGAAACGTTGTAGGTTTGAAAAATGCTAATTCTGCCGAATTCAATGAAAATGCTGAGTTCCCTGTTATTGACTTGATGCAAGAACAAAAGAACGTTAAAGGCTATGGTGGGACAATGAGACTAGGTGCTTATGACTGTATCTTGAAAAAAGGTTCAGTTGCTGCAAATGCTTACGGCGCTACAAAAATTTCTGAACGTCATAGACATAGATATGAGGTTAATAGTGAATATTTAGAACGTATTCAAAATGCGGGTTTGGTATTCTCTGGCATGTCTCCTGATGGTATGTTAGCAGAGATTGTTGAGCTTCCTCAGAACGATTGGTTTGTGGCTTCTCAGTTCCACCCAGAATTCAAGTCAAGACCTGAAAATCCGCACCCATTATTCTTAGGTTTGGTAAAAGCAGCTTGTAAGAGAGGTTAATATGGCTTTAGATATTTTTACTAATAAAGATATTGATGTTGAATTAATAAAAAAATATAAGATTGCTGTTATAGGCTTTGGGTCTCAGGGGTATGGACAAGCTATGAATCTGAAAGATTCGGGTTGTGATGTTGTCCTCGGTTTGAGACAAGGTGGTGCTTCTGATATTAAAGCTAAAGATTATGGCTTTAAGACAATGGCAATTGATGAGGCTGTAAAATGGGCAGATATTATTCAAGTTTTAATTCCTGATGAAGTCCAAGCATCGGTATTTAAAGAGTTTATTGAACCTAATTTAACTTCAGGCAAGTACTTGATGTTTTCTCATGGTTTCAATATTCATTATGGCTTGATAGTGCCGCCGACTGACGTCAACGTTGTTATGGTTGCACCAAAGGCGCCAGGGCATACTGTAAGAAGTGAGTATCTTGCAGGAAGAGGAGTACCTTCTCTGGTTGCAGTTCATAATGATTATTCAGGTAATTCAAAAGAAGTTGCCCTTTCTTATGCTTCTGCAATAGGTTCAGGGGTAACTGGGATTATAGAAACAAGCTTTAGAGAAGAAACTGAAACTGATTTGTTTGGAGAACAAGCTGTTCTATGTGGTGGATGCTCTGCTCTTATTAAGGCAGGTTTTGAAACCCTAGTAGAGGCAGGATACTCTCCTTATATGGCATATTTTGAGGTTTGCCATGAATTGAAGTTGATTGTAGATTTGATATTCCAAGGCGGAATTTCTGATATGCATTATTCAGTTTCCAACAATGCCGAGTATGGTGATTTAACTAGAGGAAAGTTCTTGATTGATGAATCTGTTAAGTCTCGTATGAAACAGGTCTTGGCTGATATTCAATCTGGTAAATATGCTCTAGAATTTATGAATGAAATGAGAGGTGGTAGTAATAAATTCTCATCTCTCAGAACTGAGTCAGAATCTCATCCTATAGAAACTGTTGGTAAAGAGTTGCGTTCTATGTTCAGTTGGGATAAGGATGACAAGCTTATAGACAGAGCAAAAAATTAAGTTTTTAAAAGTAAAAACCCGACTTCATAAAGTCGGGTTTAAATTTTGTTCTGTAATAACTCCTTACGCAAGTAAATAAAGTTTTTGACCTTTAAGTGCGGTTCTGGATTCAGGGTGGAGATCTCCATCGCAACCTATTGCAAAACCTGGTTTCATTGTTGAGTTTTCGTTATTTTGCTTAGCAGGTTGGCTAGCCACTCTGTTTACTTTGAACATTGGAGTTACGTTGCTTAATCTTGAAATTGCGTCTAGTTTCATTTGCACTACCTCCATTCCACTTGCAGTGTAACGTTAAAACGAAACCTTGTCTATACTTGGCTTTACAAATTTTAACATAAGCCCCAATTTGAGACTGTATTGTTGTATAATGTGCTAGTGATGGGTTATTAACCTTGAGTGGGGGTTAAAATGCGTATAAATTCTATTGGTGCTGTAAGGGGTGTAACTGCCCCAAAAAACAATAATAAACAAGATGCAAAATCTCCGGCTTTTCAAAAACTGCTTGATAAAAAGTTCTTGGAAAAGTTCAATCCAGAATGCAGTGAATCTTCTTATGCAGTTTGGAAAATTTTTAATGATGACTCTTGGGCAATATATAACCTTCTTAAAAATTTTGATGTAAAGGCTGTTTTTACCAATAAATGGTTTACAACCCACCCACTTTATAGAAAAACCCATGACTATATGAAACCAATTGCTTCTTATGCTCAAATGGACTTGTTTTTTAAGCGTCCTGATGTAGAGGAGGAAAAAGATGGTGTTATGACAAAAGAGATCTGGAAAAAGATTTCTATTGGTGAGTATAGTAATTATGGAGAAGGTATTCGCCTATCCGAGGCAGAGCTTAAACTCGCATATACTATAAAGAAAATGCCTTATGAAACATTAATGAGTTTGGCGCGTCCGCTAGATTCTGATTATGTGTATACAACACCTTTAAATACATACGACCATGAAGATTTATTATAGAGGTTCAAAACCTGGAGAACTTATTGGTAAACCTTTGTAGCCTTTGTTTGCGTAGACATTCTTTTTGATGTACTTGTTTGAGTAGTTACCTTTTTCAAACAGTTGTTTTAAGATGTTTTCTCGTTTTACAAGAGGTTCGCTTACATGTTCCAACTCTGGATATTTTTTTAAGATTTCATACCAGACGGTTGCTTCCATTGTCCAAGCGTAGGTTTCTTCTGATAATGAATTGTAGCCATCTTGGTGTAATGCCTCGTGAGCAAGAAGAGCGGCAAGTGCCCCTGGGGGTGCATTTTTATGTTTTGGGTTGATGTAAATATACAAAGACCCTTTTCTCTTCCAGCCAACTGCATCAAAGTTTGAGTAGCTCTGGTTGATTTCTGATAAATCTTTGAATTCAATTTTAATTGGTTTGCCAGTAAGGTTATCTCCTAAAATAGCATTTCTGGAAAATTCTCCAGTTGTGCCTTTTAACATATCAAGTGCAACAAATATTAGTTGGTTGTCAGAGTTCTTTTTATATGTAGCAGATATCTCATTAATATAGTTTTGAGTGTAGATATCAGGCTTTTTTACCATAGGGGGAATTGTTTCATATTTTGCAGCAAAGCTTGGACAAGCCATTGCTAGCAATAGACATGATGTAATAAATAACTTTTTCATAGCTTCTCCCATTATGTAATACTAACTTATGGTATTATATAATTTTTTTTATCTAATGTCCAAAAATTTGTGAACTTGAGGAATTAGTCTAGTGTTCTTATGACGTTTTAGGCATTTTGAAAAAACTTCTTCTGCAAAGTTTATAGGAATGATTTTGTTATCAGGGTTTGTTTTAGGCTGTAGGATTAGTTCAAAATCATATTTTTTTGCCATGTTTGTTGCTGCTAAAATTTCTTCTTCTGTAATATTTTCATCGAATACCATTTTGGCAAATAGGTAAATTTCTTTATTTTGACGGACAGTGCTGAAGAAAGTATTATGCTTTTCTAAAGTTCCGTTAACTCCTGTTGCAGAAGGAAGCTTTATGTCTGCTGATACAATATCAATTAAATCTAAGACTGTGTACATTTTATCTGCAAGTGTTGCATTTGTTTCTAAGTAATATTTTGCAGGTAGAGTTGGTATGAATTCCTTAAAAAACTCTGCGTGTAATAAAGGTTCTCCTCCTGTTAGAGAAATAGAATGAATTGTTTGAAGCTCAAATTCTTTTTCTAAAAATTCTGTTAATTCATTTGGGGAGTATACAAAATTAGAGTTCTCAAACGTATAATCTGTATCACAATAATTGCAAGCCAGATTACAGGCGCAGAATCTGATGAAAAGCTGTCTATATCCAACAAGTGGTCCTTCGCCTTGGGTTGATACGAACATTTCTTTGATTCTTGCAATTTCGCTATTCATTAGAAAACCTTTCTGATATTAGTTGAATTAAGTTGTGCAAGCTTTTTGTACAATTCTCGTTCTTCTTCAGAAATTTTTTCTGGAATTTTAATTTCTACAGTAACAATAAGGTCTCCTGTAACTCCGTTCTTGCTTAAGCCTTGCCCTTGTAGTCTGAACTTTTGTCCGGAGTTTGTGTTTGGAAGAACTTTCATTGTAATCTTTCCGTCTGGCACAGAAAGTTCAATGCTTGCACCAAGAACAGCTTCGAATGGAGTTATTGGAACTGTTCTATAGATATTTACTCCATCATACTTAAAATCAAAAGATTTTTCAATTTTTATAATTAGGTATAGGTTTCCGTTTTTGCCACCGTGTAACCCTTGGTTACCTTCTCCTGCAATTCGTATTTTATAGCCGTTTTTTACATTAGGAGGAATTTTAACTGTTAATTTCTTGTGTTCTGATACACTTCCTGTTCCATTACAAGTTTTACATTGACAACCGTTTACAAATTTTCTGCCTTTGCAACTTTCACAAACTTTTGTATGTAGAATATTGATTCTTTTTTCAGTACCGTTATTTGCTTCTCCATAAGTAATGCTGACATCAGTAGTTATGTCTGTTCCATTTTGTGGAGCTGGAGAGCTGTTTGTTTCTTTTTGATGTTGATATTTTAAAAATTCTTCCCAGAAAGGATTTTTCTTTTCCTGTGTGTTTTTATGCGGTTGTGTTTTTTCTTTAGAAGGTTCTGTTGTATTGGTCTTTGTTGCATAAGAATAAAGACGTCTTATCGCATCATATTCATAACGCTTTTTTCTGTCGATTAAAGTTTCGTATGCTTCGTTGATATCTTTAAATAACTGAACGTTTGCAGGACTTGCGCCTGCAATGTCTGGATGATGAGTTCTTGCTAGTTTTCTATAAGCACTTTTAATTTCGCTTTCAGTTGCGTTTTCGTTGATATTAAGGGTTTTGTAATAGTCTTTTGTTTTCATATTAGTATATTAATGAGGATTAAAAAAATATCAATCCTCCTCTTAAACAAAAAGTTAATATTGATTTATTTTTATGCTTAGTATAGAATTGTATTACGAGGTTGCGGAAGTAGCTCAGTTGCCCCAGAGAGGGAAATGACTACAAGGGTAACAAAAGGTACGCGGGGATTCCCGAACGAATCTAGAAATTACTCTATCAACGTGACCGGTGACAACAGAATATTTTGCGGAAGTAGCTCAGTTGATAGAGTACCTGCCTTCCAAGCAGGCTGTCGCGGGTTTGAGTCCCGTCTTCCGCTCCATTTAAAAGGACCCTTAACGGGTTCTTTTTTATTGCGAAAGACGGGACGCGTCCCTCTCCTCCATTGACTTACGTGTTTAGAATAGCTCAAAGTGTTAATCACGAAAAACGTGACATTTAGTCACCTTTTTCTAGCATTATTATTTTTATGAAAATCTATGAGTTAGCTCTTTTTTACTAAATATACTAAAAATGCAGCAATGTATAAAAATACAAATCCGCTAATGATACCCAATAATACAGCTACAATTCTAGGAAAGCCCATTTGAACAATTACCATTAAACTAATCCAGCTAAACCCCATAAAGAAAGCCGAAATACTCTCTACTGTAACGGGTTTGAATGTCTCAAAATACTTTTGAGCTGGGTTCAGAGGTTGAGCGGTGAATGCAGTTATCAATGTTTTAATAATAAACGACAGAGTTGCTAATATACCAATAACAAGTAAAATTTGATCAAAATCAACGCCCATTTGTTCAATTCCTTTTTCTTGTATTATATAACATGTTTTATATAAATTCAATATACTCTTGCATAAGAGTTGTTCATAAATAAACTCTGTCTACAAGCTCATTGGGCATAAATTGTTGTTTAACATCTGGAGCTGCGTGGCTATAGATATACCCTTCACCGAATCCGTATTTTTTAGCATCTTTATAGTGAGCGTCTCTTAAATGCATAGGTGGTGCAAAGTCGTTTCCAGATTGGATATCGGCCAAAGCAGCATCTATTGCCATAATAACTTTGTTAGATTTAGGGGCTTGTGCCACGTAAATAACAGCTTCTGCTAAAGGTATCCTTGCTTCTGGGAAACCCAAAATTTCAGCAGCTTTGTGTGCATTAATTGCTATGTTAAGTGCGTTAGGATCTGCTAGCCCGACATCTTCTGCAGCGCAGACAATAAGTCGTCTTGCAATAAATCTCGGATCTTCCCCTGCCTCTATCATTTTAGCTAAATAATAAATCGCAGCATTTGGGTCAGAACCTCTTAGACTTTTTTGGAATGCACTTGCGCAATCGTAATGTTCCTGTCTTGAGTATCTTGTATTATGTTTTTGAGTAATACTTTCCAGAATCTCTATTGAAAGTAATCTCGCTCCGCCAGAATAATTGCTTGCAAAATAAGCATTTTCTACCATGTTAAGAGCGTGTCGTGCATCTCCTCTGGCGTGCATAATTATGAATTTTTTAACGTCTTCTTCGTATTGAATTGGTTGATAAGTTTTTTCAAGATACGCAAAGCCTCTATCAATAATTTTTTCCATAGAATCATCATTGATAGGATTTAATCTAATAACTTGGACTCTTGATAAAAGAGCAGGCACAACTTGGAATGATGGGTTTTCTGTGGTTGAACCGATAAGGAAAATCGTTCCGTCTTCCAAATATGGCAAAAGAACGTCTTGTTGAGTCTTTGAATATCTGTGGATTTCATCGATGAATAATATTGTTTTTTGCCCAGAGCGTAGTGCCATTTTAGCATTATCAATAGTTTCTTTTATGTCTTTTATGCCAGAAGAAACAGCGGACAGTTCTATGAACTGAGCTTGAACTTTTTGTGCAATAAGCCTTGCAAGAGTTGTTTTCCCACATCCAGGAGTGCCCCAAAATATCAAAGAAAATAGTCTTTGAGATTTGATAAGATTTAATAATGGGGAATTTGGTGCTACAACATTAGACTGCCCGAGAAAATCTTCCAAATCTGTTGGTCTCAATATCTCTGCTAAAGGTGTTTGTTTATTAGAGTTTTCTAATTGTGTAAATAAATCCATACAAATATTCTAGCATTCATACATTTCTATATCTAAAAAAGTAAAGATTTGTTTCAAATTGAGCAAAAAAAATTATGTTCGGTTTTGTAATGATTGAGATATTAAATATGAATATAATAGATTTAAGATATTTAGTAGATAATGGATGGAATATTCAAAATCGTCGTCAGTTGCTTCGAACAATAGGGCAAACCGAGTACGGCAGGCTTACTGACGCTTATAAAAAACTTTCTAAAGGGCGTTTGACTATCCCTGTTACGCTACCGACTGACTCAATAGTGCTTTCAAACCAGAATGACGAGTTGATGCTAAAGATGTCGATGTCTCCTGTAGGCATGTATTGTAAGAAATTTGCTACGCAAACATTCTTTGGGCAAGATATAAATCTAGGTAAAATTGCGGAGCAGATGCATGAGTTAGAATTGAAGGTTTCTGAGTATTTTAATTCTGTAAAACCTCTTCCTGAGTCTGCCTTGGAGTCTAAGACACTAGAAACTTTATATTCGAAAGAGTTTAATCCTCTCCGTAGAATAAATGAAGATGGATATTTTGTAACAACATTAATTGATAAAACTTCTAATACTCCTGTGGAAGCTTATGTTGTACAGGCTTGTAAAGATAATGAGTATGAAAAATGGCATATTTTAGTAAAAAATTCTAGTGGTGAATATGAATTAGTAGGTAAACGCTCATTCCATGTTAATAAGAATGCAAATAGAATAATGTCTAGTTGAATGGATTCTTATGCAGGCGCAGGTAAATATGCTGGAGTTGGTTTGAGAGGTCATCAAATTGCCGTAGAAAGAATGCTTCAAGAAGGTTTTGATACTGTTCAGATTATGGCAGAGCCACAAGCGTTTCCATTTCATTATAAAAGTGGTTTTAGAGTTGTTCCATCTTCTCATAGGATAGATTTAAACGAGCTGGCTCGTCGAAAAAATAAGTGGATGACGACCGGTGGACTTTCAAAAGATGAAGTTGAAAGTTTGGTCGTTATGAATAAGGGCCAAGATGGAAGAATGTATCTTTCAAGTAAGACTTATGAAAATCTTAGAAAGTATATTTATTTGAAAAATAATGGAAAATTAATTCCAAGAGATACTCCTATGCACTTAGAAGGAGAGAAGCTTGAAGAATGGATTCTAAGAGCACAGATTCAACCTATTATTTTGTAGATTATTTTACTGCAATTTGAGTTGCGTTTAAAAATTCTTTTACAGTATTTACGGGAATTGCGAACCCAATGCCAATATTGGAGATATTATTATCTGGATTATAAATAGATTGATTAATTCCTATTACCTCGCCGCTTGTATTCAATAGAGGTCCTCCTGAAGACCCTGGGTTAATTGCTGCATCTGTTTGGATTTTGTTTTTAGGATAATCGATTCTTGAAATAATTCCTTGAGTGAGAGTTCCATTAAAACCAAACGGGTTTCCTATTGCTAGAACTTTTTGTCCTACCTTTATTAACTCAGAGTCTCCTAGTCTTACAGTTTGCATAGGCTTATCAGTTTTTATTTTTAATAATGCTAAGTCATTATTACGTCCCATTCTTTTTAGGACTTCTGCCTTATAAGTTTTCCCGTTATAAATAGTAACGGTTATGTCTTTTCCGTCATCAATTACGTGTGAGCTTGTTAAAATTATACCGTCTGGAGAAACAATACACCCTGTGCCACAGGATAACCCATACTTTATTTGTGTATCAATGGATACAATTGCGGGGTTTATTTGTTCATATACACTGATGTTTGTTATTTCATCTCTGTCATATCCCCAAGAGCAAGGAGAAAGAGTTAGTAAAAGAGCAATTGTTAAAAATTTTTTCTTCATAATATCACCGCTATAATGATGACATTTCTCTTTCTGTTTCGCTATATACATTTGATTTTTAAAATGGGCATCTATTGATAAGATTAAAGTTTTAATAACTAATGTAAAAATTTATATGTAATAAAATGTGTTTATGCTAGAATCGAAAAAAAGGATTTTGAATTATGAAGAGGATAGTATCGGCAAAGGAAGCTGTATCAAGAATAAAAGATGGCGCAACTGTTATGGTTGGTGGTTTTTTAAGCTGTGGTACTCCAGATAAGCTTATTGATGCATTAGTAGAGCAAAACTCTAAGGATTTGACATTAATTAGTAATGACACATCTTTCCCAAATGTAGATAAGGGTAAGTTGATAGTAAATAAACAAGTAAAAAAAGTTATAACAACTCACATTGGAACTAACCCAGAAACTGGACGCCAAATGAACGCTGGAGAGATTGAGGTAGAACTGAATCCAATGGGAACCTTAGTTGAACGTATAAGAGCAAAAGGCGCAGGTCTTGGTGGTATTTTAGCCCCAACAGGTGTTGGCACAATTGTGGAAGAAGGCAAGAAGACAATGGAAGTGGATGGTAAAAAATTCATCTTTGAAAAACCCTTGGGAGCTGATTGCGCTTTGATTTATGGTACTAAAGTTGATAGATATGGTAATGTGTCATTTGAAGGTACAACAAGAAACTTTAATACAGTGATGGCAACAGCGGCAGATACAGTAATTGTTCAGGCTGATGAGATTGTAGATTGTATTGAGCCAAATGAGGTTGTTATTCCTGGGATATTTATTGACTGTATTGTTAAGAATGAAAAGGTTTAGGTTATGGTTATGGAATTAACAGTGCTTTCTAAAGAAAAAGTTCGTGAAATAATTGCAAAGCGTGCCGCAAAGGAATTTAATTCTGGTGATGTTGTTACGTTAGGTATCGGTTTGCCAACGGCTGTTGCTGATTATGTGTCACCTGACAAAAAGGTTATATTCCAATCAGAAAATGGATTACTTGGGAATTGGAAAAACTCAACTAGCGAAGATGCTGATAAAAAGATTATTAATGCCGGCGGAGTTTGTGTTGATATTGAAAAGGGCGCAAGTTTTTATGATACAGCAATGGCACTTACAATGATGCGTGGCGGACATATTGACGTTACTGTTCTAGGTGCTTTACAGGTTGACCAAGAAGGAAGTATTGCAAGTTGGTTAATCCCTAACAAGTTCACTCCTGGGATGGGTGGTGCTATGGACTTGGTTATTGGCTCTAAACGTGTAATAGTTGCAATGGAACATACATCTAAGGGTGAGACAAAAATTCTAAAAAAATGTACATTACCATTGACTGCTTATAAGGAAGTTGATGTTATTATTACAGAGCGTTGTGTTTTTAAAGTAACTCCAAATGGACTTCTACTAACAGATATTAATCCAATGTTTTCTGTTGAAGATATAAGTGACTCTGTGGAAGCAGATTTTGTAGTTAGCAAAGATTTACAATATATGGAAGTCTAGGCTTGTAATAACAATAATGCATTAAACAAAAAGAGGCGATTGATTAATTCAATCGCCTCTTTGTTTTGTAAGAAATTATTTTACTAAGAATTCAGAATCCTCAATTCTTGCTGCAAAATAAGGTTTATCTTTCTTTGCTTCTTTGAGGAATATTACAAACTCATCATTAAAGTTGTAGTGTTTAGCTTTTTGATGAGATGCAGACATTCTCATTGTTACTAGAGCAGCTTCGCTCTTTAATGTGCCGCCTTTGTTATCCATATTGAATTTTATTGTTTGGATAGCTTGGCTAATTACTTTGTTTGTCCCTTTAATTTTCTTTCCGCATAATTCTGGATATTCAATAGTTTTGTCAATTTTAATATCTGGAACGCTTAATCTATCCTCGTTGCCAAATTCGGCATTTTTTTCTTGTTGTGTTACGTATGCGTAAAGATTGTCAAATGACTCGTTGCTTTTTGTTTTGTATAATATTACTTCTTCAGCTTCTTTTGTTAGAAGTTTAACTGCGTAATCTTCTTCAGAGTTATAGAATAATACGTCTACATTTTTACGTAGCTTATGTTCGCTTTTGTTGTTAATACCAAAGTAATTTACTTTAGTTTTGCTATTTGCAAATGTTGCTGCATCTAGCTTGTCAAAAGGTGTTTCAAACTGAAAATCTTTCTTTAACATTGCATAGAACAAGTAAGAATCTTTTGCCGTCCAATCAATCATTCCAAGGATATCACTTTTTTCGTTGAACTTCTTTTGGATATCCTTTTCAATTTGTTTTTTTAATTTTTTGCTAATAACACCATCTTTTTTGTAGTAAGAATTTTCAGATAGAATATCTGTTGTGTAAAGTCTTTTATTTAATTCTGTTGCTACTGGCGGATTTCCACCTGCAAGTAGGATAGGTTTTCCATAATTTACCTTATCCATAAAATCATTCCATACAAGTTGGAATGTTACACACCACGCTTTATCTTTGATAGCTTCGTAGTTTTGTGTAATTACGGCTTCTTGCTTTGGTTCAACTGAATCTTTTTGCCACCAGAATTTAAACCCGCACGAAAAAGTGCTTACGGTTAACAGTACTCCGGCAGTAAGTAGGGTAGCCAGTTTTTTGTTCATTTTTGTACTCCTCTAATTCTACACTGTCATTTTAGCATAAATTTGCTTTCTTTGCCTTGTATCGTGTGACTTTATCATTTAACATCGGTAAAAGAAGCCCTAATGTTACTGCTGAGTAAGTAATTCCGCAGGCGTGAGCAGCGTTTAATTTCCACATATTTTTCTTTGCAAAATTTGAACCTTTGGCAGCAATTTCTGAGTGGGTTTTTAGAGACAAGTCATTTAGCCAATGCTTAATCCCTTTCCCTTCTTTTGCATGATTAAAAAGAGCCTCTCCTCTTTTATCAAGAAGGTTCCCAACACCTTTTGCTGCAAAGCCTCCCAAAACTAGCCAGTTTAGGAATCCTAAGTAGTCTCTGGTTACAGATTCTCGTAATTCGGTTCCATTATCTGCGGCAATAAAACGGCCGATGATATTAAAGCCGTATACGGTTTTGATAGCATTTCCGCTAGTTACTGGTCCTGTGAATTCTAGTTTTTTTACGAAGTCTTTTGCATTCTTAACTTTCATAACGCCTAGCACCATTGCTGCCATCCCGACACTGGCTATTGCTTTTTTGATAGGTAAGAATTTATCTTTTTTGTTTTGATGGTTAGCACTAGTGTAGTTTACATCTCCAACAAACCCTTTTTTACCTGTCCTTTTTTCTGTAATTTTTCTATTGATATATTGGTTTGTAATCCCAAGAGCACAAGCTATGCTTAAAGCGCCACCGATTTTTAGATTGTTGATTTTTCTTATTTTCTTTAAGGCATCAGCTTTGTTGATATTTTTATTATTAAAAATATCTTTTGCGATATCATAGCTATCTCTAAGAATGTTGTCGAGTTTATCGTTAAGCTTATTATCACCTATTGTTAAGCTAGTGTTTCTTTCTGCTCCAAGCGCATTAATAATACGAGAGCTTATTATTCTTAAAGCATTGCCTCTATCATTTTTTGTAATTGAGTTGTCTTCGATAAGAGTTTTCATTGCTTTAATAAGCCCGTCTTTTGACTTAGTTTCTTCTGTTATTGATTTATAATTTGGGTTATTCCATTTTATTTTCCCCCAAGATTTCTTATCAATCCACTCGATATTTTCCCAATTAATATCTGTGAATTTTCTGGTTTCATGTCCGTCTAAACCATTGATATTGTTGAATACTGTTTCTATGTATTTGTCTAAGTTCTCAGATTTGTTCCACGCTGCTTCTAAGGTCTTTAGAGAGTTTTCAGAGAACCAACAGTTTGGGTTGATTTTAGTTTCAGGATTTACGTATCTAGACGCAACTTTAGATATAATAGTTGCAAAAACTCCAGCTGATAGACAGTTGATAAATGTCCCTTGGAATTCTCTGGCAAGAGTTTCCATCCCTGCATATTTGTTTCTGTGTGTCCAGTCATAAGCACCTCTTGGAATAGACATTGGACCTACGTCAAGGACAACCGCATTTATCATTTCGTTGGTATCTAGCACTCTGAAAGTGTTTGTAATAACACCGTTTAATGCTCCTTTAAATTGGGGTTTCCTTTGGTTGAATTGTTCTACGTTTGGTCTGATTGCAAGATTCATTTTTGTCCCTTCCCTAAAAATACGCATTAAAAAAGCTCCGGCTTTAAAATAAGCGGAGCTTTCTGAAATTTTAAACCTGTATACTTATAACTTTACACGCCAAAACCCATCGAGCCCCACTTCGTTGTGGAGGATGATGATGAGCCGCAAGATGTTGTAGTGTTAAATACGTGTAAGTTCATAATTTTCCTTCTGGATAGAAGTATAAACCCTATTTTGTATTTTTGTCAATGGGTGTCTTGAATAATTTCTGTGCTAATATTTTGTTATGAAGAAGATTGATTTGCATATACACAGCAACTATTCTGACGGTAGTGACTCAATAGAGACATTGGCTCTCAAAATAAAACAGGCAGGAATTGATATCTTTGCATTAACCGACCATGACACTATTGAAGGTTGTTTAGAAATGTCAAAGTATATTGATGGTATAAGATTTATCCCGTCGATTGAATTGACTTCAAAGTTTGGAGATATAAAATGCCATATTCTGGGTTATAATTGCAATCCAAAAGATGAAACATTGCGTTCGTTAATTGAAAAAGGAAAGAGGTTACGTCGTCTAAAATTGGATACAAGAATACAGTATCTTGCTGATGTGTGGGATATTGTATTGACAGAAGAAGAGTTGCGTTGGTTGTATTCCCGAAAGAGTGTTGTAAAAACTCATTTGGCGAATATTATTGTAAACCGTGGGTTAGCAAAAAATAATATCGAGGCGATGGAAAAATATCTTGATGGGTGCAAGACTGGAAATACCCGTTTTTCAGGAGAAGAAGTTTTAGCTGCAATTGTTTCTTCTGGAGGAACTCCTGTATGGGCGCATCCATTGGGAGGTGAGGGGGAAAGGCATCTTTCTGAATCGGAGTTTTTGCAGAAGCTTAAGCAAATGATATCTTTCGGGATAAAAGGTTTGGAATGTTATTACTCAAGGTATGATGAACAAGAAATCGAGTTTTTGGTTAAATGTGCCAACGAAAATGGTTTGTTGATAAGTGGTGGAAGTGATTATCATGGAACTAATAAAGATATCCCTTTGTTAAAGTTGAATGTATCTGGAACTCCTGTTGATTCCAAACTTATAACCCTTATTTCATCTTTGTAATTAAACTTAACACTTGTTGTATGATTTTTTTGTTTATGTGACAATAATTGTTAGGTTTGCACTTTTTGATGCGAAATTTAATAGTATATTATTTATAAATTATTAGAAAAGGAAAAGAAAATGGCTAGAAAAACTCCATTAGAAAAAATCAGAAACATTGGTATTGCCGCTCACATTGACGCTGGTAAAACCACTACAACAGAACGTATTTTGTTCTATACTGGTAAAACTCACAAAATCGGTGAAACTCACGAAGGTGCGGCTGTAACTGACTTTATGGAACAAGAAAGAGAGCGTGGTATCACTATTCAATCAGCAGCTGTAACTGCTTCTTGGAAAAATCACCAAATCAACATCATTGATACTCCTGGGCACGTTGACTTCACTATCGAAGTAGAACGTTCTCTTCGTGTATTAGACGGTGTGGTTGCTGTATTCTGTGCAGTTGGTGGTGTTCAATCTCAATCAGAAACAGTTTGGAGACAAGCTAACAGATATGAAGTTCCACGTATGGTATTCGTTAACAAAATGGATAGAACTGGTGCTGACTTCTATAGAGTAGTTGATCAATTAAGAAATAGATTAAATGCAAATGCTCACCCAATTCAATTACCAATCGGTGCTGAAGATCAATTTACAGGTGTAATCGATTTGTTTGAAATGAAGGCTCACATTTATACAAATGACCTTGGTACAGACATCAAGGTTGAAGAAATTCCTGCTGACATGGCAGATAAAGCTAAGGAATACAGAGACGCTCTTGTGGAAGCAATTGCTGCTGAAGACGATGCTTTAATGGAAAAATTCTTTGAAGATCCAGATTCAATTACTGTTGAAGAATTAAGAGCTGGTTTAAGAAAAGCTGTTTGTGACAACAAGATTGTTCCAGTAAACTGTGGTACAGCATTCAAGAACAAAGGTGTTCAATTATTATTAGACAACGTTGTTTACTATATGCCATCACCAGTTGATGTAAAAGCTATTGAAGGTGAGTTAGAAGATGGAACAAAAACAGAAAGACATTCATCTGACTCAGAACCATTCTCAGCTCTTTCTTTCAAAGTTATGACAGACCCATTCGTAGGTCGTTTAACATTCTTAAGAGTTTACTCAGGTATCATTACTTCTGGTTCTTATGTTCTAAACTCTACAAATGGTAAGAAAGAACGTATTTCAAGATTGGTTCGTATGTATGCTGATCAAAGACTTGAAGAAAACGAAGTATACGCAGGTGATATCTGTGCAGCAGTTGGTTTGAAAGATACAACTACAGGTGATACATTGTGTGATGAAAAAGCTCCAATTATCCTTGAAAGAATGACTTTCCCAGAACCAGTTATCTCTGTTGCTATTGAACCAAAGACAAAAGCTGACCAAGATAAAATGGGTATCGCTCTTCAAAAACTTGCTGAAGAAGATCCATCTTTCAGAGTTAAATCAGATGCTGAAACAGGTCAAACAATTATTTCAGGTATGGGTGAACTTCACTTAGATATTATTGTTGACCGTATGTTAAGAGAATTCAAAGTTGAAGCTAACATTGGTAAACCACAAGTTGCTTACAGAGAAACTATCCGTGGTAACGCTGATCAAGATTCTAAATTCATCAGACAGTCTGGTGGTAAAGGTCAATATGGTCACGTTAAAGTTAGAATTTCTCCAGCTGGTGAAAATGAAGGCTTTGTATTCGAAAACAAAATCGTTGGTGGTGCTATTCCTAAGGAATATATCGAACCTGCAAGACGTGGTATGGAAGAAGCTCTTGAAGGCGGTATCTTAGCTGGATTCCCAATGATTGACGTTAAGGTTGAACTTTACGATGGTTCTTACCACGAAGTTGACTCTTCTGAAATGGCGTTCAAGATTGCTGGTTCTATGGCAATGAAAGAAGGTGTTAAGAAGGCAACTCCTTGTATTCTTGAACCAATGATGAAGGTTGAAATTGAAATTCCAGATGAATTTACTGGTACAATTATCGGTGATATTTCAAGACGTCGTGGTAGAGTAGAAGGTCAAGAACCTGTTGGTAATACTGGTAACGTAATTGTAAGAGCTACAGTTCCTCTAGCAAATATGTTCGGTTATGCAACAGACTTACGTTCTAATACTCAAGGTCGTGGTACATTCTCTATGGAATTCAAGTGCTACGAACAAGTTCCTGGAAACATTGAAAAAGAAATTATCGAAAAATATGGCGCTAACAAAGGCTAATTTTTGAGAATAAATCTTTAAGTAGGAGGTGATATTTCTATCACCTCCTATTTTTATTAATTTAAACCCTTCAAAAGAATGAGGACATTTGAATATAATGAATGTAATATAGAGAAAAAGAGAGGTGTTATATGGTAGAAAATTTTGCAGATCTTAAATGTCCTGCTTGTCAAAAAAATATGGTAAAGGTATTTGTTCCAACAGCAGGTGTAAATGTTGACATTTGTTTAGATGGCTGTGGTGGAATTTATTTTGACGGTAGAGAATTTGATGCAGTAAATGAAGAGCATGAAGATATTGATACTATTTTAGAAGCTTTAAAAGGAAAAACTTTTGAAAAAGTAGATGAAAGTTTACCAAGAACATGTCCTGTTTGTGGTTCTATTATGCATAAAAATTATTCAAGCATTAAAAAAGAAATTCAGGTTGATGATTGTTATTCTTGTGGTGGAAAGTTCCTTGATAATGGTGAGCTTATTAAAATCAGAGAAGAATACGATACAGATGCAGAACGTACTGCTGACACAATGGCATTTGTTTATGAAACAGTTGGTGTTGCGTTAAAAGAGTTAGACGAACAAGTTGAAAGAAAAAAAGCAAGACGTTCTATGTTGAAGAAACTTTTTGACCGTATGGTATACGGAGAATAATTGTAACAATAAAAAATAATTAAAGCAAAGTTGAGGGATTTCTCTCAGCTTTGTTTTTAGAGGAGAATTAATGGAAAACGTATTCGAGATAAAAAATTCTAAACTGTATTTACCTGACCATGAAACAGATTCTTTGCAGATTTGTATTCGAGGGTTGAATAACTATTGGGATTATCCAGCCTTAGAAATGATAGATAAATATATCTCTGATGGGGCTACTATTGTTGATATGGGAGCTAATCTTGGTAATCACTCTGTTTACTGGGGTGTAGAGAGAAACGCCAAAAGAGTGTACGCTTTTGAACCTTTTGATAGAATGTACAAGGTTTTGACAAGGAATATTGAGCTTAATAACCTTGAAGATATTGTAATTCCTTATAATGTAGGTTTATATAATGTTGAAACCAAAGCTGATGTAATGCTTGTTTGGGAACAAAATTTAGGCGGGACGACATTCCGTCCTGATGAAAATGGACCATATAAACTGGTAACTTTTGATTCATTAAATATAGAGGATAAAATTGATCTTATAAAGATAGACGTTGAATCTCTAGAAATTCAGGCAATTGAAGGTGCGATAGAATCTATCAAGAAAAATTTACCTGTTATTGTTGTGGAAATTCATTCTGATAAAAATAGAGTTGAAGAGTTATTATTCCCATTAGGTTATAAACTTGTTGAAACAATAAGAGAAAACGAAGATTACATATATGCAGTAGAATAATTATTTATTCTTCTTTTCTTGTTTTTTTCGTTCAGTAATTTCATCGATTAAGTGGCAGACATCCAATGCATTTTTGTTTTGGATGTCCTCTAGTTTAATTTCATAATCTTTTATCAAAAACTCATCAATTTCTTTTATGGTAATGTATTCATCCTTGTCAGAGTCAATCATTTTAAAAACACTTTTGGTTAAAAACTTATTAAATATTGAGCCAATAGGAATAATTGATTCATCAATAAACAATGACACTTCTTCTTTTGAGTATTTGTCATCTCTTTTATCAATTCTATCGCTGTCATAACGTGTTAAGACTGTTTCAATAGTTGGATTTTCTGTTAGAAAACTTTTTTTGAAAAAACTTTCAAGCTTCATTTTTTACCCCTTAATATAATAAAGTATTTTGGGGGAGAAAAATTGCTAATTTTTATCTTTACATCCACAAGGGGTTATTATAAAATATTTGAGCATTGATTAGGAGAATATAGAATATGAAAGTTGAATCAATTAATACCTGCCCCAATTTTAATGGAAGAATTATGGTAAAAGGTGCTTGGTCTGCGGAACTTGTTGAATGTTTTATTAAGAATAAAGAAGTTCAGGAATTAGCATCTGGTAAATATAATATTATTGGTGTAATGAGATCTAAAAAAGCAGGGATTCATGATGTTAACCATTTGCCAGAGGATACTCTTTATCGATTTAGCATTGCAGCGGAAAAAGAAACACCTTCTATTCTAGATAGAATTAAATCTGTTTTTGGCAAGGTAAAAGAGGTTAACATATCTAATACCTATCATCGTGAAGAGAAAATGGCAGATTATGTAGAAAACCAAATTAGTGCCAAAACAATTGCTAAAAAATTAGGTATTAAATTTTAGTATGTACTTGTAAATAAGAATGCGTATCGTCAACAATATTACTCAAACAGCAAAGAAGGTTTTGCCAAGTGACTTTGTTCATACAACGTCACTTGTTCAGGGTGCTATTAAAAAAGGTTGGGAGTCAGGTAAACAAGCGAATAAAACCTTGCGCAAACCACTTTTGCAGGATATGTATGTTAGAACAAAATATATGGCAAAAGAAGTAAGGGATTTAGACTTTGAGACTAAAGATATCCCAGTAGTAGCTGCTGCAATAGCTTATATAGCTCCAATACCAATTCCAGGATTAACCCTTTATACATACGGAATTGCTCTTGGAATTACAAAGTTGATGGAAAAATTTAAACAAAAATGATGTTAGGCTTGATTTAAATTATGAAGGAGTGTTTTCCAGAAACCTGGTTTTGGGTATTCGGTTTCCGCTTTTTGGTGTTTTTCTTTGTAGTATTTTTCTTCAACATACTCTCCGTAAGTTTTTTCTGTAGAGGTTTCTTTAACTGCAAAAACGCCAAGGAATGCCATTGAAAAATCTAAGTATTCTTCTTTAATGTGAGCAATTTTTCTTCCGATAGGTTCAAGATTTCTTTTCTCTAATTTTTCATATGAAATATTCCCTTTGCTTCCGTCTTTAAAAAGTTTTGGGTCTGATGTATTAGATGTTTGCAAATAGTCTAAATGTTTTGTTCTGTCGATTTCTTTTGTGGTTTCATTAAATTGAGCATACTTGTTATAAAATAAAAATCTTATTATTTCTAAAGGCTTTTTTTTAGAAAAATCTTTTATCCTTGTAATATATTGTCCTGAGATATCAAGAGTTCTACTAGACATGTATTCTAAGTGTTCTATAGTCTTAACAGTGGTCCAAGGAGTACCTTTGGGGTTCTTTAAAAGTTGGTTGCCTTGTAAATGCTGACCTATTGAATACAGTGCAACTTGTAGCTTTTGTATTTGCATAAAAATCCTTTAATTGCTGACGATACAAACCTTATTGTAATACAAAGAAATATTTTATACAATAAATGTGTTGTTTATGAATGATAGAGGAGAGTATTTTGAAAGTTTTATTATTTAATGGTTCCCCACATAAGAACGGCTGTACTTACACTGCATTAAAAGAGATTGCAGATACTTTAAAACAGGAAGGGGTTGAAGCTGATATTTATCAGGTGGGAAATGAGGCAATTGCTTCTTGTAAAGCTTGTAGGGCCTGCGCAACTTTAGGTAAGTGTGTGATTAACGATAAAGTTAATGAGTTTGTTGCGTTAATGCAGGAGGCTGACGGTTTGATAATTGGCTCTCCTGTTCATTATGCTTCAGCTTCTGGTGCAACAGTGTCCTTTTTAGACAGAGCCTTTTTTAGCGCATTTATGTCAGGGAATGGGGATGTATTTGAACATAAACCTGGGGCTGCAATAGTGAGCGCAAGAAGAGCGGGGACTACTGCAACATTTGATCAGTTGAATAAATATTTTACAATTACTCAAATGCCAATAATATCTGGGAGATATTGGAATATGGTTCATGGTTCTTGTCCAGAAGAAGTAGCGCAAGATGTTGAAGGTTTGCAAAATATGCGGATTTTGGCACGTAATATGGCTTGGCATTTGAAATGTAAAAAAGTAGCAGAGCAAGCTGGAATTGAGCTACCTAAAAGAGAGGTGCCAATATTTACTAATTTTGTTAGGTAATTAAAAATAGAGCTGATATTTATCAGCTCTATTTTATTTTCTTTCATATTTTTTAGAATTTTTCAGCCTCAGGGTGCTCAGTATAGTTCAGGTTTCTATTCATTTTCCCCATTTCGGTTTTTACACTATCAGAAAAATCTGTTGTTTTTTCAATATTATTTGAGTCGGTGTACTCGTAGCGTTTCCCATTAAAATCCCAAACTTTAGGCAAATACATTATTGGAGACTGTTTTGCAGCTTTGGGGTCATCATAGATTGCCTCTTTGATTCGGTGTGCCATTTCTGTTGCGGTTTTATCATCAACTCCATATTTAGCTTTTAGGATAGATACCCAATATTCCCCTTTCTTTGGAGTATATTCTATCATTGGTGTATTTACAGGGAGTTTTAATCCTTTTATTAGTTTCTTAGCTTCTTCTGGCAGGTTTTGTGGTGGTTCAGGCTCTACAGGGAACCGTTGTACATAAATTTCTTTTTCATTAGGCTTCCTTCCGTACATGTAACCAGCAAGACTAGCCGAGAACAATCCAGCTAGGGTGCAAATGCCACTCACTATTAGACCTCCTTTACCACAATGCTTTGCAAAGTTACGTGCATTAAATCCAAAGAAGCCACTCATTGCTGTAAAAATCCCTCCAACCATGTAGTCATCTTTTTTCTTATCCCAGTAAGTTTCTCCACCAGTCAGCAATTCTTTTTCATTATTAGCATTTGTACAAAAGATTAGGTTTACCATTTCATCTTTGTCTATTATTCCAGAGTTATCTTTGTCGAAATAGAGCTTATTTTCATTAATAATTTTCTGTACTTCAGGTTTGAATGCAGTAATCTCATATCCCATCTTAAATCTCCTTTTGTAAAATCCCCTTATAGTTTTATAAAGTATTTTTTTCCCTCTAATTTGCTTATTTGTTACAAAACTTAAATTAATGGTTTGGAATTATGTTATATTTCCGATAGAATAGTATTAAAAGAATAAGTTAGGAGGGGTATTTTGTACGGATTAATTTTAGCAGGCGGTTCTGGAAGTAGATTATGGCCAATGTCCAGAGAGTTGTACCCAAAACAGCTTATGAATTACCAAAATGAAGAGAGCTTGTTGCAGGCAACGTATAAAAGACTATTAGAATTTATTCCATCAGATAAAATTATTGCGGCTACTGGAGTAAAACATTGTCCGACAGTAAAGCATCAATTAACTCAGGTTGCACAAGATGTAAAGGTATTGTCTGAGCCTATATCAAGAAATACAGCTCCTGCGATAGCGATTGTAGTTGCAAATATTTTATCAAAAAATAGTGATGATATCGTTTTAGTTCTTCCTTCTGACCATTTGATAAACGATTTGGACAAATTTATTTCTACTGTAAAAAAAGGTGAAGAGCTTGCTCAAAAAGGTTATATAGTAACTTTCGGGGTAAAACCTTCTTATCCAGAAACAGGGTATGGTTATATTAATGTTTCTGATGAAAAGATTGCTCAAGGAGTAAAGGTTAATAAATTCGTAGAAAAACCTGACTACGCTCTTGCAAAAGTGTATGTTGAGAGTGATAAATATTTCTGGAATTCTGGTATATTTATGTTTAAAGCGTCTGTGTTTATGGAAGAGCTATCAAAACATTCTCCTGAAATTTCTAAAATACTAGCTCGTATAGATTTTTCAAAATCTGATGAAATTCCGTATATTGAATTTGAAAAAATGCCTAATATCTCTGTGGACTATGCTGTAATGGAAAAATCCGAGAAGATAGCATTAGTTAAATTAGAGAGTGATTGGAATGATTTAGGGTCTTGGACTTCTATCTATGCTACCAAGGACAAGGATGAAAATGGAAACGTTTTTGTAGGACATGTAGAAGATATCGATTCTAAAAACTCGTTAGTGTATTCTTCTTCTAAACTAGTAGCTACTATTGGCTTAGAAGATGTGGTAATAGTTGAAACCGAAGATGCAGTTCTTGCTTGTAAGAAAGATAGAACTCAAGATGTAAAGAAAATTTATGATACTTTGAAAAAGCAGAATGATGATACTCATTTGGTTCATAAGACTGTATTTAGACCTTGGGGATATTATACTGTGTTGGCGCAAGGTGAAGGTTTCCAAACAAAGCTTATTCAGGTTAATCCAGGGCAAAAATTATCTGTACAGTCTCATAACTACAGAAGTGAACACTGGGTTGTTCTATCGGGGACTGCTAAAGTTGTATTAGAAGGTAAGGATTACATCTTGAGTCCAGGAAATAGTATTGATATTCCTCTAAAGGCAATTCATTCTTTACAGAATCCATTTGATGAAGAGATTAAAATTATTGAGGTTCAAAAGGGACATCCGCTAATAGAAGAAGATATCGTTCGTTATGAAGATATGTATGGTAGAGTGTAATGTGTAGCGGTAAATTTGTTCTAAAAACAATGGGCTGCAAAGCTAACCAGTTTGAGGGCGGTATAATTATTGAGAATCTTGTTGCAGCGGGATTAACTCAGGTTCAGACTTATGCAGAGGCAGACTATTTTATTTTAAATTCCTGCACAGTTACTCATAAGAGTGATAATGAAGCTTTGTATCATTTAAGAAATGCTAAACACGAAAATCCACAGATAACGAATATAATAACAGGTTGTGTTGCACAGGTCAGAAAGAATGAGCTGTTAGAGCTAGATTATGTCGATAAGGTTTTTGGTAATGATGAAAAGCTTAATATAGCAGAGTTCTTATTGTCTGGTAGTGATTGTATAGTAACAGATTTGATGTCTAAAAAAGATTTTAATCCTGTTGTTCTTAATGATATAACTAAAACAAGGATAGGATTAAAGATTCAAGACGGATGTAATAGTAGATGCGCATACTGTATAATTCCATTTGCTAGGGGTAAGAGTCGTAGTGCGCAAATAGAATTCTTGACAGAACAGATAAACAAATATGCTGCAAATGGCTATAAAGAAGTTGTTCTTACAGGTATTCACATCGGTCAGTGGGGCAAAGAGTGGGGGCAATCTTTGTTAGATTTATTAAAGGAGATTGAAAAAACAGATATTCCTAGATATCGTTTAGGCTCCTTAAATCCTTCTGAAATTGATGATGAGTTATTGGATTTTCTTCAAAGCTCTAAGAAATTCTGTCCACATTTTCATTTATCTTTGCAGTCAGCGTGTAATAAAACCTTAAGGAATATGAATAGGTTTTATAAAGTTGAAGATTTCTTGGAGCAGATTGAAGATATAAAGAGAAGATTTGGAAAACCTTTCTTAGGAGCGGATATAATAGTAGGTTTTCCTGATGAAACGGATGAGGATTTTGAGATTACTTATGAAAATTTGAAAAAATCAGGTTTGACTCAAATTCATACATTCCCTTATTCAGTTCGTCCAGATACAGTTGCAGCAGGGATGATAAATCATGTCCCTGATGATGTAAAAGTTTTACGTGCTGATAGGGTTAAGGCGTTATCAAAAGCAAAGTATGAAGAGTTTTCTCTTTCGCATATAGGTGAAGTCGTTTCTATTCTAGTTGAGAAGCGTCCTGATAAAAAGACTGGATATTATAAAGGGGTAACGCCTAATT
Organism: Candidatus Gastranaerophilaceae bacterium; assembly: GCA_045638625.1. Classification (GTDB taxonomy): domain Bacteria; phylum Cyanobacteriota; class Vampirovibrionia; order Gastranaerophilales; family Gastranaerophilaceae; genus CALUTH01. The sequence goes on from JAZUBR010000014.1 coordinate 39,284, forward strand.
ATCTAACTGTGTATGTAGAATCTGATAAAACAGATTTGTTTAATACTATCCAAAAAGTAGAAATTAATGAAGTTTTTCAAGGTCATTTAAAAGGCTCTTTTGTAGATGCTTAAAGCCTTACGTAGCTTATTTTATAGAAGGATTTCTAATTGACATGAGCTTTTATTAATGCTAATCTTTAATTGAAAAGTTTCATGTGAGTGTATGAAACTCCTAATATGACAAACGAGAAAAATAGTTCAGAAGAGACAAGGAGTATAGGGTAGTCGTTTAGGCTGTTCATCTGGGCTGTGTGGTGAGGAAATAAAATGAGAAAAAACATAATTTTTGTGTTGCTGATATTATTCGGCTTGATTGCGGGACGTTTAATTTATAATTTTGTGCAATCAAATATGAATAAAACGGGCGGGGTAAATTTGCCGTTGGTAACTGTTGCACAGGTTGCATCTGAGAATATTGTTAGATCTTTTGAAGCTCCAGCAAGAGTAAGTGCGAAATACAGAGTTGAAATCACCGCAAGAATTAGCGGTTATCTGACCAAGAGCTATTTTAAAGAGGGTGATTATGTAAAAAAGGGTCAATTATTATTTGAAATTGAACCTTTGGAATATAAGTTAGCTGTTCAGAAGGCAAAAGGTAATTTAGATAATGCTAAAGCTCAACTAGATTATTATGAAAAGCAATTGGCTCGTTATAAAGATTTGGTTGAAAAAGATTATGTTGCAAAATCAGAATATGATAATATGCTTGCTCAAAGAGATGCTTATAGAGCTCAAGTTTCTTTGAACGAAGGTGCTTATAATGATGCAATGAGAAATTATGGTTATACACAAGTAAAAGCTCCTGTAGACGGTCGTGTAGGTATTATTAACGTTACAGTTGGGAACTATGTAACTCCTCAAGGCGGTTATTTAACTACAATTAACAGTGATGACCCTATGTATATTACTTTCCCACTTGATTCAAAAGATTATGTGGAGCTTGCTACTGTTGATGGTGGTTCCAATGTTGATAGAGTTGTAGAATATAAGTTTTCTACTGGCATGTTGTATAAGGAAAAAGGTGTTCAAAACTTTAGAGATAACAAAGTTGATGAAACAACTGGTACTATTACTTTAAGAGCTACTTTTAACAATCCTCATGGAGAACTTATTCAAGGTGATTATGGTAGAATAGTAATTTATTCAAATAACAAGGTTGATACTCCGATTGTTCCTGTAGAAGCTGTTATGGAAAACCAAGAGGGTCAATATTTATTTAAGTTAGATGACCAGAATTTGCCAAGATTGACTTATATAAAAACTTCTTTCCAAAAGGATAACAAATGGGTTGTGAAAGAAGGGGTTGATGTCGGTGATACAATTATCATTACAGGTTTGCAAAAAGTTGTTTCTGGTCAGCCTGTAAAAATAATAGAAAGCGCTGATTTGAAGAAGGAAGAAGCTAAGAAAAAAGTTTCTTTGGGTGATAAAGTTAAGAACTTATTAAGTAAAAAGAATAATAGTGAAAAGGCGGCATAGACTATGGCAGGAAATTTGTTTATTAAACGTCCAAAGTTTGCGATAGTAATTTCGCTTGTTATAATTCTAGCAGGTTTAATTTCTATACCTGCTCTACCATTAGAAGAATATCCTTCAATTACGCCTCCGCAAGTTGTGGTAACAGCTCAGTATGCGGGTGCAAGTTCTGACGTAATTACATCTACAATTGCTGCTCCTGTCGAGCTTCAATTGAACGGTGTTCAAGATATGATTTATATGTCTTCAACTTCTTCAAATGGTCAATACCAATTGACCTTGTTTTTTGAGGTTGGTTCAGATCCTGATATGGCATTGGTAAACGTGCAGAACCAATTGCAATTGGTTACTCCGAGATTGCCAGAGCAAGTGCGGAATTATGGTTTGCAGGTTAGAAAATCAACAGGTGGACCAGGGGTTTTGATGATAGCTCTGACTTCGCCGAATAATACTTACAATGCTTTGTATTTGGCTAACTATGCCACTATGTATATTAAGGATGAAATTGCCAGAATTAGAGGTATTGGTACTGTAAACGTTTACGGTGCGGGTGATTATTCAATGCGTGTTTGGTTAAAACCTGATAAAATGGCTAGTTTGGGGGTTTCTGCAACAGAAATTAGTGCTGCAATTAAGGCTCAGAATGTTCAAACTCCGGCTGGTAATATCGGGGTAGAACCATTTGATAATCCTCAAATGATTAAATTTACGTTGAGAACTCCTGGACGTCTAAAAACTGTTGAAGAATTTGAGAGCATTATTATCAAGTCTAAAACAGATGGTTCTAATATTATGTTGAAGGACGTTGCTAGAGTTGAACTTGGTGCTGAACGTTATACAAACTCTTCTGATGTAGATGGAAGACCTTGTGCTGTAGTAATGGTAAACCAATTGCCTGAAGCGAATGCAATTGACTTGGTTAAGAAGATTAAAGCAAAGGTTGAGGAGCTAGCAAAAGGTTTCCCTACTGATATAGAACACTCTTATCAATATGATCAAACAGAATTTATTCAAGAATCAATCCACGAGGTTGTTCATGCAATTGTGTTAGCTATTATTTTGGTAAGTTTAGTAACATACCTTTTCTTAGGAACCGCAAGAGCTGCATTTATTCCATTTTGCGCAATCCCTGTTTCTTTGTTAGGTGTGTTTATTTTCTTGATAATGATGGGTTTTTCAATCAACCTTCTTATATTGTTCAGTTTGGTGTTGGCGGTTGGTCTGGTTGTTGACGACGCTATTGTTGTATTGGAGAATACTCAACGTCACATTCAAGAAGGTAAAGACCCTAAAACTGCTACTGAAATAACAATGGAAGAAGTTTTTGGTGCAGTAGTTGCAACATCTTTAGTATTGATGGCAGTATTTGTTCCTGTATCTTTTATGACTGGTATTACGGGGCAAATGTTTAGACAATTTGGTATTTGTATTGCGACATCAATAGGTTTATCTACTATTGTAGCTTTAACGCTTTCTCCAGCTTTATGTTCTATTATTCTTAAGTCAGGTGATGAGTTAAAAGAAAACAAAGTTATAAGAAAGTTTAATAAATGGTTTGACGAAGTAAGAGATAAATATCTTGTAATCGTTGAGTATTTTGTATCGTCTCCTAAAAAAACATTGTTAGTGTTATTAGGTGTAACATTGTTTACATTAGGTATGGCAAAAATGGTTCCAACAGGTTTCTTGCCTGATGAAGATAGGGGGGCATTGATTTCTCAGGTGATGTTACCTGATGGTGCTACTGTGACTAGAACCAAAGCTGTTGCAAGAGAACTTGCTGATGCATTCTCTAAGATTGATGGGGTTGAAACAATGCTTTCAATTGTTGGTTACAATGGTGATCACACTGCATTGCTTATCACTGATTTGAAACCTTGGGGCGAAAGAAAATCTAAAAAACTTCAGATTAATAGTATAATAAACCAGATAAACCAAATTACTGCAGGCTATACAAAAGCAACTGTGTTTACAATGGCTCCTCCTGCAATTTCAGGGATGGGTATGTTTGGCGGTTTTGAGTATCAACTTTTAGATAAAGGTGATAGAACCCCTGATGAATTATACGCTGAAGCTGTTAAGTTGATGAGGGCTGCTGCAGGGAAGAAAAAAGATTTCCAAAGAGTGTATTCATCTTATACGGCAGCTTTACCACAAAAGATAGTTTCTATTGATACGGAAAAAGCTATGGCTCAACAGGTAGATATTTCGGAGATTTATAACACCTTAGCTGCTCAGTTCGGTTCAACTTATATAAATGACTTTAATAAATTTGGAAGAGTTTATCGTGTTTATATGCAAGCTGATTCGGAATATAGAACATTGCCAACTGATTTGTCAAAAATCTATGTTAAAAATAAACATGGCAAAATGCTGCCATTAACATCTGTAATAAATGTGAAAGATATTATTGGGCCATATTCATTGACTCGTTTCAACTTGTATCCTTCAATTACAATGAATGGTATTCCAGCTACTAACGTAAGTTCTGGTCAGGCGATGGCTGCAATGGAAAAACTTTCAGAGGAAGTTTTGCCAAAGGATATGAGTTATGCTTGGTCAGGCACATCATTACAAGAAAAGAAATCTGCAGGGCAAATAGGACCTATTATTGCAATGGCACTAACTTTTGTATATCTCTTCTTGGTTGCATTATATGAAAGCTGGACATTGCCAATGGCGGTAATGTTGATTGCTCCAGTGTCTATATTTGGGGCATTGTTCTTCCAATATGTAACAGGTATGTCACTGGATATCTATGCTCAGATTGGCTTAGTAATGCTTATCGGTTTGGGTACAAAGCAAGCTATTTTGATTGTAGAGTTTGCGAAGGATGCAATGGATAAAGATGGAATGAATTATCATGATGCTGCAATGCAGGCTGCTAGATTAAGGTTTAGAGCTGTAATGATGACTGCAATTGCCTTTTTGCTAGGTTTGTTGCCATTGGTGTTTGCAAAAGGTGCAGGTGCAGGCTCTAGACACTCAATCGGGATATCAGTATTTGGTGGTATGTTAGCTGTAACTGTATTTGGTAGTATATTGGTTCCGGCATTCTTCTCTATGATATCTAGAATGAAGGAAAAGTTTTATACTAACAGAATAAAATCCGGAGGTAGCAGATGAGAAAGGTTGTTGCGTTACTTCTGTTGATGCTATTTATTACAAATAATAATGTTTTAGCAAATGTAATCCCGAAGATAGAATTGGGAAATTTAATAACAGAAGAGGAATATCCTACAAGTGACTTGGTAGAACCTATAATTCCTGATGAAAGCATCATGATAGAGGGCTCTGTTGAGGCAACTCCAGAGGGTGTAGAAAATAAGAATTCATTTGCTTTAGAAGATTGTTTGCGTATTGCTTTGGGTAATAATCCAAGAATACAGTCAGCAATGCAAGATATATTTGCTGCTGATGCAAGAGTTCGTCAGACTTGGTCAAATTATTTCCCTCAATTAAGTTGGCAGACTGGTTATACAAGAATCAGACAACTTCAATTGTCAGATGCTATCGGTCGAAACTTGATATTTAATTATTTTATTTTGGGTCAGATTACTGCAAGTCAGATGTTGTACGATTTTGGTGTTACTCAAAATGAAGTGACTATTAAGAAATTGGATAGCAAAATCTATAAAATGAATTTGTCTGAAGTTATAAATGACGTAGTATTCCAAGTAAAGGATGCATATTATAGCTTGCTATATGCGCAGGAAAGTGCAAATGTTGCAAGAGATATGGTTGCAAAATACACACTGTTTTATAATCAAGCAAAATCATATTATGAAGCAGGGATAAGTCCTAAAGTTGATGTAACTATTGCAGAGGTTAATTTGAGTAGTGCAAAACTCCAATTAATTCAGGCTGAAAATGCTCTTGATATTGCAAGGGCAAAACTTGACAATGCAATGGGAGTTCCTTTCTCTGAAGAGTATCTTTTATCTGACAAGTTAAGATATGATGCAATGGATATAACTTTAAATGGTGCTGTTGATATTGCTAGAGAAGCTCGTCCAGAATATAGAATGGCAGAATTAAGAGTAGAGTCTGCTCTTCAAACATTAAAATTAGCTAAAAAGGCTTGGGCTCCTCAGATAACAATGGAAGGTCAATATCAAGTAGGGGGTAAGACTTTCACTAGTAATTATGGTTATAATGTGGGAGCGTATTTAAACTTCCCAACTTTTAATGCAATGTTGTTAAAAAATGCGATTAAAGAAGCAAAGGCTTTACATAACAAGCAACTAGCAGAGGCAATGAATACTAAAAATAATTTATATTTGGATATTCAACAAGCTTATTACAATTTTAATGAGAAGAGGAGCCAGATTCCAGTTGCAACTCTTGGAATAAAGCAGGCAAAAGAGAATTATGATTTGTCGTTTGGTAGGTACAAAGTTGGAGTGGGTTCTCCTACCGAGTTGAAGGAGGCTCAAGTTGCGTATAGAAATGCGATGTTAAGCTATTATAATTCTCTGTATCAATATAATTCCGCAGTTGCTTATTTAGAAAAGGCTGTTGGTAAGAATTTAAATCCAAATGCTGTGCAACTTGATAAAGAGGTTTGCTTAGATAAAGATAAGAAAGAAAAGAAAAATAAAAAATAAATTAAAAAGCCTAAGATTATCTTAGGCTTTTTATTATATGAAAAATGTTGTTCCTTCTACAATAAGTTTATCTGGGATACTAACATCTTTCTTTACAGATAAGTTTCTGCCGACAAACTCTAAAGGTTCTAAATTTTTGATTGGTGAATGGGTAATGTTACAGCTTCCGCCAATGTGTTTTAGTTTTCCTAAAGTTTCAATATCTGAAAACGCAAAATTCGCATCTCCTTTTATTATCTCAAGAGGCCCTGTGTCTGTAATTCTGGAATTACAAAAATCTGCCGACCCATGTATTAGTTTTAGACTTTTTAAGTATTTAATGTCAGAATCGCAAAAATCTGCATCTCCTCGAATTTCTGACACATTATCTAAAAGTGTTTCTTCATTAATACCGATTTCTTTTAAATTGATTTCAAATTGTTTGTACTCATTAATACTAAAAGTTCCATCGTCTAGAATTTCGGGTTTAAAATCAAGAGCTTGCAATATTTTAAAATGATTATTTTCAGCAAGAGCTTCGCTAACTTTATTTTGGAGTGCTTTTATTTTGTCTGCAGCATTTTTGGAATTGTAGTATGTATAGAGAGCTTTTTCTTCCATTGCAACACCCTTTTGCCTTATAAAAGAGTCTACTATGTCAAAGTATTTTGCATCAAGAAACCCGTCGTTTCTTTCACTTTGAATTTCAGTTAAAAGTCCATCGGAAAATCTTAGCCCAATTTTTGGCTCCCCTTTTTCAAGATATACATGAAAATCCCCAAATTTTAACATAACTTCCGCATGGTAATTTTTTGTGCACCAAGTTTTATTTGATAAAACCTTGAGTTTATCGACATTTTTTTTAAAATTCTGTGGGTCATTATGTTGAGATGGGATTTTAATCCAACCATTGAAATCTGGATTATGTTCGTTAGTAAGATTTATTTTAAGGTTTTTGTTATATATATCTTTAAAATTGAATTGTAGGTCTTTATTATCCGCAAGTTGCTTCTCCAAATCTTCAACAGTCTTTCTAAAGATATCTTTACTTAATATAGGAGGGAGCTTATCGTTGTTTGGTTTCAAATCTTTTAAAATGGATGTGAGTACGATAAGAGCAAGCGGGGCTGCTTCCAAGTCGAATCCTAGTTCTGTTCTCCATTCAAAAATACTTTCTTTTCTGCGTGTTACAGTGAGGTCACTTTTCCCTTCTACAAGCTTTTCTTTGACAAATACATTTAACTTATCCATAGCCCACCCGTAAAAATTCTTTTCTGTTTCGAACTTTTCTACAGGAGCTTTGAATTTTCGCACGCAAGCATAATCAAACCCTTTAAATTGGTTTGGTTTCATAGCTTCAAATGGTGTATATGATGTTTGTTGGATTCTCATATCGCTATGAAAACTCCTAAAGGATTATTTTTGCTCCTGTGTAACAAATTTGTTACACTAGTACACTTTGAAGTGTCTTTAATGACTTGAATGACTTAGGGGAATGAGCTTCGATATGCTTGTTGAGTAGATTAAAGCATACATCAAGAACTTTGTCTGTAGCTTTTCTATCATAGTCACTTTCGTAGTCGAAATCAAATTGTAGCATTGCTTGGAAAAAGTCCCTTACTTTATGGTTAAGCTTAAGGTTTGCTTTGAAGGTCTCATTGCATTCTTTGCAAAGTACTCCGCCCATTTGTAAGGAAATGAACATATCTTCCGCAAGAATTTGCTCTCTGCAACAAAGACAAGTATCGAACTCTAATGCAAAGCCTTGAATCAACATAAATTTGAGTTGGAATTTGATAATGGCAATGAGAATTTCTTTTCGGTCTGTGGCAGTATCAATTCTATTTAAGGCTTTGTATAACAGTTCATAAATTTCTTGGCTTGACGGGTCATCTTCAATTCCAAAGTTAGCAACCATTTCTGAAAGATAAGATGAATATACAAGCTTGTCCATATCCTCTCTTATTCCTTTAAATGTGTTAAGGGCATGTGCTTGACAAATCTTATCCATATTTCTTCCTTTAATCATCATAAGGTTATTTGCGACAAGGGAGTCCATTCTTGCGCCAAGTTTACTCTTAGGCTTTTTTAAACCTTTAGCGACACCTTTAATTAACCCCTTTTCTTTTGAATATAGTACAATAATCTTGTCTGCATCATTGAGGTTGTATGATTTGAGGTTAATAGCGTTTGTTACGTAATTATTCATAATAATTTGCTGTCCCTGTGAAGGCTCCCTTTAGCATTTTCGCAAATTCGTTTTGGTCTTCAACGATGTCACTAGCTTCTTTCTCGGTTAATTTACCTTCATTTACCATCTTGAGAAGCGAAGTTTGCATTGTCATCATTTCGTTGTAAGAACCTTCTTTGAGACAGTCATATATTGCGTCTAGCTCATCTTTTAGAATATAGTCTTGAACGGTTGGGGTAACAACCATTACTTCACAAGCCGGATAACGCTTCTTGTCTCTTGAAGAGTATACAAGTTTTTGAGCAATGGTGCCTCTTAAACATGCTGCAACTTGTCTTCTGATAACTTCTCTTGATGATTGTTCGAACATGTTAACAATTCTATTAATTGTTTGAACGGCATCGTTGGTGTGAAGAGTTGCAAAAACTAAGTGCCCAGTTTCAGCAGCTTTAAGTGCTGCTAGCATTGTATCTTCGTCTCTTATTTCTCCTACAAGAATTATATCAGGGTCTTGTCTAAGAACATATTTAAGTCCTGTTGCAAAACTTGCAGTATCAACACCAATTTGTCTTTGAGAGATGACGCTTTTTTTATTTGCAAACACGTATTCAACAGGGTCTTCTAGCGTGATGATATGTTTTTGATACTGCTCATTAATAGTATCTATTAAAGAAGCTATTGTTGAAGACTTTCCGCAGCCCGTAGGTCCTGTAACTAAGACAATCCCGTTGTTTAATTTTGTAAATTGTTTAATAGCGCTAGGAAGCTCAAGTTCTTCTAGCGTAGGAATTTTATATGAAATGTTTCTTATAACTAGAGCAGGTTTTGCGAGCTGTTGGCTATAGTTAACCCTGAATCTAGAGCAACCTTTAATCTCGAATATAAAATCAATATCATTTGTGCAATATGCAGTTTCTCTTAATGTTTCTGGTACGATAACAGCTAGTGCATCTTTAAGATCATCTGCTGTTAAAGCGGGAACATTTACTTTCCAAATAATACCGTCCTTTCTTATGTACGGAGGATGTCCAACTCTTAAATGTTCGTCAGAAGCTCCCATTGCAACAGCTTTTTTTAAAAAACTGATAATATTAAATTTCTCTTCCATGTCCAAAATCTCCCAATAGAGATTATACCATCTGCTTTTTTAGTGTGCAAGTTAAGAATTGTATGTTTTAAGCTCTGTTCAAAGACCATTGACAATAGAACTTGATAGTCTATTATATTAATATAACTTAATGTAAAGTTAACGTAGTAAAATGAAGAGTAAAGGAGATTAATCTCATGGCACGTGAAAAGTATGAACGTACGAAACCACACGTTAACGTAGGTACAGTAGGCCACGTTGACCACGGTAAAACAACATTAACAGCTGCTATTACTGCATGTATGGCTGCTGCTGGTCAAGCAGAACTTAAGAAATTCGATGAAATCGATGCTGCTCCAGAAGAAAGAGCAAGAGGTATAACCATTTCTACAGCTCACGTAGAATACGAAACAACAGCTAGACACTACGCTCACGTAGACTGCCCAGGCCACGCTGACTATGTTAAAAACATGATTACAGGTGCGGCTCAAATGGACGGTGCTATCCTTGTAGTAGCTGGTACTGATGGTCCTATGCCACAAACTCGTGAACACATCCTTCTTGCTAGACAGGTTGGTGTTCCAAACCTAGTTGTATTCTTAAACAAATGTGATATGGTTGATGACGCTGAATTATTAGAATTAGTTGAAATGGAAGTTAGAGAACTTCTTACTTCTTACGAATTCGACGGCGACAACATCCCATTCATCCACGGTTCAGCATTAAAAGCATTGGAAGCTGTTCAAGCTAACCCAACAATCGCTCGTGGCGCTGACAAGTGGGTTGATAAAATTTGGGAATTGATGGATGCATTAGATACATACTTCCCAGAACCAGAAAGAGAATTAGACAAAGCATTCTTAATGCCTGTTGAAGACGTATTCTCTATTACTGGTCGTGGTACTGTTGCTACTGGTAGAGTAGAACGTGGTACTATCAAAGTTGGTGAAGAAGTTGAATTAGTAGGTTTAGGCGATACTAGAAAAACTACAGTTACTGGTGTTGAAATGTTCAGAAAACAACTTGATCAAGGTCAAGCTGGTGACAACGTAGGTCTTCTATTAAGAGGTGTTGATAAAACTGAAATCCAACGTGGTCAAGTTTTATGTAAGCCTGGTTCAATTAAGCCACACACTAAGTTCACAGCTAACGTTTACGTATTGACAAAAGAAGAAGGCGGACGTCACACTCCATTCTTCCCTGGTTACAGACCACAATTCTACATCAGAACAACTGACGTTACTGGTTCAATCAAATTCGAAGGCGAAATGGTAATGCCTGGTGATAACGTAGTTATGGAAGTTGAATTAATCAACCCAGTAGCTATCGAAGAAGGTATGAGATTCGCTATCCGTGAAGGTGGTAGAACAGTTGGTGCTGGTGTTGTTGACAAAATTATGGCTTAATTAATTTAGTCACAAAACATTGGTTTGAGTGGGTTTGGATTTCCAAGCCCACTTTTTTAATTTTGAATTATGAAAACAAAATGTTAACAAATGTAACAAATATATACTGAGTATATACTATTTTGTCAATTTTCTTCACATTTGTGACTTATAATATATAAGAGGTATATTATGAGCAACATTAATTTCAATCTTAATAGCAATAGAGATGAATTTAATTCCTTAAAGGAAGCTATTTTTAAACGTGCTCGTGAAAAAGCAGAAGCTTTGAATACCGAACTTAAAACAAATTATACTTCAGATATTAAGAACGATGTTATGGAGAGTGCTCGTCTTAGTGTTAGAAACAATCCTTTTATAAATCTATTTGATGAGGATGAAGTTGATGTGACAGTTTCCGAACCAAAGCCTGTTGCTAAGCAAGAAATTAGACACTCAAGAGAATTCCATCCTGTAAAACAAAGACGTGCTCAAACAAAATTGCATAGTGAATTATATGTGGCAGCTGTTAGAGATGGTGCGATGCGTGAAGCTAGCGAGACTTTAAGACAGAATAAAAATATAATGCAATGTCTAACATTTTTAAATACTCAAGCTGCAATTGCTTTAAACAAGCCTTTTGTAAGTAGAGATTATGACCAAGCTCCAAAAGAAATTGGCTTTGGGGTGTAATTAGTCTTCGATAGGCATATGTGTCATATGAATAGGAGCTACTAAAACTACTAGCAAATCTGCACCAGAGGCGATTGTTATGTGTTCCCCCATTTTTCTAGTTGCTCCAGGTCTGTATTGAATTACTCCCATAAAGTTGTGTACATGGGCTTTTTCATAATGAGGCACTTTTATATATGTTTCAGGGGCAGTCATTTCGCCACCAAAAGTATTGTCATTTGCGTGATAAATGTACCCTTTTAGCGGAATTTCATAACCGTCTGGTAGTACCATTTTGTTTATAAATATTTTCATTGTTGCATTGGTACCGATAATAGGTTCGTTTTTCTTTTCAATAAAACCTGTTAATCGAGCACCCTTAGGTAAAATTCGATGTTCAAACATAAAAATATCGTTAGTAGAAATGAATTCTAAAACGTCTGTTTCATCATTATACGCAGTAGAGAATTCCTGTAGGCTTATTACTGGAATTAATGTGCCGCTAGGAATTTCAAACTCGTCGTAACCCTTGATTTCCATTGCCTTTGCAGTAGAAACCATTGTTAATATAAAAAGGAATATGCTTATAATAAACTTTCTCATATTATATATTATAATATTGAACTCTAAATTAGGCAATCTAATTAAAAATTTACTTGACAATATCTGTAATTAAAGCGAAAATCAAGAAGAGAGGATATAAACATGACTAAACAAACATTCTTACATGATAAGCATGTACAATTAGGGGCAAAAATGGTTGATTTCGCAGGTTGGAAGATGCCTGTTCAATATTCTTCAATTATTGAAGAACACAATAATGTTAGAAACTCTGTTGGTATGTTTGATGTTTCTCATATGGGCGAAGTTATTATTCAAGGTAAAGATGCTTTGTCCTTTTTGAATAAAGTAGTTCCTCAAGATTTGTCTAATCTTACTGTTGGCAAGGCTATTTATTGCCAATTAACTAACAACAATGCTGGTGTTATTGATGACTTAATTATTTATAAATTGGAAGATAATAAGTATTTGATTATTCATAATGCATCTAGGGTTGACGAGGATATTAATTGGTTATCAATTAACAAAAAAGGTTTCGATGTTGAAATTATTAATGAATCTCATAATTATTCAATGTTAGCGATACAAGGTCCAAAGGCTTGTGATTTGATATCATCTATGGGAATTGTCGATATTCCTGCATTCTTTTCAATAAAGAAAACTTCTCTTTTAGATGTAGAAGTTTGGTTATCTAGAACTGGTTATACTGGCGAAGATGGTGTTGAGATAATTGTAAAAAATGAAGATGTTGAATTCTTGTGGGACAAATTCTTGGAACTAGGCAAGGAGTTTGGTATAAAGCCAATCGGCTTAGGCGCTCGTGATACATTGCGCTTAGAAGCTGCATTACACTTGTATGGTAATGATTTAGATGAAGAAACAACTCCTATCGAGGCTGGGCTTTCTTGGTCTGTACCAAAAGATAAGGCTGGAGAATATAATGGAAAGGCTGTTATCTTAGAACAACTAAAAAATGGCGGTAATAAAAAGTTAATTGCGCTAAAAATGGTTGATAGAGGAATTGCAAGACATGGTTATGATGTTTATGATGGTGAAACAAAGATTGGTGTTGTAACAAGTGGAGGTGTATCACCTTCAACAGGAGATAACATTGCATTAGCTTATGTTAAAAATGATTCAAAATATGCAATAGGTGCAGAAATTGGTGTGATGATAAGAGATAAGGTTTTAAAAGCATCAATTATAAAGAAACCATTTATCAAAAAAAGAAATAAAGCAGAAGTATAAAGGAGATAAAGAATGAATGATACAGCGTTATGCTCAAAGACTCATGAGTATATACTTGAATTAGAAGCAAATAAATATGAAGTTGGTATTACAGATTATGCGATAGAACAATTGGGTGATATCGTATTTGTTGAATTACCAGAAGTTGGTGCTAGTTTTTCAAAGAATGAAGTTTTCGCAACTATTGAATCAGTGAAAGCAGCTTCTGAAATATATATGCCAGTTAGTGGTACTATTGTAGAGATTAATGAAGCTATTGTTGATTCACCAGAGTCTTTAAATGATGAATCTGTAGAAGAAAAATGGTTTGTTAAGATTGAATCTGATGCTGACCATGTAGAATTTTCAGACTTATTAGACTACTCAGATTATAAAGAAGAAATTGAATAACTATGAAGAATTTTTTAGCACATAATGAGAGTACTAGAGCAGAGATGTTGCAATCGGTTGGTTGTACTTCTGTTGAAGAACTTTTTAAACAAATTCCTAATATAATTAAAGATTTTAGGTTAGCAAATCCTCTAAGCGAATTGGAGACTCAGCGAAGAGTTAAAAAGTTAGCGAATTCAAATAAAACGGATTATATTTCCTTTTTAGGTGCGGGAGTTTATAATAAATTTATACCGGCAGCTGTGGCGTATGTTGCAGAACGATTTGAGTTTTTAACTGCTTATACTCCTTATCAGCCAGAAATATCTCAAGGGACATTGCAAATTATTTATGAATTTCAGTCTATGATTTGTAGATTAACTGGAATGGATATTGCGAATGCCTCCATGTATGATGCTTCTACAGCTCTTGCTGAAGCAATTCTAATGAGCTTTAGAATTGCTAAAAAGAATAAAGTTCTAGTTTCAAATAATATCAATCCGCAGTATAAAGAGGTTGTTAAAACTTATTTATGGGCGGGGAATTATGAAATAGAATGGTTTGATATTCTTCCAAGTGATGTTTCAGAATATGCATCAGTTGTATATCAAAATCCTGATTATTATGGAGAGTTGTTAGAGATAAATTCAAGCGAGATACTAACAATTGTACTTCAGGATATCTCAGCTTTGTCTGTTCTAGAGCCTCCACGTAATGCTGATATCGTTGTCGGAGATATCCAACCTTTAGGTATTCCTATGGGATTTGGTGGACCTCACGCAGGTTATATGGCGTGTAAAGAAAAGTTTATGCGTCAGCTTCCTGGTCGCCTTGTGGGACGTACTATTGATGCGGATGGTAAACAGGCGTTTACTTTAACAATTCAAACAAGAGAACAGCATATTAAACGGGAAAAAGCGACAAGTAATATTTGTTCAAACCAGTCTTTAATTGCGTTAATGACAACATTATATTTGTCATTAATGGGTGAGAATGGTTTCAGACAAGCGGGATTGCTGTCTGCTTCTAGGGCACATCAATTATCAGAGGGTTTAGCTAAAAAAGGTGTTAAAACTCTTAATGCTAATTTCTATAATGAATTTGTTATTGAAGTTGAGAATGCAGATATTTTCTTAAATAAACTAAAAGCAAAGGATATTATAGGAGGCTTAAAGCTTTCGGATAAACGTATTCTAGTTTGTGCGACAGAGATGAATTCTGAAGAAGATGTTAATACTTATCTTGAGAGTGTATAGATAGAAAAAAGAGGATGCTTAAAGCATCCTCTTTTTTATTAGTTACATTTCTATCTTACAAACGCTCGAATCTCCGAGATATTTATTCCAGACTTGAATGACTGGTGATTTTTGAGCTGTGTCTAAATTCATATTTTGGTATTTCTCAGGGTGTTTTTTTGAATTTTCAGATTCTGTTTTCATTATAGTATAGATTTCTCTAACCTGTTCACCTGTAAATTTACAGGTGACATTAGATTTGAAGTTTAAATCTTTAAATTCTACTGTTTCTTTATAAGTACATGAGTATCCATCCCATCCAACAAGATGTTTTGTTACTTTAGATGTAATACCATCTATTTCAATGGTGTCAGTACTTTTAAAGGAATCACAGTTTTGAAATGCTGAAAGAAAGTCTATCGAATTCTCTGCAACAGTTTTCGCATAGACGAAACTTCCACATAATACTAGTCCTAGGCAAATACCTAATAAGAATTTTTTACTCATGTTTAGCAGCTTTCAATCTTGTCATTGCTCTAGCAAGAGCCATTTCAGCTCTTGAAACGTCTATTTGCATTTCTGTTTTTGATAAACGTTCTTCTGCACGAGCTCTAGCTTCCTCTGCTCGTCTTAAGTCAATATCTGACTCAGCCTCGCAAGCGTTTGTTAGTATAGTAGCATTATCATCACTAAACTGAAAAACTCCGCCCATTGTTGCGAAATAATGAGTAGCATTGTTTATTTTAGCTCTGGTAACACCGATAGCAAGTGGAGTTGTAATAGGTTGTCTACCAGGTAGTATTCCTAAATCCCCACTAATACCGGCAACGTGGAGTTCATCCACGGTGCCGTCATATATAGTTCTGTCATGTGTAATAATTTTAAGATTCATAAGAATTATCCTTGAAGTGTTTTAGCTTTTTCAATAGCTTCTTCTATAGTACCTACCATATAGAAAGCTTGTTCAGGTAAGTTATCGTGTTTACCTTCGATAATTTCTTTAAAGCCTCTTATAGTATCTTCTAATTTTACGTATTTACCAGCCATACCTGAGAACTGCTCTGCAACGAAGAATGGTTGAGACAAGAATCTTTGGATTTTTCTAGCTCTGTTAACTGTTTCTTTATCTTCGTCAGAAAGCTCGTCCATACCAAGAATTGCGATAATATCTTGTAATTCTTTATATTTTTGAAGAATTTCAAGAACTTTTCTTGTTGTATCATAGTGCTCTTCACCGATAATATCTGGAGTTAATGCTCTTGAGCTAGATGCCAATGGGTCAACTGCCGGATAAATACCAAGAGATGCAATTTGTCTTGAAAGTACTGTTGATGCATCTAAGTGAGAGAATGTTGTAGCTGGAGCTGGGTCAGTTAAGTCATCGGCTGGTACATAAATCGCTTGTACAGAAGTGATAGAACCATCTTTTGTAGATGTAATACGTTCTTGTAGTTCACCCATTTCTGTTGCAAGTGTAGGTTGGTAACCTACAGCTGATGGCATACGACCCAACAATGCTGATACTTCTGAACCTGCTTGAGTAAATCTGAAAATATTATCAATAAACAATAATACGTCTTGTTTAGAGAAATCTCTAAAGTATTCAGCTGCAGTAAGAGCTGATAAACCAACTCTCATTCTAGCTCCTGGTGGCTCATTCATCTGACCGTAAATTAGGGCAACCTTGTCGATAACGTTAGATTCTTTCATTTCGTTCCAAAGGTCGTTACCTTCACGAGTTCTTTCCCCAACACCACCGAAAACAGACACTCCAGAGTGCTCTTGAGCAATGTTGTGGATAAGTTCCATAATAAGAACTGTTTTACCAACACCAGCACCACCAAATAAACCAATCTTACCACCTTTTTGATATGGTTGAAGAAGGTCGATAGCTTTAATACCTGTTTCAAGAATTTCAATATCTGTATTTTGATCAATCAAAGATGGGGATTGTCTGTGAATAGGAAGATATTCTTGAGTATCGATTGGACCCATATTATCAACAGGTTCGCCAATTACGTTTAAAATTCTACCGAGGATACCTTTACCAACTGGAATTTTAATAGCTTCACCAGTATTGATAACTTTCATCCCTCTTTTAAGCCCGTCTGTTGAAGCCATCGCAACAGCACGAACTCTATTTGAACCTAACATTTGTTGAACTTCTGCTACAATTGAACTTCCGTCATTATTCATGATTCTAAGAGCATTATAGATTTCAGGGAGTTCGCCTTGTTGGAACTCAACGTCAATAACAGGTCCAATAACCTGGGTAATAAACCCCTCATTTTTTTCTAAAACTTGCATGTTCTCTCCTCTTTATCAAGTAAAATCTTATCATATTTAAAGGCTTTCTGCAACGCTATCCCCATAATATCCTTACTTTGAAGTATATTTCAAACACCTTCTTCTGTAAGGTTGCAGATTACATTTTGTTTTCTTTTATGAAAGTTAACACTCTTGATAGTTTAACTTTTAGTATTTCATTCTCTTCTTGTAGTTTTTGCTTTTGAGAAACTATATCCAAATCTGTAGGCAACGAGTGTTTTACAAGTGGTGCCAAGTCTTCTTCAAGAACGAATCTTTTGCTTGATTCTTCTTTTATTAGCATAATACTCTTCATATCTTTTTCTTTAATAATACCCATTTGTACCATTAATTCGGCAATGAATACGTGTTTGCCTTTTTCTTGTAATTCTTGTTGTCTTGCAAGAACTTTTTCAAGATCATCAATGGTCATTTTGCCTGCTCTAATAAAGTATTCCCCTGTTCTATATTTGCCAGAGATGAAACCTGCTAATGATGATACAAGCATTGGTACATCTTCGGTGAAGTATTTCTGCTCGATGCAGAAAGTGAAAGCTTTTGCCATTTCTTCCATTGAGAATTGCCCTGCAAGCGCAATTTCAACCAGGTTCATATTATTCTTACAGCATTCTAAGAAAGTATAAATATCGTCATCCCAAGAACAGTCTTTGTTTGTAAGTTCTTGAATACCTATTCCAGAGAGTTTAGGTTGGTAAACGTGAAACAGCTCGTCTTGCTGTGCAGATATAAAATCGTGGCTAAGGTACTTTTTTAAATCGTTTGATAGATTTATGTAGATAGCCTGTTTAATCCATAAAGGAAAGTTGTATAAATTTTCCATAAAACTGCTGTAACTATTTTCGCCCACTTCTCTTTATCCTTCTTTTAAATGATAGCAATCTCTATAAAAGGATTATATCATATTATTAGGTACAATGCAAAGGATAATCTAATTATGGGTATGGACGGTTTATCAATGTCAAATACAGGGTTGCGTAAAGAGGCGACCTCCCTTGATTATTCAAAAGAAAACGAAGAAGCTGCAAAACTAGAAACAGAAAAAAGCATGTTCGTTCAAGAATTAACAGAGCAAGAGCGTGTTAATGAAGAAAGTGACGAAAGCAAAAAACGTAGGAAGTCTAAAAAGAAGTCTGGCGGGGATTCTGAAGAAAGCGAAGAGGAAGCTCTAGATTCTGAAGAAGAATCAGAAGAACTGGATGAAGATTCTGAGCCAGAAGTTAATCCTGAAGACTTATTGTTGATTGATGGTGAAAATAGAGGCTTTTATACAAAATTAAGTAAGAACTTGGAAAACATAGAATTATATGATAGAATAACAGACAGATTGATAGGTACAATTTCCCCTCAGGAATTAACTGCTTTGATTTCAAAGTTAAATATGGGAACGGGGATTTTTATCAATAAGAAAGTTTAAGACAATGAGCTATAATCCGTATAATAAGTGTGTAAAAAAATATCAACAAAGTAATGTTAATACGGCAGATCCAAAAAAAATAATGATTATGCTGTTTGATGCATGTTTACAATTTTTGCAAAAGGCTGTTATTGGTATTGAGCAAAAAAATCTTGCTGAAAAAACTACAAACATTAATAGCGCAAAACAAATTTTGAGAGAGTTTATGCGTACAATTGATTTAGAAAACGGTAATGATACATCTAAACATTTGTACTTATTCTACAATAAGCAAATAAATGTCCTTACAAAAGCGAGTATAAATCGAGATGCAGCCGCTGTAAATCAGGTTATACAGGATTTGACAGATATCAAAAATGCTTTTGAACAGGCAATAAAGATTGTAAATCAAGATATATCTAGAACTGAGCAGGAAGAAGAAAGAATGCTTTATGAGCAATCATTGAGAGAGCGCCAGTCTTCTAGTGATTATGAGGTTTAAACTTTGGACGGACAATTTGAACAATTAATGTTATATCTAACAAGATTGAAGAGCATGGCTTTGCATATAAAAGTAATGCTAGAAAAAGAGTCTTATAACGAAGCTATTACTATGTCTCAGAATAGAGAACGTGTTCATAAAGAAATGTCTATGATTTTACATTATATTGAATTGACTCCAGAACAAAAAAAGACTGTTGAGCAATTCAAGGCAGAAATTAAAGAGCTTGACGAAGCTAATATAGCTAAATTGCAAAAAGACATGGAAGACGTTAAATACGAATTAGACGTTGTTTCATCACAAGTACGCTTCAATAGAAAGTATAATCCTTATCACAAAGAAGCTTCTTCAGGTAATGTAATAGATACTACAGATAATGATTAAACAGCGAATCTGAAGTGTACAATGTCGCCGTCTTGTACGACGTAGTCTTTTCCTTCGAGTCTTGTAACGCCTTTTTCTTTACAAGCTGTATATGAACCATATTCAGCAAAGTCTTTGTATGGAGTTACTTCTGCTCTGATAAAGCCTTTTTCAAAATCTGTGTGAATGACACCTGCTGCTTGAGGGGCTTTAGTACCCTTTGTAATTGTCCAAGCATGGATTTCTTTTTCACCAGCAGTTATGTAAGTAATTAGGTTAAGTAGTGAGTATACTGATTTAATCATCTTGTCGATACCACTATCTTCAACGCCAAGGTCATTTAAGTATTCTTTTGCTTCTTCTGCTCCAAGTTCTACAAGTTCTTCCTCTATTCTTGCAGAAATAATAACAGTTTCTGCACCATGAGTCTTAGCGTATTCGGCAACTTGTTTTGTATATTCATTTCCATCTTTTAGGTCGAATTCAGAAACGTTTGCGCAATAGATTATCGGTTTTACTGACATTAGGTTAAGTTGTTTAATAACAGCTTGTTCCTCGTCATCAAAATGCTCTTTTACATTGATAAATTTGCAATCAGAGAGAAGTTCTGTTAATTTTTTCAAGACTTTGTCTTCTAGTACAGCTTCTTTGTCTCCGCCTTTTGCTTGTTTTGCAATACGTGCAGCTCTTTTTTCTACAGTTGAAAGGTCTGCTAAAGCCAATTCTGTGTTGATTGTTTCAATATCGTCGATAGGGTTAACTTTCCCTGATACGTGAATAGTGTTTTCATCATCAAAACATCTCACTACTTGGATAATAGCATCCACTTCTCTGATGTTGTGCAAGAATTGGTTTCCAAGCCCTTCTCCGTTGCTAGCGCCTTTTACCAAGCCTGCAATGTCTACAAATTCGATTACTGTAGGGATGATTTCTTTTGCTTTGCATAAATCACATAATATCTGTAAGCGTTCGTCAGGAACTGTAACGACACCAACGTTTGGTTCAATTGTACAAAATGGATAGTTTGCACTTTGTGCATTCTTGGTTGCTGTAAGTGCATTAAATAAAGTTGATTTTCCAACGTTTGGTAGTCCTACAATTCCGGCTCTAAGCATTATTTTCTTCCTTTAATATTCTAATATCTGTAGATAATAGTACCATGAAGATAACGCTAAACCAAAGTTAAAACTATTTTTCTTTAGAATCTTTTACATCTTCTACCCAAACTAGGGTAATTTCTTGTGGTACAAGAAAAGGATTGCTCTTGTACCTGCAATCATATTTTTCTATTTTATGTTTTAGTATTTTGAAGAATTTCGCAATTTTCATACCAATATTTTAAAATATTGGAGATTTCTTCAATTGGTAAAATTGATAATATTTGAGAAAGGCCATTAGACATTTTTATTAGCCATAGTCTCTTGTTGCTTTGCATTGTTGTGTCTACGTCTTGTAAAATAGTTTGTCATGCCTGCAACAAAGAATCCCATTACGCCAATCCCGAAAACGTAAGGAACTCCGCTAACTAAAACTTTTTGTTTGGCGAAACTTTTGAATAGTTTTTTAGCTTCTTCTTTGTTTTTAGAAAGAGCATTTGCTTTTGCTTCTAGTTCATTGAAGCTTGGTGAGCTTAAGTCTGGGTTTATTACATCTTGGCATTTTTTATATTTGTTAAGTATTTTTTTGAAGCCTTTTTCAAAAAGTTCTCCACCAGTAATGATGTAAAATCCTACAAGAGGAAATCTTGATGCAGTTTCTAGGAGGTTTTCTTTACCCCTATCTGCAGAGGCTCCAAAGTATCCAAGCCCTCCGATTGTTACACAAGAAGTTAGCTGTCCTTTGCTTAATACTAGCTTTCCATTTTCAGAGTTGAAATCTTGGCTGAAGTATTTGTTTGTAAAATTAGCTTTTTTTGAGTTTTGTTTGAATAGTTTTTCTCCAGGGTTAAGAATGAATTCACTAACGTTTTGTAAAACTTTTGAATTCTTACCATATTTTGCAAGAAGAGCCCCTGTTGCGAGTAAGCCTCCGTAGACAGTCGCTGCAAGTGCAATTTTTTCTTTAGCACTGTTTTTTACTTTTTCTTGTTGTTCTTTATTTTCGTCGTTTTTTTCTAACGAGGCAATGTTTTGGAAATCACTCTTCTTAAAAACTTTTAATGTGAATAGGTTTTTTAGGTAGCTTAATGAAAATTCTGCTAGAGGTATTACCATTGCTGAAAGTGCAATTGCAGCTTTGATTGGTAATATCTTATTTTTGATGTTTGGTGCATGTTGATTTAGTTGTTGTACAGACTTTGTAATAAGCTCTTGTTCATTTTTGCTCAGCCCTTTTGAGAAAACTTTACGTGCAACTTTTTCGCCGATCAATGCTGGTCCAAGGTAAACAATACAGTTTTCGGATATTTCTAAAAAGGCATTTTCTGCTAAATCTTCTTTACTTCTTGAAAAAGTTGCTTTCGGAACCAAACATGTACCAGTGTCTTGTATTAGTCTTGAAGCAGACAAGCCAGACGCACCTTCTTGGTATGCAACGAACTTGGAGGCGTATTTTAAACTATTTGGTAATGTATTAATTAAGCTAACTGTCATAAACAACTATTCATATTTTGGCTCAAGAGCCTATTCAAAGAGATTTTTTCATACACACATATACTTGTCAATATACACACAATATATAAGTATTACTTATTTTGCACCACCTTTGAAATCAACTTTTCAAGCCTGTTTTGTCTAGTTTAATGTTCCTGAAAAATAGAAATTGCCTAATTCGCAAGAAATGTTAAGTTTTGTATAGTGTTTTAAATACACTAATAATCACAATTTAAGCATTTTGCTAAAAAAATATGAATCAATACGCTTGACATTAATCCTGTGTTATGCCAAAATATAAGTGTTGCAGATAAGTGTTAAGACAACACTAAATGCAATTAACCCCGAATATCATATAAACTCCTAAATAATAAACACTAAAGACCATTAGGATGCAGAAAACAACCCACTCGATAGAGTGGTTTTTTTTATGTTTAATTTTGCGGTATCATATAGGATATGCCAAAGAATTGTTATGTTCATATACCATTTTGTTCTTCAAAATGTAATTATTGTTCATTTGTCTCTTTTCCTTGTTTAGAAAAGATGACTGGTTACGTGTATTCGCTTTTAAAAGAAATTTCTGAGAATTATAATTGCGAACCATTAGAAACATTGTATATTGGAGGAGGTACTCCGTCTTTATTGTCGGTAGATTTGTTGAGTAAGTTGATTAAAAAATTTAACTTTGCTCAAGATGCAGAAATTACGATAGAAGTAAATCCCGAAGATGTATCTCGAGAGAAAATAGAATCTTATTTAAAGATTGGTGTTAATAGAATCAGCATGGGCGTTCAGTCCCTTGATGATAATATTTTAAAAATTTGTGGGCGTCGACATTCTGCTCAAAAGGCTTTAGAGGCTATTGATGTTATTTCAACTACTGGCTGTAGAAATCTAAGTGTAGATTTGATATATGGTTTGCCAGAACAAACTTTAGAAGGGTTCTTGAATGATACAAAGCGTCTTATGGGATGTCCGATTACTCATATATCGCTTTATGGTTTGAAGATAGAAGATAATAGTGCTTTTGCATTGAAGACTCCATCCAATCTTCCTGACGATGATGCTCAAGCTGATATGTATATTGAGGTGTATGATTTATTACAAAAAAATGGATTCTTACAGTATGAAATAAGCAATTTTGCAAAAGATGGATATTCTTCTAAACATAATTTAAATTACTGGAATAATAATGAATATTATGGTTTTGGAGTTGCTGCCCACGGGTACGTAGATGGTTTTAGATATTATAATACTTCTTCTATTGACGATTATATGGCAAAACCGCATGTCGCTGAGTATGCTCATCATGTTACAGTGCAAGAGGCCTTGGAAGAGGAGATATTCTTGGGGATGCGACGTTCAAGCGGAATTAATATTCTAGATGTAAATTCAAAATATGGAATTGATTTTGAAAAGAAGTATGAATCTGTTTTGAAAAAGTTCGATGAAGAGTTTATCAAACGAGAAAATAATAGGATAAGTTTTACATCAAAAGGTTTTATGTTAAGCAATGTAATACTTTCGGAGTTTATTGGCGAGTTATGATATAATTTATCTTGGAATAGGAGAGGGTATGTTAAAGATTATAAAAGATGCTTTTAAGTTAACTAATAAAAATTTAATGTTAGTTTGTTCATTATATTTATTTTCTATTGTTTCAACAGTATATTTTGCTTTTTCTCAGGTAGCTGCAAATGCTTCTGGTCAGATGGTAATTCTGTATTGTTTAACAATGGTCGCATTCTTTGCAGGATTTTTTAATCAAATAAAGTCAGCAGTGAAGAATGAAGAAGGTAAGTTTAAGTTCTTAGAAGGTATTGGTGATTATTATTTACCGATGTTGGGTATCGGACTTTTATCACTTGTTATTTATGTTATATTTGCAGAAGTTGCAACCTTGCTTTCCGCAAAATTAGTAGGCGGGTCTTCTGTTTTAGTGGCTGCAATGAATAAAACTGTAGAGGTTATGCAAGCAAATAACTTTGATGTGAGTGCATTAGATATGCAGGCTTTGCAGGTCGTTTCGATTTTCATGCTTGTATTATGGGGAGTATGGTGTGTAGTTTCCTTTGTGATATTGTATTGGGTTCCTGTTCTATTTTTTGATAATGAACATAATATATTCAAATCATTGGGACGTTCTGTTGTGTATCTTTTCAGGAACTTTGGGAAAAGCTTTTTGGTATTTCTATTGCTATTGATACCAGTAGTATTGTTGTCAGTATTGTCTGTTGCTTTTTCTTCATTTAAAATTGTTGCAGTTTTAAGCAATGTTCTTGTGTATTATGTCTCTGTTGCATTTTTATTTGCAATATTTTTATTATATGCTGATAGAACGGTGGAAAAGATTGAGGAAGTTGAAGATAAGTAGTATGAAAAAGATTTTGTTCCTGCTGTTTGCAGTTTTATTGTGTGTGAATCCTATATTTGCTACAACAGAAGCAGAAATTATAAAAACGCAAAGTATCCAAGCTCGAATTGATGAAATCGGTTATAAAATACTTAATTCAAATAAGATTGATAGACGAGTTGTATTTTGTTATTCAAAGAAAAATAAGCCAAAGTTTGATGATAAATCAATAACGAAGCGTCAAATTGTTTTTTATGATGAGTATTTTAAATATACTGTGACTGATGATGAAGTTGCTGCTTTGTTAGCAAGAGAAGTCTCAAAAGCCGTTAGATCTTACGATGGTGCTTGGGGAGGTTTTATTGATGGAGCTCAAATTAAAATGGCTCCAAAGAAATATGAGTTGTTTGCTGATAAACGAGCAGTGGATTATATGGTTTATGCAGGATACAATCCTTTGGGATTAATAACTTATATCAATAAGGCTTATCCACAAAAACGATATGATAAAATTTCTTGTTCTAATTTGACATCAAAACGTTTGGCTGTGATATATGAATATATTCTAACTAAATATCCACAATTTTTGATTTCAAATACATATTTAACAAATGATGCTTACCAAAATTTCTTATTAAACTCAACAGAAAATAGATTAAAACTCCAAAGAAGCATGCGCTTAGGGACAAAAGGACCTGTTAAATATGAATAGGTTTTGTTTATTAATTTCTTTATTACTGATATCAATTCCCTGCTATTCAACAGAGGTTATGCAGGATGAATTTGTCGATGAGTGGTTTAAGGATAAAGAGATTAAGACAGTTGTTCCGTATAGTGAGTATAATTATGCAGATACTGAGCGTATTAAGATTCAAATCACACCTGTTGAAAAACTTTCTACTCCAAAGAATGTCTATGAAGGTCAGGTTGTTAATTTTGTAACTAAACGTAATGTACGTTTAAAAGATGGTGAACTCTTGAAAAAAGGAACACCAGTCACTGGCGTTGTAGAATTGTATACAACTAACGGCATGACAGGTGTTCAAGGTACTATTACTGTTGGACAGATATCAATTCCAAATTTAGAAACTGATAAATTGTACTATTATATAGTCAAAGAAGGGCAGAATAGGACACTTTGGATAATGCCAATCAAGTGGGCTTTAACATTTATACCGTTTGTCGGTTCTGTGACTAATTTAATCAAAGGTGGGCAGGCAGTTTTATCCCCGTCTGATACTTTTACAGTGTATTATTACCCCAATAGATAGCTTTTTGTAATATTTCTTAATATTTTGTTAGAAAGACAAAATTAAGCTATTACTTGTTTTGAGCCTATATATACTGCGTATATGTAACGTTTTGTAAAGAAATTCCTTTAAATATTAAAGTTTCTCTCAAAAATGCCGTAAATACTAATACAGGAAAAAGAAAAAAGAAAAAAGAAAAAA
The DNA here is from genome assembly GCA_045638625.1 of Candidatus Gastranaerophilaceae bacterium. Classification (GTDB taxonomy): domain Bacteria; phylum Cyanobacteriota; class Vampirovibrionia; order Gastranaerophilales; family Gastranaerophilaceae; genus CALUTH01. Next base: position 65,119 of record JAZUBR010000014.1, read on the forward strand.
GAAAAAGGAGAAACGAATTATGGGAATGTCAGCATCACAGGCGAGGTTATTAACCCTCTACGCCAGACAACACGATTTAGAATTTCAAGGACAACAGATTAACTCTGCTCGTTCACAATTAGCAACAAGATCTGCTATTTACACAAATCAGCTTTTAAATATGGATGTACCAACTCCTCCACTAAAAACTGATTATACTTCTCTTACATATCAATATAATTATAATGGTAGAGAGTATACTGTTAATCATATTGCAAATATTGATGACCAAGGAAATGCTACTTTAACAGTTCAACATACAGCTTGGGGTTCAGCAGTAAAAGAAAGAGCTGATAAAGAAGTTCAAATTACTTGGGAGCCTGTAAAAGATACTACAACAGGTCAAGAGACCGGTGAACGCAAATACAAAATTAATGGTAAAGATCCACAAGGCGTTGATTCAATAACAGACAAAGATAAAAAAGCTGAAATTGAAAAAGCTATTAAGCAAAGCGGTCAAACACCAGAAGACTATTATGTTATCGCAAATGGTGATTCTTACGACTTGATTTTAAAAACAGACGTAATGGATAACAGTGATGGTGCAAAAGTTTACTATGCAGATTATACAGAAAATGCAATTTTTGAAGAAACAATCAATACAAAAGTTAAATTTGATACAAATGGTAGACTTTGCCAAATTAATCTAGGTGGTAACAATATCCTAGTTGAGCCAATCGTTACAACTGATGAATTTGCTTATGAAGATGCAATGGCTCAATACACTTACGAAAAACAAATCTATGACAAAGAACAAAACCGTATCAACGCTGAGTTAGAAAAGATTAAGAAACAAGATAAAGACTTAGAACTTCAATTAACTCAATTAGATACTGAAAGAACACAAATCACTACTGAGACTGAAGCTGTTAAAAAAGTTCTTGGTGAAAACGTTGAAAGAACATACAAAACTTTCTCAGGCTAATAAATTCCCCCTAAACTATAAACCCATAATTCGAAATTTCCAGCTCTTCTTACCCAAGAAGAGTTTTCTTTTTATATATGATGCCCAGTTCAAATGGCTGAAAATGGTGGCAAGATTGGCGCTATAACACTTTTAATTTGCCCTGTCATCCTCGAATCTCTGATTCGGGTATCAACATTGTATTAAAAAAGGTAGCATAACATTTGTTTCTCCCTCCTCAGGCCAAATAATCTAAAATTGCTCCGCCAATTTCTTCATTGGGGTCAAAGTTACTTTGAGGTGGGTTGATAGAGTTTCTTATTAACATTGCAAAAAGTGGGCCAAAAGCATCAGGAACTTTTGTTTTTCTGTAAATTCCTGCTAAGAAAGTTTGTATATTAGGAGAATTTGTATTATTGAATCTTGATAAAGTCGGGTATAGTTCATCAATGCCCTTTACTCCGTTATCTAGCATTCTATCTAATATGTATAGATTTTCTATTGTTTCTTCTTCGCTTTGTGTATTTTCTAGATTTGATTTGATTTCAGGAAGAATTTTTTCTCCTTGATTGATAATTGGAGAAAGTTTGTTCATATCAAATTGACAATAGTTTATATTTTTATTTGGCATAATAACTGTGCTATACATAAAAACTCCTTACGAATATACAAACGGCGGACCGTTTTTGATTTCAAATAGAATATTATCTGCCATTGTTTTAAGTTCTTCTTTTGATTTTCCGTTTACCTTTTGGGTGTAAAACTCTTTGCATAAAGGCTCTATTGCGGCATCTTTTTTAGCTTTAAAATTTCTTAATTCCGTTGCAACCAAGCGTTGTTGTAAATCAAGTTCAATGTTTGCACTGTATTTTTTTACTTGTACATCTTTAATTGCTTCGAAAATATTTTTGCCGGTGTAAGAAAGTGCGCTGATTGATGTTATCCCAAGAAATAGGTTTTTAAACTGTTTGTTATCACTGTTCATAAGCCAATCGTAGAAGAATGAAAGATATTCATTGACGTGAGAAAAGTAGGTGATTTTATTCCTACCAGAGCCACCCATTACATTATTTACTTGTTCTATGGGGGTACAAATGTTTTCTATAAAACGTTTAGTGAGTTCTTCTTTTTCTTCTTTAGGAATATTGAGTTTCTGTAAGGTTTGTTTTACGTATTCTGGTTCTGCCCAGATACTTTCAAGTAGTCCTTCTAAATAATCAAAATCTTTGCTGTCACTAGTCTTATTGATTTTTTCAATACAAGCTTCAATATTTTTTTCAGTTTCTTTAATTCCTTTTTTTAGGTTTTGAGTGTTATGTCTTAAATTTTTCATTGATAAATAACCCAAGCTTATAATACTTGTGGCAGTTACGGCGGTTGCAGCTATGTATTTTAGGTTATCTTTTTGTTCTTCTTTTTTATTATCAGACTTGAAGTTAATATTGCTTGTAGAATTAATATTTTTATCTCCTTGATTACTTAAATCTAGAGAAAATTGTTTCGCTTTTTGTGATAATAAGCTTCTTATAATTTGAATTTTTCCTGAAAAACATTGTGCTTCTACTTGGATTAGTTTTTCTTGCAAGTCTTTTTGGATATCAGCTTCTTTTTTCTTAATCCAGATATCTCTACAACCGTCTATAAACATTTTTCCTAGAAAGGCTATGGAGCTTAGTGCAATAACTCCTGTACATCCTAATACTGTTTTTTTGTTTGGAGAATGAATCATGCTATAAATACTTTGGTGTAATTCATCATTAATACAGTGGTTTCTTGTTAGTCCAGGGAGTTTGGTATTGTCAGGTTTTGAAAGCTCTGATATTAGTTTGGTCCCTCCCCACAAGGCTGTCATTGCAGATAATGCTCCAATGCATAAAGGGATTAGTCCATTACCTTTTCTTGTTTCAGTTTCATATAGTTTTTGTGGCATTTGTGTTTGTTTGGAAATAACCAGAGTATCGTATGCTTCATCAAGTGTAATGTCTTTAATGAAGTTGTTTACAACGACACCTTCCATCAAAGATGTCTGGTTCTTTTTCTGCGTATTTGTCATATTACGCCTTGTCATGCGTGTTTCAATATCTTGTTCGAGTTTCATTCTTTATCCTGTTTCCGTTGAATAAGCTTTATTACTTTTTTTATGTCAAAAATTCTTTTTTCTTCGTCTATTTGTTTTTCATTTTCATCACTTTTTGATGCTCCGAAAATTGCAAAAAGTTTGAATAGTTTGTTTTTAAGCTCTTCCCCAAATTTCTTTATGTTCTCAAAAGCCTTTTCTATTCCTTTTTTCATTTCTCCAATTATTGAAGCGATTTTTTCGCTTATATCCGCCATTTTCGTATAAACTTGTTGAAGTCCTTTCACTAAAGGAATAGCCATTAGTTTTATAGGGATGGCTATAAAAAATCCAAATGGAGTTTGTCCGAATGTTTGTGCAAGTTGCTCTAACTTTGTTGCGATTCTCGCAAAATTACTAGCCTGTATTGCAAGATTAAGAGCTAATTGTTTGAACATTTCATGTCGACGTTCAACCCCTTTCCTTTGTCCTTTTAAAAAGAATCCTATTGCTTCGCATTGATTCCAACTCATCATTGGCAAAGGCGCTGACTTAAAGCTTAGTTCTGTTTTCTTACTTCCCCCACCACCCATATTTGAACAGATTGGACACGCAGATGGCGGTAAACCATGCGGACACAAACCTGCTTTTGGAGCAGTGACAGCAATTGTATTATTCAATACAACACTTCCTTCTTTTATTCCATACAAGTAATACTTTGTCCCGAAGTATTACCAACGTCAGAGCATTCCGGCTTTTACGGCTGCGGCACAGCTGAAGATATCCACTTCATTTCCTCTGCTTAAAATCGTAAAATAATAAGAAGTGTTTGTCAATCTATTATAGAGAAGCTAAAGAATTATAGTTTGAGTTAAGCATAGAAATAGTATTTTCCATTGCTGCAAACTTAGTTTCTAAACGAGCTTTATAGCTATCAACTTCAGATTGGCGTTTTGCAATTTTTTCGTTCATTCTGCTAACTTCTTCACTCAAAGACTTTGACTTTGTTGCAAAGTAACCAGTTGAACGTAATGCATTATCAACCGTATCTTTAATCTTTGTAATGACACCATTGTCGCCAATTAGGAGTTCTTTTATTGAATCTCCGTTGTTAGCAAGAACTTCAGAAAGTTTATCAACATCTAATTCTAAAGATACAGTATCATCAGCCATTGCGCTACTTGCTTCAGCAGTTTTGATACCTATTTGAGAAAGTAATGTGTACTTACCATCATTAGCATTAGCACCGTTTGCTGTGTTTCTTATTGAAGAATAGAATGCTTTTAAAGAAGTTTCTCCGTGCAAAGTACCACCAACACCAGTTTCTTTATCAATAAGAGCCATTACTTCATTATAAGCTGTAATAACATCTTCTAAGGCTCCAGTAAGTTTGTCTGAATCTTGTTCAATTACAAGGTTTGTTGAGCCAGTTTCTGCATCATTAGGCTTTTTAAGTGTTAGTGTTAGACCTGTGATTCTTGATACGTCAGCAGTAACAGTGTTAGAGGTTGATGTTACATCTGTACCATTAATGCTAACAATAGCATTTTGACCCAATGTTTGAGCTGCTGTAAGAAGCTTGTCGCCGTTTGTTAGTCCAACAACATCTGTGAAATTACTTGTTCCGCCTTCGATATTAATGTAAGAAGAACCTTCAACTGCAGATTTTAAAACAATAGAACCTGTAGCAGCATCCCAAGATGCATAAACTTCTGCTTGGTCACTGTTGTTAATTTGAGAAATTAAGTTGTCTAATGTTGTTGTGCTGTCAATTGTAAATTCCGCATTACCAATTTTGAAAGTGCCTTCTGTAATTTGTTCGTTAAATCCAGAGCTTGCGCTTGTTAAAAGCGTAGAACCGTTAACTTTGTATACAGCAGTTGCTGATTCATAGTTTCCTTCGTCATTTTCTGCAAGACCTAACAAAGATACGATGTTAGATGTGTCAGTGTTTGCCCCGATTTTTAGTTCTTCGCCTGCTGTGGTCGCTTTGATTGTCATAAATCCGCTATCTGGATCGATAGTAAGAGTTGCGCCAGCAGTGCTTAATCTTGCTTGTAGGTTTGCCACTGTGTCATTTGCGTCAATGTTAATAGTTGATTTTGCACCATCAACATAAACAGTAACAGAACCTTCTGAAATTCCTAAATCTGCAAGTTTAGTGTTTCCGTCAGCAACTTTACTTGCTGGATTTAGAGATTTTGCCACAGTAGTTGTAGCTAATTGTTTAACGTCAATATCGTAAGTATCACGAATAGCATCAGCTGTAACTGTTGCAGTGAATACGTCTGTATTGCTTGAAGTAGCTTTGTTCGCAGCAAAAATATCTGTTGTTTTGTTAATCTTAGAGTCGGTTAGTGTTTGTAATGCTGATTGCAACTTAGAAAACGCAGTTTTAATGTTAGAAACTGATGTTTGTTCAGTATTAATGCTTGTAAGTTGTGATTTTAATGATGTTACAGTAAGTTGTCTTACGGAAACTAACGCCGTAACCCATGTATCGGTATCCAAACCACTTGCTAAACCGCTAAAAGATATTGACATTGTATTAAAAATCCTTCCTTAGATTATTTTTGCATGCTATACGTATTATATTCCACATTTTAAACCTTTTCAATCATATAATGGCAGTATTTGTTAAGTTTTGTAACAAGAGGTTTTGACCCAAAATGAACTTTTATATATCTTATTTCGTTTTCTAGCTGTAGGATATATGAAAGGATTATTTTATGACAGAAGAAAAAAATGATGTAATCGAGATTAAAAAAGAAAGCTTAAAACAGTTTTTTACAATTGTAGGGGCTTCATTTATCGGGTGTTTTCTAGCAATACTATTAGCAGGTCAGTTGTTGAAACCAAAAGCTCCTTGTTGTCACCACCACAGAATTATGGCACCACCTCCTTGTGCTATGATGATGGATAGAGGGCACCATCACAAACATTTTGCAAAACATAGACAAGATAGACCTAATTTTGAACAAAGGATAAAACAGCAAATAAAACTTCAAGGAGAACAAAAAGCTCCCGTTGCCAAGTTAGATATCAAAAAAGTTGAACAAAAGTAGAAAAAGAAAACGAGCCGATTGGCTCGTTTTTTTTTATTCATTAACTGGTTGAGGTTCTTGTGATTCGGATTCACCAGAGTTTTCAGTGTTATCCGGAACAGTTTCCTCAGCGTTAGCGACTTCTGTTTCTTCTGTTGTCTCGGATTCAGCTTTTTCAGAGTTTTCTTCTGAGCTAGCTTCACCCTCTTCTTCTGAAGATTCAGATGCTTTATTTTTTTCTTGTTCAGCTTTCTTTAGAGCTTCTTCAATTTCTTGTTCGTCTTTTGCTCTTATTACAGGAATTGATAACATTAATGCGACTTGGTCTCCCTCTTGTTCGAAGTTAAGCTCAAGAAGCTCTTTGTCTAATTCTACGTATTTGGATAGTAAATCTATTAATTCACCACGCATTTGCTCAAGAATTTTTGGTGTTAAATTGGTTCTATCTTGCATAAGAACAAGCTTTAAACGGCTTCTGGCAACATCTTTTACGCTGTTGTCTTCTTGTAAAGCTTCTTGCTGTTTGAAGAAACTAAACACCTTATTATAAAAGTTTGTAAAAAAATTCATCTCTCTGCTTTCCCTCTTAAACTTTAGCTTTAATTTCCTTTATTGTTTTTTCGAAGAAGTTTTTAATCTTTCCAAAAATATTTTTTTCTTCTTCAAGATTAAGAAATTCTACGTCTTCACCCATAATTCTTTGGGCAACATTTCTATATGCTTGACCAGCTAAAGCTTTGTCATCATTAACAATAGGTTCACCTTTGTTGGTTGAAGAAATAATACCTGTATCTTCTGGTATAATACCAATCAAGTCACAAGCAAGAAGTTCTACAACATCTTCAACGCTCATCATATCATTTGTTGCGATTAGGTTTGGTCGAACTCTGTTTAATAAAAGTTTGAAAGATTCGATTTCTTCTCTCGCAGAAAGCAAACCGATGATTCTATCAGCGTCACGAATTGCAGACATTTCTGGAGTTGTAACAACTATTGCTTCTGTAGCACCTGCAACTGCGTTTTGGAAACCTTGTTCGATACCTGCAGGGCAATCAACTAAGATAAAGTCATTGTCTTTTTTTAACTGTTCACAAATATTCTTAAGTTGTTCTTGTGTAACAGCTGACTTGTCTCTTGTTTGAGCTGCGGCAAGTAAAGATAAGTTAGGATTCTTTTTATCTTTTACAAGAGCTTGTTTTAGCTTACATCTTTCTTCAACAACGTCAACGATTGTATATACAATACGATTTTCAAGTCCTAAAAGTAAATCTAAGTTTCTAAGACCGATATCTGTATCAATAAGTACGACTTTATTTCCTGCCTTTGCAAGAGCGGTACCGATGTTTGCACTGGTAGTGGTTTTACCAACGCCGCCTTTGCCTGAGGTAATAACAATTACACGACCTGTCATTCGTCTCTCCTTAGTTTTTTGTAAATTACTATACTGTTATTTTCTAGAACTGCTACTTCCGGGGTAAATTCGCTTGATTTTTGAACGTAAGGAACGTTGTATGTATCATTTCTGCGAGCGTACAGTCCGGCAATTCTTAATTGGATGGCGTTTAATTTTAGAGCTCTAACTTTTGCATTAACATTGCCTTGAGCACCTGCGTGAGCAATTCCGCCTAATATACCCCACACTGTGATGTCACCTTTAGCAACAAGTTCGCTACCTGGGTGCGCATCGCCTACAATAAAAATATTTCCATCATAGCTGATTGTTTGACCAGAACGAAGCGTCCTGTTTATGTATAATGTAGGAAGTGTTTCAGGATTTTCCTCGTGATTTTTTTGTTCATCAGAAAGAATTCCTGTTGTATCCATCATTACATATTTGCTGTCTTCATTTAAAATTAATCCACCAGCTTCGGCAACTTCACTAAAATCTGCAATTGGAGTTAAAGGAACAATCTCTTTGTTAATCTCTTCTGCTATTGTTTCTTGAGAGAATGTTGTTTCTTCTGTTATTCCAAGAGCAGTGTTAATTTCTTCTGGAGTTGCAGTAGTTCCTTGTTCTACGTCCACTTCGTTCTTTAGCTCAGCTACTGTTATAGAAAGCGCTTCGGCTGCGATTTTTGTTATTTCAGAAGTTGTATCAATAAGCCCTACTTCTCCTTGTAGAGAGTCGATAAGAGCTTTTATACTCAAAAGTTGTGACTGATTTAAATCTGTATCTCCGAGTTTAAGGCAAATTTTCTTATTTCTTGCTTCTGGTAAATCAAGAATAGAGCTTAACTCGTAGATAAGTTGAGATGTGTTTTTTGCGTTGCTTAGGTCTACTATAAACCCGTTTTCGATAGTACCGTTTTCCATTGATATCACCCGATTATCTACTACACTTTAAGCGTACCTTAAAAAATCCCTCTGTTCAATGAAGTGTGTATAAATGTAAATTTATTATATTCCCATTACTTGCTTAATAGCGGCAACCATTGGAGACTCGGAAGCAATACCTTTTCCTGCAATGTCAAATGCGGTTCCGTGAGATGGAGATGTTCTTATGATGTCCAAACCAATTGTCATATTTACAGTATTTTCTTGAGCTACAGCTTTGATTGGGATAAGCCCTTGGTCGTGGTATGTGGCAATATAGCAATCGTAATCCATTGACTGCCCTGATAAATATTGTTTGATTGCTTGAGGTAATAAAGTATCAGCGCTTATTGGTTGAGATATTTTTATGCCGCTGGCTGTAAGTTCTTGTACTGCAGGTATCATAATGTTAATTTCTTCATCCCCAATAACTCCATTTTCTCCGGCGTGTGGGTTTAATGCACAAAGTCCAAATTGTGGTTCTTTAATTCCCATTTTATTTACAAAAAACTCTTGTAACCTGTGGATTTTACTTACAATCTCTTCTTTTGTTAACTTAATATCTTTGATTGCTGTATGTCTTGTAAGAAGTAGGACTCTAAACTTGTCTCCTGTGAAAAGCATTTCAGCTTTTTGATTACCGTGTGCAAGAAAGTATTCAAGAACTTCTGTCTGACCATTAAAAAAATGCCCTGCAAGGTGCATTGATTCTTTTGAAACCGGTGCTGTGACGATAGCTTTTGGTTTTAGTTCGCACGCTTTTTTGAGTGATTTAAATACAAATTCGCCACCCTCTTTAGAAGAAAAACCCTGATTAATAGTTCCTGAATATGGAATATTAATTAAATCATATTTTTTATTCCAGTTGTTGGTGTTTAGGACGTTTTCGTTACTAATAAGTATTACTTTCTCAGGAGAAATCTCAAGCTTTTGTAAAGCTTTTACAGTTATTTCTGCACCGATGCCGTTTGGGTCTCCTGTTGTAATTGCGATTTTATTGTTCATGTTCTTCCAAATATTTTAGGATGTCGACAAGAGTATTTCCGTTACCTAAATTCCCAGATTTGGTTACTATAAACTTTTGTTGTCCGCTTTTTGTAAGTGCAATTGCAGGTGTTACTTCATCAATAATGGTTAATTCTGTTGAATTAATATTTTTGCAGCATTTATAAGAAGTTTCGCCCCCAAGTGTTATTAAAATCACATCTCTTCTATATACAATTTCTTGCGCCAAATACCCTAGGAAATCTGTTATTTTCTGGAAGAATAGTTCTTTTGGAGTTTCTTCGTTAAAAGGGAAATCTGTGATATTTTCAAAGCCCTCTAACAGTTTTGATGTGTGTACAACAACTGTATTATTACGTCCTAGATGATTAGAAATCATTTCCACAATTTCAGCTTGTCTGTTGTTAAGAATCATATCAGCCTTTAGGGCAAGCGTGTATATTTTTTGTTCTTCGTGTTCGTCAATGTATTCAAGACGTTCGATTTGGTTTGCTGTAATCTTAGTGGCGCTTCCTGAAAGTATTAATTTAGGTAGCATAGGAACTTTAATAGGTTCTTCATGTTTTTTTACAGACCCTAACCAAACATTTGCTAAAATGTTTGCAAATGCAGCGGTCCCTGTTGGTAGCAGTTTTTTAGAACACTTAGTGATCGCCAAGACTACTTGTTCAATATTTGTAGTAGAAACAGCATCCACAACAATTATTTTCTTTCCCTCTTCAATGAGTTCATTCAGTTTCATTAAGATTGGACCCGCCCCATTCATTACGGTCTTTAATTCAATCAGTCCAACTCTGTCCTCGTGTTCAGGACCAACCTGAGCTTTAAACATAGTAGGAATATGTGATTCCAAAACCGGAGAAACTGGATCAACAGCCATTTCACTCATTGAGATAGGCAATTCGTTTAGCAGATGATATCCGCCAACTGTAATTCTACTTTCCGCAGGAAATGCAGGGATAACTATTGCAGCATCATAGTCTAATTCGCTTAACACAGTAAGAGTTTCCACTGCAATATTACCTCTAAGAGTAGAATCTATTTTCTTGAAAAAATATTCAAAGTTGAAGTTTTCTCTGAAGAATTTTGTTGCATTTCGAACCTTGTTGTATGCTTCTTCTGGAGGGATATTTCTACTTTCTGTAGAAATTGCCCAAACCTGTGTAGATTCTCTTGCAAATTCTGAAGGTACCTCTGTATCCAAAAGGATTTTTGTACTAGCGCCTTTTTGTTGCATTTGAAGAGCGGTATCGTTTGCGCCTGTTAAATCATCCGCAATAATACCAACAAGATCCGGTACGAACATTATTCTGCATCCCTTCTAGAGCCAAGCAATCTGAAATTACTAGCAGCGATTAAATATCTTTCTCTGGTTTCGCCAGAAGCATCATTCCATTTGCTAACAGAGATTCTGCCGTCAACAGCAACTTCTCTACCTTTTTTGATATATTCTCCAGCGTTTTCAGCTTGTTTATCCCAAATTTCTACGTTAAACCAGTCTGTAACGCTTTCTTTTGTTCTTGCATCCCAACGATTCACTGCAAGTGAAAAAGTTGTTTTGATTTTGCCTGATTCAAAATATTTGATTTCAGCATCTTGTCCTGCTCTACCGACAACTGTAACTGTATTCATCGTAACTCCTTATATATCAATACTTTCCATTAATTCTTCTGAGATGTCAAAGTTTGCATAAACGTTTTGAACATCATCGTGTTCTTCAAGCTTATTTAAAAGTTTTAAGATATTTGTTGCAATTTTAACATCAGTAACCTCTATAGTGTTTTGAGGTATTCTCGTAAATTCTGCATTAGAAGAAGCGAAACCTTCTTTTTCCAAACCTTCAACTACTGATTGAAAATCAGGAATTGATGTAAGGACTTTATAACAGTCATCTTCTTCAAGAATATCTTCAGCACCTAGGTTAATAGCTACTTCAAACAATTGGTCGTAGTTAACATCTTTATCAAAAGTAATGCAACCATATCTATCAAACATCCAACCAACACAGCCTGTTTCGCCTAGGTTGCCGTTGTATTTTGTAAAGTAGCTTCTTATATCTCCTGCAGAACGGTTTTTGTTGTCTGTCATTGCTTCTACAACAACAGCAACACCACCTGCGGCGTATCCTTCATAAGTTAATTCTTCATAGTTTTCAGCGTTAGAAGAACCACATCCTTTTTCGATAGCTCTTTTAATATTATCGTTTGGTAGTCCCGCAGCTTTAGCTCTTTCAATAGCTGTCTTTAGTCGGAAGTTCCCAGCAGGGTCTCCGCCACCTAATCTAGCTGCTACAATTAGTTCTCTTGAATATTTTTGAAATTCAGCGGCTCTTGCTGAGTCTACTTTTGCTTTTTTACGTTTAATTGTTGACCACTTAGAGTGTCCACTCATGTTATACCTCTTTTCCTTTTAGCCTAATAATAACATAGAAAAAGTTCCGACAATAGTACAATTAAGAATTCTTTACTTTATGCTAATTTTTTATTAACAGGAGGTTTTAAAATGTACGATTTATATGAAATGGAACGTTGTCCATACTGCCAGAAAGTAATGTCATTTATGGATGAACAAGGTATTGAATACGTTAAGCACGATATAACAAATTCTGAAGAAGAGGCTGTGCTAATTCGTCTTGGTGGGAAACGACAAGTTCCTTTCTTGTATGATAAAAACAGCGGACTCAAGATGTATGAATCCGCTGATATTATTGAATATTTATCTACTATAAATAATTAATTTAGTAATCAGAATCAGAAGAATAATCGTCATCATCCTTAAGAGATGACAAATCGTCTGAATAAATTGCATCAAATCCTTCTGGTAATAAATCGCTATCTGGCCATACGGTTTCTTCGTCAAATCTGCAAGCGCTTAAGTTATATGAGCAGCTAAAATCAGAGTTTGATAAATCAGCTTCATTTAAGATAGCTCCAGCTAAGTCTGTTTCTGTAAAGTTACAGTAATCAATTTTTGCATAGCTAAAATCAGTCCCGTTTAGAAGTGATTCTGAAAAATTACATTCAATACAATTTGAACGAGTAAAATCAGCTGATGTTAAGTCGCAATTAGTAAAATCAACTTCACTTAAATGTGCATCTGCAAAACCCGCAGAATTCAATGTTGCATTGGTAAAGTTAACGTTAGTTAATGTCATATTGCTAAAATCAACTTCACTTAAGTCAACCTCGTCTTGTTTGCAACCTTTAACGGCTTCATTAAATTCTTCGAATTGTCCGTTTTCTAATAGTCTGATTAGTTCGTCTCTTGATAACATCTTTTTATACTCCTAGTTAATTAGTTTCATTTGCATAGCTAGTAAAACAGCTTGTGTTCTGTTAGTAACTTTTAATTTTTTAAAGATACTATTCAAATGTGTTTTTACAGTAACGTCTCTTACGAAAAGTTTTTCTGCAATATCCTGATTTGTAGCACCTTTTGCAACCAAGGCAAGAACCTCTTTTTCTCTTGAAGTAAGTGCTTCAATTTCAGAATCAGCATTTATAGATACTTCGGCATTCTTAGAGTTTTCACTTTGCCATTGGCATCGTCTTAAAATAGCTTCCATTCTAGCCAAAAGGTTTGGTAAAATAAACGGTTTTACTATATAATCATCTGCTCCGATTTTAAGACCTGAGACAATTTTTTGATCTTCGTTAACCGCAGTAATCATTATTACTGGTAGGTATTGGAATTTTGGATTGCTTCTGATTGCTTTTAAAGTATCCCATCCGTTCATTTGCGGCATCATTACGTCTAAAAGAACTAAGTTGAAATTCTTCTTTTCAGCATTTAATTCCTTTAATGCATCAATACCATTTGTTGCAACGGTTACGTCGTAACCATACATTGGTAATGCATCTGCCAAATATTTTGGATTATCATCTACTAATAAAATTGAAGCTAAACCGTCCATAAATCCCTCTTATACTAAGTTTTCGTTTAATGCTTTTAGTGCTGCTTGTAATCTATCTTCTACTTCCAATTTTTGAAGAATACTTGCTACGTGAGCCTTTGTTGTATTAACAGTTACACACAATTCTTTTGCAACATCGATATTGCTGTAACCTTCTGTAATAAGTTTTAAAATTTGTTTTTCTCTTATTGTAAGATTATAATCTTTAGAAGTCTTATTTGCATCATTCGTTTGGGTGTTTGTAGCGGCTCTTAATACAATGTGCGCTATTGAAGGGTCGAACCAAGCAGCTCCGTCTAGAACTGAAGACGCAACTTCTAAGAGTCGTTGCGGATTGATTTCTTTTGAACAATAAGCGTTTGCGCCAGCTTTTAAACAGGACAAAACTTCAGATTCATCATTGTGTGAAGTAAGAATAATTATTTTAATATCACGATTAAGGGCGTGTATTTTTTTGCAAGCTTCAATCCCATTCATCCCTGGAAGTCCCAAGTCCATAATTACCAAATTAATTGGGTTGTTTGCAACTACTTCTAAGGCATTTTCTGCAGAATAACTCTCATAGATAGTTCCTGCAATATTACTACCTTCAAAAGTAGCCTTTAATCCAAATCTGGTAAGTTCGTGGTCTTCTGTAATAAGAATGTTACTTTTCAATGTGTTTATTCCTTGTCTATCTTATCCCTATAGCTTGGCTCAATGGTTTCGCATTGTTTTAAAAATATTTCAGCCTCGGCATTATTTCCCATTAAAGCTTCTATTTTACTGAGATAATAATAATATTTAAAATCGTTTTCGTCAATATATAAGAGGTTATTTGCGTATTTTTTTGCAAGCTCAAAATTCTCCCTGTTTATATAAATTTCGCAGAGTTTATCATAAGCAGGAGCATAGTAGGCATTGAAACTTAGAGCCTTTTTTAAAAGATTTTCTGATGAATCTTGGTTGTATTGAGCAAGGTTATAAAGGATATTATAATCACTTGGAAATTTTTTATTTCCAGCTGTCCATACTTTATATGCTTTTTTTTCTTTACCATTTCTTTTTAATATACCTGCAATTTGTGACTTGGAAAGATAACTATTTTTTTCTATAGAGGCCGCTTTGGTAAAAAGTCGTTGTGCTCCTCTAAGATGCTCTTCTTTTAATTTTAAGGTCGCTAATGTATATGGCGCACGAAAGTCTTCAAAGCCTGTGCGTATAGCTTTTTTTGCATATTCTTCAGCCTTTTTAGGGTTTGTTTCAAGATTTATAAAAGCAAGTAGTGAATAAATCTTACCATTAAGTTTTGGGTTGTTTGAAATTCCGTCAGATAAAACGTTTTGTGCAAAAGTCTGTTTACCTTCTAAGTGATAATAGTAACCTAGGTGGTAATCTTTACTATTTTCATTTTTACTTGTCTTATATAAAACGTACTGTTCTAAACTATCGACTTTTCTTTTAAGAGATGGGATTTGAAGTTTTGTCTTTTTTATTTCTTCAAGAAGTTTTATTGCATTCTTGCGTTGATTAACCTCTAAAAGAATTTTCGTCTTAAGGATTTTATAGTTTATATTACTATTTTGGCTAGTTGCTAGAGAAATATAATTCAAAGCTTGATTAAAATCTTTTGTTTCATAGTACCCAAGGGCAAGAATATAGAAAGTGTAATCTTGTTCTTGCATAATTTCTGCATCATTAATTATATTAACAATGGTTTCTTGAGCATAGTTGTTATACATAATGTTAGAATACGATTCAGCAAGCTGTAATAAATGTTCTAAATCCATTCTTTTATTAGGATAGTAGAATGCTTTAATTTCTTTAATATAATTTTGTGAGATATCAAAATCATCAATTTTAGAAAAAATTTCGTCTGTTAAATCAAAGAAACCATACTCTGCAAGATCAATCGCTTGTTCCAGCAGAATAAAGTCTTTACTTGTCGCATTTTTTATTATACGTGCAAAGTCGTTATGTGCAGGCTTAATGTTAGATAATGCAAATTTGTTTTGAGCTAATGCGTACTCAGTTTTTAAGCCATATTTTATTTCTCCAGAAATAACGTCGTTTGCCATTGCCAGCGACGATGATATTAATATGGTAAAAAAAAGTGTCAGTAGCTTATTTTTGTGCATTACAATCCGCTCCAACATAGTATTTGTTGAATGCGGTTACTAACGATTTAAGCTTCCCGCATGTAATAGCCTTATACAAATCGGTGAAGTTATATTTTTCTAAAGTTTTTGTGTCCGCAGGGTTTAACGTTAGATGATTTTCTGTAAGAAAAACGTCAACGATTTTGTTTAAAGGAATATGTAAAAATTTATCTACGACAGTAGGGTCGAAATGAGAACCAGCTCCGTTTTGAATGATTTCAATAACTTTTTCAATAGACATTTTATCACGGTAATGTCGTTTTGAAGTAATTGCATCAAATACGTCTGAAACAGCAAGTATACGCCCACCAAAAGGAATTTCTTCTCCTTTAAGGTGACGATAATAACCACTACCATCATATTTTTCGTGGTGTGAACAAGCGATTTCTGTTATTTGCACAAAATCTCCTGACATATGGACTTTTTCCAATATGTGGTGAGTTATTTCAACGTGTTCTTGAATGTGCTTGTACTCTTCAGCAGTAAGCTTCCCTTCTTTTTGTAGAACAGAATCTCTTATTCCAATCTTACCAATATCATGTAGGGCAGCTGCTTTTTCAAGAATAGTTATATCATCCTCATTCATCTTGAATTCTTTTGCAATAAGTGTGGAGTACATTCGTACTCTTGTAGAATGACCAGATGTAATTTTGTCTCTAGCATCGATAGATGTAGAGAGTGTATCGATGAAACTGTCTAAAATGATTTTTTGCTCTTCAATCATTTTGTTTTGTTTTTCAAACAGTTGGGCGTTTTCTAACGAAATGCCTGCGCTTGATGCAATAGCAACTAGTAAATCTTCATCTTCTCTTGTAAAGAATCCTTCTTGTTTATTAAGAACTTGGAATGCGCCGATAATCTCATTGTTAATATTTTTTATTGGCATACAGAGAATTGTTTTTGTTCTGTAGCCTGTAGATAAGTCAACATCTCTGTTGAATCTAGAGTCTTCGTAAGCTTCTCTGATATTTATGGTTTCACCGTTTTTAATACAAGCTCCAACTAACCCCTTTGAAGCAGGTAGTCTTAATTCAGAACTTCCCAACCCAAGTGCGACGAGCGAATATATTTCATCAGAATCTTTGTCATACAAAAACACTGTACATCTATCAGCTTTAATAGCGAATTTTGTTTCTTCTGCAATTGTCTGAATAAGTTTTCTAATATTTTTTTCAGCACCAACTGCTTGCCCAATTTTAACAAGCGCAACTAAGGGGTCTTTCTGAGCAGAATTAGTATAATTATTTCCTCCAGGAAAATTTGCTAAAATGCTTGTAATTTTATTGAAAAACTTGGTCTCTTCTTTTATCTGAGCAATTCTTTTAGCTTTATTATAATTGATTGTATACAGAGAATTGTTTTTTTCTGCATAATTGATAAAACCCGTGATAACTTCATTTAGGATTAAATCAATCGGCACATTTTTTGCATGGGCTAAATATTTTGCATCATCTAAGTATCTTAAAGAGGTTTCAAAGTTCCCTCTAGAGTATTCTAAAATGGAAAGCAATGACAGACAAATAGATGAATCATTTTTGTAGATACTTTGATGTTCTTTTATAATCCATTCTTTTTCTTCATATTTTTGTTTGGCAATATCCTCTAATGTTGAAAATATAAAGTCTTGTAATGTCATTTTCCAGCCCACCTACTTATATTAAAAGTATATACTAAATAACCTGTACTATCAAGTAAAGATTTGTGTTATAATTAGCAAAAAGAGGAATATTTTATGAAGAAGATTACAGTTTTAATGCCTGTTTACAATGAATATACAACTCTAAATGAAATTTTAAAAAGAGTTGAAGATGCTGATTTTTGTGGTTTGGAAAAAGAAATTATCTTAATAGATGATTGTTCTATTGATGGTACAAAAAAACTATATCCAGACATTGAAACAAAACATAAAGTTCTTTACCATATAATCAATAAAGGAAAGGGAGCTGCCTTAAAAACCGGTTTAGCTGAAGCAACAGGTGATATCATAATTATTCAAGATGCGGATTTAGAGTATAATCCTGAAGACTATAAACCTTTGATAGAGAAGCTTTTAGCTGATGAAGCCGATGTCGTTTATGGCTCTAGATTCATTGATTTATCAATGTCAAATACTGCAGTAAAATCTCATTATTATGGAAATAAATTTTTAACATTTTTGACTAATTTTTTATTTAAGACAACGCTAACTGATATGGAAACTTGTTACAAGGCTTTTAAAGCGGAGTTTATCAAAGATATAAATATTGAATCAGAACGTTTTGATTTTGAGCCTGAGATCACAGCTAAAATGCTTAAGAAGGGTGCAAGATTAAGAGAAGTTCCAATCTCCTACAATGGTAGAGGTTCTGACGAAGGGAAAAAGATTACGTATCTAGATGGACTGGATGCAATAATTGCGTTAATTAAATTTAGATATTTTAGATAAAATAAAAAGCCTCTTTTAAAGAGGCTTTTTTTATTTATTAATTCATTAAAGTTGTTAGCATAATAGGTTCATCGTCAGTACAAAGAACGGTATGTTCAAAGTGTGCAGACGCAGCTCCATCTTTGGTACTAACGGTCCATTGGTCATCAGCAACTACTACGTCATCACAACCAAGGTTTAGCATAGGTTCTATTGCTATTACCATTCCTGATTTTAATTTTGTTCTATCGCCAACCCTATAGTTAAACAGGAATGGGTCTTCATGCATTGCATGACCGACTCCGTGGCCGCCGTAATGTCTTACGATACCTAAGTGCTCTCTTACAGCAACGTCTTCAATAGCACCAGAAATGTCATCTAAAATATTTCCATCTCTCATTTGTGCAATTCCTGCCATTAGAGATTCTTCTGTTATTTTTAATAGACGTTGTTTTTCTTCAGAGATATTGCCAACGGCGTAAGACCACGCACTATCTCCAACCATACCACCGTATGTTGCTCCTATGTCTACAGCAATGATATCTCCTTCTTTAAGAATTACATCTTTTGAAGGGATTCCGTGTACAACTTGTTCATTAACAGAGGCACATATAGTAGCAGGAAAGCCGCTATAACCCTTGAAAGTTGGAATTGCACGGTTATCTTTAATAATTCGATAAGCAATATCATCGAGTTCTAAAGTGGAAATCCCTGGTTCAATTACTTTTTTCATTTCTTGGTGAACAAGGGCAACGATATGTCCTGCATGGCGCATTCTTTTTATTTCGTCTTTAGATTTTCTTGTAATCATTATTTAATAACTTCCTGTAGTCTGTTCCAAACTTCTTCAATGCTACCTTCAGCATTAAGAACCTTTAAAGCACCTTTATTTTTATAGTAATCAATTAGTGGAGCAGTTTGTTCAAAGTATGTTTGGAATCTTTTCTTTGCGACATCTTCTGTGTCATCTGCTCGTTGAACAAGGTTTGTTCCACAATGGTCGCAAATCCCATCTTGTTTTGGAGGATGATATTTAACATTGTAAATTGTTCCACATTTTGGACAAGAACGACGATTAACAATTCTGCTCAATAATGAATCTTGGTTAATGTCAAAATAAATAGCTCTGAAATCTACATTACTATCCTTATTGATTTTTTCATTGATGTTTGTAAGTTTTTCAGCCTGTTCAATGCTTCTTGGGTATCCATCTAGGATATATCCTTTTTCGCAATCTTTTTCAGCAAGCCTTGAACCGATAATTGAAGCAACAAGCTCTACTGGAACAAGTTGTCCTTTTGAAATGTACGAGTCTGCTAAAATCCCGTCTGGAGTTTTTCTTGCAATTTCAGCTCTAAGCAAAGAACCTGTATCAATGTGAGGTAAGTTTAAAGCTTTAGCAAGTGCATCTGTCTGAGTCCCTTTTCCACAAGCAGGAGGCCCTAAAAAAATAAGTTCTTTTTTCATTGTATTGTCCTTTTCTTTCTTTTTATAGGGTGAAAATTATGTATCAATATTTGTCGCATAAACAGCGTTGGCTTCGATAAAGTCACGACGTGGTTCAACCTTATCACCCATAAGGATGTCAAATAGTTGGTCACACATCATAGCATCTTCGATACTAACTTTTAGAAGTGTTCTTGTTTCTGGGTCCATAGTGGTTTCCCATAATTGTTGCGGCATCATTTCGCCCAAACCTTTAAATCTTTGGATTGTTAAACCCTTTTGTCCTCTTTCATCCACAACTTTTTGTAATTGTTCAAAAGAAGAAACTTCTATTTGTTCACTATCAGTTTCAAGAATTAAAGTTTTTTCTTCTTCAATCAAGAAATCTCTGATGAGTGGGTAAGAATTGCATAAGCGTTTGTATTCGTTACTCTTGATAATATTTTGTGTAATCAAAGTAAATTCTTCTTCGCTTGTATGTAATTTTATTGCATAACGAGCAACTTCTGGAACATACTTGAGCTCAACACTATAGTGCTTAGCTTCTGTAATACCATAGTTCTCAGCGTGGTCCTTGATGTAATGTGCAAGATATTCAAGGATTTCAGTCATTTTTGCTTGATCTTCAAAGTCTTCAGGTTTAATGTTAGAACGGATTAAACCTCTTAAAACAACCGCTGGAATTATATTTAAAATAGGGTTGTTGTAAGAACGATAGAATGTTGACATGTTTTGTAATAGTGCCAATAATTCATCGCCAGTTTTAACTTTTGACTTAGTTTTATCTGATAAGCTTAAAGACTTGATACCACGTTCTTTTAGCATCTTATCAAGAGCATGTTCGTCATATAAATATTCAGAAGTTTTACCTGTTGTAATCTTGAATAATGGTGGTTGTGCAATATAAACATAACCATTTTCAATTAATGGCTTAGCATATCTAAAGAAGAATGTTAACAATAGTGTTCTAATGTGAGCACCGTCAACGTCAGCATCGGTCATGATGATAATCTTATGATATCTAAGTTTGTCTAAATTGAATTCTTCTTCATTCTTACTAATGGTGATACCAAAAGCTTGAACCATAGATTGAATTTCGTTATTAGCATAGATTTTATCAAGACGAGCTTTTTCTACGTTCAAAATTTTACCTCTTAAAGGTAAGATTGCTTGGAACATTCTGTTTCTGCCTTGTTTTGCAGAACCACCCGCAGAATCTCCCTCTACGATGTAGATTTCGCATTTTTCAGGTTCTCTGTTAGAACAATCAGCCAATTTCCCTGGCAATGTAGAGTTTTCAAGAACTGACTTACGTCTTGTTAACTCTCTAGCTTTTCTAGCAGCTTCACGAGCTCTCTGAGCTTGTAGAGTTTTTTCAATAATTGTTCTTGCTAATTTTGGGTTAAATTCTAACCATTCTTGTAATTTTTCACGAACAACGTCTTGAACAGCCCCCATTGCTTCTTGGTTTCCAAGCTTTTCTTTAGTCTGCCCTTCAAATTCAGGGTTGCCGATTTTTACAGAAACGATAGCTGTTAAACCTTCTCTTACGTCATCACCTGAAAGATTTTGTTCTGAATCTTTTAGGATTTTGTTTGTTCTTGCGTAATCATTTAATACACGAGTAATTGCGTTTCTAAAACCTGTTAAGTGAGTTCCGCCGTGGTGAGTGTTGATGTTGTTTGCAAAAGATAAAATGGATTCGTTGTAAGAATCTGTATATTGCATAGCAACTTCTACAGCCATACCGTCAACGGTTTTATCAATGTAGATAGGTTCATCAAATAAAACGGTTTTGTTTTGGTTTAAGAAAGTTACATAACTTCCGATACCGCCTTCATAGTGGAATGTATCTTCTTTCTCACTTTTTTCGTCGTGAAGAATGATTTTCAAACCTTTGTTTAGGAAAGCCATTTCTCTAAATCTTGTAGCAACAATATCAACGTCGATATCTGTTGTTTCTGTGAATATTTCAGGGTCTAACCAGAAGGTAGACTTAGTACCTGTCTTTGTAGTTGGGGTTGTTTTTTCAACTGGAGCAGTGGGTTCACCTCTAAGGTATTCTTGACGCCAAACGTATCCAGCTCTAGAAACTTCTACAACCATTTTTTCAGAAAGAGCGTTTACAACAGATGCACCAACGCCGTGAAGACCGCCAGATACTTTATAGCCACCGTCACCAAACTTACCACCTGCGTGAAGAACTGTGTGAACGATTTCTAAAGCAGATTTTCCGCTATCAGGCTTGATGTCTACAGGGATACCACGACCGTTGTCTTCAACTGTAACGCTGTTGTCTTTATGGATAGTTACATGAATTTCTGTACAGTATCCTGCAAGGCTTTCGTCGATAGAGTTATCAACAATTTCATAAATACAATGGTGCAAACCTCTTTGTGAAGTTGAACCAATGTACATGCCGGGACGCATACGAACTGCTTCCAAACCTTCTAAAACTCTGATATTACTTGCGTCATAACTGCTCTGTGTCATTAAATATCCCCTCTTTTCAAATCTGTTTATACAATAAGTGTAATACAAACAAAATTTCTATTCAACCGTTATAAATCTCTCTATCTGTTGTGTAAACTAAATTTTTACCTATAAAAACAAAAACCCTCGTAAGATTACGAAGGTTTTTGTTTTGAGTTTCGTCTATAAATTATAGAGCAGCTTTAGCCGTTTCTACAATTACTTGGAAAGCTTCAGGTTCATTAACTGCTAATTCAGCAAGCATTTTTCTGTTAACAAGAATGTTTGCTTTTTTGCAAGCATTAACGAATTTAGAGTAGCTGATGCCGTTAGCTCTAACAGCTGCGTTAATTCTAACGATCCAAAGTCTTCTCATATTACGTTTTGTAGCCTTTCTGTCTCTGTAAGCGTATTTAAGCGCTTTCATAACAGCGATATTAGCTACCTTAAATATTCTGCTTCTAGCACCTTTGAAGCCCTTAGCTAATTTAAGTATTTTTTTATGACGGTTGCGACTTACATTTCCACGTTTAACTCTCATTGTTCAACACTCCTATCTTGCATATTTCTTGTATGGTAACTCTTTTGAAACTAACTTAACGTGAGTTTCTGAAATAACAGCGTTTCCGAAGATTTTACGCTTTCTTGATTCAGACTTGTGTTGAAGCAAGTGACCGATACCTGCATGTCGTCTTTCAATTTTGCCGCTGCCAGTAACTTTGTAACGTTTTGCAGCTGACTTGTGGGTTTTCATTTTTGGCATTTTAGTTCTCCTTGTTTAAGCTGTTAACTAATCCGGGCAAGGCATACCAACGCTCTATACTCCGGCAAATTCAAATGTAACACACTAATACTTTGATTGCAAGCCTTTTTGCATACAATTACTCTTAAAACTATACTTTTTGTAAATATTTGTAACAAAAAGCGTCTTTATTGGGGAATTTCTAGTTTTTTAGTTTAATAGCGCCGAAGGCTCTAATATATCCGTTTTCGTAGGTTATTAGATAGTATGCGCCCTCTTTAATGTATTCTATTTCAGCATTTCTATAAACAAAATCTTCAATAGGGGCTTCGTGTCGTTCTTCTCTAAGTGTATCAGTTAGTCTGCGAACACGTTCTGCTTTTGTTTCAAACCTTTTTTTCTTTTTATTTTTGCCCTGTTTTTTCTCTTCCATTTCTTTGTACATTTTTTCAAGCTCAGCTTTGTTTTCAGAAATTTTGAAAACAGGAATCACTGCTATAAGTTTTTGTGATTCTATTAATAAAAGAAATTCCTTATCATCACTAAGGGCAAGGATATAATGTCCAGGTTTGATAAAATTGCCGTTATAATCTGGAATGTAGTCAAGTATTGTAAGGATTGGTTCGGGCGTAGTTGGGTGCGCAAAACGATAAATGCTTTGTTGGCCTATAAAAAGTCCAGAATAAGAAAACCCATACGGGATTGTTGTTTCTACGTTTCTGAGGTTTGGTTTTACGGCGTAATCAAAATCCACTCTACAACTCCATAAGAAGCGACTTTATCGTATTTTTCATAGTTTTAAAATCGTGTTCCAAAGCTCGTTCTCTGCCTAAGAAAATTATTGACATATACTCCTGTGAGTTTCCGAGGTCTTGTTCTTTTAATAAAATTCTATAGGATTCTCTCATAAGTCTTTTAAGGCGGTTACGCTTAACTGCTCGTTTGTGTGTTTTTTTGCTTACAACAAACCCTACTTTTGTTGGTGAGTCAACTTTTTTCTTCAATCCTGCAATCATAATGATGCCATTCTTTTTGTGAGAGTTGTTAACTCTGTATGTGGCATTAAATGCCCGTTTATTTTTTAGTCTGAATTTCTTAGGTAACATAACTAAATAATACAATAATTTAACAATTATATACAACATCTTATTTTTGTGTGATAATTCTTTTGGAGGTTTGAAAACAATGTCAATAGTATTAGAACAGAAACAAGGGTTAATAGCAGGGGATGGCTTGTTGCCAGTAAAGATGGCAAAGGCTGCTAAAGAGAATGGATTTGATGTTGTTGCAATATCACTATCTGCTGATAATTGCGCACAATTGAAGAAATACTGTTCAAAAGTTTATTCTTTTTGCCCTGGAGAAGCTTTAAAGATAGAGAAAACTCTTGTAGATGAAGGAATTAAACAATTAACTTTCTTAGGGAAAGTGAATAAAAAAGTTCTTTTAAAACGTCCAAAGTTTGACTCTAAGGCTATTGAGTTTTTGAAAAAAGCCGTTCGTTTAAATGACGATAAAGTCATGTTGATGATTATTGAAGAAATGGATAGAATTGGTGTAACAATTTTAGACCAGACTATCTTTATAAAAGATTTGATGATTCCATCAGGAGTTTTGGGTAAGGTTCAACCGACCCAGTCACAGGTGGATGATGTTAATTATGGTTACTGGCTAGCAAAAGAGACTGGAAAGTTGGATATTGGTCAATCTGTAGTTATTAAAGATAAAATGATTATGGCTGTAGAAGCTATTGAAGGTACAGATGTTTGCATTAAGCGAGGTTGTAAGATTGCAAAGAAAAACGCAAGAATAATAAAAGTTGCAAAACCTGCACAAGATAAACGTTTTGATATTCCTACAGTAGGCTTAAGAACTTTGAAAACTATGAAAAAATACAAAGCTGATTTGTTGGCTGTAGAAGCAAATGAGACAATTATAGTTGACCAAGAAGCTGTTGTTGAATATGCGAATAAACATAATATTGTAATTATGGCGGTGTAATGTCAAAAGTATTTATAATAACCGGTGAATATTCAGGGAATATGCATGCGGCATCAGTTGTGAAAGCTTTAAAAGCTTCAAATCCTGACATTATCGTAGAGGGTATTGGTGCTGAGGCAATGGCTAACGAAGGTGTGAAACTTTTTTCTGACCATTCGAAGATGAGTGCTGTGGGACTGTCTCTGCCAATGATTATTGAACACATTCAGTTAGGGAAAAAGGTTGTTGATTATATTTTAAACGATTACAAACCTGATGTTGTTTTGCTTGTTGACTATGGTGGTTTTAATATGAAACTTTCCAAGTTTTTGAAGAAAAAAGGTTTTGCAGGCAAAATTTTATATTATATTCCACCTCAAATTTGGGCATCAAGAAAATATAGAATTAAATCTGTTAAAAAATATATTGATAAAGTTCTATGCATCTTCCCGTTTGAAGAGGATATGTATAAGGAATTTGGGATAGACGTTCATTATTGCGGGCATCCTCTTGTAGCTCAATTGCCTGAAAGTGCTGATAGAAATGAGTTTATGCTTGCAAATGGTTTAAATCCAGACAAACCCTTATTATCAGTATTCCCAGGGTCGAGGAAGTTTGAGCTTAAATTTTTAATGAAATTGTTTTTAAAATCTGCAAGAACCTTAAAGAGAAAGCACCCTGATTTACAGATTTGTTTTTCTCAAGCACCAAATTTGTCTGATGAGCTTTATAAGCAATTTTATAAAGATGGAGAATTTCATGTTATCAAGGGAAATAACCAAGCTTTGCTTTCTGTTTCAGATGCGTTAATACTTGCGTCTGGAACGGTGTCTTTAGAGGCTGCGTTATACAAAACCCCTCAATTAATTTCTTATAAAGGTCCTTGGTTTTTCTATTGGGTGTATTTGCTAGTAAGGGAAATGAACAAAGTTGCGTTGCCGAATATAATATGTAACGAGTTTATTATATCAGAATTAATCCAAAAATTAGCAAACCATGATGATATTGTGTTTGAAGCAGAGCGTTTGTTATATGATAAAAAATATAGTCAAAATCAAAAAGATAAACTTACCAAGGTAAGAGATGTCTTGTCGGCAAGGGTTGCGTATAATGAGGTTGCTGCTGAAATATTGAAGGCAATTCCTTCAGGGTAAATTAACATTAGGAGTGGGTTAAAATGAAACAAACTAAAAATAATACAAATAAGTTTTCATTAAGAGAACCTAAATTTTTTAACAAATGGCGCCGTTTGTTTTTGTATTTGACAGCGAATGTATTTTATATGATTCGTTTTAAATTGGTGTATAGGTTAGAGGTTCATGGAAAAGAAAATATACCAAAAGAAGGGAACTATATTGTTGCATCAAATCATTTGTCAACACTAGATCCTGTACTTGTTTGCTCTGTTTTTGATAGAGGTGTTGCCTATATGGCGAAAAAAGAGTTATTCAAAAACCCATTCATGCAGTGGTGGTTAGATTGGTTAGGAGCCTTTGCTGTTGATAGAGAAAAACTTGGCGTTTCTACCATTAAGACCGTAATGAATATTAAACAGACAGATTGGGTTTTAGGGATTTTCCCTCAAGGTACAAGGCAGGAACCAGGGATAATTAGTGATATTACAAAAGGTTTTGCATCTCTTGCAAAAGCGACTAAGTGTAATATTTTACCAGTAGGTATTGTAGGGACAGAAGTTGCTAAGAGAATTCCGTTTACTGGTAAAATAATTGTAAAAGTTGGTGAAGCGATTCCTTATTCTGATGATATCGATTCCATGATTGCGCAGTGGGGTGCTGCAATGGAAAAGTTAACAGGATTTGAATATAAAGGTACAATTCAAGGGTAATATAGGATAGATTATTATGGAGAAGAATTATAACAGAAGAACTGAAAAGGACTACGGGTTATTAAGAAAAGCTTTCTATAAATGCTTTTTGTTTTTCATAGTAGGTCCAGTTGCTAAGTTGATGTATAACTTAAAGGTTGAAGGTAAGGAAAACTTACCAAAAGGTTCTCATTTTATATATGCCGGCAACCATGTCTCTTATTTAGATCCACCATTATTAACCCATGCAGTGGGCGGTAGATTTATTGCGTATATGGCAAAAAAAGAGTTGTTCTATGCTGATAATATTTTGTTACGTACGTTAGTAAGATGGTTAGGAGCGTTCGCTGTTAATCGTGATAAGCCTGAAATTGCTACATTTAAGTCTGTGCAAGCGGTGTTTAATTCTAAAGATTGGGCGCTTGGTATATTCCCTCAAGGTGGTATTCGTAAAGAAGATAAGATAGAGAATATTCATAAAGGATTTGTATTGTTTGCAAAGAAGTTTAAGGCAGATATTATTCCTGTTGCTATTTGTGGCTATGATGGTTATGCTAAGAAACTGTTTGAAAAACATTTAACAATGAAGATTGGTAAGCCAATCTCTTATGAGCTTCCTGAAGATGAAATAGTCAAGACTTGGGTAAATACTATTTGTGAATTTACAGGTCAAACCCCAGGAGATGAATATTTGAAATAGATGAAAAAATAGTAAAAATAAAAAATCCCGAATTTAATTTCGGGATTTTTTTATGATTAAAATAAATTCTTATTATTAAAAGTTATTTGATTGATATCTTTGAGGATAATTATCTCTCATTGCATCATAGCTATTAGCTTCTGCTCTTTTCTTTTCTAGAGAAACTTGTCCGCTTTTAACGATTTCTTGTAATTGGTTGATATTTTTCTCAAGATTTACAAGAACTTGTTCAGCGTAGATGCTTGCGCCTTCCTTTGTCTTAGCAGCATCGTCGATAGCTTGAATTCTGATGTTTTCAGCTTCATCAAGAGCTTTTCTTCTGATGTTGTCGCAATCAGTAATCACGCTTTCTTTGATTTTTTCAGCTTCTTTTTGAACAGCTCTTAACAAATCTGATTCGCTTAATAATCTTGCAGCTTCAGCTTGAGCTTCGTTGATGATTTTTTCAGCTTTTTGTTGAGCATCATAAAGAACTTCATCTTTTCTTCTAAGAAGAGCTCTTGCATCTCTGATTTCATCAGGAAGAGCTGCATATATTTTATCTAATAAATTATTAGCAGTTTCTTTTTTTACGACGATTAGATAATTCCCGATAAGTGGCATTCCGTTATCAAGAACTTCTTCTAATTCGTTCATTAAGCTATAAATTAAATCTTGTTGAGTACTCATTATATAAATTTCTCCATGGTAAATTCATTCTTACTTGAATTTTACGATAAATAATAGATAAAAGCAACATGACTATGGTTTATCTAAGATTGCAGCGGCCTTATCCATATCCATTTTTACGTAATCACAAGCTTCTTTTATTAAGTACCCAAATTGTTTTTTGTCTAAGTATGCTAACCCGAGGAAGCTTAAAAAAGAATTTTTAGAAACCATTTTTTCGATTTGAACTAGGGTTTTAAATGTTTGGAAAGAGCTTTTTAACCCTTTTCTTTTAGCAACTTTTAAGCTTTCTGGCAAAACGTTTTGAGCAACAATTAATAAGTCCATTACAGGTTTTGCTTTAATAAGTACAAGATCCCCGAATTTCATTACAGTTGCGAATTCAACTCTACCTGGTACTTGTTTCATTCTTTCAATAAATGGTGTTGTAGGCATATTATAAAATCTCCATAATGTTTAGTTTACAGTTTTAGTGTAGGTTTGTCAAATACTCTTTAACAGGTTTTGGAACAAACATTGAAATATCACCTTTGTTAATAAAAACTTCTTTTACAGTACTAGAGGAAATGAAACTATACTCTGGCTTAGTAATAAGAAATACGGTTTTTATATCAGGTGCAAGTGTGCTGTTAGTTTGAGAAAGTTGCATTTCGTATTCAAAATCTGAAACTGCTCGAAGTCCTCTTAGCAACACTTCTGCATTGTGTTTTTTTGCGTATTCGATAGTGAGTCCTTCAAATAAATCTACTTCTACATTAGGAAGATGAGAAACACTTTTTTCGATTAATTCTTTTCTGATTTGGGGTTCAAGAAACCCTTTTTTATTGCAATTGAAGGAGACGGCAATAATAATTTTGTCGAATATTTTACATCCTGTTTCAAGTACGTCCAAGTGTCCTAATGTAATTGGGTCGAAACTGCCCGGATAAATAGCTATTGTCACAATGCACCTCTTTATGATTAATTGTAACACAAATTAGTCCAGAGGAATACTCTTTTTTAGTTCATTAAGTACTTGTTTAATAGGGTAGCTCCAATCTCCATTTTTTTCTTGCTTGAAGGCTTTTACACTTGCGTACCAATCGATATTCTCAAAATCCAGATGCCAACGCCAGTTGTAATCCATCGGAAGTAGCATGTATGATTTTTTGCCAAGAGCTCCTGCAAGGTGAAGAAGTGAGGTATCATTGCAGATTACAATGTCCAAATTGTCAATTGCCGCTGCTGTGTCTGAAAAATTGTGAAACTCCTTGCTAATATCTATTACGGAGTATTTAGATGCAATTTTTTCTAATTCTTCAGAACCACTACCTGTTTGGAATGAGTAGAATTGTGTGTTTGGAAGGGTTAGAAGAGGTTCAAAAGCTTCGATGTTAATTACTCTATCTGTTTCTGAGGCGGTGTTTCCTTGCCACTTTATGCCAATTTTGATTTTATTATTGTTGAAAAATTTAGTTTTAAAGCATTCTTTTTTTTCAGGATTAGATTTGATGTATCCGTGAGGATAAACAAACATATTTTCTTCATTTAATCCTAATAAATGCGGTAAGCTTAACATTGGAACAAAAATATCAAAATCTGGATTTTCTGTTTTGTATGTAATTATCTCATCAATCCCAAGAGGATTTTCTCTAAACAGTTCTACAAGTTCTTCTTGTGGTTTAAATAATAGCTTTGCGCAACGTTTTTTTAATAGAGGAAAATATCTTGCGTACTGAATAACGTCTCCAAACCCTGCTTCATAATAGAGAAAAACTCTTTTGTTAGAAATATCTTCACCTCTCCATTCTCTGGCGGTTGCAAAGCTATGCGCATAGAGCTTTGATTGAGAAAGAGTTGCCGTCTTTTTACATAACCGACTCTCAAATAGTGGTAAGCCTTCTTTATAGTTTTTTTCTCTAAACATTGATAATGCTAGAAAGTACTTTAGCTCATCATTGTTTGGGTTGAGTGCTAACGCTTTTCTTAATTCTTCGGTAGCTTTATCTGGTTGCCCAAGAAAAAAATATGCCGATGACATATTGTAAGGTATTAGATAAAGATTTGGATTTAGCTTCTCTGCTCGTTTGTAAAACTTTAAAGAAAGTTCATAGTCGCCGTGGTTTTTGAATGCTAGTGCAATATTGAAGTTTAGTTCAAAATTGTCGGGGTTGATTCTTAGCCCTTGGATGGCTGATTCAATAGCTTTCTTGTATTCTTTTTTTTCTATTTTAATTCGAGATAGTAAATCATAAAATCTTATGTTTTGATTTAATTCGATAGCTCTTTTTATAAATTTTTCAGCTTCTGGAAATCTAAATTGCTGATATTTTAAATTTGCCATCATAAAAATACAGTTAAGATTATTTGGGTCAATTGTAAGAGCTTGCGAGTATAAAACTTCCGCATCTTCAAGCTTCCCTTGTTGATGAAGTTGAAAGCCCTCTGTGTATAGTTCGTTAGCTGTTGTCATAACTCGATTGTACCTTTTATTTTTGAAAAATACAAGTTAAAAAGGTCTAGTGGTTTAATTTGCCTCCGTTATCATCTCTTTTGAAATGGATTCCCGCCTTACGGCGAGAATGAAAGTTAACACCTCATCCTAACCTTCTCCTATAAGGAGAAGGAACTTACTTTACTTCCTCCCCTCTCCTAGCAGGAGAGGGGCAGGGGTGAGGTGTTAGGCAGAGAATGACAGCAAACTTCAAACCATCCTTGTTATCTTATATCACGTCATGCTGAACTTGATTCAGCATCTCCCCAGTATACTCCTAAGACTATGAGATTCTGAATAATGTGATTTTAAACTTTCGCTGTCGCTCTGTTAAAATCTACATTTTCAGAATGATGATTAAACCACTCCCTAAATCCCTCTCCAACAGAGAGGGACTTACTACTTATCCCCCTTAATTGAAGGGGGGTAAAGGGGGGTGTTCAACAGAAACTATGTATTCCCATTGTTATGCAACTAGAATGAAAGTTAACACCACAGCCTAACCTTCTGGTATTAGGAGAAGGAATCTACTTTACTTCCCCCCCTCTCCTAACAGGAGAGGGGCAGGGGTGAG
>JAZUBR010000015.1:0-2074 GCA_045638625.1 Candidatus Gastranaerophilaceae bacterium
CCTTCAATTTTCATTCTAACACCTCGTCAGTTTTTCTTAGTTGTTTTATCATTAATACTCTTAGGGAGTGGTTTAAAAAGAAGAGGAATTGGTATTATGTCATTTGTTCTTTCCAAATACATCAAAGGCCAATTCATTGAATATTCCTTGTCGTATACAGCATCAAACAGGTTCATTAAACTCGTACCATACTCAACCTCTATTTCAGGGGTTAAATTTAATATAAAACCGAAAGGATAAGTTCCTAAATCACAAGCTATAATAGTTTCAAACCCATTTTCCGTTTTATTTACTATAGATGTTGGCCCTACCATTAATTGTCCAACATTGAATGGAGTTAAATACATTCTTAAATCAAACAAACTTTTATCAATGCTATTTGATTCCTTCTGGAGCAAAAATTTATCAAACCCTAATTTTTTTACTTCAGACAAGGGCAATAAGCTACAAAACATAGTTACAACTTGTTTCACAAAAGATAAAGCAGGAAATTTGTTTAATTTAAATTGAACAACGTCTCCATGTTCTAATTTTTTATTCTTATGCAAGCTTTGAGCAATTTCTTTTGCAATTCTGTTATATACTGGTGCATACCAAGTTCCGGTATTGTTATTGCAACTATCACATAGAGTAAATCCACCCATACCTTGTTGCTGATTCTTGTATTTCGCATTTTCGCCCTTGTATCTTTTTATAGCATTTTCGCCCGTATAAACAATTGATTTATTATTATTTAAGGCTTTTTGTGGAGGAATATGCTCGAATGAAAGTTTACCATATTTCCCACATTGGTGCTATACTAAAAAAGTAGACACATTAATGCAAAATATGATATAATAAAATAAACACAAAAACAGGAGGAAACACACATGGCTAAAAATAATTATACCAAATATGACGAGGATTTTAAAAAATCTCTCGTTTCCTTACACCAAAATGGGAAAACTCAATCACAACTCTGCAAAGAATACGGCGTATCTCAATCTGCCCTCGGCAAATGGATAAAGCTATACTCTACTGTTGAAATTGACAGTGGCGAACTCCTTACCGCCAAGCAGGTTAAAGAACTTCAAAAACGCAATGCTCAATTAGAAGAAGAAAACTTAATCCTAAAAAAAGCGATTGCCATATTCACGCCACACTCAAACAAAGATTAGACGCTGTACATAAGCTCCGTTTTCAGCACAGCATTAAGACTTTGTGCAGGGTTCTCAGAGTAAACAGAAGTTCTTATTACAAACATTTCTCTGCTGCACCCTCTCCCCGTGTTAAAGAAAATCAACATATTGCATCTTTAATTCTCCACATCTATGCAGATTACAACAAACGACTTGGTGCTTACAAAATCACATACGTTCTTCAGCGTGATTATGGCATAAACATCAGTGTTGGTCGAGTGTACCGACTGATGAAACAATTACAACTACCGAAAATGTCTACGGATAAACCTACTGTTCACTGTAAGCCTTCCGATGCCGAATCCTGTTGCAATCATTTGCAACAAAATTTTAATCAGAAAGCTCCCAATCTCGCATGGGTTAGTGACATCACTTATATTAAAGCCGGAGGAATATGGTACTATTTATGTATTGTAATGGATTTATACTCACGGAAAGTAATTTCATGGCATATATCCTCAAAAGCCAATGTTGAATTGGTTATTACTGCTTTTAAAAAGGCTTATGAGAAACGAGATGCACCGTATGGACTTATGTTTCATTCTGATAGAGGCTCACAGTATACTGCTTTCACATTCAGGCAGCTTCTTGATTCTCTTAATGTTGTGCAATCTTTTTCTAAGAAGGGTTATCCTTTTGACAATGCTTGCTGTGAATGTTTTTTTAAGTACCTAAAAAAAGAGGAAACAAACCGTAAGTGTTATCATTCATTGGCAGAGCTTCAGCTATCTGTCTTTGAATATATCGAAGGATACTACAACACAAAACGACCTCATGGCACACTTAATATGCTTACCCCAAATGAGGCAGAGGTTTTATATTGGGAGCAGACTAAGTAATCTGCTCCCGCCACCAAAATTGTGCTTTTTTGTGTCTACTTACTTGACTATGGTTCA
>JAZUBR010000016.1:0-42487 GCA_045638625.1 Candidatus Gastranaerophilaceae bacterium
AAGCTTGGTTTAATTCACTTAAACAGTATGGAATAGAGGGCTCTATTTCTGAACAGGGCGTAATTTCGATTGACGGAGATGGCTTAATATCAGGTGGCTTGGCAACAGCATTGGGTCTTGGTCAAGTTAAGTCTGGTGAAGAGGTTTCAAATACGACTGCAACATCAAATGCTTTAGCAGGTGTAATTACTGTTAAACCTACAATGACTGCTAGTTTAGGTGAACTTGGTATTACAACAAATCAAACATTAACAATAAGAAATGGTGGTACTACTACTCCTTTAACCTTTACAAGCACTTCTAAGGTTAAGGATATTGCAGATGCAATTGAGGCAGCAGGTGGTACATTCGAATTACATGAAGATGGCTCCATTACTATTAAAGATATTGATAATTTAACAGGTTCTTTGGTAACAACATTTGGACTAACAGGAAGTAACACAACTGGAACTCAGATTTATGCAACAGGGGTTACTTATTCAACTGGTTCAATAGTAACTGAAAGCTCTAAATTCTCAGACTATGGCATTACAACAAGTGGTAAAACTTATAATGTATATTCAGAAACTGGAGATTTAATTGCATCTGGTGTAAATGTTGGTGCTGATGCAACTGTTTCCGACTTCTTTGCTCAATTGAACGGATTTGGATTAGATACGCAAATTGATGCGTCTGGACGTTTGGTTGTAACGAATGGTTATATTACGGGTGATATGGCAACCGCTTTAGGAATGTCAAACTCAGCTTATAATACTGTAGTAACTGGTAAAACTCTTGTTTCAGGTGCGTTATCTATTGCTATAACAGAAACAGCTGCCCTTGATACTAAACTATCAGAATTAGGTTTGACAGGTTCATATTCGCTAACATTAAACTATAATGGAACTACATCAGGGTATAACTTTGGTTCAGGTTCTACATTAGCTGATATTAAGGATGCTGTAACATCAGCAGGTGGTAAGTTTGCTTTGACAGATGGTTATGTCTCATTTGATGATGTTGAAGCTTCTGGCACCTTGCTTGGTGCATTTGGTTTAAATAAAGAGGCTGGTAGTGTTGAAACTTTGACTACGGTTCAAGCCGAAATTACTGTTAAGACCGTTACTGTTACTACCAGCCAAACTGCAACAGCAATTACAACAACTACAGCTATTGTTACTGTAACTTCAATTGCAACAACCACAGCAGTATCTGTTCAAACTCTTGTTGTCGAAGCGACAATTACTGCTATATCGACGCAAACGTTTACTGTGTCGACGTCGGTAACGGTAACGGCGTTAGCAACAGTAACTGCTGTTGCTACGGTTACTGTTGTCGGTGATGATGGGACTACAAGAACAACTTCTGTAACTAAAACTACAGAAACTTCGGTAACGACGACACGAGAAACGTCGATTACTCAAACTACTTCGGTCACGTCGGTGACGAAGACAACAATAACAAGAGCTACAACAAAAACAACGAGCGCAACGACAACCGTTGCGGGAACTCAGACTGTTGCGACGACAAGAACTGTTGTAAGCACGTCGACGGACAGAACGGAAGTCACGTACGTAGATGCCAATACTGTCACGCGAACGGGCACGAGCACGGATTCGTTTGTCTACCGAAGCGGTAAAAAGACCGTCTCGGGGTATAGCACGACGTTCTTGGCGTCAGATACTAAGCTGTCGCAGCTCGGAGTATCTAATGGCGCCGTGACGGTTAAAGATGAAATTTCAGGGACTACAAAAACAATAATGAATGTTACTTCAACTTCAACGTTGTCGGATCTTTTGGCGGCTTTAGAAGTTGGAGGGTATGATGCTGAATATGCTGATGGTAGAGTTTACTTAAATACTGATGAGCATATAACATTAGGTGGTGTTATTGGACCTCTAGGATTTACTACTTCAACATACTCAGTTACTTATACACATAACAGTACATCTAATATTTTAGATAATAGAGCAACAACTAACTTGAATTCTACATCAAGTCTTGGTACTATAACCGATTCTGCTGAAGATAGAGTTTTGAATTTGACAATTGATAATGAAACATACTCTCATACTTTTGCAGCGGGTAATACGATTGCAGATGTACTTACTTTCCTTGCATCAAAAGGTGTAACAGCATCCATGAATAATGGAGTTTTCCAAGCTACAGATGCTTATCATAATATGAGTATTGGCGGAACTCTTGGAGACTTGTTGTTAGGAGACAATCCAACGACTACTCAAACAAATGGAGTGGGTTGTTATTGGTCAGGTCAAATCTCTGAGCATACTTATGCTGCTACGATTAACAATGATACAAAGATTGTCGATTTAGGTGTATCTACTGGCGGTTTGAAAATATATGACAATGGTCAGTATATAGACAATGCTGTGTATATATATGAAGACACAACTATTGGAGATTTAATAACTGCATTAAGAGGTTATGATATCAATGCAGGCTTGAATGCTGGTAAATTAATTATATCAAGTAATTCTGATAAGTACTTGTTAGACGAGGGGTCTAACATGATATCTAAGCTTGGTCTAACAAATAGGGTGCAAGCGAAAGTTGATATATATGAACAAACAAATTCTAAAAACTTAACAGTTATTACAACATTTACAACTGACGGTACTACTACTTTAAAACAATTAGGCTTTAAAGAAGGCTCCTCTCTAAGAATAGAAGTAGATGGTGTAATGCAAACTCTTGGTTTCGCTCCACACGAAACGGTTAATGATATAATTGATGCGCTAGGCACTTACGGTATAAAAGCAAGAATAAATGGTGGTGTCTTTACTGCTGAATGCGAAGATCATCAGTTTAAGTTGTCAGGTGCATTAAGTGAAAAATTGACCGGAGATGCACCAACTTACGTTACTACTGAAAAAGTTATCTCTTACCAATCACCAGAGATAAAAACAGATGTTGAATATTTTGCAGAAGAATCAACATTGTTGAAGAATTTAGGTGTCACTTCTGGCTATATAAACTTGTACAAAGATGGAGAACTTTTAACCACAGTTGGTATAGAAGAAAATACGACAGTAAGCCAATTCTTCAGTGCTCTAAGTGCTTATAATGTTATTAGTACTGTAGATCCAACTACAGGTATTATTCAAATCCAAAGTATAGGAGATATAACTATTGCCGATGGAACATCTAACCTAGTATCTCATCTTGGATTGGATGATAATGTCCGTGTTTGTACATATGAAGGTACTACACAAGTTCTTGAGGCTGAAGTTTACAATATCACTGAAGATACTCTTATTTCTTACTTTGATAATGGTGGATTGAAGTCAGAAGGTTCTTTATACTTTACCTTAGAAGATCAAGATGGTAATGCTCTGAATACAGTTGTAAACATCTCCGCAAACGAAACCTTTGGTTCTTTTAAAGAAAAACTTGAGGCAATTGGCTTGACGGTAAGCTTAAAAGATGGAAAATTAAGTTATCATTATGGCTTAGGCAATGTAGAAATTACTGGTGGTAGTTCTGCTGCTACTAATTTGTTGCAAATTACTGACACAAATCTAGAAAAATGGATGCAAAATACTGATGCAATTGAAGTCGAAGTAGAAGAAATTCGCTATGAATCTATTGTAAATTATGCAGATAATTCAACAACTCTTGAAACTTTTGGAGTTAAAGCTGGAGATTTTTCAATAGGTGTAAATGGTGCATTGGTTAATATTTCTGTTTCCGAAACTGATTCTATTGGTACAGTGATTTCTAAAATTTCAAATGCATCTCATGGTTCAGTTACGGCATCATTAACCTCTGATGGTAGATTTATGCTTGAGGCTGGCGCTGGGGTTGAATTGATTCTAGGTACAAACACTGATACAACTAATCTTGCGACAGTGTTCGGTCTTTCTCAAGATGGTTCTAATGTTGTTACTGGTGAAATTTCGTTATACAAGGCTTCAACTAACTCGAAAATTATGTCTTCGGGATTATTTAGACTTGGTAATGTCTCAGCAGGTACGTTTATAATTGGTGAAGACACCTTCACAATTACTAATGATACAACAATAGGCTCTCTTGTCGCAGAGATAAATAGAAGTGAAGGTGCAAGAGCTTCTGCTTACTGGGATAATATAAATGGTAAGCTGGTAATTACATCAATTGATACAGGTGCAAACTACTTAAATGTCCAAAAAGGTACAAGTAACATTACAGAAATCTTTGGCTTAACTCAAAATGATGCTGGTGTTGAAAAACTTGCAACTTATAACCAAACTTTAGGTAATAACGCTATACTTACAATTAACGATACAAGAATTGTTTCAACTTCAAATACAATTACAAGTGATGTATCAAGAATTGAAGGGTTAACGTTGAATATCAAGGATGTAACTCCTGGGGATTATGTAACAATTAAGGTTGAACGTGATACTCAAGGTCTAATAGATGCAGTGGATGAAGCATTAACAAACTATAACATTCTAATTGCTGAATTAAATAGTATTCTTTCTGTTGGCGGCGATTTGAACGGTGATACAGCTCTTAGTGCAATAAAAACCCAATTAACAAGTTTATTTACTTCAAGAGGTACCAATGGCACTACATTGTTTAGGAACTTGGCAGCCGTCGGTATATCTACTGAAGCTGCAAGCTCTGCTGGGTTGACTGCCGATATTTATTCGTTGTACATCGATCCTGACAAATTTACAAAGGCATTGAATGAATCAGAAAATGACGTGAAACTCTTATTGGTTGGTACTGTCGATAATCCAGGTATATTGACTAAAGTTGAATCTTTATTGGAAAATGTACTTTCAACAACAGGTTATTTCTCAACTAAGAATAGTGCTCTTAATAGAGAAATTGCAAATTATGACAGAAAGATTGAAACAGCTGCAAGAAAATCTGAACACTACAAAGCGACTCTTGAGAGAAAATTTGCAAACATGGAACAATTATATTCAACAATGCACAAGTCTTATTCTCAATTATTAGCTGCTGGTATTGGTTAGTAGCATCTTTGTAATGTTTTATCTAGTCATTTAGTTTTGTGTAGATTAGTTTTACATCTTCAAAAACTTCATTAATAGTTTTTGATGCATCAATGACTTTAACCCTTATTGGTTCGTTTTGTGCAATTGCTAAATAACCGTTTCTAACTTTATTAAAGAATTCTATTCCTCCAGATTCCATTCTGTCTTTTTCCTCACCAACTCGTTTCATTGATGTTTCAATATCTACATCGAAGACAAGTGTTAAATCAGGTTTAAGACCTTGTGTAGCAAGATTATTGAGATAGTTTATTTCTTGCAAGTCAAGCCCTCTTCCGTAGCCCTGATATGCTACGGTTGAATCTGTATGTCTGTCACAGAGTACAATTTTACCCGCTTCAATTGCAGGTTTAACAATTGTTGCAATATGCTGCGCTCTATCAGCTAAAAATAGGAATGACTCACACTGAGGCGCAACTTCACCACCATAGTTTAAAAGAATTTCTCTTAATTTTATTCCAAGTCCTTTTGACCCAGGTTCTCTCGTTATGAGGACTTCTCGTCCTGTTTCTTTTAAGTATTCCGCAAGTAGCTCTAATTGCGTAGTTTTTCCGCAGCCATCTGCTCCTTCAAACGTTATAAATCTTCCTCGTGTTGTCATTTTTTAACCTTTTTGGATATTATTTTTTAACGACTTCAATAAAGTCATAATCTTTTAAATAAGGAAGGTGTTCTTCTCTTATAATTTCCCCAGGTAGTAGTATAGAAATCCCCGGAGGACATTCCGCAATCACTTCAGCTGCAATTCTACCAATCGCATCGTGCTTCGCGATTGTCTCTTTTTGAGCGAAATACGCTTCTCGTGGGGTCATTTCAATCTGTGGTA
The DNA here is from genome assembly GCA_045638625.1 of Candidatus Gastranaerophilaceae bacterium. Classification (GTDB taxonomy): domain Bacteria; phylum Cyanobacteriota; class Vampirovibrionia; order Gastranaerophilales; family Gastranaerophilaceae; genus CALUTH01. Next base: position 5,830 of record JAZUBR010000016.1, read on the forward strand.
CTACAAGAGGCATGTGCTTTCTATTTTCAAGGTAGTACAGGTCGTTATAGTGTGTTTTTGAAATGGTTTCTAGTGAATCGGCTAAATATTTCACGTCATTAAATGTGTTTCCTTGATTTACCAATAGAAGCACGCCAACGTCAGAAGCTGATTCAACCTCTATATTGAAATCTAGCTCTAAGATTGTTTCAAGACGTTTCCCTGATAGCCCATCAACCCTTACAAAAACTTTAGTAACGTCAGTTAAGAAACCAAAATCAGGTTTTAGTTGATAAATGTTCTCCATATTATCAATTCTTCGTCTTAGATATTTAGCATTTTTAATCGTTCTTTGTAGTAATTTCTTGCCTCTGTAGCTTGTTAAATTAGCTCTAGCTGCATCTAAACTAGCCAATAATAACATAGATGGACTTGTTGTATGTAATAGCTTTAGTGCTTTTTCAACTGCTTCTGCATCAATTAATGAGTTCTTTGCAATATGTAGCATAGAGCTTTGGCTCATACTGCCACCTGTTTTATGTAAAGAGTGAAGTACTGCATCAGCTCCAAGTTTAAGTGCTGTGGTTGGAAGCGCATCACTAAAATTCCACAAACATCCGTGTGCTTCGTCTACTATCAAAGGTACACCATACTTATGACAAATAGCTGCAATAGATTTGATATCTGAAACAACACCTTCATATGTAGGGTTAGTTATCCAGACTAATGAGATATCGTCGTGAGCTTTTAGGCTTTCTTCTATATCCTGAGGTGAGATACTGCCCCAAATTGACCATCCTTCTACTTGTTTTGGAATTGCCCAAATAGGTTCCGCTCCTGAAATTATTAATCCAGTTAAAATTGAGCGGTGGCAGTTTCTATTTACTAAAATTCTGTTTCCTTTTCTTGTACAACCAAGTGCCATTGCAAGGTTTCCAACTGTTGACCCATTCAAAAGGAAAAATGTTCTTTCTGCTCCAAAAGCTTGAGCCGCTAGGTCCAAAGCTTCTTTAATAGGGCCTGTTGCTGGATGAAGTGTTCCTAAGTTATCGAATTCATCTGTTGTGTCAAGCGCTAGAACTTTCCCCCCAGTTAATTGCTTGAAATCATCATAAATTGCGCGTCCTTTAGTATGTCCAGGAATGTGAAATTGGTATGTTGGATGTTCCATTGCATTTCGCATCGCCTCTACAATAGGCGCTTTAACCTTTGTATGAATTTCTTTTCTTGTATTATTCACTAACTTTTCCACTATATCTTCCCAATGGTTGTATCAAAAACAATAATTATATACTACAATAAAAAACAATTTTGACCACAAAAAATTGCCTTTTACGTAAAGTTTTATTACGAGATTTTTTAAGTTTTTTAGCTAAAAGAATATTATCTTGCATTAAGAAGTTTTCTTGCTTCTGAACGGTCGTAGACGTTGCCTTCTAACAGAGTGTTTCTAGCAGAATTAAGAATTTGTGTTACCATTTCGTTTGTGCTCAATGTTGTTCCGTTTACTGACCCATACGAAGCAATTACAGCATCACGTTCTGTAATTGCTCTATTAAGTTTTGATTCAAGCTTGCCTGAAATGGTATTAATTTCTTTTTGTAATTTTTCTACTTCATACATCAAGTTTTCTACTATACCTTTTGCGCCAGAAATTTCAATACCATCGTTTAAGATGTTTGATAGACTAATAAAACTCAAAGCTGCATCATAAGAGAAGTCCCCTTTTTCACTAGGTGTAGAGCCTTTTACAGTGATAAGATGTCTATCAACAACCCCTAATTTAGGTAATGCAACAGATAAAGGAGAGCCTGTTTTTTGAACTGAATTACTTAATTTTAGTGCGTGTTTAAGTGCTGAAGAAACTGTTTGTACACTTGCACTGTCGGAGGTAAGTCTAATATTACCTTTGCTAATTTCTGCTTTGATACCTTTTTCTTCAAGTCTGTTAAATACATCGGCAATGGTATCGGTATTTGTAAAGAATAGGGTTTCTGATAGACCTTTTTCGCTAATAATTATAGACTGAGTTCCATTGATACCTACTTTATCAAGGGTGTCAGTTGCATTAAGTGTACGAGTTTTAATTAGGGCGTGTCTAGTAGAAAGAGGGTTCGTATGTGTTGTATCAATTGCTGTTGTATAGCTTTCTCCAAAAATTCCTAATTTATTTTGTAATGAACTAGGTATCCTTTTAATATACGCTGTTTCGCTACCAGCGAGGGTAACTTTGCTATTTTCTACGTTAACGCTAATTCCTACAGAACTGAATAATGATATCATTTCTCTTACGGTTGTTTTCCCATTCAATGTAATTGATTTTTCAGTTCCGTTTTGTACGACAGTGATAACTTCGTTTGTGGCAACACCAATGGAAGATAATTCGTCTTCATAAGCAAGTGTTGTTGCTCCATTTATAGAATAAGTTGGAGATGTCCCGTTTACGCCTGTAGTCATAGAATTCACTACTTGAGAAAATGCACCAGTAAGTTTAAGAGCTGTCTTAAGATCTGAAGACATACTCTTAACATAAGACGTTTCCGATGCTCCGATATTTAGCTTACCATCGCTAAAATAACATACTAGTCCCGCATCGGCCATCTGGTGTGCAAGACTACTTAATGTCATTTCAGGAGTAAATAATAACTCTGTTTGAGTATTACCATTTATAACTGTAACTGTTTGATCAGCGTTTATTCCTAATGAATCAAGTCGTGTGCTACCACTAGCTTCTACTGTAGTAGGTGTAACAAGGACAGAGGTGAAATATACTTTTTCGCTTGATGTTTGTGCTGCTCCACTTGTTTTATAGTAACTGTTATGTAGTCTAAATATAGCATCAATCCCGTCTGAACTTTTTTTTATGTATGCGGAATTGCTGCCTGTAAGGGTAACTTTTCCCCCAGATAGGCTTCCGCTTATTCCGTATGAACTAAGAGCGTTAAACATTTGTTGGATTGTATTCCCACCGTTTAATGAAACTGTTCTTTCGGTTCCATTTTGAACAATAGTTATTGCGAATTGATTTTTAGTAATTGTACTTATACCATCACCTGAATAGCTTACCGCAATATCTTGTAGTTTACTTGAGGTTGTAATACCAGCTAATGCTTCTGATGATGTTACCGCTGTTCCAACTGTTTTTGAATATTCAGAGCTTAGGTTTAATAATCTGGTAAGTTCTCCAGATGCTGTTGATATAAAAGCGTTAGTAGCGCTAATAGTCATTTTCCCATCTGCAAATGATGCAGTAACTCCTGCCGCCGACAGTCTCGACGCAATTGTTCCTAGGGTCGTATCCGTCGTAAATTCTATTCTTTGAGTAGTAGTTCCATTCACTATAGCAACTTCTTGAGAATGTTTTATTCCGAAGTCAGAGAGTTTATTTGCAGTTGTTGCTACAAGTACTGAAGTTGAGGTTGTAACTGTTGTAAATGATATGCTTGCATTGGAAGTTTGTGCTGCTGTGATTGTTTTTGTTTGAACTGTTGTTTGAGTGGTAATACCTAGTTTGTCAAGGATTCCTCCTGCGGCTTGGTCTTGTGCCCAAACCTCTCCACCTTCTGATGTAAGTGTGATAATACCGCTTTTGATGCTAGCGTCAAGCCCGTTGGCATTTAAGAAAATAAGCAATTCGTCTATTGTATTGTCCGCATTAAAGGATTGGTTAACACTACTACCATTGCACTTTTTGACTTCAATAACTTGACTACCTGTTAACGTAATAAGTTCTCCTAACGTTGTTGAACCAGTTGCTAGTTTACTTGTTAATGTGCTAAGTTCTGTAGCTGACGTCGCTGTAATACCAGTTGTAACAGTTCTCTCTTTTTCTTCTGCGACTAACCCTAGTTGGGCTAGAATCCCGTGGTCACTCAAATCTTCGGCATATAATCCTTCGGCTGAGCTTAGGCTTATATAACCGTCGCTTATTGTCCCCTTCATTCCATTTGTATTAAAGAATCGTAAAAAATCGCCTATTGTAGTATCTTCTGTAAAGTTAAAAGCTGCTACTTCAATATCGTCCTCATCTCTGATAATAACCCCTTTTTCTGTCGTCTCAAATTCGACAAATTCTCCCAATTTGTTGTTATTGTTTGCTGCAACAACTTCTTCAAATTTGATATTTCCAGTGGAGTTCATCCCACCCCAATAAGTCTTTTCTGCTCCGAAGTGCTTAGGCTTAAATGCAACAGTGCCACCGCTTCCACCAAATAAATCAATCCCGTTATACGCAGCCTTTGCACGTATGTCCTCTAATTCTGTTATAATATCGATTGCTTGGATGTTAAGTTCGTTTTTTGAATAATTTCCTGATTCAGCTTTAATAGCTACATCTTTCAACTCTTTTAATAAGTCTGTTATTTCATCTAGTTTGTCGTTAGAAATTCCTAGTAAATCAAGACTTGCAACTATATCGTCTTCAGCGATTAAGTAATGGCTTATTTTAGCGCTAATGTCATTTTGTACGCTAGATTGATGGTTTTGATACTCTTGAACTTCGTCTGCAACACCAACACCGCCGCCTAATCTGCCAATTGCATAATTAAGGCGAGCGTTCGCATTTGCTTGAGCTTGCGTTAAGCAACCTCTAACGTTATGATAATCCAGCGTTACAGCCATTATACTTACGATTCCGTCCGATATTTAACAGTTACTCTTATAATATTCCACAAAATATCCTATTTATAACAAAACAAGAAAAAAGAGGTTAATCTTTTGACGGATTAACCTCGGAAGCGAACGATATATACTAACTATTCGCTACAGCCGAAAGCGATGGTTACGTGTTCTCTCGGGTTAACTGATGAAATTTTGTAACCTTTTGCGTCAACTAGGTAAGCAACTTCGTCTCCGGTAGTTTGAAGTAGACCAATTGTTCCAGATAGTGCTGTTCTTGTAAAGTCGATAGGAGCTTTAACTGTTTGATAAAGAGCTCCACCTAAGCTTCTAGCAGAAGCTCCAAATGAACCAGTGAATACGTCTCCTAAAGCAATACCTGTTCCATTAGAAACGTTTTCAACAGCGTTACCTAGGTTAGATATCATACCGCCTGTTGTTCTACCTACAATACCTACGACTGAACCTGCCCAAGTAAATGGTGCTGTAACAAGTCTTGAAATAATGTTAGGTTGTTTGTTGCAATCAACTTGTGCTGTAAGGATTTGTTTTGGTAGAGTAGCTTTGCAACCACAATGACTGATATCTGTAAAGGCAAGTTTAAGCGCACCTTTTTGACACCCAGATGGTCTTACGACTTCAACAACTTTACCGGAAACTTTTGAACCAGCTGGGAATAATTGACCATCAATTGTTACATCTTCAAGAGTATTTGCTGCAAATATTTGACCAATATGAGAAGATTTTGCATTGATTTCATCTAAGAACTTTAATTCTAAGGTTGGGATTTTAACTATCTCTTCATTTTCAACGTAAGCTTTCTTGTCTACAGGACAAATTGGGCAGCTGCTATTAGCTGTTGTTGGGTTGGTATCAAATCCCATTGCAACACGGACGTTTTGTAACATAGATGCTATTTCTGCACGAGTAGCTTCTGCATAAGGGCGAATCATTTTGTTATTAGGAGTAGTTTTTAATGCACCACTTTCAAGAGCTTTTGCAATTGGAATTTGTGCCCATTCTGGAACGGTTGCTCCGTCTGAATAACAAGATAAGATTTCTCTTGCTTTTGCTGCATCCATTTGGATATTAATACCTTTTGATAATGCACAAAGTGCTTCTGCTCTTGTTACATTATTGTTAGGCTTGAATAATCCATCTGGATACCCTTTTAGCAGATTTTCATGAACTGCTTTTGCAATTACAGAATTTGCCCAATGGTTTAGTGGTACGTCGCTAAATAGCTTTTCTGAACTATAACCGTAATTATCTTTGTTGAAACCTTTAATAATCATAGTTGCGAATTCTGCACGGCTGATGTTTCTAGAAGGTTTAAACATTCTATCTGGGTAACCAACTACGACATCATTCATTGCCAATTTATCGATGTCACATGATGCCCAATAATTACTTGGAACATCTGGGAACATATTCATTGTAGGTAACCCTGCAGCAGCACCAGTAACATTAAATTGTGAAAGATCTAAAGGTGACATAGTTTTTTTGATAGCTTGAATAGAGTTTGCTGTGCTAATTTGTATTGGACACCCTGCTCCATTCATTTTTCTTTCATCCCTAAGAATTGGAACACCTGTATTCATAACTGGAGAATCGTTCAGGCAAGGAATATTACTTGCAGCGCCGGTCATTGTTCCTTCTGGTAATACTGCTGCCCCCATTGTGTATGGATTAAGCCCATGTGAAGTCATTGTGCCAATGTAGTTGTTGTTCCATCCATAGCTTCCACTTCTGTAAGTAGCTGCTGATGCTGCACAATCTCCAATGGTATTGTTTGAACCATAGATTGCATTAGGGTAAGCATAAATCTGGTTCATTGCACATCCTGAAGCTGGAGATGAACTTGGGCAGACCGCGCAGGATGGTACTGCTGGTTCTTCACATTGTGGGACATCGCAGCCACATTTTGGAGCTTCTGTCTGGCATGGACACGCTTGCCCTGTTACTACAGGAATATCTGCAGCAGGGCAACAAGTAGATTCTGTGACAACAGGACGTTGGTCACATGGGCATGCTGCCATTGCACTATTGAACGAACACGTTGCTATTCCAACGGCAATTGCAGCTGCCACAGTCAGTTTTTTTATCGTCATTTTAACCTCCTTTTTCTCGAAAAACTTACTTCGAGAAAACTAACTCCTAAATTATGTGTTTTATTTCTCTAAAAAACATTGCCTGATAGAGTATGATGCTTGGATAAAATCTTATTTTATTTTTTTAGAAAAAATTTTAACGTTTCCTTTTTAAATTCAGTTAACAAAAATTTACAAAAATAATGTAACAATTTGTAAACAATGATTGTAGTATATACATTTATTCTTGACTGGCAATTTTGAAGTAGTACGATTAGAGAACATGCGTATGTATGGGGATTTAGTCCGAAAATACAAAAAATATATAGCAAATATACAAATTTTATATAGTTAATGTACACCATTAGAATAGATGAGGTGATTTAATGTCGACAACGAAATATGCGAAAAGAGTAACTCCGATGGGCATTCCAAATACCAGATTGGATGATTTACCGGATTTAATTGACGTGCAAAAGAAATCATTTGAATGGTTTCTAAAAGAGGGTTTAAAAGAAGAATTATTGGCTTTCAGCCCTGTTAAGGATTATACTGGCAGATTAGAACTTCATTTCTTACCAAACTATACTTTTGATAATGCAAAGTATACTGTAGAAGAAGCTCGTATTCATGACGCTACTTATGCAAAACAATTAAGAGTTATGGTAAGACTTGTTAATCGTGATAGCGGTGAAATCAAAGAACAAGAAGTTTATATCGGTGATATTCCTACAATGACTGATAAAGGTACTTTCATTGTAAACGGTGCAGAACGTGTAATCGTTTCTCAAATCGTTCGTTCACCAGGTGTTTACTTCAAGAGAGAAGTTTCTCCAACTGGTAAACGTTTATACAATGCAACCATGATTCCTAACCGTGGTGCGTGGTTGAAAATTGAAACTGACTCTAACGACGTTATTCACGTTAAGATTGACAAAAATAGAAAAATCTTGGCTACCACATTGCTTAAAGCAATGGGTATTACTGTTTCTGAAATGGAAACTTTGTTCACTCACTTTGAATTCTTGAAAAAGACTTTGGATAAAGATACAACAGAAACAACTGATGAAGCATTAATTGATGTTTATAAAAAATTAAGACCAGGTGACCCAGCTTCTGCAGCTGGTGGCCGTCAAATCTTGGAAGCAAGATTCTTTGATGAAAAGAAATACGATATCGGTCGTGTAGGTCGTTATAAATTAAACAAAAAATTAAACTTAAATATTCCTAACAATACAAGAACTTTAACTGTTCAAGATATTGTTGCTTCTATCGAATATTTAATTAACTTGACTTATGATGAAGGTTCTTTGGATGATATCGACCACTTAGGTAACAGAAGAATTCGTTCAGTTGGTGAACTTCTTCAAAACCAATTCAGAGTAGGTCTTTCAAGAATTGAAAGAATTGTTAAAGAAAGAATGACTCTTCAGGATTCTGAAACATTAACTCCATTGAACTTGTTAAATACAAAACCGTTAGTAGCGTCTTTAAAAGAATTCTTCGGTTCTTCTCAGTTATCACAGTTCATGGACCAAACAAACCCACTAGCAGAATTAACTCACAAGAGACGTGTTTCTGCTTTGGGACCTGGTGGTTTACAAAGAGAACGTGCTGGATTTGCAGTTCGTGACATCCACCCTTCTCACTATGGTCGTATTTGTCCTGTAGAAACTCCTGAAGGTCCAAACGCTGGGTTGATTGGTTCTTTAGCGACTCACGCTAGAGTTAATGACTATGGTTTCGTTGAATCTCCATTCTTTGTTGTAAAAGATGGTAAGGTTACTGAGGAAGTAGTTTACATGACTGCGGACGAGGACGAAAACTTCCGTTGTGCTCCTGCAGACGTTCAACTAAACGCAGATGGCTCATTCAAGAATGATCAAGTTCCTGTTCGTTATCGTTCAGAGTTCACAATGTCAGAATCTAGCAAGGTTGACTTTGTGGGTGTATGTCCTATTCAGATTATCTCTGTTGCGACATCAATGATTCCATTCATTGAACACGATGACGCAAACCGTGCTTTGATGGGTTCAAACATGCAACGTCAAGCTGTTCCTTTATTAATTACAGAACGTCCTGTAGTTGGTACTGGTCTTGAAGCAAGAGCAGCTAAAGACTCTGGTATGGTTGTTGTAGCAAAAGTAGATGGTGTTGTTGAAAGAGTTGTGGGTGAAGAAATTATCATCCGTGATATTCAAGGAAAACAACATTTACATACATTGATGAAATATGTTCGTTCTAACCAAGATACTTGTATTAACCAACGTCCGATCGTTAACGAAGGTGACAAAGTTAATGCAGGTGATGTTATTGCGGATGGTGCAGCAACAAGTTGTGGGGAATTATCTCTAGGTAAAAACGTTTTAGTAGCGTATATGCCTTGGGAAGGGTATAACTTCGAGGATGCTATCTTACTATCTGAAAGATGTGTACACGATGATGTATTCACTTCAATTCACGTAGAAAAATTGGAAATAGACGCAAGACAAACAAAGTTAGGACCAGAAGAAATTACTCGTGAAATTCCTAACGTATCAGAAGATGCTCTAAGACACTTGGATGAACGTGGTATTGTTCGTATCGGTGCAAGAGTTTATGCTGATGATATTCTTGTTGGTAAAGTTACACCAAAAGGTGAATCTGAACATCCACCAGAAGAAAAACTTTTAAGAGCAATCTTTGCTGAAAAAGCTAGAGATGTTAAAGATAACTCTTTAAGAGTTCCTCACGGTGAAGGCGGTAGAGTACTTGACGTAAAAGTATTCGATAGAGAAAAAGGCGATGAGTTACCACCAGGAGCTAATACTGTTATTAGAGTTTATATAGCTCAAAGACGTAAGGTGTCTGTAGGTGATAAACTTTCAGGTCGTCACGGTAACAAAGGTATCGTTTCAAGAATTCTTCCTAAAGAAGATATGCCTTTCTTACCAGATGGTACTCCTGTAGATATCGTATTAAACCCTCTAGGTGTTCCTTCTCGTATGAACGTTGGTCAAACTTATGAATGCTTATTAGGTTTGGCTGCATACCTTACAAAAGATCACTATGAAGCTCCATCATTTGATGAAAGATATGGTGATAACCAATCTGAAATCGCTACAAGAGCAGAATTAGTAAGAGGTATTAAAGAATCCGGTTGTGATTGGGTAAGAGAAGACGGTAAAGTTTATCTTATCGATGGTAGAACAGGTGAAAGATTTGATGAACCAGTTGCTGTTGGTTTATCATATATACTTAAACTTGTCCACTTAGTAGATGACAAAATCCACGCTAGAAGTACTGGTCCATACTCATTGGTTACTCAACAACCATTGGGTGGTAAGGCTCAGTTCGGTGGTCAAAGATTTGGGGAAATGGAAGTTTGGGCGCTTGAAGCTTATGGCGCAGCTTACACTCTTCAAGAAATGTTAACTATTAAGTCTGACGATGTTAACGGTCGTAACCGAGCTTACGAATCAATCGTTAAAGGGGACAATATACCTAGACCGGGTATCCCTGAGTCATTCAAAGTACTTGTAAGAGAATTACAAAGTATTGGTTTGGATATTACAGTTGCGAAGAAAAACGGGGCTGAAGTTGATTTGATGAGTGATATGGAAGATATCAGAAAAGCTGCACCGAAGAGAACTCTTTCGGATATCGATTCTGAATTGTTAAATATCAATTTCTTTGAAACATCAACTACACTCGGTGATTAATAAAGGAGAATGAAAATTGTCTACAAGTATTGATTATTTTGATTATATACGCATAAGTATCGCGTCTCCAGAAAGAATTCTGAAGTGGTCTTATGGCGAGGTTACTAAACCTGAAACTATTAACTACAGAACCTTAAAGCCTGAACGTGATGGCTTATTCTGCGAAAGAATTTTTGGACCTACAAAGGACTGGGAATGTTATTGCGGTAAGTACAAACGTGTAAGACATAAAGGTATCATTTGTGAAAGATGTGGTGTTGAGGTTACTGATTCTAAGGTAAGACGTCACAGAATGGGACACATTAAATTAGCGGCTCCTGTTTCTCACATTTGGTTCTTAAAGGGTATTCCTTCATATTTAGGTCTACTTCTTGATATGACATTGAAAGATTTAGAACAAGTTATCTATTTCAATAATTATGTTGTAATTGATGCGGGTGATTCTAATTTCAAAAAACTTCAATTGCTTTCAGAAGAAGAATATGAAGACTATTTAATGGAAAATGAAGAAACAACTCTAAAAGTTGGTATTGGTGCAGAAGCTATAAAAGAACTTTTAGCAGAAATCAACATTCATGAGTTGGCAGAAACAATAAGAACAGAATTAGCAAATGGTGTAACATCATTACAAAAGAAAGGTAAGTTAATCAAGAGATTAAGACTTCTTGATGCTTTAATTTCTTCTGAAACTGAACCAACTTGGATGATTATGGATGTTTTACCTGTAACACCTCCAGATTTAAGACCTATGGTTCAATTGGATGGTGGTAGATTTGCGACTTCTGACTTGAACGACTTATACAGACGTGTAATCAACAGAAACAACCGTTTACAAAGATTATTGGAAATGGGTGCGCCTGAAATTATCGTAAGAAACGAAAAACGTATGCTTCAAGAAGCTGTTGATGCTTTGATTGATAACGGCAGACGTGGTAGAACTGTTGTTGGTCCTAACAATAGAGCTCTAAAATCACTTTCTAACATCATTGAAGGTAAGCAAGGTCGTTTCCGTCAAAACTTGTTAGGTAAACGTGTTGACTACTCTGGTCGTTCTGTTATCGTAGTTGGTCCATCTTTGAAATTGAATCAATGTGGTTTACCAAAAGAAATGGCAATTGAATTATTTAAGCCATTTGTTGTTAATAAATTAATCGAACGTGGTCATGTTCAAAACATTAAATCTGCTAAGAAGATGATTGAACGTTCTGAAGCAAAAGTATGGGATATCTTGGAAGAGATTATCGAAGGACACCCTGTTATGTTAAACCGTGCTCCAACCCTTCACAGACTTGGTATCCAAGCTTTTGAACCAAAATTGGTAGAAGGTCGTGCAATCCAGTTACACCCTCTAGTATGTACAGCATTCAACGCTGACTTCGACGGTGACCAAATGGCTGTTCACGTTCCATTATCAATTGAAGCTCAAACTGAAGCAAGAATGCTTATGTTAGCAACTAACAATATTCTTGCACCGGCAAACGGTAGACCTATTATCACCCCTTCTCAGGATATGGTATTGGGTATGTACTACTTAACAATCTTAAAAGATCCTGAAATGCCGGTTAAAGGTTATTTCTACAGCTTCCAAGATGCTATTTCAGCTCTTGAAGTTGGTGTTATCAAGCTTCACGACAAAATTGTTGTAAGAGATGAACACGGCAAACGTCTAGAAACAACTGTTGGTAGAATTATATTTAACGAAGAAGTTAAAAAAGCACTTGCTTAATTAAAAAGGAAATTGAGGAAATATAAATATGGAAAATACATACACACACTCAAAAGTGGCTCCAGAATTTATTAATAAACAAATGGATAAAGGTGGTTTGAAGAATCTTCTTTCTCAAATTTATCTTGAATATGGTGGAGCGAAAACTGCTGAGTTAGCAAATACTCTAAAAAACCTTGGGTATAAGTATGCAACACGTTCTGGTGTAACCATTTCTATTGCAGACTTGTCTGTACCAGAGGCAAAGAAGGATTTATTGGCTCAAGCTGAAAATGAAATTGAAAAATCAACAAACAGATACCTAAAAGGTGAAATCACTGAGGTAGAAAGATATACAAAAGTTATTGATACTTGGTCTGAAACAACTGCAAAGTTGACAGAACAAGTGGTAAAAAACTTTGATAGATTAAATCCTGTATATATGATGGCATTCTCAGGTGCGAGAGGTAACTTATCACAGGTTTCTCAGTTGGTTGGTATGCGTGGTTTGATGGCAGACGCACAAGGTCAGATTATCGACTTACCTATTAAATCAAACTTTAAAGAAGGTCTATCTGTAACTGAATATATCATTTCATCTTACGGTGCAAGAAAAGGTCTTGTAGATACAGCGTTGAAAACAGCTGACTCTGGTTACTTAACTAGACGTCTTGTTGACGTTGCTCAAGATGTAATTATTAGAGCAGAAGATTGTGGTACAGAACGTTATATTGATATGAAAGCAATTATGGATGGTGATGCTGTTATTGTTCCATTAATTGACAGATTATTAGGTAGAACTATTGCTCAGGACATTCTTGATGCAGAAGGTAACGTTGTAGTTGCTAAGAATACAACATTAGATAGAAAAGATATCAGAAAAATTAAGAATTTGAACTTAACTGAGTTGAAAGTTCGCTCTGGTTTGACTTGTGAATTAGAATATGGCGTTTGTCAAAAATGTTATGGTTGGGCTCTAACAACTCAAAGACCTGTTGACATTGGTGAAGCTATTGGTATTATTGCGGCTCAATCAATTGGTGAACCTGGTACACAGTTGACAATGAGAACATTCCACACCGGCGGTGTATTCAAAGGCTCTGGTGCTATGAAGACTGTTGAATCTGCTATTGAGGGTACTGTTAAGTCTTCTGTTAAAACAAGAGAATTAAGAACTCGTCACGGGGATGTTGTTCAGGTTTCTATTTATGAATCTGATATTGAAGTTTCTGATGGTAAGAAAACTGAAAAATATCATATCCCAGCAGGTGCAACAATTCATTTCTCAAATGGTATGAAGGTAGAAAAAGGCTTTAAACTTGCTGAATATGAACCTGTATCATCTGGTGATGGTAGCCGTTTGACTGAAAAAGCTACTAAGGATATCAACTCTGATTTGTCAGGTGAAGTTTACTTTGAAGACTTTGTTGCTGATGAAAGAAAAGATAGACAGGGTAACATTTCAAGAACAGCTAACAAAAACGGTATTGTTTGGGTTATTGGTGGTGACGTTTATAACTTACCAAGTGGTTCAAGAGTTCTTGTAAAAGACGAACAAGCTGTTAAGCAGGGTGAAAAACTTGCTGAAACTTTAACAGTTTGTGAACACGGCGGTGAAGTACGTTATTCTGAAGATTTAGAAATTGAACAAGTTAAGTTTGATGGTGAAACAATTAATAAGATTGTTAAAGGTAAAGAAATTACAATCGTTATTGCTTCATTAATGCCTTCAAATGCTTCTTTTGAACAAACAAAGAAAGAGCAGTTATGGACAGTAAAAGGTTCAGGTGAACGTTATATCGTTAAAACTCCAACTGATACAACAGTTGAAAATGGTATGATTATTGCTGAGCTTATTGATGATGAATGTTCAGTTTCTTCTTCTGGTGAAATTAAATATGTTGATGTTGAAGTTGACGAAAATCAAATTGTTACTAAACCTGGTAACATTGTATTTATTCCAGAAGAAGTTCACCAAATCAACAAAGATTCTTCTTTGAAGATGGTTGAAAATGGTACATTTGTTACTGCTGGTACAGAAGTTGTTAAGGACGTTTATACTCACATTGATGGTATCGTAGAATTCAAAGAATTTAACGATATTATTCATGAAATTACAGTTCGTCCTGGTGAAGTTCATACTCTACAAAGCATCAGCGAATTGAAAGTTGAAGAAGGTGCTGTAGTTGAAGCTGGTACCACAATTGCTAAAGGCATCAAGGCTTCTGCAACTTCTATTGTTTCAATTATGGAATCTGATTTTGATGATTTAGATATCGATGATTTAGATGAAGAAATTGAATCTTCTTTAGGTATGTCAGATGAAGAATCAATTGAGGACAAACCAGTTCAAATCTTGATTAGACCGGTTCAAGTATTAGAAGTTCAAGCAAAAGATGTTTCAATCAACTTTGATTCTTCTGATAGTTTGATTAGCATGGTTCCTGTTACTCAATTACAGTACAAAGATGGTGCTAGAGTTAGAAACATTGATGGTGCAACTTTAACAAGAACAAGCTTAGTTCTTCAAATGCAAGGATACTTATCTCACTTGAAAGGTCTTGTTGAGTTAAATGAACAAGGTGAATTGAAGATTGTTGTATTAGAAACTTTAATTGTTCGTCGTGAACTTGAAGGTAATTCTAAGATGAACGAATCTCTTCAAACAGAATTGTTAGTTGCTAATGGTGATGTAATTAAGCCAAAAACTCCAATTGCAAAAACTGAAGTATTAGCTATTAACGATGGTGTTGCAGCAATTAATGAAAAAGCTTCTGATTCAAGACGTTTACTTGTAAATTGTGAAAACCATGAATCAAAAGTTAAGATTTCAACTGCCGCAAAAGTTAAGAAGGGTGATTTTGTTAGACTTGATGATGTTGTATCTGAAGGTGGAGATATTGCTCCTGTTTCTGGTAAAGTTGTTTCAGTTTCTAAGAATGAGATTGTTATCAGAAATGGTCGTCCTTATTTGATTAGCCCAGGGACAATGTTACAAGTAGACGCTAGTGCTCTTGTATTACGTGGTGATATGCTTGCTACATTAGTATTTGAAAGACAAAAAACCGGTGACATCGTTCAAGGTTTGCCAAGAGTCGAAGAACTTCTTGAAGGTAGAAAACCAAAAGATTGTGCTATTCTTGCTGAAGCTGATGGTGTTGCAGAGATTGAAATTGAAGATGATGTTCCAAGATTGTTCTTGGCTACTGATAATGGTAGAACTGAAATCAAATTTGCAATTGATGCTAGCATATTAGTTTCTAATAAAGAAGCTATTAAGAAAGGTCAGCCTTTAACAAGTGGTCCTTTGAACCCACAAGACGTTATAAGACTTTGTGGTCCAAGAGCTGCACAACAGTACTTGGTAGATGAAGTTCAACGTGTATATCGTTCTCAAGGTGTAGAAATTGCCGATAAACACATTGAAATCATCGTTCGTCAAATGACTAAGAAAATTAAAGTTGTTGATTCTGGTGATACAAACTTATTACCTGGTGAACTTGTTGAAATTCAGTTGTTTGAAAATGAAAATAAAGCAGTTCGCGAAGTTGGTGGTGTTGAAGCGACTTGTGAATACATGTTGCTAGGTATTACAAAGGCATCATTGAATACTGAAAGTTTCATTTCAGCAGCGTCTTTCCAAGAAACAACTCGTATTCTTACAGAAGCTGCAGTTGAAGGTAAGAGAGACTTACTCAGAGGTCTTAAAGAGAACGTTATTATCGGTCGCTTAATTCCTGCTGGTACAGGTCTACATCACCTTACAAATGCAAATGAAGAACGTGATAGAGAAGCTCAAAGAAGAGCTGCTCAAAGAAACCAAGCAAGAAAACCTTCTGCTATCTTAGAAGAGATTGAAGGTATGTTTGGAGCTCCTGATTACATCGTAGGAGAATAGTCAACTTGAAAAAAGAGGGGCTGTTAATTTAACAGCCTCTCTTTTTTTTGTTATAATGTTATTATGTATATTTCTAATCTTAAGAAGTTTATAGAGTATTTTGCGGGGAATTATGAAAAAAAGATAATTTTCTATGTGTTAATATCTTATATTGCTGCAATTTTAGAGTTTTGTGGCGTTGCAATTGTCTATCCTTTTATTTTATTAATTCTAAAACCAGATATAATGGCAAATTTTGCCTTACAAGTCTCTCCTTTATTCTTGGGATGTTTGATTTTTCTATTATTTGTCATAAAAAATATATTTATGTTGTATTGTCTGAAGAAACAGTCAGAAATTACAAAAAGTATTGAGGTAAATGCAATTCAAATCTTTATGAACTATTTTTTGACTGCTCCTTATAATGAGGTATCTAAAATTTCTCGCGCAGAAAAAGACTATATTTTTAATACATTGATTCCAGAATCAATTAATAACTATTTTTTACGCTTCTTGAATTTAAATATTAATCTATCTATCGTTCTATTTATTTTGCTACTGATATTTATAAAATTCCCGATTCCAGCTCTAATAACAGCTACCTTTACTGTCCTTGCTGTGTTTTTCTTGAATGCAATTTATAAAAAAAATCTAAATATATTATCGAAGATTAGTTGGCACTCTCAAAAAGAATATACCCTTTTAAAAGGGGCAATTTTACCAAATTTGAAACTGATAAAGCTTTCTGGAACTCAAATTGATTTTAGTGATAAATTATCAAAAATGTTACAACGATATAAAGTTTCGATGGCAAACTATCTTAGTATCAACTCTTTTCAGCCTTATGTATTAGAACCATTTATTATTATTTTATTATTTATATTATTAGGGGCGATTACTTGTGAAGTAGGACAAGATACAAACGTTTTGATTGCATCGTTTTCAATTATTGCATCTGCTATTTTTCGTATCATGCCTGCTTTGTCAAGGGTGCAAGTAGCTTTGAATGCTATAACTTTCGGCAAGCGTTATATTGATGAGCTACTTAAGGTATATGAAAAGAGTTTATCTCATCAACCAGAAATTACAGATGCTAATATAACCTTTAAAGATTATCTAGAATTAAAAGATATTTGTTTCTCTTATGATGAAACTCCTGTTTTACAGAATGTTAATTTACAGGTAAATAAAGGTCAGTTTGTTGGTTTGGTTGGTCCTTCAGGGGCTGGAAAAACCACTTTGATTGATGTATTATGCGGGCTTTTAAAGCCTTCTTCTGGCCACATAGTAGTGGATGGTTTAAATGTAAATGGGGTAAGCAGTCTTGTCGGATATGTTCCTCAAGAACCGATATTTTTTAACACATCTTTTAGAGAAAATGTTGCATTTGGGGCGAAATCTATTGATGATGTTAAAGTTAAACAACTTTTGGAAAAAGTTGGCTTGCTAAGTTTTATTGAGGAAACTTATTCGGATGGAATATACGCCTCTCCGCTTACTGATTCTGTAGGTTTGTCAACTGGGCAAAAACAAAGATTATCTATTGCTAGAGCCTTATATAACAATCCACAAGTATTGATTCTCGATGAGGCAACTTCAGCATTGGATTTACAAACAGAGCGTATTGTTTGTGATTTAGTTCATAGTTTAACTCCAGAAGTTACAATAATTGCGATAGCTCATAGGCTTTCTACTTTAAAACAAGCTGATAGAGTTGTATTTATAAAACAAGGAACGATTTTGGCTGAAGGCACTTATTCAGAGCTAGAAACTTCTTGTGTAGATTTTAAGGCATTACTAGCTTTGCAAAAATTATCTAATGAGGCATAAGTTTTTATTTAGCTAAATCTTCTAAGATTTTAGCTTTAATTATGTTGTAACAGTTGTCCCAAGTAAATTCTGAAGCTCTCATATAGCCTTTTTTTTTGTAAGTATTATAAGTGTCCTCGTTGAAGTATAATTCTTTCAGAGCGTTGAGCATATCCGTGTCTGATTCAGGGTTTATAAGCCACGCTGCTCCTCCTGCGACTTCAGGAAGAGATGTTCTATTAGAGGTGATAACTGGAGTTCCGTAACTCATAGCTTCAATTACAGGCAGTCCAAATCCCTCATAAAGTGATGGATATATGAATATTTTTGCATTTGTGAAAAGATTTGGGATATCTTCATCATTAATGTATCCAGTAAAAATAATGTTTTTATTGCATGCTGCATTTTCTATTTCTTTTTTGTAACTATTCCAACAGCCACCTGCTAAAACTAATACTAAATCTTTAATATTATATTGTTCAATAAACTTCTCAAAATTTTTAATTGCAAAATTGAGATTTTTTCTTTTTCCTATTGAGCAAAGAGATAAGATGTATTGTTTATCTAACGGGATACCATATCTTTCATAAATATTATTCTCTGATTGAGGCTTCACGGTATACCCAAGGTACGCTGTTTCAACATTCTCAATAGGTACTGTTGAGTAAAATCGTAAAAAATCATCTTTAGTATACTCAGAATTAGTGAAGTATATTGTATCGGTTGCAATATTTGCAAAAACTTGTCGTGCCCAGTGGAATGGTGGTAATTTTTTATTTTCTAATAGCGGAATAATATCATGAATAAATTGATATTTTTTTATTTTTAGATATTGAGCTTCTTTAATAATACCTTCGAAGGGAGAAAAATATATATCAGTTTTATTAAGTTCATTCTTAAGCTTTTTGTTTATAGGAAGAATTCTATCAAGTAATCTAAGGGTGTATAGAATAGAAAATTTAAGCTTGTGTGGTAGTCCTTGCGCATTGTAAAATAGGAAACCACATGTTCTTTTTAGTTTAGAAGTTTCTTTTATTAAGTTTATACCCAGTTCTTGAGCTAATTCTTTAATAAAATAATAGAATTTATAATCGCTATATAGTGTTACTTCAAAGTTTTCATCTTCAAGAAATTTAGTTAGCAGATTTGATGCAACATTGTATATTCCTGCTCTTTTAGCGTTTTTTAATTTTTGCACATATAAGGATGATGCATCAAAAACTAATTTTATAGGTAGTGAGCTTTTTAACTTTTGTTCAATTATAGGATATTCATTCAATAGGGCTTCAAGTTGTCTATCATTGGCACCTAACTTATTAGTAGAGTATAAGTTATTGTGCCCTAATTGTGTAAAAATATTCGTCGAGGTAAGGTAGGATATATTATTTTTTACTACGTTAATTTTCCTATTAGCTAGAACAGCCATTCCCCAAAACCAAATATCGTCCGCATAAGGGGTGATTTTTGAGAAGACATCTTGATTGTATACCTCGTCTGTAAAGCTGTTCGGAGGATATAGAACCCCACCGACTCCAGTCAGAAAGTTGCTAAAAGAGGGTTTAACTTTTGATATATGCTTTTCCCATTTTTCATAAGGGAGGATATTTTCGTTAACGAAGCTTATTCTGTGTGCTCGATGGCAATGAATTAAGGATGGCTCTTCGAGGTGGGCATTGTATAATATTTCTAACCAAGATTCCGGATAATATATATCATCATCGGCGGTTACTATTGTTTTGTCAGGGAATCTTTTTAGAGTGGGTATTAGCTTCGTGTAGGAGCCAATATCATTGCAACGATGAATTTCTAATCCTAATTCAATAAACTTACTAAGGTTTTTAGGCAATGTAATCTCTGGGGAGATGTTGAGAATAATTTTTTCTGGTGTAATTGTTTGATTGAACAAAGAGTATAACGTATATTTAATATTGTTTATACGCTTTGAGTATGTTGTTAATGAGACGATTAAACCTTCTGTAACCTTAGTTCTTTTTTTAAGGTTTTTTATCTTTAAATCAATTAAAGGATGAAATATCGTTCTTATATGTTTTTTATAGTTAAAAATCTTATTGAATTGCACCAGCTTCTCTTTCTTGTTTGTTAAATTTTACTGATGAGTATAATGATGCAAGTATTAATGCTAATCCTGATAATGCCGTGATTATTTCAGGGATTTCGTGCACAGTAGATACAAACATTATTATTGCGAGAACTGCAATTGCCCAGTGAGCCCCAGCTTCTAGGTATACAAAATTTTTAAGTGTTTTCTTTTGGACAAGCATTATTGTGAGAGAACGTACAAATATTGCACCTATACAAAGCCCCAATGAGATAATGATGATGTCATTGCTTAAGGCAAATGCGCCTAAGACACCATCTAAAGAGAACGAGGCATCAATTAATTCCAAATATAGGAAACTTACAAAACCACCTTTCGCCACGTTTGCAGCTCCTGTTGCAAGATTATTGTCTTTATTTTCAATGAAGTTCGCAAGTTGGTTAATTAGTGAGAAAATACAAACACCAGCAATCCCTGGAATAAATATTTCTGAAGCCTTACTAAGAGGGTTTAAAGACAGTGTAAAGCAAATAAGCATTGTTGTAACAAAAATATCGATATATTTGATTCCTGAAAGTTTTGATAAAGGTCTTTCTATTGGTTTAATCCACAAATGCTCTCTCTTTGAAGTAATATAGTTAAGGAAAAGCATAATTAAAAAAGCTCCCCCAAAAGAAACTACTGAAGCGTGTGACTTATGAAGATAGTGCTCATATTCTTGTGGTTGGTTAAGAGCTAGTGGCAAAACTTCAGAAAAATCTATTTGTGCAAAAATTGATACAATTAGCAGAGGGAATAGTAGTCTCATTCCAAAAACTGCAATTGCTATACCCCAAGTAATAAACCTTTTTTGCCATTTCTCTGTCATTTTTTCAAGTTTAGCAGCGTTCACAACTGCATTGTCAAAAGATAAACTTACTTCAAGAACGCCAAGAACTGCTGCTATGAATACACAGGTTAATCCGTTTCCAGAAGAAACGTGTTCGCCCCAAAAATAAGCAAATAATAAGCATATTACTGTTGTTATATATGAGCCCGTAAAAATTCCCATTAATCTTTCTCCTCTAATATTAGCAAGGTCCAATTCCCCATTCTAGAAAATTTTACCTTAAGTTGGTTGTTTTTTCCATACTCTATGAATTCATTTTTTAAAACAGATGATTCTATGTACATCGGATGAATGTCTATGAGAGCATCACTACTTGAAATGTATTTTTGTAATATTTCATCAGAGAAAAATGCTACTGAATCTAAAAATATTACAAAAGTTCTTTCTTCTTTATTTATTACACTATTTAAGTATCTGTGAATATGTTTTCTATTGTATATATACTCCTCTGGTGTTAATTTATTCGAATCTGTAATGATTTTAGTTGTATTAGCTTTATCTATGCTGATGTAATTATACAATTTTAAGTCAATGTATTTAGAGAATCTGTCTGCGTTGTAATATGTAAATATAATTTTGTCATTTGGAGAAAGTTTATGTTTTTGTAATAGCGCAATTGGGATTCGATTCCCTTCTTTGCGAGGGAGTTTGGTAACATAGTCAGGAAACAAAAAGTTACCTAATTGAAATAAAACCAAAACACTTAATATTATGTACATAAGAACTTTTTTACAGTTTGTTATTCCCACTGAAAAAATATAGAGTAGGATTGGTAAGATTTCGATGTTATATTTTGTTATGAAAACGAATTTGCCAGACACTGCTGTAATTACTAAAACAATTGTTGTTGCAAGCGTGATATAGAATAAATTTAACAATTTTTTTTGCTTTATTAGAGCTGATATGATAACCCCAATAACCAATAGAGATGGAATAAATAGCTTTGTTATAAAAAACGGGTCTTTGTTATAAATTATGTAGCTAGGGATATTAACGTTATTAGTAAGGACAGGAGAGAAAAAGTCGGTTAGCATAAAAATTATGTTTCTGTATGAGAAACTCCCCCACCATTGAGAAGTTCCAACATGAGTAAAAATATAATAAACAAGTGGTAATGCAGATATTATAGCAATGCAGCCAAGAGTAAGTATTATTTTTTTCTTATTTGATTTGTACAGAATATATAGTAGTGTAAAGAAAACATAAACAAAGCCAATTGTGTGAGTAAATAAAATTAGTAGGCTTGAGATGATGTACCCAATTAGGTCTTTTTTTCTATATTGGGTAGTGTATTTGAGTATAAAAAGTAAAGATATTGCAGAGAAAAGAAAAAGTAAAGAGTAGAATCGAACTTCCTGAGAGTAATAAATTAAGAATGACGATATAGATGTCATAAGAGCAAGGATATAAGCGGTTGTCTTATCTTTAGTTTCACCGACTTTGAACATGACAAAAATTGCGGCAATTGAAGGAACAACTGATGAAAGTCTTAGTAATAATTCTGAGTCCCCAAAACATTTTAGATATAAATAATAGAGTGGCATGTGACATTGGCTTAGGATTTCATGCCAGAAACCATCTTGAAAGTTTGTAGTTGCAATTGACCAAGAAACATATTCATCATTCCAAAGTCCTTCTGGTTTTACGATATAAGACAATCTTAGGAGTGTTCCTAAAAGTATAATTAGAAATAAATTCATAATCCCTGCAAAATATTCTCTCTTTATTATATAATTATATTACAAATAGAGAGATTGTATTGTGAAATTAGTAATTCAAATACCATGTTTTAATGAAGAAGAAAATCTTCGCAATGTTGTTAGAGATTTACCAGCTGAAATAGAAGGTATTGATGAAATTGAGGTATTAATAATCGATGACGGCTCCTCTGATAACACTGTAACGCTTGCTAAGGAGTTAGGTTTGACTGTTGTATCCCATGCGAGGAATATGGGGTTAGCAGCTTCTTTTAAAACAGGTCTAAAAACTGCCTTGAATATTGGTGCTGATATTATTGTTAATACTGATGGTGATAATCAATATTTTGGTGGTGATATACCCAAGTTAGTTTCTCCTATAATAACCAAAGAAGCTGATATGGTAATCGGTGCAAGGGATATTGCTAATAATAAGGATTTCTCTCCAGTAAAGAAACTTTTACAGAAATTTGGTTCATCTGTTGTTAAGTTGATTTCGTCAGCAGATGTTGTTGATGCTCCAAGCGGTTTTAGAGCTTTTTCAAAGGATTGTGCGCAGAGGATAAACATTTTTGATAACTTCTCATATACGATGGAGACAATTATACAGGCAAAAGCAAAAGGTTTTAAAATAAAATCGGTACCGATAAAGACTAATCCAAAGACACGTCCATCACGTTTATTTAAAAATAGTTTGCACTATATTTTAAGATCCGCTTGTACGATAGTCAGAATGTTTGCTATATATCGTCCATTTAGGTTCTTTACATTGTTTGCGCTTTTATTTCTCAGTTCTGGTATCGCAATTGGAGTTCGTTATTTGTATTTTTGGTTAAATAACGATGGTGGTGGTCATATTCAATCGTTGTTATTATCTGCGATACTCATTATTGTCGGAATGTTGGTTCAAGTTATTGCTATTTTTGCAGATTTAATATCGATTAATCGTCGTTTATTAGAGGATATTCAATCCCAAATTAATAAAAATTAATGACATATTTAATATATTCTATGTTTGTAGTATCGTGAATAAGTAATAGGATAGTGGAGAATGTGTCTATGTATAACGTCGCAATAGTGGGTGCAGGTCCAGCAGGAATATTTACTGCTTTAGAAGTTGTAAAACTAAGACCTGAGTGGAAAGTTGTTTTAATCGAAAAAGGGCAGAAGATTGAAAAGCGTAAGTGTCCTTTAAGAGAGGGTGCTGAAAAGTGTGTCTCTTGCAGACGTTGTGGTTTGCTCTGCGGTTGGGGTGGTGCAGGAGCGTTCTCTGATGGGAAACTAACATTGACACCAGAAGTCGGTGGTAATCTTGTTGATTATATGCCTTGGAAAAAAGTTGAAGAGCTAATCGACTATTCTGATAGTTTATATTTAAAATACGGTGCCACTGATGAAGTATTTGGCACTGATAAAAAGGTTTTTGAAGAAATTGAGCGTCAAGCTGCTTTGGCAGAATTAAAGCTAGTATATTCTCCTGTAAGACATTTAGGTACTGAAAGAAGTCTTGATGTATTAAAAAATATGCAGGATTATTTAAATGAAAATATAACTATTTTAAATAATGTAACTGCTGAAAATTTAATCGTTGAATGCGAACAAGTTAAAGGTATAAAGCTTGATAATGGTGATATTATAAGAGCAGAGTATACAATTATAGCTCCTGGACGTGAAGGTGCTGATTGGTTAACTCAAGAGTTTGCAAAAAATAAAATAGGGATGGTTAACAATGCTGTGGACGTTGGTGTGCGTGTTGAACTTCCTGCTCCAGTATTTGAACCTCTTACTGAAAAATTGTATGAATCAAAGTTAGTTTACCATTCTCCAACTTTTGGTGATGAAGTTAGAACTTTCTGTATGAATCCAAATGGAGAGGTTGTTCAAGAAAATTATAATGGTATTTCGACAGTTAATGGTCATAGTTACGCAAATATTAAGACTAAAAATACAAATTTTGCGCTACTTGTAAGCGAAAAGTTTACTGAGCCGTTCAAAGAGCCTATTATGTATGGTCAGCATATTGCAAGCTTAGCTAATATGTTAGGTGGAGGTATTCTGGTTCAAAGATTTGGAGATTTATTAGATGGAAGACGTTCTACCCCTGATAGAATTAAAAACAGTATCTTAACCCCAACCTTAGCTAGTGCAACTCCCGGGGATTTAAGTTTGGTAATTCCATATAGACAAATGCAAAGTATTATTGAAATGCTATATGCATTAGATAAGATAGCTCCTGGAACAGCTTCTCGTTATACGTTATTGTATGGTATTGAAGTAAAATTCTACTCAGCAAGAGTGAAGTTGACTAATGAACTAGAAACAGAAGGTGTTAAAAACCTCTTTGCTATAGGTGATGGAGCAGGTGTTACAAGAGGTTTGATTCAGGCTTCTGCCTCTGGTGTGCATGTTGCTCGTGTGATTTGCTCTCGATAGAGGTTGTAATTAAATATAATTGCTAGTATAATTTTATAGCAGTTTAGGAAGAGTATTGTGAAAAATATAATAGTACAAAAGTTCGGTGGGACATCTGTTGCCGATACTGATAAGATAAAAAATGTTGCTCAAGTTATTTTGAAAGAGCGTAACAAAGGGAATGCCGTGGTTGTAATTGTTTCAGCTATGGGACATACAACTGATAAGCTTTTAAAACTAGCTTCCGAGGTGAGTGAATCTCCTTCTTTAAGAGAGTTGGACATGTTGTTATCAACTGGAGAATGTATTTCAGCGTCACTATTAGCAATGGCTTTACAAGCGCAAGGTGTGGATGCAATTAGTTTAAATGCGATTCAAGCACAGATTCAAACTGAACATATTCACGGTAGTGCTCGTATTACAGATATAAAGTCTGAAAATATTTTAAGATATGTCAGGGAAGATAAAATTGTGATTATAACTGGCTTCCAAGGTGTGACTGATAATAATGAAATTACGACTCTAGGAAGAGGTGGCTCTGATACCTCTGCGGTTGCTGTTGCTGCAGCAATTGGTGCTAAACGCTGTGATATATATACTGATGTAGAAGGTGTTTATACAACAGATCCAAGAGTTGTTCCAAATGCTTCAAAATTAGATGAAATTAGTTATGAAGAAATGCTTGAATTGGCTAGAGTTGGGGCAAATGTAATGCACCCTCGCTCTGTTGAAACTGCAAAACAGTATAATATTCCATTGAGAGTAAGAAGTAGTTTTAATACTGATAATCTTGGTACATTGATTTTAGGAGTTGATGATATGGAAATGAGAAGAATAGTAACAGGTGTTGCTGCAGACTTGTCACAATTAAGAATTGTGGTTTGCGATGTACCAGATGTTCCAGGACATGCGGCAATGCTTTTTGATAGATTAGCGACAGAGGGTATTTCTGTTGATATGATTATTCAATCATATGCAAGAAAAAACTCTAATACTAATGATATTGCATTTACTGTTGATAAAAAAGAACTAGCAATGACTCAGGCTGTTTTAGAAAAGCTTGAAAAAGACTTGAAATACAGTAATATTCATATTGATGCTAATATTGCAAAAGTTTCTATTGTTGGTGCAGGTATGATTGACCGTCCAGGGATAGCTGCTAAGATGTTTAAGACTTTAGCAGATAATGATATAAATATTAAAATGATATCAACAAGCGAAATTCTGATTAGTTGTTTAGTTGATGCAGAGCATTCAAAAGCTGCAGTTAAAGCTTTGCATAAGGCTTTTGAGTTAGAAAGTGACGTTATTGCTGATGTAAAAGGCACATTACCTGACTAAAGGAGTTATTAATGAAAAAAGTTTTATTTTTACTTGTTTTATTTTTATCAACTTCTGTTGCTGTATTCGCAGACAACCAGACAGAAGCTGTCGAGTTTTTTAATAAATATGTGAATGCTGCTAATACATACAGCCAAGAGTTGCCATCTTTTTATTCACCAAAAGCAAGAATTATTAGACAGGTAATTAAACCGGATGGTGAATTGGTAGATAAAGAAACTGATGTTGCAAGATACGTAAGTGAAATGAAAAAAAGCCAAGCTTTAGCAAAGATGCGTAAGTATAAGAATAATTATTCAGATATCAAAGCTGTGAAAATAAATGATAACACTTACAAGGTTACAGCTCTCCGCCAGCCTACAGGCGAAACATATAAACTAAAAACCTATATGGTATTAGAAAAACAGGCTAATGGTAATTGGCAGATTATTGAAGAAATGATGCAGACAAAAGTTCAAATGTTGTTGCATGCAAAATAAGTTATAACCCGTCAATTGACGGGTTATTTAATAATTAAGAGGTTTTATGACAAGAATATTTAGATTTTTAACTTCAGGCGAAAGCCACGGACAGGCTCTCAATGCGATTATAGAAGGTTTACCTGCGGGATTAAATATTGATATTGACTTTATTAATACAGAGCTTCGTCGTCGCCAAGGAGGCTATGGCCGTGGTGGAAGAATGAAGATAGAAACAGATGCCGTAGAGATTAAATCAGGTGTTAGATTTGGAGTGACTACGGGTGCACCTGTTTGTTTGGAAATTAAGAATCTTGATTATGAAAATTGGCGAATTCCAATGAGCGTAGAACCCGTTGATTTTTCTAATAAAGAAATTCTACGAGAAATTGCAGCGAAGTCTTTTACTACAGCACGCCCTGGACACGCAGATTACTCTGGCTCTATTAAATACAGACACGAAGATTTAAGAAATATTTTAGAACGTTCGAGTGCACGTAAAACTGCAATTGAGGTTGTAGTGGGCTCTATTGCAAAGTTGTTATTAAAGGAGTTGGGTATTATTGGTTTTTCTCATGTTACCCAGATTGGTTCTGTGGAATTGGATGTAAGACCCTCAACATATACTTTAATAAAGGAAAAAGCCGAGAAGTCAGTTCTTAGGTGCTGTGATGACTACACAACAGAGAAAATGAAGGAAGAAATAAATAAAGCAAAAGAAGAAGGGGATACTCTAGGTGGTAAATTTGAAGTAATTTATTCTAATCTGCCTATTGGTTTGGGTTCTTTTGTGCATTGGGATAGAATGCTAGACGGCTTATTAGCACAAGCTGTAATGAGTATACCAGCGGTAAAAGCTGTCGAAATTGGACTCGGAACTGGGGTTGCCGAACGAAAAGGAAGTGCTGTTCATGATGGAATAAAGATTAAAAATGGCTCAATATACAGGGATTCAAATAATGCGGGTGGTTTAGAGGGAGGAATGACTAATGGAGAAGCGTTGGTTGTAACAGGCACAATGAAACCTATCCCGACTATGCGCAAGCCATTACCAAGTGTTGATTTACACAATAACATTCAGACAGAAGCTCATTTTGAACGTTCCGATACTTGTGCTGTCTCTGCTTGTGCAGTTGTTGCGGAATCAAGGGTTGCAATTGTTCTAGTGGATGAGATTCTCCGTAAGTACGGTGGCGATAGTATTGAGGAGCTAAAACAACATTATGAAGCGTAATTTAATCTTAGTGGGTATGCCAGGAAGTGGTAAGACTACTATTGGTGGTCTATTAGCTGAACGACTTGGTTTGCTATTTGTTGACACTGACTCAGAGATTATAAAACAAGAAAAAGTCGAGATTTCTGAAATATTTAAAATTAAAGGCGAAGATTATTTCCGAGAAATTGAAACTAGAGTTATAAGAGACCTTTTAGGAAGAGAGAATATAATATTATCCACTGGTGGTGGAAGTTTTCAAAAGAAGAAGAATAGGACTCTGCTAGCAGAACTAGGTTGTGTAATTTACCTAAAAACATCCCCCAAGACTATTTATGATAGGATAAAGGATGATACTTCTCGCCCACTCTTGCTTTGTGCGAATCCTTTTGAGAAGATAGAGGAGTTATATCAGCAACGTCACGAAAATTTTGAGCTGGCGGATATTATTATTGATACAGCAGATAAACAACCTTTAGAAATATTAGAAGAAATACTGAGGACAATAGATGGAAAGACTATTAGAGATTAATATACCTGAAAACGATAAAAACTATAATATTTATATTAATAATTCTTCAATTGAGGCTTTGTATAAAGATTTGCTTGCCAAAACAAAGGATGCAAAACGAGTAATTGTTTTCAGTGAAAAGGTTTATAAACTTTATGGTAAGAATTTGCCGTTCCCTTCTTCGGAAGTATTTATTCTAAAAGATGGAGAGTCTCAAAAAAATCTAAAAAATTATCTTAAGATTGTCACTCATCTTATTAAGAATAAGATGAGTCGAAAGGATTATATTATTTGTATTGGAGGCGGCGTTGTTGGAGATTTAGCAGGTTTTGTTGCGGCTACATATATGCGTGGCATTTCCTTTATTCAAGTGCCAACTACCCTTTTGGCAATGGTTGATTCTTCAGTAGGCGGTAAGACGGCAATAGACTTACCTGACGCTAAAAATATTCTGGGAGCCTTTTATCAGCCAGATAGTGTTTACATTAATTTAAATTTCTTAAAAACTTTAGACGAGAAGCAATATCGCTCTGGTTTAGGAGAAATTTTAAAATATGCTTTTATAGAAGCTAATTGTTGCATGGATGAACCGCTTTATATAATGGAATTTTTAAACGCTAACGTTAATCGTATATTGCAACGTGATGAGTTTTTTCTTGAACGACTTATTTCAATATGTTTAACATATAAAATAAATGTAGTGAGAGCAGATGAAAAAGAGCAAGGTTTAAGAAAAGTACTAAATCTTGGTCATACGTATGCGCATGCACTTGAAACTATAACAAAATATAAAAAATATACCCATGGCGAAGCTGTTGCGCAGGGTATATTGTTGATTTTTAAGTGGGCATTAAAAAATTGTTATATTGATACTTCGTATTATAATATTGCAATCGAGCTGATGAAGCAGTATGGTTTCACTGATGTTGATAGAATTCTTGATGGTAATAAGATAGTAAGTTTAATGCAGATAGATAAAAAAGCAGATAGTGGCAGAATTAAACTTGTAGTACCTTGTGCTCCACGTGTTGTCGCAGAAAAAGAGATTACAAATGTTGATGAATTTAAACTTTGGTTAGCTGAGCACTAATTATGCTGGAATAGAAACGTATTTTGCGTTTCTGGCATTGACAGAATAGCAACTAATGTTTAATCTCGCAGAGACATCAAGATAATTTCTGTAATTATTAGAATAAGCGTTCATTGCACTCATGATGTCGTCAGCGTCAATTCTTGATTTTAGGGCATCGTCAGTATGGTTATCGACTTGTTCCTGTGAATATTTTTCTACTAATAATCTGTCAATAAAATCTTTTGCTCCAATTGCCATGTTAAATTCTCCTTTGTAATCTGCTTTTTCTATCTTATGTATATATAAAGTATATATACTTTTAAAAATTGCTTTTTTTTGAGATATTTGTTAAGATTTATTAAGGATTTGATAGGGAGATGTGAAAAATGGAAACAAAAGTTAACTGTCCGTATTGTGGTAAAGAGATTTTAAACAATTCTGAGCAATGCGAATTTTGTAAGGAGTTCTTTGTGGAGCCGCATATTGATGGGCTGAAACATCTATCACTTACAAAATTTATAATATTTGAGGTTTTGACTCTCGGTTTATATAGTTTGCTTTGGGTAACATTTAACAACTTTGCATTAAAAAAACTTGCGACAAAAGCTGATTATAGAAAGTTTGTTCTGCATTATTTATTTCTTTTTATCTCGATAATAGGTTTGTGGTTTTGTAATATTCCGCTATTCTTGATATTAAGAAAAGTTTCTCTTTTATTCTTATCATACAGAATATTACGGATTGTTGAAAAATATTCATCAAGAAAATACAAAGCTCCTATTTTTCATAATGAATATGGCTGGTTTTTCTTCGATATGCTTTATGTTGTCTATTATTTGGAGATGTTTGCAGAGCGTGTAAATATGCCAACGAAACAGTTTCACCTAGATACTAAAGGTTGGCTAAAGTACTCTTCTCTGTTTTTATTAGTAATTATTTTCTTGATAATTTTAGTATATTTAGGACTTTTATTTAATATTTCCCAATAAATTACTTGCACAATTAAACTGTTTTTGTGCAATAATAACAGGGTAAAGGAAGGAATTAATTATGTCTGAAGTTAGAGTAAGAATTGCTCCATCCCCGAGCGGAAATTTACATGTGGGAACAGCTAGAACAGCGTTATTTAATTACCTGTTCGCAAAGAAAAACAATGGTAAATTTATTTTAAGAATTGAAGATACAGATGCTGAGCGTACAAGTCAAGAATATATCGATAATATTTTTGATAGCTTGAAAGCTCTTGGTTTAAATTGGGATGAAGGTCCTGATGTTGGTGGAGAATATGGTCCATATACTCAATCAGAACGCTTCGATATTTATCCAATTTATGCTCAAAAGCTAATAGATGCAGGTTTTGCTTATGAATGCTACTGTACCCCAGAGGAATTGGAAGCAGAAAAAGAAGAAGCTACAGCAAACAAAAAACCTTACGTATATTCCAAGAAGTGTGAAAATTTAACAGCTGAAGAAAAGGCTGCTCTAGCAGCGGAAGGCAGAAAACCTGCTATTAGATTTAACATAAGCAAGGCTCAAAAAGCTTTCCATTCTACTTCTGAACTAGTTTTTGATGACCTAGTAAAAGGTGAATTAAAGGTTAATACTGACTTGTTAGGTGATTTCGTTATCATGAAATCTAATGGAACACCAACTTATAACTTTGCTGTTGTTGTTGACGACTTGTTAATGAAGATTTCTCACATTATTAGAGGTGAAGATCATATTTCAAATACCTTTAAGCAAATTTTAATCTATGAAGCTTTGGGTGCAGAGGTTCCAAGATTCGGACACTTAGGTATGATATTAGCGCCAGATAGAAGTAAATTGTCAAAACGTCATGGTGCAACTGCGGTTTCTGAGTTCGTTGAAAACGGTTATCTAACAGAAGCTTTAATTAATTTTGTAGCTTTATTAGGTTGGGCACCGTCAGATGGTTCTGAAATCAAGCCTGTTGATGAAATTGCTGCAGACTTTAGAATTGGTGAAATTTCTTCATCAAATTCAATCTTTGAATATGACAAATTAAGATGGATGAACGGTCATTATATCAAGGCTCTTTCAATCGAGGAGTTAAAATCAAAATTATTACCTTATTTAAAGCAGTACGATTTAACTCAACTTTCTGAAGCACAATTTACAAGAATGGTTGAAATCACTAGAGAGCCTTTAGTATTATTGTCTGATATTACTGATGCTGTTCCATATTTCTTTGGCGATACTGTTGAGGTAGAACCAGAAGTTAAGGCAGAAGTGCTTGATATAGATGTTTCACAACAAGTTCTTAAGTCTTTTGCAGAACAAGCAAAAGAGTGGGAATTTGACGAAGAAGTTCTACACGAAAAACTAGAAATCTTCAGAGGTGAGTTCAAAGAAAAAGGTATTAAACCAAAACAAACAATGTGGGCTATTAGAGCCGCTGTTACTGGTAGAACAAAAGGTGCTGACATGACAGCAACACTTGCGATTTTAGGTCGAGACAAAGTTCTAAGCCGTGTTAAAGCTGCTATAAAATAGTTGTAAGATTTGATACATTTTAAAGAGCGGTGAACAACCGCTCTTTTTTATGATAAAATCGATTTGTAGTGAAAGGGAGATATGTTATGTTAATTCTAGGGTTAAAATTGTTAGCAACAATCATTGTTGCATACATCATTGGTTCAATTCCAACTGGATATTTGATTGTAAAAGGTAAAACAGGGCAGGATATTAGAACGATAGGTTCAGGTTCTACAGGTGCAACGAATGTAAAACGTGTACTTGGGAAAAAGTGGTTCTTTATTGTTATGCTTCTGGATGCATTGAAGGGCGCGACACCTGTTTTGTTGGCATCGATGCTTGTCGGGGGTGTCTTAGGTGGTCTTGCTCCAGTTCTTGCATCTGTGGGTGTCCTAGTTGGACATAGTAAGTCTATATTTTTAGGCTTTCAAGGTGGTAAGTCTGTAGCGTCTGGAGTGGGTACTATATTGGCGTTAAATTGGCTAGTTGGACTTTCTATTGCTCTTATATGGGGTGTTATAACTTACTCTACTAAATATGTTTCTGTAGGTTCTATTATTGCTCTTGCACTTTCGCCTGTTCTAATGTGGGCGTTTGGAGCTCCGATTGCATATATTGCTTATTGTACATTAGGAGCAATATACATTATCTACCTACATCGAACAAATATTCAAAGATTGATTGCAGGTAATGAAAATAAAGTAAGATAATTTTTTAAAGAGATAAATAATAAAAATCCCTGATTATCAGGGATTTTTTTACTATATAAAAAACGGATGAAAAATTTTATAAAATAAGTACAACGAGGCACAAATAAGAAGTAGCCCACTAAATTTTAGTAATCCATCTGATATACTCGCAAAACTACGCATTTTTTTTATGCTAGATGTAAATACAGCTGTAATAATTAGTATTACACCTTGTCCCAATGCGAATAGGAATAGCATAAGAACTGCTGGTAAGAGTTTTTCAGAGAAAGATGCTATGGCCATTATACTTGCTAATATCGGGGTCGAACATGGAGAGCCTGCCAACGCAAATAGAGAGCCCAGAATGAATGGATAAACAATTGAACTACTGTTATTGTTTGTAGGTAGCTGTTTTATTAGGATAGGCATTTCAAAATCGAGAATTGATGTTAATTTAAGCCCCATAATCAAAAGTATTGATGCAATGAAAACTGCAAAATATCCACCAGTGAATGAGCCCAAGACTTTTCCTGTTAAAGCGCAAATTAAGCCAATAACTGTAAAAATAACAGACATTCCAAGTATAAAGAAGAACATT
The DNA here is from genome assembly GCA_045638625.1 of Candidatus Gastranaerophilaceae bacterium. Lineage (GTDB taxonomy): Bacteria > Cyanobacteriota > Vampirovibrionia > Gastranaerophilales > Gastranaerophilaceae > CALUTH01. The sequence goes on from JAZUBR010000016.1 coordinate 39,043, forward strand.
TGTGTTGCAACTTTAAGAGGGGATTCTTTACTGTAGCCTCCAATATATCCAATGATTATTGGTAGAACCGCAAGGGAACAGGGTGAAATTGATGCAATTACACCCCCTAAGAAGGATGCTAAAAACATTAACCCTGTGATATTTTCTTGATTTTGAAAGATATTTGCTAAATTATCCATTATCTGAAATCTCACTTAGATATTGTTCTAGAGTTGTTTTGTCAATTGTGCCTTCCACTTCTTTTTTTATTTCACCATTCTTATCAAGGAAAATTGAAGTTGGAACCAATTTAACATGGTATTTTTTTATCATAGTCTGTGTTGCAGAAGAATTATCTTGGACAGACACTTCTGTTAGTCTGACTCTATCTTTAAAATGGGGATAAACTTCTTTAACAACTTCTTCTAGCTTTTGACAATCATAACACATTCTTGATGTGAATTTAATCATTTGTGGCATTTTTACCTGTGCTTCGACGGAAGTGTTAGCAGAATCTTTGGTCAATGCGAAGTATACTACTAGTGGCACAACTAATATCATTAAGATAATAAAAGTATTTTTAGACATAACAAATCTCCTTATAAATTAGATTACTACAAATCTAATAATTTTATAAGTGAGTTTAATAAAATATACATTCCCCGGTTGTATCAATGTTATGCAGTTAGAGCTTTGGTTACTTTTAATTTTCTCATAACAAGCGACTGAGGACAAGCTTCTGCAAGCCAACTGTCATCAGCAATAGGTGGTCGCCTTAGCTTATAATTATCAACTGTTTTATACGCCGAATCAAAACAAGTAATGAAATCTGGCTCGTACTCAAAATTAACTCTACGAGATATGTCATTATTAACTTTTACTATAATTTCTGATATTTCGTCATTCTCTAAAGAGTGGTGGAAAATTGCTTGTGAAGAAATATATTCTTCATCTTTGGTTATTTTATACACTTTGTTATTATTGTCGTAAAAATAGCTTATAAAAACTCTTATTCGTTGGTTTTTAGAAAATATCTTTTTATTAATAATTAGCCCGTTTTCATACTCGCACTGTGATTCTAATTCTCCTGATGTGTAATATTTTTTTACACGTACAAGAATCCCTTGTTCGTAAATTTTGGATGTATATTTTTTCCCGTTTGGAAAATATGTATCAATTATTTTAAACTTAGATTCACTATCCATGTTGTTTTCTCAAGTCTTATTCTCCGTATATATAAAGTATTTATATTTTAAATAATTGCGAAATATTAGAATATTGTTACATAACTTAATCAAATATGAAATTGATTATATATATCTATAAGGTTATAATGAAATGGTAAAAGTATAGAGAGGATTTTATCATGAAAACAAAAGGTTTCACTTTAGCAGAAGTTTTGATTACTCTAGGTATAATTGGTGTTACAGCAGCATTAACTTTGCCATCACTTATTAATATGCACCAAGAAGCTTCTATTGGGCCTAAATTAGCAAAAGCTGTGGCTACATTTGAAGAAGCAGCGACAAGAGTAATGGTAGAATATCCTGATCTAACCTTACAAGAAATGTATGATAAAAAAGACGGCACTCTAGTTGCCAATCTTAAAAAATTTGTAATTATATCAAATGAACACTTAAAAGATGGCACAAAAGTTTCTTTGGACGAAGTTCAAACACAAAAGTCAATTTCTGAACAAGCAGGTAAATCTGTTGTTAAGATTGTCGTTGATATAAATGGTAAAGGTGGTTTAAACACGGTTGGTGTTGATACATTTAATCTACTTCTTACCAATTATGGTGTGGTTGTCCCTCAAGATTGTGCAGCAGAAATTGCTAAAAACGGCTGGGTCGTTGATAAAGATTATTCTCCAGCATCTTGCGCTCCTAGCAACTAATAAAATAGGTTATATTAATAATGCCACCAGTTAGAGAAAAAAGACAACAGAAGAATAATGAAGAAATTTCCCAATTAATGCCTCAGAATATAGATGCGGAAGAGGCGATTCTTGGTGCTGTTTTAGTAAATCCAGTTTGTCTTACTAAGGTGATTGATTATATTAAGCCTGAATCGTTTTATAAGCCTGCTCACAGGTACGTTTATGAGGCAATGATTCAGCTCTTTAACAGTAATGAACGCATTGATATCATTTCTGTTTCTGATGTTCTTAATTTTAACAATAAGCTTGAGATAGTTGGTGGTCGTGCGTTTATTAATGACTTGAGTTATAAGACTATTACAACTTCTAACGTTGAATATTATGCGAAACTAGTTCAAGAAAAGGCAATGAAACGTGACCTTATAAATGCAGGTTCTGAAATTGTTACTTCTGGCTATGACACATCGACAATTGAAGAGTCATTAGACTATGCTGAGAGATTGATTTTTGATTTGGCTTCCAAAAAAGTTACATCTGATTTGACTCCAGTAAAAAATATAGTAATGAAGAGCTATGAACGCATTGAGCAACGTTACCAAAACCAAGGACAGTTGATTGGTATAGATACTGGTTTTTATGATTTGAACGCCATGACAAGTGGCTTGCAGAAATCGGATTTGATTATTCTTGCAGCACGTCCTGCAATGGGAAAAACTGCATTTGCGCTTAATATAGCTCAGAATGTTGCTTTAAGAGCAAAGAAAGCAGTTGCTATATTCTCTCTGGAAATGTCAAAGGATCAGTTGATGCAACGTATGCTTTGCTCAGAAGCAGAGTTGGATACACAACGTTTAAAAACAGGTAATATGCAGCCAAGAGACTGGGAAAAATTGGCAGAAGCTATGACTAAGTTCGCAGAGGCTCCAATTTATATTGATGATACTGCGGGATGTACTATTACCGACCTAAGAGCAAAGTGCCGTCGTTTAGCTATGGCAGAAAAAGACTTAGGGTTGATTGTAATTGACTATTTGCAATTGATGGAAGGTTCTGGAAGAGAGGACCGTATGCAACAAGTTTCTGCTATATCTCGTGGTCTGAAGGTTCTCGCAAGAGAACTTAATGTCCCTATTATTTCATTGTCACAGCTCTCTCGTGCGGTTGAATCTAGAACAGATAAGCGTCCAATGCTTTCTGACTTGAGAGAATCTGGGTCTATCGAGCAAGACGCAGATATTGTTATGTTTATTTACCGTGATGAATATTATAATAAGTCAGAAGAAGATGACGAAGGTCAAAAAGCGTCTAATAAGGGTGAGGCAGAAGTTATTATTGCAAAACACAGAAACGGTCCTGTAGGTACTGTTAAACTTCTATTCCAAGGCAGCATTACTAAATTTAAAAACCCAATTAAAGTTGAAGATGCACCTTTCTAATTTTTAATTTATGTAACGAAATGTAACAATTTTTCTTAAAAAGTTAAAGAAAGCATTAAAATGTGCCGTAAACATGAGTACACAAGGGAAACAAAGGACGACCGTACAAATGGGAATGGCAGCATCACAAGCGAGATTACTATCATTGACT
>JAZUBR010000017.1:0-4318 GCA_045638625.1 Candidatus Gastranaerophilaceae bacterium
TTTGCCTGTGTTAGAAGCCTTATATTCAATGTTTAAAATAGAAGAATCATTTAATCTTAATAAATCAAATTCTTTACCAATTTGAGGAATTTTATAACCCATATAAAATCCATTTAAATCTTTTAATGAAAACGATTTATCAATATTTTTCAAAGTTGATAATAGTTTAGTTAGAGATTGTAAATCTGAAACTTTAATATCCGTTTCAAGAAATTTCATATAGCTGGAACTTAGTTTTTTATTGCCATTTTTTCTATAAATTTTTACTATACTCGCCAAGTTCACCGTTTTCATACAATTAACCCTCATTAATACCTTCTTATTGTAAAACAAAAAGAATGATTAATAACCTCATGGAGACAATTTGGAAACATAAATAGCTTTTGGAGTAAAAAATAAAAAACCTTGATTGCTATAATTCAGTCATATCAAGGCAATAAAAAAATAGCAAGGGAGAGATTCGAACTCTCGACCTCACGGGTATGAGCCGTGCGCTCTCACCAACTGAGCTACCTTGCCATTTATCGATATTTATTTAATTTTCATCGGCTCAGCTGCTTCGAGCGTTGCTCTCACAAATCATTACTTGTTCGCTTCGCTCACGGGAGCCACCTTGCCATTTGTCAATACTTATTTAATATTTTCAATTATCTCGTGGAATTAACCCACAAGAATTATTATTACACATAAAAATAAAATATCAAGAAAAATTTTTTGGTTTATGTTATACTAAACTTGTCGTGCTCCACGGGGAGGTTGCGGATCCCTCGACCCGAACGCTTTTGCGGGGTGCAGAGCCTGCTGTGAGGCCTATATAGGCTGTATGGCAACCAGTGTATGTGATGATAACTTAATACTTGATGGCGTAGGCTGTCGAACCGTGTCAGGATGGAAACATAGCAGCACTAAGGCATCCCCTGCGGGTGTTATTTATTAAGAAGGAGCATGCCCTGTTTAAAATATGGTTTATATTTGTCGATAGGTAGTGGCACGACTTTTTTAACGGTATTTATGAAGATTACGGGATTTGAGTTAAATAATTTTAGAAACTGTGTTGCCGTCACAGGATTGTTTAATGCCGAGAAATCCCTAATAATTGGCAAAAATGGTCAAGGAAAGACGAATATACTAGAAGCGCTTTATTTTTTATCAACACTAAAAAGCCCTAGGACTTCTAATATCAGAGAGTTTATTAATTTCGCTCAAAACAACTTCTCCATTAAAGCTGACATTGTAAAATCTGGAGTAGAATCTTGCATTGAAGTTCGCTACACAGCAGGCGAAAAGAAACAGCTATTAGTTAATGGTTTAAAATCAAATGCAAAAGAATTCAGAGGATTCTTAAAGACAGTCCTCTTTTCTTCTGGTGATTTAATGCTCCTTAGAGGCGCTCCAGCTGACCGTAGAGACTGGTTAGACAGAGCAATCGTTCAAATCTACCCTGCCTATGACGATAGGCTCTCAAAATATGAAAGAATACGCCAACAAAAGAACAAGCTTTTAAAAGACGAATTCGTAAACCATGATATTTTAAATGTATACAATGAACAACTAGCGGTTACTGGTGCAAATATCATTTTTATAAGAAAAAAATACCTTAAAGAACTTGCTAAAATTGCTGAACTTAAACATCGTGCCATTAGTAACACCGAAACACTTACAATCAATTATGATTACAAAGGGGACTCTGTTGACGAGATAGCAGAAGTTCTACGAGAAGAGCTCATCGCACGACGGAATGAAGAGCTTGCTAGAAAACAAACTTGCGTTGGACCTCATCGTGATGACGTTATTTTTCAAATAAATAGTGCCGACGCCACAAAGTTCTCTTCTCAAGGGCAACAGAGAACTCTTATACTTGCTCTTAAACTTGCAGAGCTAGAAATGTTGCAGGAAAAAACTGGAGAACCACCAATTCTTCTACTAGATGATGTCTTGGCTGAATTGGATGATATCAGGCAAAACTACCTATTAAAATCAATAGAAGGAGAAGTTCAAACGATTTTAACATCTGTTGATACCCTACTCTTCGATGAAGCGTTTCTTAACAATGTCCAATTATTAAGAGTTGAGAATGGAAAGATTATCAGCTAAAGACTTGGCGAATATTAAATCTACTGGAGTAGTAACTTTTAAAGCCATCTCGTCACCTTCAACTGTATGAATTTCAGCCAATTTATAATACGCAATCAGTCCACAATCATCTGTAGCAAACGTTAAATTATCTTTTTGAGCCAGATAATGAGCTTTTCTAATAGTATTTAGATAGAAGCCCTGAGGGGTCTGTACTCGAGCGAGTTCTTTTCTATTTGGAATTTTTGCAACATTATAGTCTTCATTAAGAACAAACATTGTATCTGTTGCGGGAAGCACAGTTGAAACAGCAGAATAGCTTTCTAAACCTCCCAACACTCTATCAATCATTGCAGAAGTTACAAAAGGACGAGCAGTGTCGTGTATCAAGACATTACCTTCTTCGTACGAAATACTGAATAGCCCATTATAAACACTATCTCTCCTTGTTTCCCCTCCGGCGACTACACGTTTAACTTTCAAATAACGGCGGTCTAAGACAACAGTTTTTACCAAATCAATATAATCTGGATGGCAAACCACTATAATCTCATCAATATTCATATGGTTATTGAATGTTGCAACAGAATACTCAAACAAATATTTCCCGTTTATTTGTATAAACTGTTTAGGACATTCAGCGCCAACTCTTGCACCAACACCAGAAGCTAATAAAATTGCAATATTTCTCATACTTATATTATACACTCTACAAGAATAATGCGTTTGCAAAAATTTCACCAACTTCGTGATTAAATCTTCTGCCATCTTCTTTAGTAAATAAATTTTCCCAATGGCTTTCGGGGTTTCCATCCAATGAATAGGAAGGATTACACATCATTAAATGATGTGTTGAAGTATCATAGCGTAAAGGGAAGATATCCTCCATTTGCATAAAACTTGGAAGTTTGTCACTAGCATGTTCAAACCCAAATAAACAATTCTTCAGTCGGTTTAACCTTACTTCATAAGGGGTTCCTCCTTCTGTATTATCGTTTGAAACCTCAACCCCTGGAGCATACGTCCTTGCATACTTTAACTCATTCGCCCAATACTTTACCTTTTCAAAATCATCTAATTCAATAAATCCTGTACCCGCATTAAAACCTAGATTTGTATAGCGCTCAAAATCATCAGAACTTTTTTCTCCCACAAAAGATAGGGTAAAACTACCCGAACGGACCCGAATTTCATGGATAATATATTGCATTTGCTCGTAAGAAGGAAGAGCGCCTACTCCTGTATAATTGTCCATATCATAAAAGCCAATATGCTTGGCTGAATCAATAAAAATTGCTTCAAACCCCATCTTAATAAGCTTTACGTGTTCTTCAATAAACAGTTCAATATGTTCATTATTATTCCATCTAAAGGTTATATCCTCTTTATCAGGAATTGCAATTTTTATTTGGTCTTCTGAGATAACTGTCCTAAAACCTGTTTTCAATCCACGATAATGTGCCAAATCATTAAAGGCAGTAAATTGTTCAGCTGCAGACAAGTCCAAACTATTATCTACGATATTTTGGCTATATCCACAATTTAATCTTATTCCATAAATAGAATTTTCTTCATTAACTGCTTTGTTGTAGCCATCACCATAGATGTTTGGGAAAATTTGAGAAAGAATTACGCAATTTGCCCAACTCTTTGCGGAAGGGGGAAGTGCAGGCAGAAGCTTTATTGAGCTAATAATACCATTTCTACACTCTGTGCCTCTCATTTCAGCAATAGCACGATTATTTATCTCAATATAATTAGCAAACCGCCCCCAGTTGTCCCCATAGTTAGGTGAAATAACTTCACGAGGGAATGTTTCATGAAACTCTTCGCACTCACATAGTGTAACTATAGACTCAACACTTTCTTTTATACTCCTTGTCAACAATTCGACAGGAAGAATATTTGATACCCACTGCTTTAAAAAGCCGTTATTAAGAGCCCTATATGCGTGATTAATTGTCCATTCATCCTTTGATAGTTGGATGTCTTGCTTAAAAGCAAGTAGCAAATTTTTAACTGAGGTTGTCATAATTTCAGTTTAGGTCATGAAAAATTATTCACATTCTCCATTGGTATTATTAAGAAAGATTAAGCAATTGCAAATTTTGGATTATTTGGGGTTGAATTTAGGGTGGGTGAAAAGTATTGTAAATACAGGGTTTTGAAAATAAATATTAAGTTTTGTAACAAAAGGGCAAATTTATGAATCAAAAAAGTCAATTATTTCTAAAGTATATACTTT
>JAZUBR010000018.1:0-49531 GCA_045638625.1 Candidatus Gastranaerophilaceae bacterium
GCATAATTTACTCCATCTCGCATTACCTGTGATGTTGTAATATTTATTGCTCCATCTTTAGATTTTATTGAGCCTGTATCTGTAGATAAACGTTTATTTACATTGTCCCAGACTTCTGTAAAGTTTTTATCAAATATCTCACTACTCATTGTTGAATACAATGATTCATGCATTACACCTTGGATATTTGTTACTGCTTTATTTCTTAACGCTTCATATTCTGCTGAGTTATCTCTATTTCTCAATGTCTGTATCGATATTGAGCTTAGTATACCTACCAAAAGTAGTGCAATAAGTACTTCGGCTAAAGTAAATCCTCTTCTTCTTAACATCCTACTCTCCCTTAATCCTAATCTTCAATCAGAATTAATTTTTCCTGATAAATCAATATTAGAGGATTCGAAAGTAAAAAGTAAGATACTATCCCCCATCCCATCATATCATATCATATCATATCGGGCATTATAGTTGAGTTTGAGGTGATTCAAAACCCGTTTTTACATTTTGTTACATTGGCTGTTTTGTTACGGAGTTGTTACAAATTAACACCTCACCCCCTACCCCTCTTTCTTGACCTGTTCGCAATAAACGAGTACGCTCACGCTTTTACTCTCTGCTCACAGGTCGCTTCAATTAAGAGGGAAGCTAATATTATGCCGTCATTATCAGACGACAAGGTCTGGGAATCCATTTCTGAGATATTTTTATCATCAATCAGTAGCGCAATGGACCATAAATATCAGATGTATTCATCACCTCAAGCGCAAAACAAATCAGCTTTCCATCTCTCCTAAAGTACTGATAATGATTCACAGCATTGACTAAATGCTTGTCTTGAGGGTTATATTTTATCTTGTCATTCAACAACGAAATAGCAAATTTAGTCAAATCTTCACCAAAATTCGCAACCAATTTTTCATACTGATTCTGTGTTAACAATACTAATCCAAATTCTATATTGTCTTCACGACAAATAGGTTTTCTCCTCGCATGTTTTTTCTTCATAATCCCAAAAAGCCAACCTTAAAATCATAAATTACCACAACTTTTCAGTATAATTATCCAGTTCCAAATACAAATCTTTGTATTTGAAATACGTCAAATAAGTCCTTGCTAATTTTTCAGCCTGCTTGCAAGTAATAAGATAATTGTCAGTCTCTAGAATATATTTAACAATTTGCGGAATCAGAAAACTTACAGTCTGTTCTCTTGATAAATTCTCCAACTGATGCTTTCTAGCATAAAAATCTTTATAAAATCTCTTATTTTGAAAAAAGTTTAAAATTTTCTTAGGGTAAAACTTCAATAAATTCAACATCATTAGCTCCTCGTCTGTAAAACTATCTTTGACAATTTATGAAAATGTATTGACCTTTTTGATTTTTTATGCCATAATGTCAACAAAGGATTTACATTAACACTGACAATTGTAAAATATTATCTTACATTTGTCAAGACTCAGAGGGCGTGTATGAAAATTGCAGACTTGACAGCTTTAGCCACAAAAAAGACCGGAACTACGGTTAACCAATCTTTGATTGCTGAAATCCTTGGGGTCACAAGACAAACAATCAGTAACAGAGTAAAAAATGATAGCGAGCTTACAGTCTCTGAGCTTATTAAAGTAGAAGAATATTTCAACATCCAACTATTAGGCAACCCTGAACTAGAAGCTGTGCAGATGCCATATTATCAAGACGTTTTTGCAAGTTGCGGTTCTGGCAGCATCGTCTTTTCAGAAGATAAAATATCTGTTGGAATATCAAAACAGCTTATCAAAAATTACTCGTCAAAAAAACAATATTCAATGATTAACGCATCAGGAGATAGCATGTCACCTTTTATCAACACTGGCGATAAATTAATCGTTGAACACAAAGATGAACAGCAAATCAGCGACAACAAAATCTACGCTTTCTGTTTTAAAAACGACTTTTTTGTCAAAAGATTGTCAAAAAACATTGATGAACTAATTATCAAATCAGACAACATCGACTACAAAACCAAAGTAATCAAAAACGAAGACTTAAACAGCGTCCACATTATCGGAGAAGTTGTAGGTATAATAAGAGAGGTTTAATCTTTAGCCTTTTGCTCTCTTATTACATTCACCAAACTCAACGCAAGCATTATCACAACAAGCGCTAGAATATAAATAACATAGTGCTTGATTGACCCTGCAAAATATGTCGCAACCGCTCCTACAACAATAGCAACAGAAGTCATAATAGCAACTGTTTTCTTTTGAGAAAAACCTGCTTTTAATAACTTGTGGTGAATATGCTCCGCATCCGCTACAAAAGGCGACTTACCTTTTAAAATACGTCTTAACGATGCAAAAGTAATATCAATAATAGGAACCGCTAGGACAATAAACGGAAGCAATACCGCTAACGCAGCACCCTTCATAACACCTGTTACAGACAATGACGCAAGCAAGAAACCTGCAAACAAAGCTCCAGAGTCACCCATAAAGATACGAGCAGGGTTAAAATTGTAAGTCAAAAATGCCAACATTGAACCCGCCAATATAAAAGCAATCAAACCACTGATAGAATTTCCAGTAGCCATTGTAGAAGCAATAAGAGCAAGTGTCACAGAATTAACTGTAACAACAGACCCCGCCAAACCATCTACACCATCAATAAAATTAACTGCATTACTTATACCCACTATCCACAATAATGTCACTGGATATGACAAATCAAGAACATAACCAAGGTGAGATATAGTAATATTTATCTTTACACCTAGAAGATATACAAGAGTGGCAATCAAAATCTGGGCAACTAACTTAAATTTAGCAGGGAGGTTATAAATATCATCAACCAACCCCAACAAAAACATTAAACTACCGCCAAGCAATATACCTGACAACAAGCTACCATAAGGATAGTGGCTTAGAAGCACCAAGAACACAAATGTTGCCATAGTACTTAACCAAATTGCAATACCCCCCAGTCTTGATATCGGAATTTTGTGAATTTTCCTTTCGTTTGGTTCATCCACAAGCCCTTCACGCTTTGAGAAATCTATAACGAACGGTAAAATCAACACTCCAAGAATATAAGATATTATTCCGCCAATCAAATGTGCTTGTTGTAATTTTATAATAATTTTATTTGCCTCTTTCTAATAAAGTGGATGTTTTGCACACAATGCCAAAGATTTTTCTTTCAAAGCTTTTAGAACTTCTTCGTTATCAGAATTCTTTATAGCATTTGCAATAATATCCGCAATTTCTAACATATCTTCTTCTTTAAACCCTCTGGTTGTAACAGCAGCAGCACCCAATCTGATACCACTAGTTACAAATGGACTTTGTGGGTCGTTTGGAACTGTATTTTTATTCGCAGTAATACCAACAACCTCCAAAACATTAGCCATGTCTTTTCCGGTCTTACCAGTTTTTCTCAAGTCTAAAGTCATCAAGTGGTTTTCAGTCATACCACCAACAATATCCATACCGTTATTCAAAAGACCTTGAGCAAGAGCCTTCGCATTCTTAACAATCTGTCTAGCATATTCTTTAAACTCATCAGAAGAAGCTTCTTTAAGAGCTACAGCCTTACCTGCAATAATATGTTCTAAAGGTCCACCTTGAATCCCTGGGAACACAGCTTTATCAATACCCATTGCGTGCTCTTCGTCACACATAATAATACCACCACGAGGACCTCTCAAAGTCTTATGAGTAGTTGTGGTTACAAAATGAGCATAACCAGCAGGGCTTGGATGAACACCACCCGCAATCAAACCTGCAATGTGAGCAATATCAGCAAGCAAAAGCGCACCAACTTCATCCGCTATTTCTCTAAAACGTTTAAAATCGATAATTTTAGAATAGTTACTTGCACCACAGATAATCAATTTTGGTTGATGTTCTTTAGCTTTTGCTAATACATCATTGTAATCTATTTCACCATCATCATTAACACCATAGCTTACAACATCAAAATACAAGCCTGAGAAGTTAACCGGAGAACCATGGCTCAAGTGACCACCATTAGACAAATCCATACCAAGAACCTTATCCCCTGGTTTTAAGGCATACATAAACACGCCCATATTAGCTTGAGCACCACTATGTGGTTGAACATTTGCATGCGCCATTCCAAAAAGCTTCTTAGCACGTTCTTGAGCAAGCTCTTCAATCTTATCTACATTACCACAACCATTATAAAAACGTTTATATGGCTTACCTTCTGCATATTTGTTTGTCAGTACAGAACCACAAGCTTCCATTACTGCACGGGAAGTAAAGTTTTCACTTGCAATCAATTCAATAGTAGTTTGCTGACGTTTCAACTCCAAATCGATGTAATTAGCTACATCCGCATCTGTTTTTCTTAAATTTTCCAAGTTCATCCTATCCCCTCCCATAATATCTGTTACAGTGATTATACGATAAAAGACGCAAACTGGCAAACAGTTTGCGTCCTATTAAATCCTCTAATGTCAACCTAGCGAATCATTGGAATAACAAGCTTTTGCCCTATTGAAAGCGCATTAGGGTTCGACATATTATTTGCTTCTCTAATAAGCTCAACTTTGCTCAAATCAAAAGCACCATAGAATCTTATAATAATACTTTCTAAAGTATCCCCAGATTCAACAACATAAGTTTGAGAAGTTGGAGCTGGTGTTTCAACTACCGCTGCTGTATCTGCAGGAATAAATGCAAATTTAGCATCTTCAGTCTTAACTTTTGGAGTTTTGATTTTAGCTTCTTTTGGAGAAGTACAATTAATTAAAATAGATACCATTGTTGTCATTACAAGAGTAATAAGAGCCCCTGTGATAAAACCTAATACAAAATACACTTGCGGTGAACGGTCGATTGGTTTGTGAGCAATTCTAAAGTTTTGCCAAAGAACATCCAACTCACGTTCTTTGCTTTGTTCACGATAAAAATCACTATCTTGATGAACCTTGCTATAATTAACCAAAGATTGCATCATTGCCATCTTTTCTCTGGTAAGATTTGAACGTCTTAATGTTGAACCTTTCATTAAACCTCACTACCCATATCTATACACTATATAGGCTAACATAAAATCAAACAAACCGCAAGTAAAAACGAAAAAATCCTCCAAATGGAGGATAAAAACTTTTTCTGTTTATGAGACATCACTCAGATAGGCTTGTTTCAATCATGCTCTTTATTGTTTTTGATGTCGAAGAGCTGTCATAAATCTCCTTTATCATTTGTCCCGCATAAGGGTTATTATCGCTCTTGTACAAATCTAGCATTTTCTTAACAGCTGCCGTCTTCTGTCCTTTTTTATATAGAAGCTTAGCAGGTAGAAATTCCAAATGTTGAGAAGCATATCGCTTTGTAGCATAAGTTATACAATTCTGTGCTGCAGTGTAGTTTTTAAGCAACATATAACACTCAGCTATCTCTGCATAAATCTCAGCTTTTACTTCAGGAGAGTCAACCAATGGAGCAGAAGCTTTTAATGCTTTTATTGCAGCAGTATAGTTTCCGTTTTCTTTATACGCAATTGCTAGTCTTAATTTAGAACTCGGATCATCCGGAGTAATATTTGAATTAATTCTAGCGGCTGTCTCTGCGTCTTTCTTTAAACGTTCTTCACCACCTACAACTTGAGCTTTAGTAAGCAATTTACTCTTTTGCTCTGATGTGAAATCCATGTTGCTGTTGTCTGGAATCATCTTATACAAGAGCTTCAATGTGGTTAAATCTCTCCTTGTAAAATCAGCTTTTCTAGGTGCAGTTACAGGATACATTAAATCTTTTGAATTAGAGCTATGCCCTGCCAAACCTAAAGAGTGACCTATTTCATGTAAAGCAACCGTATAGAACAAATCTGATGAAAATGGCTGTCCATAAGGGTCTGTATACTTGAATCTTATTGTTGAGTCCACAATTTTATTTCCTGAATATCTGAATTGGTGATAACCTAACGCATTATCAGACATATTCTCCAATTCATGCAAGAAAATACACTTTGTATCCGCTTCATCTGGAGATGACACCAATTTAAAAGAAACTTCTCCATTAGTAGCTGTCTGCCATTTCATGTAAGCCTTTTTTAATTGAGTAATATACTCCGCAGGAACTCCATCACGTTGAATATACACCTTTATAGGATACGCTGCTGGATTCCATCTGGTAATCTCTCCCTGAGCTATAACCCCTCTAATATAAGTATTTGGAATTACCGAAGCAATATTATAAGGGTTTATAGTAATTGAATTGTATGGTACTGAGGCATAAACAGCTGCCCCTAAAGCTGTAAATAAGCTTGCTGTAATTAAAAACTTTTTCATAGTATTTCAAGTTTAACAAAATTCTAAAACAAGAGGAAGTAATATGGACAATATTCCAAACCATTTAACGAAATTCCCCATACAAAAGTATGAAATTTTTAGTAAAGCACTGTTATAGGAGTACAATATAGAATATAATAAAGCATAGAGTTTGACATTGTGGAGAATTTTATTAAAACAATGTTAAACAACCAATCAACAATCAAAACATAGAATAGGAGAACAGCCAATGGGCATGGCAGCATCACAAGCGAGACTTTTACAATTGTCCGCAAGAATGTCTAACTGTGAATACGAAGGACAACAGATTAACCAACAACGTACTATACTTGCAAACGAGAGTGCGAATCTTTTCAACCAAATGTTAGTAATGCAAGTACCTACAGTACCGTCATCTTCAGATTACACAACAGTGCAATACACATTCACAGATGGTACATATACACAAGTTTTAGAAGATTATTACCAAATAGGTTCACCAGATAGTGAATACAACTATGTTGTTACACACTCTTATGAAGTTGAACGCTATACTGGTTCTATGAAAAAGCTGTCTGACCCACAAGTTCAGTTCACAAGCATGACGGGAATTCTAACTCCTGAATCTTATGATACATACCAAAAAGCTATCTATCAAAGCTATGCCAGATACCAAGAAGAAATGAAAATCTATCAAGACAAATTCCAAGATGCAGAAGATTTGTTAGTTGACGTTGATATGGCACAAGTTGGATTACAGGGTCATCTAGGCAAAGCTGTTATGAGCGAAGTTAAATTTGATGCTGTTGATGAAATCTATTCTGTTGTAGATAAGGCTGGAGTGGAACACCCACTTACAAGCGTAACACCTGCAAAAGATACAGACGGAAACCTATTGGATTCAGACCCATTGGCAGTTATTATCAAATCCGGTGCCCTAAAAGACGGCGATACCTATTTTAGCTACGAAGACCCCGCAGATGGCACTACTAAATACCTTTCAGGAACTCAAGTAGAAAACTTCTATAAAGGTGCTGCAAAGGGATTAAACGCATATTCTGCAGACTTAACTGATACCGACACACTCGATGCACTTGATGGATACAATACTGCTGTTGCCACCTACGAAGCTGCCGCATTAGAAGCTAAAAATTACTATGACAATGAAGTTGCAAGTGCTTATAACGAATATACATCACTTATAGACACCTACAACGAATCTACACAACCGAACTACATCGGGAACTGTGAACTTACAGAAATTCCTATCGGTCAAATGGAAGAAGACCAATTGACAGAACTTCAACAAGTTATTTATGACCTTGCAAAAGAAGGTATTGCTTCTAACCTTCCAAACTGTTTCGACGCTAACGGTGACTATAAAGGTGGTATATTCACTTTCCAAATGTACGGTGAAAGATATTACACAACCTACGATGATTTGTACACATCTTATATGTCAGTAGACCACGATGCAGATTCTAATAATGGTATCGACAGACAATCATCAATGCCATATTATAGTGCAACTTACGTAAAAACAAATATTTCTAAAACAGAAAAAGCGTTATTAGAAACTGATTCAACAGGTAGATTTATGTCTATCAGATTAGAAGATGATTCAGTAAAATATACTCTTAATGCTGAAACAATCACTGATGAAGATGCTTATACCGATGCAATGAACCAGTACTACTATCAAACTGCTGAATATCAAAAAGCGGTAGCAGACGTAAACGCAAGAACATCAATTATTCAACAAGAAGATAGAACGTTGGAATTAAGACTTGAACAGCTTGATACAGAACGTAACACCTTAAGTACAGAAATGGAAGCAGTTCAAAAAGTTCTTAGCGAAAACATCGAAAGAACCTACAAAACATTTAGTGACTAGTCTTGACTTCTTACTAAAAATTATTAAAAAGAGGATACTATGGCTTACAAAAATGACAGTGCTCTCGTAATTGCAAATAAATTTGGTGCGGCATCAGGCGACGCAAAATGCTTGATGTACGAAACCTATGACCGCTTACGTGACTTAACAGTGTCAGGTAGTACAAGCACAGGTAGCGGTTTTGGAGCTACAGGCGGGTTCTTGTACCAATTAGCAAGCTTATTCTCACCTGCTGCTTTTATGACAACAATGGGTGGCACAGACACAATGAACATCCCAGGTACTTCTTATTGGACACAGTATCAGGGCGCAAATGGTTCTGCAGCTGGTCAATACAGCTCTTTCGGTTTAAATTCATTATACAATTATTCAGGTTTCCCAAATGGCGCAGCGCCTGTTTATGCAGGTATGAAAGGCTATGCAACAGGTGGCGCAGCTTCCGTTGCAGGAATGATTAACGGCGTTGGTTCTATGAGTGGTATGCCAACTGGTTTTGCTTCTAGCATAGGAAGTATTGCCGATGTTGCTTCCGCAGTTGGACACGGGGCAGGTA
Organism: Candidatus Gastranaerophilaceae bacterium; assembly: GCA_045638625.1. GTDB lineage: Bacteria > Cyanobacteriota > Vampirovibrionia > Gastranaerophilales > Gastranaerophilaceae > CALUTH01. The sequence continues at coordinate 8,724 of JAZUBR010000018.1, forward strand.
TGGCTGCAGGCTACGGTGTCGGACAAACTTTTGTTACTCAACTAGGCGGTTTAATCTCTGGTTGGGGCGGCATCCTTCAATCAATGGCACCTTATATGGGTGAATGGGGACTACCGGCCGTATTAATGGGTAACCTATTCTCAGGAACAGGTAACGCTGCTGTTGCTGCGGTACAAAACGTTGCAAGCAATGTTTTAACAAACGCTGATACAATCTTGTCTCAGAAAATTGTTAATATTGAAACCGTTTGCAAAATGTTAGATACTCAATCTGACATCGTTCGTAAAATGTTAAAAGACGAAATCGAGGGCAACAGCCAAGAAGTTCAAAATATTTCTTAACGGAGATTTTAGGGTGTTTATTAGAACTTTCCTTCGAATTATGTTTAATAATATATTCTGTAATAACGCTGTAGTAAGCAGTGTAAAAAGATGTATTAAATTTTGTAACAAATTCGGAAACCTTGAAGGAAATTTTCTAAAGTTTTCACCAAAAATGCCGTTAGATAAAATGGATACGAATGAAAAAATTTCGTTCCGCAGTATAACCGGTGATGAAATAGACTACAAAAATGTTAAGACATGTTAAAGAAAGTGCCTAAAAAAGGCAATTTTTTTGAGTTAGGTGTTTTAGATATAATAGAAGGTCTATTTAAAGTAAAGTAGGAATGTAAAAATGAGCGATACTTTAAACCAGACAATCAAAAGGTTAATTAATTTCATGAACTTCGCAAGAGGTTTCTTCATTAGAAACAACCCGTTCTTGATGTTATTTAACAGCCTATTTTCCTCTCTCAAGGACATGTTACAAATAAGGCAAAAGTTGAAAATGGCAAAGTATAGAGTTAACTATAACAAGCACAAACTCAGCAAGATGGAAGCCTTAATAGCAGAAAACAATGAACACACGTTCTTGAAAGGGAAAAATCTAAATCAACTAAGATAAGGAAGTGTGTGTATGGGTGTAGTATCAACGATATTCAGGACTCAAATGTTAACCGCAAGACGGCATGATTTGGAGTCGTTTATTTCTGACCTTGCAGAAGCAAAGATGGAACTTGCCAATTCTGTTACGGATTATATTGATGCAGGTCAAACCTTAGCAGATGATAGCCCTACACTAAAACGGCTTAAAGCCAGAAGAGAAAAGCTCGAATTAATGGAAAAGAAAATCGACCTGAGAATGCAAGAATACCAAAATAAACTAAATATGGTTAACACAGAATTGCAGTCACTAAACGGTGCAACAGGTAACCATATCCAACGTAGCTTCTCGTACCAATTATAAAGTAAGTAATATAAAATCAAAAACATCCCCAAGAATATCTCGAGGATGTTTTTCTACTATTTGTTAATTTTATACAAAACTTACTTCATTTCACTTAATTTTAAAAGATTTGAAACCGTTGTCTCATAATCAAATTTTTCACTTGTTGTTTGTTTTAAAAACTTATTTATTTCTGGCATTAATTTTATTGCCCTGTCACAATCAGGGCTAGAGCCTTTCACATAAGCCCCAATATTAATAAGGTCTTCATTCTGACGATAAACAGCCATTAGGTTTCTTAACGTACCTGCAGCCTGTCTATGCTCTGGACTAGTAACTTCTGGCATAACACGGCTTATGGATTCCAACACATCAACAGCTGGATAATGGTTTTTATGCGCCATTGCACGAGAAAGCATTATGTGACCATCTAAAATACTTCTTGCAGTATCTGATATAGGTTCATTGAAGTCATCCCCTTCTACAAGCACTGTATAAAGCCCTGTAATGGTACCTTTATCATTAGTACCAGTTCTTTCAAGAAGTTTTGGCATAAGAGCAAATACAGATGGTGTATAACCTCTTGTTGCAGGAGGCTCCCCAACAGCCAATCCAACTTCACGTTGAGCCATTGCAATACGAGTAACACTATCCAACATAAACAATACATCCAGACCTTGGTCTCTAAAATATTCAGCAATCGTAGTAGCAACAAAAGCAGCTTTAATTTTAACAAGCGAAGGTTGTTCCGAAGTTGCAGCTATTACGATTGAACGCTTCATACCTTCTTCACCAAGAATATTTTCAATGAATTCTTTTACCTCTCTACCCCGCTCACCAATCAAAGCAATAACGTTCAAATCAGCATTGGTATTTTTTGCCATCATACCAATCGTAGTACTCTTACCAACACCAGAACCTGCGAAAATCCCTACACGCTGACCTTTCCCAACAGTAATGAAGCCGTCAATAGAACGTATTCCTAGTGAAAGTGGTTCAGAAATTCTAGTCCTTCTTAAAGGATTTATCAAATCGGCTGTTGTTGGTCTAAAATCACCGATTTTTACATCTCCGAGAGTATCTATCGGACGACCTAAGCCATCTAAAACTCTTCCGATAAGTTGCTTACCAACTCCTATTTGCATTGCGCCACCCGTGCTCTCAACTATTGAGCCAGGGCGAATCCCATCAACAGACCCTAAAGGCATTAACAAAATTCTATTTTGTCTAAAACCTACAACCTCTGCCCAAACAGGCGCTTGGTCAAAATTTGGATAAATATAGCACAAATCACCAATAGAAGCATTCGGACCGTCAGACTCTATTATCAAACCAATAATTTCAACTACACGCCCAATCTGTTTCTTTGTATCAGTTTCTTTTATAATCTCTAAATAACGTTCTTTATTAAATGTCATTTTTCATTGCTTCCGCACGTAGTTTTTGAACTATTTCACCAATCTTTGTAGAAATTCTTGCATCAACCCTTGTTGAAATTGTTTCTACAATCGTTCCATCATCAGAAAGAGCAGGATCTTCCACTATTCTAACGCTTTTTACATTAGGTATCTCATATTTAAAACGCTCAGAGAAAGAAGAAACTCTTCCAACGATTTTAGGATTCACGATTAAAGTAACATTCTCTTTGTCAGGAAGTTGCATAACCGTTTCCGCCGTTATTTTGTACAAAAGGTTATCGTCAAGCGGTTTTCCAACAACCTTCAAAGCAATAGCATTAATCAGTTCAACAATATCTTTTTCTGCAGACTTAATAATATCATGTTTCATTTCAAAAGAGCTTGAAGCAAGTACTTCTAAGGCTTTTAGAGCTTCCATTGCCTCTTCTTCAAACTTGGCAAGACCTGCACGCTTTCCTTCTTCAAAGCCCGCATCGTAGCCTTCTTGCTTTATTGCTTCATACTCTTCTTCTGCTTTTTGTCTACCTTCTTCAACAATATGGGCAGCACGAGTTTCTGCACGTTCAATAATATCTTGAGTTTGCTTTTCTGCAGCAGCCATCAAGTCTTTTTTGCGTTGTTCAGTCTGAGCGATAATTGCCTGAACTTTTGCCTGCTGCTGGGTAATACGAGATTGCTCAATAGGCAGAACATACTCACCGCCTATTTGAACTTTTGAACCAATTATCCGGCTATTTACTTTATTATTCTCGTTACTCAATTAATTCATCCTCAACACTAGCACGGGTAATTGTAATTTCACCAGAAACTTCCAATGAACGAATTGTTGCAACAATCTTGGTTTGAGCTTCTTGAACGTCTTTTGCACGAACAGGACCAAGATATTCCATATCGTCCTTAAGCATTTGTTGTGCACGTTCTGACATGTTCTTGAATATCTTATCTCTGATTGTTTCATTAACACCTTTAAGAGCAAGTGAAAGTTCTTTAGAATCAACCTCACGAAGAACTTTTTGAATCGCACGGTCATCGAGGATAACAATATCTTCAAATACGAACATCAAGTCTTTTACTTCTTGAGCAAGTTCTTGGTTTTCTATATCCAGCCATTCCATAATATTCTTTTCTGTACCACGGTCACAACAGTTAAGAATATTCGCCAATGACTCAACACCACCCGCAGTAGAGAAGTCTTGTACAAGAAGAGCTGAGAACTTACGTTGTACAATATCCTCAATAACTGAAAGAATTTCAGGGTTTGTTGGTGTCATTTCCGCAATACGCATAGAAACTGCCGCTTGAATATCCGGAGGCAAGAATGACAACACCTGCGCTGATAACTCTGGGCGAATATAAGCCAAAATCAACGCTAATAATTGAGGGTTTTCTGAAGAAAACGTGTTAGCAAGTTGGCTTGGGTCAGCATCGTTCAAGAAATGGAACGGGTTAGTATTAATCATAGAGTTTACTCTATCAAGCATTTTACCCGCTTCATCAGCACCATAAATATTTTCTAACAGTTGTTTTGCATAGCCTACACCACCTTGGGCAACATAATTCTTCGCCTGAAATACTATCTTAAATTCTTCCAGAACACCACCCAATGTATCATCAGGAAGTTTACCCAAATTTGCAATATTCAACGTAATTTGTTCTAACAAATCTTTATCAGTAATATTTTTAAGCACCTCTGCCGCTGTATTAGGACCAAGTGCAATCAACAATGCCGCAACCTTTTGACAAGGATGGGTTAGTTTCTGTTCTTTCTTATTCTTTAAATCCTCTAACGACATTGCTCACTAATCCTTCAAATATGATGTTATTAACTTTGCAGCTTCTTCTGGTGACTGCATTATTATATCATTTAATTCATTAATACTCGCTTCTTTTTGAGACTTTGGATAAGATTTTTTTAGATTCACAGCCTCTTTTTCCATAGAAGCAATTAAGTCATCCTCTCCTGCAAGCTCCACTACTGTTGAACTAGGCATATTCTCCAACCCTGTAGGAACTTTCATTTTTGAGAACAATCCCAATGTATTCTTCAATGTCAACAATGCGAATAAACCTAAGATAAATATTAACACCATTGGCATAACTGAATCTACAACAGTATTAATTACCTCTTCTTTATGGTATCTTGTTTGGATTTCAGTAAGTCTTATTTCTTCAGCGGCAGCACCTTCAAATTGCAAACCAGAAATTGTAATAACGTCTCCACGTTCATAATTTCCACCTGATGCTGATAAAACTAAGTCCTTAATTTCATCCTTTTCGCTTGCGGTAAGAATCTTGTTGATTGCTACAGCAATAGTTAAGCGTTTTATTGTACCTGGAGCGTAAACAACTTGCTTAATTTCCTTAGATACACTGTAGTTTATTGAACTCTTTTCTTTTGAGTAATTCAAATTCTTGGGGTTAGCTGTAGTTCCGTTTTGTAAAGGTATTTGGTTTGGGTTTTCATAAGTCTCAATCTCTGTTTGAGAGCTTGTCATAACACCTTGATTAGTGTTTCCTACAGGAATATAGCTCTCGATTGTAGATTTTGCAGAATTGAAATCAATATCAGCATTCACCTGAACAGAAACATTACCATGTCCAACAATCTTTTCTAAAACTTTCTGGATTTTAGAAGCGGTTTGGTTTTCTAAATTTGCCTTAAAACTCTCCATATCAGTAGAATTCTTAGCAACTTCATCCGACAACGGTTGCCCTGTTTGGTCGGTAATAAAAACTCTATCAGGAACTAATCTAGGAACAGAAAACGCTACTAAGTTCTTGATAGCTTTAACTTGTGTTGTTTTTAATCTATACCCAGGTTCCAAAACAAGCATTACAGATGCGCTTGGAGCTTCGTCCTTATCTTGGAAAATAGAACGTTCTGGCTCTGCCAACTGAACTTTTGCCATCTTAATACCGTGCATTCTTTCAATTGTACGAGTCAATTCACCTTGATAAATACGTTGTTTTGTTAATTTATTCTTAAAATCTGTAGAACCTAACTGCATATCATCAAGAAGCTCAAAACCCGCTGTTTCCATCTGTATCAAGTCATTCTCAACAACAAAGATTCTCAAATCATCACGAACGTTAGATGGAACTAAAACAGTTCTCTTATCTTCTGATAACTTAAACGGATACCCGTTTTTCTTAAGACCTTCTACAACACTAACAGCATTTGGTTCACTCAAATCAGCATACAAAACCGCCCAATCCGGTTCCATCGCCTTTGAAAGAAAGAACGTTGCAGCTACCAAAGTTAGGATAATGATGGCCAACATCCCAAACTTTTGAGTACCGTCTAACCCGTTCCACAGGCGCTTTACGTCTGTTGCTAGTAAATTAAAATAATTATTTTCCATTTATATATTTATAACCTTTTGTACAAAATTACGGAATATACTCCCCATCATAATATATAGTACATTGGAATAAAGTTTTTTTCAATTTTGTTAAGCTAACTTTACAGTTTAGACAGGTAATATTAACTATCCCATACCCAAACACTATTCTACAGAGAAGATGTCTTTAATATCATCCATTGTCAAAGACTTAACAATATTTCTATCAATAGAAATTACGCTATCAACAAGGTTTCTTTTTCTTGTCTTAAGTTTTTGGATTTTTTCTTCAACAGTATTCTTAGTAATAAGTCTATAAACAAATACTTTCTTAGTTTGTCCGATACGATACGCACGGTCAGTAGCTTGGTCTTCAACAGCAGGGTTCCACCATGGGTCATAGTGAATAACATAATCTGCACCTGTTAAGTTCAAACCTGTACCACCAGCCTTCAAACTTACCAAGAAAATTGGAATATTTGGATTGCCGTTAAATCTCTCAACAGCACCTTGTCTATCCTTCGTCTTACCTGTTAAGTATTCATAAGGGATACCTTCACGCTCTAACCAATCTTTTACGATATCTAACATATCTACGAATTGGCTGAATAAAAGCACTCTGTGTTTTTCTGCAATAATCTGTTCAAGCATAGATTTTAAATACTCAAACTTGCCTGACTTCATAACACCTTTAACATGTTCTTTGTCATAAAGTCTTGGGTGACAGCAGATTTGACGTAATCTCAACAACGCAGAGAAGATGGACATTCTGCTCTTTTCAAGACCGTTCATTTCGATACTCTTGAATAGTTCTTCCTTAGTAGAATCAAGAACTTCTAAGTAGAAGTCTCTTTGTTCATCAGTCAATTCACAGTATGCCATGTTTTCAACTTTATCTGGTAAATCCTTCGCAACGTCACGTTTCATACGACGTAAAATAAATGGATAGATTTGAAGTTTCAAACGTTTTTCTACAGTCTTGTCCTGACGTTCCATAATTGGAGTTACATATCTATAATTAAACTCGGACATTGAGAATAAGAATCCTGGCATCAAGAAGTCGAATACAGACCACAATTCTTCCAATTTATTTTCAATCGGAGTACCTGACAGAGCAAGTTTATGTTTAGCATTCAAACTCTTAACAGCTTGAGCTGTTTGAGATGTAGCGTTCTTAATATTTTGAGATTCGTCCAAGATAATATAACGGAAATTGTATTTTTTAAGTTTTGCGATATCACGTCTTACTAAGGCATAGCTTGTAATAACAATATCGTATTCAGGAATCTTTTTGAACAGAGAAGTTCTTTCTGTACCAGAAAGTTTTAAACAAGACAATTCTGGAGTAAACTTCGCAATTTCAGATTCCCAGTTGAATACAACTGTTGTTGGGCACACAACAAGAGTTGGTTCTTGCCCGTCTGTTTCTTTAGCTTTTTGTAATAAACTCAAAGCTTGTAAAGTTTTACCAAGCCCCATATCATCGGCAAGAATACCATTCAACCCGTATTGATACATGAACCATAACCAATGGAAACCTTTAACTTGGTATTCACGAAACTCTGCATTAACACCTTTTGGCAAATCATCACCTTCACCTGTAGAGAATGTTGAGATTTGCTCCCAGAATTTAGTAAATTTTTCTGATAAAACAAGCTCGAACCCTAAGTTCTTCAATTCTGAAATCAAACCTGTACGGTAGGTTTTTACAATATATTTGTTTTCATTGTTTCTATAAGCATCAAATGAGTTGAAAGACCTTAACATCTGATAAATATTCTGCGCAGGATATTCAACAAATCCTAAACTTCTTACACGGCTATATTTTTCACCATTTTGGATTGTTTCATAAATCTCATCAAATCCAATGATTTCTTCTCCGGCCTGACCGTATAATTGTATTTCAAAACTATCATTCGATTCGTCGCAGAAATCAATCTTAGCACACATTTTAAACGGTTCTTCCAAAAGTTTGAAAAATCTCATATCATCTTTTTCTTCAAACTTCCAAGTATCATCTGCTTGTTTAATATAGTAGTTATAAAAATCGATAGCGTTTTCTTTTTCTAAAGCTAGGTTATTTGTTTGCATTGGAACAAACTTACATGCCAGCAACATTTGATACGCAAGATGTTCCTGTTGATAATTACGTTTAACCCAGTACACCAAATCACTATCAGCTTTTTTAATAGTTATATAAGCACCTTTCTCTTGTTTAGAATAAGGCACTCTAACACCATCATATTCAAACTCTAGAGAAGCTTTCAAAGACTGGTCATAATCAATACCTAAAGTAACAATTTTACGTGGTGGACGTTCTTCAAGTAACAGCTTAGAAATATTCTCAGATATCTCAACTTCCATAATTTCTCTGATTTTTGGAAGCTCTTCGTAAACAAACTTACCCCCATCTGCGTCTTTCAAATCTGTGAAAGTAGATTTTATAATACTTTGAGGAAGTTCGTTAATAGCAACGTTAATCGGGAATATAACGTTTTTGTATCTGCCCCATTTTAGCTGTCTTGAGAAATACTTAACCTCTTCAAATGGATAAATATCATCTTTATCAGGACGTTTCCAATACAATGCTAACATTATAGAACCTGTAACAGAAGTGTTAACAGACAAGCTCAAATTCCACATATCATCAGTGAATTTTATACGTTCTTTTGTTTTTTCATCCAACACTTCTTCTGTTTTTGCTAACAATTCAAACATTGGAGCGAATTTTGTAATCGGTACATCATACCAACCAGCTTTTTTATCCTGTTTAGAAATCTTTAGTAACATTGAGAAAACTTCAAACTCAGCACGCTGTGCATCATTTAGTTCAAAGTTAGGATCATTCTTCTGAGCCTCAATCAAAGCTCTTAAAACACTCTCAATTGAACGAACAATTTTATTGGTAGCCCTGTCTCTAATTAGGATTGAGAAAAAGTTTTGTCGGCGTTTTGGATTAAAGTGGAAAATATAACTACCTGTGGCCTCACCTTCCAACGCAGTATTTATATCAGACAAATCAACATCTGCATCGTGTTTTTCCAATAGCCATTTTTCATAAGCATTTTCATTGATAGCTTTTATCGCAACTGCAACAGAGTGCTTACACCATTCATCTTTTAAAGGACAGCTACAACGTGCTTCAACCTTATTCTTTTTAAAAATCAAATCAGTATTATAAGCGTCTTGGAAATTTCCTTTCACCTTACCCATATAAAAGTTTTTCTCAGGGTAAGACTGAAGAATCATTTCTTTTTGATAATATTCATAACCTCTACGCCAAGCACCGGCAGTAGCATTTTCCTTAAGGAACTTAAAATTAAAATTGAAAGATGCCATCTAACTAGATAAATCCTTTTTCTCACAGGCTAAACTCAAATCCATGGAAACACAAAAAGTCTCTTCATCGACATTTACAGGAATTACAGCTTAAAAAGCCACTACGGACTACACCAAAAGTTCCATTTGCCAACGTGGAGCGTGCTCCTGATAGTATTAAAACACATTTTTACGTTTTGTGCAAGTACGCATTTTCCCCAGAGAATAGTAAAACTATGGTTTAAACCATAATTTGTTATTTCTCTTTAACCATCTTGTTTTACTCAGAAGCATTATTAGGAGATTGTTCGTGATAAACCTAATCCTTCAGCCCCATTGATTTTTTCAAAGAGCTTTTCATCCATTGATTCTTGCACTCGTGAATCTTATCTGCCATTTGATTATATATTACAGCGACCATCTCTGCCATTGTAGTCTTACCAACATTTTTCCCGCTTAGTTTATTATAGTATTTTTGAGACTTTCCACCGGCTTCGTAAGCACGAGCTTCATCTCTTAAAACCATTTCAAAACCTTGTAATTCTGCCATATTTGAATCGTCAGTTTCTGATTGCAGAAACTCTCGTTTTATGTACCTTTCAAGTCTCATATCCAATTCTTCTTTAGAAGATACCTCAGGTGATAATTCCAGAATCCCTTCTAGAGTAGGCTCTTGTTCAACATACTCAAATGGAGATGTAATAGCTCCTGTTCCAATAATCAATCCGACTAAACCATTCTGCAACTTGAAAAATTTCTTATTAAGTCCCTCTGCCGCAGGCTCTAGAGAAGCTTCCATAGATTGTTGTTTTGATTGGTCTGCTAAGTATTTTTTAATAAGCTTACCTACAAAACCAGAAGTTTTATATAACAAATGCTCAAATTCATGGGCAGCTATATGAGCCGCAATCTCTGGTTCTTTGTCTTCAAGCTTTAGAAGAAACATCATTTTCCCACTAGCACTTTGTGCAACTAGTCCCTCGGCTTTTTCAAAAATACTTTTTGCATACTCTCTATCTAGCTTCATATATTGTTCTGCAAAATCACAGAAACCATCTTCATCAGTTGCAACTTGAAGGTTTTTAGCATCTTCTTCTTTCAAATGGGTTAAGACAAGCTGCTCTATTTCTTGTTGATTAAATTTTCCATCATTCAAATAAATACTTTCTGCAACACCCTCACCAAAATGAATAGCATTTTGTTTAATTTGATTAACTGTACTAACATCAAGAACTTTATTAAAGAATAACTCTTTAACAGACATTGCTGCAGCAGTTGCCATCGCTCCCATCTTTAAAATCAAAGAAGAGTTCTTCTTAGAAGAAACCGCTTTTTTATTAAGCGCTAAAGCTTCAAAATTAATATTGTTATTATATAAACTAGTTTTTGGGGTAGTTTTCAACAGAGAATAGTTCTGTTGCTGAATTCTTTGTACTTTCATAAAACACATATACCTTTCATCCTCTATTAAATCACCTAACTAATGAGAAAAGGAGTAAGTTTTACAAAATTGTTACACCGTTTAATAAAAAGAAATGGGGGTTATTCCCCCATTTCTTAGCTCTATTATTCACTTTTAACAACATTTTTATTAGTCGACTTAGGTGGTTCATAATAATCGGTATATTTCAATCCCATTGATTTTTTCAAATAACTGACAGCAAAAAGCCTTTTATACTCGTTAATTACGTCGGCCATTCTATCAAATAAAACCGATATCATCTCATATACTACGGGTTTTGTATCCTGACCTTCTTTTAAAGTCCTATAATACCTTTGTGCCTTCCCTCCTACCTCGTAAGCACGAGCCTCGTCTCTAAGCATATTTTCAAAAATATGCAGTTCTTCACAATTAAATTTTTCTACATTCGGACGTATCAGCACACGACAAACATAATTTCCAAGCCTTGTGTTTAATTCTTCTTCACTATCCACCATAGGTGACATTTCTACGACGCCTTGAATTGTAGGTTCAACATCTACAGTTTCTCTAGCATCAACACCAGCAACACCTAAAACCTGAGTTATTAAGCTTGTCTGCATATTAATAACTTTCTGATTTATACTTTGCGAATGGTCAATAATTTTTTGTTCAACTTTTTGTTTTTGAGATTTTATTTTCATTTGTTGACTAGCTATTTTAGACATTAACCCAGAAGCTTTGTACAATAAATGCTCAAACTCATGCGCTACAATATTAACCGCTTGATCAGGATTTTTATCCTCTAATCTTAAAACAAATAACAACTTTCCACTTGTACCCCCAGGAATAACAGCTCCACCCATATCAGCATAAATTTGTTTTGCAAAATCTTCACTAATATTTAAATGCTTTCGAGCAAATTCACTAAACTCTTTTTCATCTGTAGCAACTTTTACATTCTTACTTTTTTCTTTCCCCAAATGAGCAATTACAAGGTTTTCAATTTCTTTCTGGTCGATTTTTTCGTCGTTCAAATAAATATGTTCAGCAAGACTCTCTCCAAAATTAATTGCATCTTGTTTGATTTGGTTAACCGTATTTACTTCAAGAACTTTATTAAAGAATAATTCTTTGGCTGTAACAGCGGCAGCACCCGCCATTGCCCCCATTTTCAAAAGAAAAGACGGATTACAATTCTTACTTGCAAATCCGTCTTTTCGAAATCTTAAACCTTCAAAATTGACACTACCCTCAGGTCGCTTCTGTTTCGTCATACTTGACGAGTGATAACTCTGTTGTTGGATTCTTTGAATCTTCATATTTATACTCCTTTCTACCTCTATTAAAGCATTTTTAACAAAGCTTGAGGAGTATATTTTACAAATTTGTTACATTAAGAAATCACAGAAGAATCAAGATAACTCTTTGCGCAAGACTCATTGGTATATTTTTTAGCCGTCTCAACAGCACGTGCCGCAATTTCTTTTAAATCATCACGTTGAGATATTTCACGGAGCTTTGATTCAAGCTCATCAACTTCACATAAGAAGCCATTAACACCATCTTCAATAATACCGTCAATACCTTCACCCTTAATCCCTACTGTTACACAACCACAAGCCATTGCCTCAAGGTACACAAGCCCAAAAGTTTCTTTAACAGAAGGAAGAACAAAGATATCAGAAGCTCTCATTCTCTCAAATACTCTATCCTGAGAAAGTCTACCTAAGAAAACAACATCAGAAGACATTCTCATTAATTTAGATTTTTCTTGACCATCACCAATAACAGTCAAATCTAAACCTTCAATATTTGCACAAGCTTCTATTAATTTGTCTACATTTTTACGCTTGATAAGATTTGCGCAAGTCAAAACCCTTTTGTGTTCTGTCTTTACATTATCAATATAACGAGGTTTTTCCTCAGCATTGTTTGATGGAATATCAACCCCAGACAATGCCACAAAAGTCTTATTAGCATATAGTGGAAATTCTCGGATGAATTTTTCTTTCAAAGCGTGAGAACGGCAAGCAATACTCGCAGCTTTTTTGTACACTTTTTTAAGCTCTGACTTGAAATACAAGCCATAAATAGGGTTTGATAGAATTTCAAAATCTGAAGAATGTACTCCTGCTACAAAGTCAACCCCTAAATGTAATGCAAAAATTTCCCCCGAAGGCATATGAGCAAAGATTTTATCATACTTTGTAAAGTCAATATCTATTAGTTTGTTTTTTACATTAAACCAGAACGGAGTAAAATAGTTTACGTTGTATACATTACCATACCAACCTGTTTTATAATAAGGTTTTTTGCGTAGAAAAGAATTCAATATAAAATTAGGTTTAATAACATCAACCTTATGACCCTGACAAATCCAAGACTGAACAAAATTGTAAAGGGTTTTGGGAGTGTTTAACTCATCCTCTTTTACTGGATATAAGTCAGTTATCATCAAAATCTTCATCTACACATCTCCATATTTATTTTTTTCGAAACAGAAAATATTGATAAGCGAGAAAATCATTACTATCACCAACAACACAACAGAAAGTGCCGATGCATACCCTAAATCAAGATTTTCAAACGCCCGTTCATATATATAATATACTATAGTTTTGCTTGAATTTAAAGGTCCGCCCTTTGTCATTACATAAATTTCCGCAAAAACCTTCATTGCAGAAATTGCGCTGATAGTACTTACAAGCATTATTGTCGGCATAATATGAGGAATAGTCACAACAAAATGTTTGGTAAAGAATCCTGCTCCATCAACTTCGCTAGCTTCATACAACTCTTGCGGAACAGACATTAGAGCCGCAAGATAAATCATCATATAATATCCAACACCTTTCCAAATAGTAACAAACGCTACTGACATCAAAGCAAAATTGGCATCAGTTAGCCATCCAATAGGAGGGATATTAAACAACGAGATAAAATAGTTTAGAAATCCTTCGCCTGCATAAAGCCATTTGAAAGCTATTGCTGCTACTACTATGGAAATTATTACAGGAAAATAGATTAACAATTTGTATGTAGTTACCATTCTAATTTTCTGATTGATTAATATTGCCAAAAATAATGGAAATATTACCAAAAAAGGAACCGCAATAAATAAGTACAAAAAAGTATTCCCAAGCACCTGATAAAACAGAGGGGATTTGAATAATTGCACGTAATTTGCCAAACCAACAAAGGCTGGGTTATAAATAGAATCCGTATAATCTTTGAAACTCAAAAATATTGTTTGCACAAATGGGATAAAAAAGAATAACAATAAAACGGCAAACGCCGGTAACAAAAACAAATACGGAGTATATTTTCTGTAAAACTTCATTTACTAATATTGTAACAATTGAGATTCAAATTACAATACAACCCTTATAGGAGATTACAAGGATTGAATGCTATCTCAATCCTATCTAAAATAATTCTTTGCAATAATTTTTAAATTTTCTATTAGTCTCCGACGGGTCTTTCAGACGGAGGAACTTCTCTTGTTCAGTCGCATTAAACGGCATTGCAGGCAAAAGCTCCCGTTTTGCCTTTCAGCCTCTGCTCCCTCACACTTTGTTGTCAAAAGTTCCACAAAACCAGCATCCTGATACTACGTTCGTTAATCAATTGTAACGCTCAACCCAAGCGACAGAACTCACTGCGTTCAAACAAGCACTCGCTCTGTTGTTGTTTCGCTAACATTTATTACTCTCTTCGTAAGGGACACAGTCATTGTCTACTGTCACTTAATGAAACAATAACAGGGTGAGCATTGTTTGAGGAACGCAGTGACGAGTTTGCGAACCTTTGGTTGAGTTTAGTGACAGTTTTTAATCTGCGTGTTTCTTTTTCTTTTCCTTAATTTTCTTTTTCTTTGCATCGCAATCAAAGAAAAAGAAAATTAAGTGCAGGTGTGGGGGTGCATAGCCCCCACTTATGTTTATTATTTGAAAAAAATTCTACAAGAAAATTTTTCAAAAATTTTAAACATTGAAAAACTTCCAAAAATTGTTATAATAATAAAAGAAATAGGAAGTTAATTATGAAACAATTAACAATATTTTTGTGTTTATGTTTTTCTGCAACAGTGTTACTCTCGGCTTGTACCAAACAGCCGAAGCAAAACGTAATTAAATATCAACGCAAAATAGAGACTCTGGAAAAGAAAGTAAACTCTCAAAATTCTTACAATATAATTGACCTTTCTGATGGAAAAAAGGTTAATTATGATGCTCACTTTGGACCGTCTTTTGATATAGAATAATATTATGGGTATAGAAAACAGAAGACTTTGTGCAAGATTAATCCAAGAAGTTTTGGCAGGTAGGAGAATTACCAGAGAAGCTCTCAAACGCTTTCCAAAAGGCGAAAAAGACAAGAGTATTATGGCGGCATATCACGCTCTGATCCATTATGAAGCTGACGAAGATATCCGCAAACGAGACCCTGAATTCAAAGAAGAGCAAGACCTCTATCTTAAATCTCTTGCTGACATTTTATTGACAGGACAACCACTACCAGAAAATATTATAAATAGCTATGAAGAGTTTTACTCAGGCGCAGTACTCACTGAAGGTAAAGGTTTCGTTCAGTGGTTCAAATCGTTACTGAGATTTATTACTTAACCTGAAAAACACACTGTGAACAATGAGCTTTAGGATGTAATACAAGATTGTCTTCCAAATCGTACATCCTTGCAATACGGGTAACAAGTTTAGCACCACACATTGGACAATACAAATCCTCTTCACCATTTAAAATAAGGTCTTTTATATCTTCTATCTGTTCTGGTGTAACTAAAACTTCGTTTAAAACTTTTTCATAATGCTTGATTTCAGCAGGTTGAAGTTTCAAAGCTCTGGCAAGTTTTTGGCGAACAGTAACAGACAAGAAAAGCTCTTTACCAGATTCAATATCATCAATAACTTCTTGCTCAACACCAGCACGCTTTGCAAGTCCACTAGCGGACATGCCCGCCTTTTCACGTTTCTCTATAATAAACTCTGCTAAACTTGTCATAAATCCCCTACTATTCATTAATAATAAAAGCTCTATGCAAATGCGATTTTGTTTCCTGCCGAATCGACAGGTGGGTGAGCGCCTTATTAAATCCGTTTCCCACTGGCGATATCAATCGGTGGGTATACTTCATAGGCAAAGAGCTTACTCTCCCTTTTTAAAATAATGTAGGAACAAAATAAACACCTGCATAAAGCATTAATATTATTGCATATTATAATTTCTATTTCAACAGCCACCTAACTAAGCATAAAAAAAGATGGCTTCCGCCATCCTTTGATTATAAACCCATAAAATTAAGTAATCTTAGTTATTGCTCAATACAAGTCTGAAAGTAGCCAAATTCTTGATTGAAAGCATACGATGTTTGTTTTTTTGTTCTCTTGAAATATTAAAAATTCTGATAATTCTTTGAATTTCTTCGATATCTTGTCTTGTCTCTAATTTATAAACATTATTGATTGGATCTGTAATAACGGACATTGCTGCGTTTAATTCATGCTCTTTCATCTGGGGTTCCTTTTTCAATATGTACATGTATATAAAGTTTTTCTTTTCATGAGAATTGCCTTTTTTGTTTCATAATGTTAAGAATTATTTACAAAACATATGCTTTATATATATAAAACTTAATAAAACTACGGTTTATTGTAGAATTAGAGAGGAGGTAAAATTATGTCATACCCTAATCTTGAAGAACTAATCCGAGTAATAGCAGTACTAAGAGGTCCTAACGGCTGTGAATGGGACAGAAAACAAACTCACCAATCATTAAGACCTAATATGATTGAAGAGGCGTACGAAGCTGTCGAAGCAATTTCTGAAGGAGATATTGCAGGTATTAGAGAAGAATTGGGCGACGTATTATTACAAGTAGTTCTACACGCACAAATAGCCAAAGACAACGGCAATTTTGATATAGAAGACGTTGCAAAAGAACTAACAGACAAGCTTATTCATAGACATCCACACGTATTCGGGGATGTAAAAGTAAATTCTACAGAAGATATTGTAAACAACTGGGATGCTCTAAAAAAAGAAGAAAAACCTCATCGTACATCAGCAATGGACGGTATTACAAAAGCTCAATCAGCTTTGATGAGTGCTCAAAAAATTAGTAAACGTGCTATTAAAACTGGATTTGAATGGGATTGCGAAGAGTCTTTACTAGACTGCATAAAATCAGAATACCAAGAATTTGCCCAAGCTGTAGAAAGTGGAGACAGAGCAGCAATGGAAGATGAAATGGGTGATATCTTCTTTGCAACAGTAAACCTTGCACGTTGGCACAAGATTGATGCAGAACAAGCTCTTCTCGGTGCAAATAGAAAATTTATGACCCGTTTTCGTAAAATGGAAGAACTTGCAACAAAACCTCTTGAAGAATACTCTTACGAAGAGTTTGACCAACTCTGGAAACAGGCTAAAAAAGCTCTTAGATAAACTCTATTACCTATTTTATGGATTATATAATCTACATCTAACACTATGAGTAGAAGAAATCTGTGATATTACGGGGTTTTCATTACATTTATCGTTTACACATCTTGTACAACGAGGTGCAAATTTACATTCGATATTCTCAGGCACTAAAGTATCTTTATTAGTAACTTCCTGTTTAGGTTTACCAATCTCAGGAATTGCATCTAAAAGAGTTCTAGTATAAGGGTGTCTTGGGTCATCAAAAATATCTTCAACAGTACCAATTTCTTCCAATTCACCCATATACATAATAGCAACTCTACCTGCCAAATATCTGATTACTCTCAAATCATGAGATATGAATATAATCGTCAATTTGTACTTTTGTTTCAATTCGTTCAACAAATTCAATATCTGAGCCTGAACACTTGCATCTAACGCACTCACTGGCTCGTCAGCAATCACAACTCTGGGATTTAATATCAATGCTCTGGCTATTGCAATTCTCTGTCTCTGACCTCCTGAAAACTCGTGAGGATAATTATCAAGAGCTGCCACTGAAAGCCCTACATCTTTTATTATCGATTCTAATCTAGCATTCTTCTCTGCCTTAGAAAGCTTTGTATTTATATCCAAAGATTCTTTCAATATATCTCTAATCTTCATTTTTGGATTCAGACTATGATAAGGGTTCTGAAACACCATCTGAACAGAAGAAGTAAAACTTTTACGTTCACTATTATTGAGCTTATTAATATCTTTACCATCAAAATAAACCTCGCCTTGAGCAGGCTTGAGAAGTCTGATAAGAGTTTTAGCAAGCGTAGATTTTCCACAACCTGATTCACCAGCTATAGCAAAAACTTCTCCTTGTTTTATCTGCATAGAAATATTCTTAACAGCCCTAAAAGGTTTTCCCGCCTTCTTATCAGTAGGAGGATATTCTACAGAAAGATTATTAATCTCAAAAATATTTTCACTCATAGTGATATGATTTCATATTTTAAAAACAAAAACAAGCCCAATAAGTAGGATTATTTTAATCAATCATTTATATCTTTTACAAGCGCCAGAGGTGTGGCAAAAGACGTTCCATGTATATTACCTTCTCTAGGTTCCTTTGTTGCAGTAATTGGAAACGACATTTGCTTAAAAGTAAAATCAGTCTCACCATCTCCAGTTATATCAAATCCATCTTCTGTTTTTTCGATAGGAATTTCGTCTTTTTCATAGCGTGTAACAAGATTATGTCTTTCTGTATAAGGCTTTTTCCTCCCATCTTCTCTGCGAGAACCAACGCACTCAATATCATTTGCTAAGGCTAATAAATTTAGAGCATCGCTTCCATCATTACCCGCAGATATATAAAATCTAGTACCTTTTGCGGTTATAGAATCCATTTTATCTAGAACCTTTGCAACATCCTTTAAAGCAAAGTTATCAGTTGCGTAATTTGATGTCGCTAAAGAATCTCTAACACGGTCTTTCTGTTCCTTATAATTCTCCGGATTTACGTCGAATCCTACAATTTCTGATAAATCGTCGTATCGAAATTCAGCTCCCAAAGACATATTTATAGCGTCAAATACTTCATTCCGCTTTAAAATACCCGTAAATAACGTATCTAAATTATTAGCAAAGTTAGATTTTGATATTGGAATATCAATCGCTCTTAGAATATCCTCTGCAATCTGGCGCCAACGAGGAGGATCAATAGAACGTTTATAAATATCTGCGTTAGGAAGATTGTTTTCTAAAATCTTAGACACCACTTCACCATGAGGAATATCAGGGGCTTCATCATCATTAATACAAATATCAGGAGATTCAAAACAATCAACAACTAAGATTTTATGATTCACTGGCTGATTAGGAAGAATATTTTCTGTTTTTGGAACAATTCTATCTTGCATTTTATATGTTGGTTGACACCCACCTGTTACTACATACGAAGTCGCTGCAATAACTGCAATAGAAGCCGCTGGAACAAGTCGGTCTATAGTTCTTAAAATATCCATATACTATTTTTTCTCCCTATCACTCAAGTCCTCAATAATCGCATTTGGAGCCGCAAAAGAAGTTCCTTCAAGACATTGGCTACTTGGTTCTTTAGTCGCACTACGAGAAAATGCCATTTCTTCAAATTTGAAATCGGTTTTTCCATCAAGCGTAATATCAAACCCCTCTTCTGTTTTTTCAATCGGGTATTCATCTAATTCATAACGAGTTACTAGAGAATTGTTTGCAGAATAGCTCTTAGGTTCATCAAACCAATCTTTAGAACCTACAACCTCTATATCATTAGCCAACGAATACAAATTAAAGACTTCTGCGTAATCATTACCTGCTGCAACATATATTTTATTTCCGTTTGCTGTTATTGAATCCATCTTATTCAAGTTTTTAGCAATTGTCGATAAAGACTCATTGTTAAAAATATAGATAGAATTTGCCAACGAATCTCTTATCCTATCTTTCAAATTAGCAACATTTTTTTGAGTTATTTCAAAACCCAATAGTTCAGATAACGTCTGAAAAGTAATATCAACACCAAAAGACATATTAATAGCATCATATTTCTCTCTTCGCTCTAAAATCCCAGAGAACAAAGTGTCTAAATTTTCGCTTATATTAGAACTCATTAGTGACTCAATATTACGTTTATAAATATCTGCATTAGGAAGCTTTTCTTCTAAAACCTTTGATATAACTTCGCCATGAGAAACATCTAAGTCATCATCTTTATTAATTGCAATAGATTTTCTTTCAAAGCAATCAATAACAAGTATTTTAGGATAATTGGAATATTCTGTATTTTCTGTATTGGAAACAATTCTATCTTGTAATTTATGAGAAGACTGCACACCATTAGAACAAGCATACAAGCTTGCTGCTATAATAGTAGCTGAAATAGTTTTTCCCAGATGCCCTGCGATATTCATACCTATAAAAAAGTGATTAAATATTTAAAATTGCCTTTCTATAGATTTTTTTGTAACAAATTGCAATATTCTACAAAACCATACACAACATCATTAAAATCATTGCACCAACCTGCATAACAGTAGACATCCCCTGTTGAAATCTATTAGAATCATATTTCCTTATGGATTTTTGTGCTCCATAAGCGCCATTCAACCTATTCAATCGTTCTTCATCCGTATCTAAATCATAAGGGGTACCGAACATTTGGTTTTCAAGACTCGCTAATCTATCTGCAAAACTTGTTCTACCACTACCATTATAAAGATTCCTGTTCAATCCACTCAAGTCATCACTATTGAGAGAACCTGCTCCATAACCATAGTAATCATCATCAAACCTTGCACCTTCTGATGCCATTCTATAATCATCCTTAAAAACATTGTTTTTAATACGTTCTACACGAGTGTTATAATCCTCTTTATCATAAACCTGTTTAAACAAATGTTGCTCTATTCTAACAATCCTAGCTTTTAGATTTGAATCTGCATAGGTTTTATTAAAAAGTTTGGTTTCAACTTTATCAATTGCAGGATACCTAACAGAAGAATCTTCTGCAATTTCCTCAGAACTAAACGAATCCTCTGTTGGAGAAATCTTTTCGTCTAAAACATCTGCAGAAAGGTCATCTGAAAGTTTTTTAATCCGTTCTGCCATACCTTTTTTAGAAACTGTTCCATAGACAGATTGTTCTAACCTTGCAATTCTCATATCATCTGATTGGTCAGAATAATTTAGACCATACAATTCTTCTTCTATCTTATACAAAGTATCTGCATATTTACTCGGTGCAGAATATACAGAAGGGATTAATAAAGAAAACAATAATAGTATGTAAAAAACTCGTCTCATAAACATCTCCTAACCTAATATAAGGAGTTTTTAAACGATTAACTATTACACACTACTACTGATTAGAAAATAAAATTATTAGCAGAAAGTAGTAAGCAATAAAAAAGAGGAAGTTAAAAATAAATTAAAACTCTACAACCAACTTTTCTATGTTATCTAGTCAGATTACAATTTCTACATTATATTATACAAACTATCTATTAAACGTATGAATATTCTTTTGAGAATCCATTATAGTAAGTTTTATTTGTGGTTGAGACCCTATAGGAACTAAAGTTCTAACCACAGTGCTCTCATTCGCATTCAAGCACCCTAACTGAACAATATTTGTATAAGACATACCTTCTGTTCTTATCTTTTTATTTTTATTATTTTGAACCACCCAAACAATTGGAGTTGCAATTAGACCTATAGCCCAACCAATCCCTAGCGTAAATAAACCTACTGGTCCAGCAATTGCCCAAGTTACCCCCATCGCGCCTTCTGCTTCTGATTTTTGATAAGCCATGTTACCATCCTGCCCATTTTGTATTTGAGCACTTACTATATTTATGGGTTGATTCATATTATTCGTAATCACATATTCATACCCACTAAAATCTTTTTTTAACCTTGATGTCAAGGGTATTTGTGTTTTTTGTACATCTATTTGCTCAAAATTAGTGATTGCTAGACATACTTGGCTCATTCCTATATAAGCCATAAGTAAAAATGAAGCTAATAAAGATTATATAGAACTTCTACAAGCAAAAACTGGTGAAGAATTAAACCTTCTTTTTAATATTGTTAAAGAATTACAAAAAATAAAATAAAACAGGAGCAAGAATTTTAAACTAAAAATTCCTCATCGAAAATTTGGCAAATTAAAAAGAGGAAGTTAAAAACTTCCTCTTTTTCTAATCTTAAAATAATCGATTACTTAATGAAATTAAAAGCCGGAGCCTTAAATTCAGTACCATTATTAACTGCCATAAATGCTAATACAACAAAGATAATATTAGCAATTACAACTAATGGTGTAAAAACTGGTACTAACCCAATAATCAAAAGAGTAATCTCAAGATTTAAGAATCTTCTCATAACTTCTCTTGAATGAGGTTGTAGAGTATCTTTACCCAAAATCCAAGCTACAGCAGTAGCAATTACACCCAATAATAATGCTCCTAAAATACCCAATAAAACTGTAGTTTTTTCGTTCATACTTGTCTCCTTTTCTTAATTAACCAATAAATGCTCTAAACATAGCTTGTCCAAAAAGAATAATTCCGATAGCAACGCTCAATACGCTTGCCACCATTACAGCACCCGCTGAAATATCTTTTGCCATTCCAACCATTACAGAATATTTATTCCTAAATACCGCATCTAAAGTGAACTCTATAGCTGTATTTAGCATTTCTGAAATTATTACTAAACCAATTGTCAATAATAGTACACAAATTTCCAAAGGTTTGAAACCAAACAAAAACGCCAATATAAGGACAATAACAGCAATTACCATATGGATACGAATATTACGCTCGCTTTTTAATACCAAGCGCATACCTTTTCTGGCGTTTTTAAAAGAACTATTAAAATTACTAGTCTTAAATCTTGTCATAATCCACAACCTTCAAAGCATCATTTTGTAATCCCACAACAAAATTGTAGTCTTCTTCTGTTTGATGGTCAAATCCTAACAAATGAGTAATACCGTGAGCAATTAAAAAATACAATTCTTCTTCAAAAGTCTTGCCTTTTTTAACACTCTCTTCTTCTACTTTATCAAGTGCAATAATAAACTCACCTAAATTAACTTCACCATCAAAAATAAATTTTGGTTCATCATCAGCAAAAATAGCAAAAGTAATAATATCCGCAGGATAATCCTTTCCACGATATTCTCTATTTAACTCGTGAGTTTTTTCAGAAGAACAATAAAGTATATCAAAAACAACTGTATCATACTCTTGCCCTGCAAGCGCTGAATCTTCACCAACTTTATCCATATAGTATTCAAAAACTTGTTTAGCTACAGATATTGCTTTTGCTTCATTAATCTTTCTATCTTCGCAAATATTCTCACTAAAAATATTAATGTTCATCTCGTTTACTTTCCAACTCTTGAATTTTTGCTTCCAAGTCTTTATCAATAGTTTGGACAGCTGTTCTGTTTTTATCAAGCTCGTTTACCAAATCTTGTTGATATTTGATTCTTTCATGGTGGATACCACGAATAATACGACTCATTGTAGATGCTATTACAGACAAATCTTTCATTGTTATAGGAGCATCTGATAACTGTCCATCATTCAAGCGTTCTTTTATTATTCTGTCTATTACAGAATCAATTTCTTCAGCAGAAGAAGCTTTTGTTGCTCTTACAGCAGATTCCACAGCATCCGCAATCATAAGAATAGCAGTTTCTTTTGAATTTGGTTTTGGACCAGGGTAACGGAATTGTTCTTCTACAACATTCTCTGCACCTTCTTGCGCAACTGCTTGGTTATAGAAGTATGAAACCAAACCTGTACCGTGGTGTTGAAGTATAAAATTATTTATAATAGATGGTAAACCACTATTTTTAGCCAATTCTACCCCATCTTTTGGGTGAGCGGTAATAAGCATTTTAGAAAACTTTGGAGAACAATTGTTATGAGGGTTTTCAATACCATAACTGGATTGGTTTTCTACAAAGAACATTGGACGTTTAAGTTTACCAACGTCGTGATAAATAGCCCCAACCTTTGCTAACAAAGGATTTGCCCCAATAGCTTCTGCAGCAGCTTCACAAAGATACGCAACCATCATACTGTGGTTATATGTTCCTGGAGCTTTTAGCTGTAAATCTTTTAATAATTGTTGGTTCTGGTCAGCATATTCTACTAAACCGTATGAAGAAATCATTTGGAATACTTTTTCTAAAACAGGTAAACAACCAAGAGTTATGAAACCACCGATTATTAAAGAATTCAAGAAAAGATATTTTATATCATCTATGATTAAGTTATTATCAATGTTCATCAATAAACGTTCTAACATATAAATACACGCTAACAGAATCGCACCAGCAGTAGCAATTTTTAAACCTGTAAAAATTAAGTCATTACGTTTTGAAAACTTGTTATTAGAAATAATAATCATAGCAAAAGAGTTTAATAACACGAATGTTGCAACAACTTCCAACCCATAATGTAAGCCAATTGCTAAATTTGCCAGAATCAAATTAGCCGTAAATAAAGCAACCCTTGGATTTGTGAATATTGATATAATAATCATAAATGCAGGAAATGGGATTATATAAGGTGAAAAACCTGTCGGAAGCATTACAGATACAAGAGAAACCACTATTGACATAAATGCCAATAATCTCAAATAACTTGGTTCCATATATTGTTTTTCAAACGCTTTTAAATACCCTAGTAAAACCATTGTAGAGAAAGCTACAAGGAAAAATATTCCTGCAATCCCGATATAGTTAATTTCAAGTACGTTATAACCTGCTTCTCTTAAAGCATCTTTCTTTAGTTTAGAAACCTCTTCACCTTCAAAAACAATTAAATCACCTTTTTTGAAAGTAACTTCATAAGGTTTAACAGCATTCTGAGCATTTTGCTTAGCAATGTTTGTAGCAATTTCATCTACAATCAAATTCGGAACAATTATCTGACTAAGAAGAGTTGTAATCATCTTAGATTGTCCGATTGGAATAGATAAATACATACTCTTTTTAATTACATCTTTTATTTTATCTTGTTCAAAATCTTGAGCTGTTATACCTATATTAAGAACAGTGTCCAAAGTACTTTGTGCTCTTATAAATAACTTGTTAAATGTTTCTATGTCAGAATCACGTAAAAACTCCATTTGAGAAGTCTTCAAGCTTGATTTTGGCATATCGAACAAAACAGATATCTGATCGAATTTCTTCTCATCAGAAATGTTTGACTCTCTTATTTTTACAATTGTATTTCTTAATGAAGACAAATTAAGCCTAATCATTTCATCATTCGCTTGTGTCAAAATAGGCTCAACTCTACGAGCAACATCCCTTTTATGTTGTTCTGTTTTTAGGGTATCAACAACAGTAATATTCTTAGGAGCAGGTATGTTTTGTTTACTTACTCCATTCTCAATTATTTGTTGAAAAAAGAAGTTTTGAGATGATATTATTACCGTCAATACAGCTGAAAACAAAATAAAAAGTAGAGTATTTCTAAAATCATTTGATTTCAAAAAATCTAAAACTCTTTGTCTATAAGTCATAAATTTCCCTCATTTTGATTATCATTCATGTTTACTACAAACCCACATTTTATACAAGCTAAAACCATACCTGTACTATCCACCGGTCTAAAAACATGCTCACATGCTTCTTCAGGTTCTGTAAGTTGTTGATTTGTATAGTAAGAAATTTTCTTTTCAGAAGTTTTCTTGCGTTTGTTTATTAATTTTATAATAAGTTCAATAATATACATTTTAGAGCTTAAATCCATACGGAAGCAAATCAGTAATTTTATCTACTTTACAAGCACCATCTTTTTCTGTGATAACTATTAAATCCTCAGAAGCAAATTCAAAAATTACTTGTCGACATGCACCGCAAGGATAACATTCATCAGTATTTGGTGAATAAATAGCAACCGCCTTAATTTCTTTTTCTCCGTTTGATATTGCCTTAAAAATTGCGCAACGTTCTGCACAAATAGTCAAACCATAACTAGAGTTTTCTACATTACAACCACTGTATAATTCTCCACTAGAAGCCATTACACAAGCCCCCACTATAAATTTAGAAAATGGAGCATAAGAGTGATTGGAAACTTCCTTTGCTATATTCAACATCTGTTCATAATTTATATCCATATTACAAATTTATGATTTTTATAAGAAAAAGTAATCAGTCAATCGGATGATTAATCAAATTTAAAAGCCTATATTTACTATAATCCAGAGTTTATTGTAAATTTTTGTAAATCTTTTGACAAAATTTTAAAAATTTAGGCAAAAAAAATCTTTGAGGAGTTTTAAAAATGGCATAAAGCTCTCTCTTCTTATTTAAACGGACAGACCTTGGTTATTTTAAAACTACAAGGTCTTTTTTTTATTTATTTTTTCTACAAACTCTTTTAGTGCTATAATTTTCCTGCAAAATATTTTATGAAGGCTAATTTATGTTAAAGAATTTATTGGAAGAAAAAAATTGTTACAAACTAGTTTGTGGCGCAGGTAATGAAGATGCTGAAGAAGTAGAAAAACTCGTAACTATTTATTCAAAAGCAGGTTGTCAATTTTTTGATGTATGCGCAAGGCCACAGATTGTAGATGCTGCAAAACAAGGATTAGAAAGAGCCGGAATAAAAGAAAATAGATATATTTGCGTTAGCGTTGGCATTGATGGAGACCCACATATTACTAAAGCCGTTATTAATCACGATATTTGCGTTAGATGCGGTATATGCAAAGAAACTTGTCCACACGATGCAATCAATGAATATATAAAAGTAAAAAAAGAACGTTGTTTAGGTTGTGGACAATGTATGACAAAATGTCCTAAAAAAGCTATTACAATGCAATCAGAATTAATAGACTACTCAGAAGTTTTACCAGAATTAATAAACAAAGGGATTGATTGTATTGAATTTCACGCTATTTCTGAAAACGAAAAAGAAGTTTTTGAAAAATGGAATCTAATCAACAAACTCTTTGATGGAATTTTATGTATTTCTGTAGACCGTTCTGGTTTAGGAGACAAAAAACTTATTGAACAAGTTCGACAAATGGTTTCTATCCGCCAACCATATACAACAATTATACAGGCAGATGGAGTAGCAATGAGCGGTAACGATGATGAATTTGGAACAACTCTACAAGCTGTTGCAACAGCTCAAATGTTTGAAAATTCAAAAATCCCAGCTTATATTATGATGTCTGGTGGTACAAATTCCAAATCTATAGAGCTTGCAAAACTATGTAACGTCCGTCCACATTGCCTTGCTGTTGGTTCTTATGCCAGAAAAATTGTAAAAGAATTTTTAAAACAAGATATTTTCAATAATCCCAAAGCAATGGATGAAGCTGTTCAAATAGCAACAAAATTTGTGCAAACATCTTTGGAGCTTATGAAGAATGCTTAGCTTAAAGACTCAAAACTGGTTCATTGATGGAGTTGAAACTGTTATTTTTGATAAAGATGGAACTTTTATTGACCTGCATTATTTTTGGGGCAAAATGACTGAACTAAGAGCCCAAGAAGTCATCAAAACCTATAATACTCCTCATATAAAAGTTTCTACTCTTTGCAAATTTCTTGGTTACGATACAGACAATTGTCAAATGCTCCCAGATGGGATTACTGCTCTATATTCCCGCTCAAAAATTATTGAAATATTTAAAACTAATCTATATGAAATTGGTATCAATTGCACAACAGAAGAATTAGAAACTATTTTTGACAATGTTAGTCAAGAATTCTACAAAAATATACAAGAATATACAAAACCAATAGAAGACGCTATAGAGTTTATAAAACAACTTCATGCCAGAGGTATTAAATTAGGAATAGTAACAGCTGATTCTGTTGAATCCACTAACCTCACTTTAAAACAATTCGGTTGGGAGGAATATTTTGATGTAGTTATAGGTAGAGAATCATCCTCTTCAACAAAAGAAAGTGGTATTCCAACTATTATGGCACTAGAGAAACTAAATGCACATCCCAAAACTACTATCATGATAGGAGATTCTCCTACAGATATGATATCAGCAAAAAATGCAGGAATAGAAAGAACTATACTTGTCTCAACAGGACAAGTCTCAATAGAGGAATTAGAAAAATATAGTCCGTATACAACTAATAAATTGAGTAATATTCTAATAAGTAGCTGATATGTTTACCAGCCGTGCTATTAATTTATCCCAGAGTTACTCCAATTCTTCTGTTGTATAAATAATTTTTATTGCTAATACATAGTTTAGGAGAACTTACCTTCGAAAACTAATACGTCTTTATATTAATTTTATTCCAGGTTGTTTGATAATAATAATAAATTATTTCTGAAAAATCTTTATTAACTGCTATTCCCCAAATTGCCCATGGTACTTCAACCTCTCGATCTATCAAAAGGAATGTAAAATCACTAAGCCCCCAATCTTTAATATCAAGGTAAGATAATGCATCGTTCAAATCAACTTTTTTTGTTCTAAAATCATATTTTTCGTATTCCTTTTTAACATATTCTTCATCAATAGAAAATTTTAGAATAAGCTCTCTTCCATCAAAGAATAAATCTTTCCTGCCATCTAATTTAATATTTGTTGCTTTAGCAGGAATTACTGTTGGAAAATGATAGACTTTTGTAGGCGAAAACGCTTTTAAAACTCTTTCGTAATATTCAGGCTTATCAAATATATAATTTATATTAATATTTTGCCAAAAAGCAAAATGTAACATTCCCAAAATTAATTGAGATAATATTAAAATTGTATTCAATATAAAAGTTAAAACTCTTGTTATCCAAACAAATTTTTTGTATAAAAAATAACCCATTACTTGAACTAAAAGAATACAAGCAAATGGTATTAAATGATAAAACCCTGTATATTTATACGGTAAAAAATTAACTATTAAAAAATAGAGAGATGGTATTAAAAAAATAAGAAAGGAAATTATCAAAATAGAAAATAAAAATGGATTATTTTTTTTTAAATCAATTAAAAACTTTTTCATTTTGCTATTCCTTAAATTAACTAGCCGTGCTATTAATATAACACAGCTAGTTAATTCTCCGCAAGCAGTTTAATATATTTTCCTATTTAATAATTCCTCTAGTTCTTCTGGAGTATAAATTATTTTTAAAATAAGAACATAATTAGTTAAATTCCCTTTCTTTTGTGTTTTATAGGCATTATTGTTTATAAGAGCGGTTAATGAGTCATCGTCTTTCATTAAAGAAAAATCATACCAATCAATAATATACATATCAAGATTACCTTTGTTATCAATTTTAGGGTCATAAATGTGTGTATTCCCTAAAACGGTTTGTAATTCATTCTCTTCCTCAATGTGAACGTCTGGAATTTTCTTATTTTTCATATTATTATTGATAATTGCATCAATATTAGAACGAATTTTTTCTTTTATGGCAGTTGAATTTTTTACCGCTTTGATAATTAGCGAATCCAACTTTGGAACAATAACCAAATCCTCATCCTTTATTTGTCTATTTCCTTCTATTCCTTTAATATGATTATACAAATCCTTGTTCGTACGCATAATATCTTCCACACGACATTTCATATTTTGCGTATCTATTTTATCAATAGATTTGCCACCTGTTAAAGAAATTCTGTAATATTCCTTCGACAAATTCTTATTCTTCTTAAAATTTGACGCAATAATAGGGTGTTTGGTTGCGAAATTCTGCCCAAAAGGTCCCATTGGTGACCGTAAAAAAGCTTTTTCAACCTTTTCTTTCAAACCAGTCATCTCACCTTTATTCATAATCTTTCTAGCAAGTTCTTCTATTCTTGCTTTTTCCTCCTTAGGAGAGGTCATTGTTCTTTTACTAGAATCTGCATAGAGGTGCCCATTCTTTGAACGGTAATGTGCCCTTACTTCTGTTCCATCATCTCTTGTATATGCTCTCACATAAACAACATCAGAAGAGTTTTGCAACTCTTTATCTTTTGGAAAACCTATTTTTCCGTACTGATAGTCCAAAGCTTTTTGATAAAAACCACCTTCCTCTTGAGGGATATTTGCTACATCCTCAAAACTAAAAATTCTACCATCATTTGTAACTTCATTAAAAAATTCACTTAGCTTACCCATTATTATTCCTTTCATTCATTCTTTTTACCAAAACTTTATTGCCATAAAAATCATAAGCATACTGCTCTAATATTTTTTTAGAGTTATTTTCTTTATTAACTCCATAAACCCAGCCATAAACTTTAGGGCGAAATTTTGATAGTGTAACTGAACTTCCTTTATAATCTATCTCTTTTGATAAGTTAAGGCATAGTAAATCAGCTTTCTTTCCATTTTTTTTAGTAAACTTAAAAACACCTTCCTTATTTTGTTCAACTAATTCCGCAACAGCTTTTCCACACATAGGGCAATAACCTATGTTCAGCTGACGTTTATTATATTCACCTTTCGGTTTTAACTGCCAGATATCATAAGCTTTAAATTCTACACAATGATGCACAACAAAACCTCCTTTCAATAAAGGTTATTTCTACTCTATACGGGGCAACTATCCTTCTTTATTTAACTGTCGGACTCAACCATCTTCCTCATAGTA
Organism: Candidatus Gastranaerophilaceae bacterium; assembly: GCA_045638625.1. GTDB lineage: Bacteria > Cyanobacteriota > Vampirovibrionia > Gastranaerophilales > Gastranaerophilaceae > CALUTH01. The sequence continues at coordinate 39,052 of JAZUBR010000018.1, forward strand.
ACGTATCTGAGAAAAAAACTACAAGAAACATTACAGAAACTTTACATCTTATCTAGAACAACCACCGTTATTGAGTTAGAGCATTCTAAAACAGTCTATAATTCAACTATAATCGTAAAACATTCATTTTATTTTTATACTTTTGTAAATATTTATTCATTACTAAGCAATTTTGCATCTTTAGCCCAATTAAACAAAATATGAATATTACATTTAATCAGAGAAATTACAACAACACAAAAACACAAAATTTCACTGCAATGAAACGCAGTCAATTCAAAGGAATTGATTTGCTTGTAGTAAATAAATTCAAACCACCTATCGAACAATTTGATGAAATGGCAGATTTTACAAGATGGGTAAAACACTTGCTAGAAAAAACAATGAATCTTCCAAGTTACAAACATTTAGACCCAAACTTTAATAGAGAACGGATGTTAAGACTATTTAATTGGAAACAGTATCTAACTAAAGAGAATCCAATATTTGCAGCCTGCCCTGCACTTATGTTAGTTATTTACAATGGGATTACAAAAAATGTAAAAGCAGAAAATACAGAAATTCCACCTTTATTAAACGCAGGGGCTTTAGCTAAAACAGTGGAAGAAATGGAAGCTTCTATTAACGAACAAAAAAATCCTCAATATAATTTCTTAAACCATTATGTAGAAAACCTAAGAGAAACTGAACAAATTGGAGATAAGAAAATATCTGAGAGTTTTGATGGATGGATAATAATCCCTTCAAAGAAAAATGATAACGAGAATTTTGCAAAGAATGTAGAAAAACTCAAAACTCTATCTCATCCAAACTGGTGTACAGCATCTTTAAATGCAGAACCTTATCTATCACAAGGTGATTTTCATATTTATATGGAAGCGGGCAAACCTAGAGTTGGTATTAGATTTGAAAAAGATGTAATTAAAGAAATACAAGGACCTTTAAACGATGGGAACATTCCTGTTGCTCATATTGAACAAATAAAAGAACATATTAGTAAAGAAGTACTCAATGCTACTGAAGTAACTAGTAAAATAGAAAAAGCAGAAGCTATTAAGGGCATTAAGGGAAAATATCAAAAAGCCATAAAAGAAAACAATATTGAAGAAATTTTTAGACTCTCTAAGATAAAATTTGAAAAATTGCCTGACGGAACATATAAAATAAAAAGCTTTAATCAGCCTGATAAATTTATCAGTTATGCAGATATTGGTATAAGTGAAGCTAGTTTACTAGATAAAATATCAGAAATTGAAAAAGATATTAGTATCAACCTAGAAAGTGATGTTGAAAGATTTAATACTCTTAAAAAAATTGGCGGGAATTTAACAATACAAAACCCTAATTTTAAATCACTAGGAGTTCTTGAGTATGTTGGCGGAAACTGTGATATTACAGAAATAGAAACACTCGCTAAACTCAAATATGTAGGTAAAAATCTAAGAGTCTTTGATGCCAAATCACTTGGAAATCTAGAGGAAGTTGGAAAAAACTGTAATTTCTCATACCTAAGCTTAAAAACAGCTAATCACCTTAAAAAAGTAGGTGGCAACCTAGACCTTCGATATAGTGAATTGTATCATTTTCCTAAACTAGAAGAAGTTGGAAAACATATTTTAGTAAAAAGAGATCAAATAGTAGCTGCACCTTTGTTAATTGTTTGTTTTGATAAGAAAGATTCTTCAACAGAATATTTATTCACAGCAAAAAGACAACAAGATTAATCTAAAGATTAATACAAAAAATAAAAAATACACCTTTGGGTTGATGTAGCTTGCTCCTAAATATTATAAATTTATAATGTAGACTTGGTAAGTATTATAAATATAAGAATTGTCGGAGGAGAGCAGATAATGCAGCTTACGGGCTTGGATATCGCATTAAGACGTATAGGTACGATTGAAAATAAATTTCAATCACTAATGAGCTATGCGCCTCAAACAGACTCACAATTCCAGAATATTTTAGATAATACAGTAAAAGTCCAAACCGGCAATGAAACTCCAACAACCAAGGCAGAAATCACAAACCTAATCAACAAATATTCTGAAGAAAACAATCTTGATGCAGACTTTGTAAGAGCTGTTATTCAGCAAGAATCTGCATTTAATCCTAATGCTACTTCTAAATGCGGAGCAATGGGATTAATGCAATTAATGCCATCAACAGCTGAAAGTCTAGGTGTTACAAATGCTTATGACGCTGAACAAAATATTTATGGCGGAACTAAGTATTTAAAAGGCTTAATGGATAGATTTGGAAACAACAAAGAACTTGCTCTTGCGGCATACAATGCTGGTCCAAACGCTGTTAAAAAATATGGTGGAATACCACCATACTCTGAAACCCAAAACTATGTAAAAAAAGTTTTGAGTAATTACGACAATATGAAAGGAGGCTCATAATGCTAGTTAGAAGTTTTGAGTCAGCCGCAAACGGTATGTTGTCACTTATCGATATGAACGATAACACAGCAAACAACATTGCAAACGTAAACACTACAGGTTATAAAAAGAGCGAATTAACATTTAAAAATGTTATGGATGCTGCAGTTTATCACACTAAAGGAACCGTTCTTAGAGGTGATAGCAGATATTTAGGTTCTGTCAGCCTTGGTAGTGAAACAATGAAATTAACAAGAGATTTTTCTCAAGGTGCATCAGCAAAAACAGGTAACAAACTTGATTTGGCAATTGAAGGGGATGGTTTCTTTAAAATTGAAGATAGAGACGGAAATGTAGCTTATACCAGAAACGGTTCTTTCTGTCTAAACAAAGACTCTTTCTTAGTAACAAAAGAAGGTGAATATGTCCTAGATAATATGGACAGAAGAATAAGCGTTTGGAACGCTGATATGCCGTTAAACGATAAAATGGATATCGTTATTACTGAGAGTGGTTTGATGGAATTAAACGACAGCAATGGTGTTAAATTCCCTCTACAAACAATCGGTGTTTGGGATTTCAAGGATAAAGAAAATTTATTTGAAGTAAATTCAACAAGATTCTTACCAAAAAATCCTGACGAAAATGTAGCAGTTCCTGCTGAAAGATTTGGTATTCAACAAGGGATGTTAGAAATGTCTAACGTGAATGTCATAAGAGAAATGATTAACACTATTTCTACATCAAGAAATTATGAATCATTATCAAAACTAGTAAGCACGAACAGTGATATGATTTCAACAGCAATTTCGGTTGGAAGAATCAGAACATAAAATATTAAAAATAATTAAACCAGACTAAAAAATAAAAAACAGACTAAAGGATGAGGAAATAAAAAATGTTAAGAGCATTAACAACAGCAGCAACAGGTATGATAGCGCAACAAAACTATCTAGACGTTATTGCTAACAACGTGGCAAACGTAAACACCACTGGTTTCAAACAAGTACGTTTAGAGTTCCAAGATTTGCTATCACAAGCAGCAAGAACCCCTGGTGCATTGATGAACCAAGGTACTTATCAACCTGTAGGTTTAGAAATCGGGCTTGGTGTTAAATCTGTAGCTACTACAAGAATATTCACACAAGGTACCGCAATAATGTCAGGTCGTGACCTTGACGTAGAAATTGAAGGCGAAGGATTCTTCCAAATCCAACGTGCAGACGGTACTCTTGCTTATACTCGTGATGGTTGTTTCCAAAGAGACTCTTTGGGACAAGTTTGTACAAATGATGGCTTGCTACTTCAACCTGCGATTTCAATACCTACAAACGCTACTAAAATCACAATTACACAAGATGGTAACGTTTCAGTATCAATCCCAGGACAAACAGAACAATCTGTTATCGGTAGTATTCAGTTGGTAAGATTCCAAAACCCATCAGGTTTACAATCAATCGGTCACAACTTGTTCATTGAAACAGCTGCATCTGGTACACCTATTGCAGGTACTCCAGGACAAGAAGGTTTGGGTATGCTTCAACAAGGTATGATTGAAGGTTCTAACGTTCAAATCGTTGATGAATTAGTAGGTCTAATCAAAGCAGAAAGAGCTTTTGAATCTAACTCAAAACTAATTAACGCTTCTAGCGGTATTCTACAAACTACTAATAATATGGTTAACTAAGGATAAATAAATGATAAAAAAACTATTGGGGACACTTTTAATAACACTTATTTCAACAGTTGCAGTTAATGCACAAACTTTGACAGCAGCTCAAGTTCAGGCTGATGTTGTTAAAGTTTTACAAGAAAAATATTACAACGGACTTGTTGGATATGAAGTAGAAGTAAAAATAGTAAATCTACCATTTAGCGAATTAATGATTCCAGATGGCAAACTCTATTATGAAGTTGTTTCTCCAAAAGACAGATATCTTCCTAGAGATATCAAAAGAGTTAATCTATATGTTAACGGAATGTTAGTAAAAACTCTAAATCTACCTGTAATTATGAAAGCTTATAAAGAAGTTTTAGTAGCAAAAGTAGATATAGATAGAGAACAACAACTAACAGAAGAAAATACTATTGTAAAAAAAGTTGATTGTTCTGAAATAATTGAATACGTTCTAGAACAAGGTAGTCTAAAAAAAGAAATGACAACCAAGAAACCAATGAAAGCTGGAGAAGTTCTTGATAAAAGATTTATCAAAGTAAAACCAGATGTTGTAAGAAATACAGAAGTAAGAGTTTTCTTCTCTTCAAATGACAGCTTAATGGTAACAATCGATGCGGTTGCATTGGAAGATGGATTAATCGGTGAATGGGTTAATGTAGAAAACAAAAACTACAAAAAAATTTACAAGGGAAAAATCATAGGCGAGAACAGAGTTCTTGTAACAATATAGACGGAGAAGGTTATGTTTAAGAAGTTATCAGTCACATTTTTAGCAGTAATGACATTAGGGGTAGGGATTTCAAATGCAGAATCACTATTTACTCTTGGTGCTACAGCTAATTATGCGGGAGTTCCAAGATCTTTATTTGGTGGAGTTCAAGCAAGACAAGTTGGTGACTTAATTTCTATCATTATGCAAGAAAATGTTCAAATCAGTGATAGCTTAGAATACTCAAGTTCAAAAGTATCAACAACAACAGATTCTTTTACTAAGTATTTAAAAGACTGGTTAGGATTAGGCCTAAAATCTTCAAATGGATATGGCGGTACAAACAATGTAGAAAACTCTGCTGATGGTTCTCGCCAAATGACATTTAACGACACTGTAGCAGTGCAAGTTGTTCAACAATTACCAAACGGAAACCTTTCAGTTCAAGGTAAGAAAACTATTATTAATGGCAATGAAAGAATGGATTTTGTTGTTACTGGTATTGTTGACCCACGTTGGATTAGTTCAACAGGTCAAGTAAACTCTAACAGAGTAGCAAATCTTCAATTTGCATTATCAGGTAGAGGAGCTATCTCTAGACAACAAAACGAAGGTGTGTTCAATAGAATTGTTAAATATCTATTCTAATGATTCAAGGCGGGATATTATGAAAATTTTTAAAAAATTAACAGCTTTAATAATGATAACAATGATGATTGCATCAAACGTAGTTGGTGCAATCGAAGCGAAAGTTCGTATAATGGACTTAACGCATATAAAAGGTGTGAGGGATAACCAAGTCGTGGGATATGGTATCGTCGTAGGTTTGCCGGGTACTGGTGACAACTCTCGTTCAACTCAGATTACTAACAAAATGCTATTAATGAACTTAGGGACAGTAATTGAACAAGAAAACTACATCCAAAAAGGTTCTTCAGCAGCTGTCATAGTAACGGCAACCATCCCTCCTTTTTCTAAAAACGGTGACAAAATCGACTGTACAGTATCAACTTTGGCTGACGCAAAGAGCTTAGAGGGTGGTGTACTTGTTCAAACAATCCTTAAAGCTCCTAACGGCGAAGCTGTTGCTGTAGCACAAGGTCCTGTTTCAGTTGGTGGTATAAATAAAATAGCAGGAGCAACATCTCAAAGAACAGCTATAACTACTACAGGTAGAATCCCTGGTGGGGCTATCGTAGAACGTGATATTACAACAGATATTGGTGATGAAAATTCTGTAACATTATCACTTGATAAATCTGATTACACACTTGTTTCAAGAATTGCTCAAACAATTTCTACAAATGTAGCACCTGCAAAAGCTATCGACGGTAGCTCTGTACAAGTTCAAATTCCTGAAAAATTCTTGAATGATAGAGTAACTTTTGTATCTATCTTAGAAAACTTGGAAGTAAGTCCTACTTTGGAACGTGCAAAAGTTGTTGTAAACGAACGCACAGGAACAGTTGTAATAGGAAGTGATGTAAAACTTCTTCCTGCAGCTGTAGCACACGGTAATATCACTGTAACAGTAACAACTTCACCAGAAGTTTCTCAACCACTACCTTTCTCTAATGGAGAGACTGTAGGGTTTGAAAATGCTGAAGTTAGTATAAACAAAACAAACGCAAGCTTAATATCAATGCCTGCTAACAGCAATTTAAACGACTTAGTAAGAGCATTAAATTCTATCGGAGTTGCACCAATAGACTTGATTTCAATATTACAAGCACTTAAGAAATCAGGTAGCTTGCAAGCAGAATTGATTATTATTTAATCAGAATAAATTAATAAAAAAATAAAAATCCACGGGGGTGGAGAGGTAAGGTAAGTATAAAAATGAATATGAATATTTCAGCAGCAGGAAATCAAGAAATTGTTCAAATGATGTCAAAACAGACAATCAATAGTGAACAACAAATCTACAACCAGATTAAATCAGCAGGTAGCCAAAAAGAACAATTAAAAAAGGTTGCCAACGAATTCGAATCTATGTTTGTAACTAAAATGCTTACAATTATGGATAGTACTGTAGATAAATCTGGTGGTATTTTTGACGAAAAACAACCTTATGTTGATACATTCAAATCATTTATTTTCCAAGAAATGGGTCGTGACATTTCCAACAATCCAAGAACAAGTATAGGAATGGCACAACAAATCTACAGCCAAATGGAAAAATTTGTGAGTGACTAAGGAGTAAAAAGAAGATGATTTCATCAGTAAGACAGAGTAATAATTTACAAAATTTAACAAACTTAAATATATCAAAATATGCACCAAAAAAGGATTCTAGCCAAACAGAGGTTGTAGAAAATTTGGGAATTAATACTAAATCTAACAATAACATGTTACAAAAATTAGATTTAGTGGAACTAAGAAAATACGCAGAATTAGCGGGCGAATCGAACATCACGGATGATGACATTCGATACGGATTAATATATGGACGCAGTGTAATTGCGGATTACTTAGCTTAAGAATGGAATCAGAAGGCTATGAAAAACGTGTTAAGAAAAATTCTAGACCATTTAGAAACTGAACTCATTTGCTATCAAGAGTTGAGAAAGACTTATGATGAGCAAAAAGAGGTTTTGGTCAAGAACAAACATCAGGAGCTGGAGGAGTTGGACAACCGGTTCACGGCTCTACATCACAAAATTACTAAATTAGATGTTATTAGGAAAAAACTATTTAATGAACTTAAACCAGGGACACAAAAACTTTCGGAAGTAATAAAAATTGCAGAAACAGAAGAAAGTCCTCACTTAGAAAAACTTCAAGAATATAAAGCAATATTCAAAAAACTAAGAGAAGAAATAGAAAACAAACGATTTGTAAACTTTGAACTATTAAAAAACGGACTTTCAATAACTGATAAAAAACTAGGAATCATAATAGAAGCTGTTGTACCTCAAGGAAGTATTTACAACAGAAAAGGGACAAAAAGCAAAGGGTTAAAAAATTTATCAGTAAGCACTATTAATCAAGAAGCATAAAAGGATTTATAAAAAAATGGCAAGCTTAATATCAGCATTAGGAATGAACGCAAATACATTAAAAGTAAACGAAAATGCAATCGCAGTCGTTTCAAATAACGTTGCCAATATGAACACAGAAGGTTATCATAAACAGACTGTTAACCTTGCCACAAAAACAAACGAAATATCTATTGGAAACAGTGTTTATAGACAAATAGATTCTCTAGCAGGTGTTCAAATTGCAAGTGTTACCAGAAGTACAAATACATTTTTAGATAACGCTTATAGAAATGCTATCGGAGACTTAGCTAACCTTGAACAACAAGCTAATAATATTGGTGATATTGCAAACCTTTTTGATGATTTGAAAGGTGCTGGTATTGATGCAGCTTTAAAACAATTCTTCTCTGCATTGGATGATTTAAATAATTATCCAACAGATTCTACTGCAAGAGTAGCGTTTTTAGAAGCTTCTAAAACATTAACAAACTTAGTTAACGGAACAGCAAAGGAATTACAAAACCAAGCCTACTCTCAAATGGGTGACGGCATAAGCACAGATAAATTACAAGAATCTCCTTTTGCTGATGATGTAAAAGCTCTAGGAGATTTATTCCAAGAATTAGCAGATGTAAATGATTCTTTAGCAAGAACTCAAACAGGAAAACTACCTGCTAATAACTTACTTGATACAAGAGATACTATTCTTAATAAAATAGCTAAATTTATGGACTTCGATATGGAAGAACTTCCTAATGGAGTTATAAATTTAAGCTTAAATGGTATTGATTTAGTAAAAGGTAATGAAGTAAAAGCTGAATTTACTTTAATGACAGCTAATGACTATTGTACAAAAGAAGGTATAGATTATGATACTTGGGATGGTCAATTAGCAGTAGTTGGAATCAAAACAGACGACGGTAGAGAGTTTGGAAACGTAAATGACTTGTTTACCACTGGAAAACTCGGTGGTTATATGGTTAAAGGTGCTGATAACAACGGGAAAGTTGATGCTGACTATATTTTAGGAAAACTAGATGAATTAGCTGTTGTTATAGCAGATGTATTCAATGCCCTTCAAACCTCTGATAAAGCATATTGTATAGATACTACAAATTGGACATTATCAACAGCTAACAGAAATGTAGATATGTTTGTATCTTCTGACGGAACAGCAATTAGTGCAACAAACTTAACTGTTAATGAAAAACTTTTAGCAGATGGCGGTCAATGGTTAATTGCAGCAGCTTATTTTGCAGACCCAAACGATTATGATGCAAATGCCGTTGGTAACAATGGAAACATTGTTAATATGTTAAACACTAGAGATGCAGCACAAGCAGGTCTTGGTGGACTAACTTTCGAAGATTATTATGCAGCTCTTGTGGGTAAAGTTGGTACTGCATTAAGCAATGTAAATAGTGAAATTGAAGCACAAGGTAGTATTGTAGATAACTTAGATTTACAACGAACAGCAGAATTCTCTGTAGATTTGAACAGCGAATTAGTTGATATGATTAAGTACCAAACAGCGTACTCTGCAGCAGCAAGAGTTTTTGGTACATGTAACACATTACTTGAAACATTAGTATACTTAGGAGCATAGTTATGGCAACATCTAATGGAATATCTTCTCAAATGATTTATGCAGTCCTACAAGGAGGACTATCTAATAATTATCAAACGTATGGCGATATTATTAATAAAATAGCAGCTAATACAAAACTTACATCAATATCTGATGATCCAGTTGCTACTGTTAATGTTTTAAAAACAGAAAAAAGCTTGAATAATATAGAAAAATACCTAGAAAATATAGGTATAGCACAAGACGAATTAACTGAACTTGATGATTTATTAGGTAATGTTATTAACAAAATTTCTACAGATTATAAACCTCTAGCATTACAAGCTGCTAACGGAGCTTATAATCAAGAAGCTATAAAATCAATGGTTGCAGAATTAGAAGTTGGTTTAGAAGAACTTGTTTCAGTTGGAAATACAAAATTCAACGGTAATTATGTATTTTCAGGAGCTAATGTCAAAACACAAACTTTTACAATAAATAAAGATGCTAATGGAGATATAACATCAGTTACTTATAACGGTAGTGATTCAGATGGACCTTACCAAAGATTTGTACAAACAGATGAAGGTGAATTTGTTGCTATTAATACAACTGGCGATAAAACTTTCGGAAGCTATGATAAGGCTAATGGTGTAAGTGAAGGCATCATAGGTACAATGATTGACACAATCAACGCTCTTAAAGTTTTAGCTAACGAAAACGCTACTGATGCAGAAATTACAGCTGCAAATGATGAACTTTATGCTCTTCTAGATGAATTTGACAATAATATAACTGATATAACTACTGTCCAAGCTAAGTATTCATCTACATATAACAATATGGAAATGACAAAAACTTCTCATGATGGAACAAAACTAAATTTAACAAACTATATGTCTAACTTGAAAGACATTGATATTTCAGAAATGTCTACTGAGCTCTATAATGCTATGTACGCTTATCAAGCAAGTATGAGCCTAATGTCTCAAGTTTATGAAACAGGTACTTTACTTAATTACATATAGATGGAGTTTAAGAGTGGAGGATTTTTCTTAAACTAAAAAAAATTATACTTACCATTTTTAATTACAAGAGACATAGAGTCTCTTTTTTTTGCTTAGAAAAAACATCTTTCTAAAAGATTTTTATTTACATACA